>NZ_JBLZHT010000009.1:0-190768 GCF_048892525.1 Hwanghaeella sp. LZ110 | reverse complement strand
ATCCTCTCAGACCAGCTATAGATCGTAGGCTTGGTGAGCCATTACCTCACCAACTACCTAATCTAACGCGGGCCGATCCCTCGGTGGCCGAAGCCTTTCCTCCATAGAGCGTATGCGGTATTAGCAGCCGTTTCCAGCTGTTGTCCCCCGCCGAAGGGTACGTTCCCACGCGTTACTCACCCGTGCGCCGGTGCCCAGTTCCCGAAGGAACCTTCTCCCGCGACTTGCATGTGTTAAGCCTGCCGCCAGCGTTCGTTCTGAGCCAGGATCAAACTCTTAGGTTCATACCACATCCCCGGGGGGAGACATGGCTGATAACGCGCCCAGATATCATCTAAGCACATCCACCTAAGCTCAAAGGGTATTCTCATTGATCCAATCTCACCACCCAACCAGCACCCTAAAGCACCAGAAAAGCAGCTCAAACGTAACTTGACTATTCATCAAGATACACAATCAACCGCAGCCATAAAGACCACCGCCAACCGCGTATCCCTTCCAGATATCAACAATGTCAAATAACAAAACTCGGTACTCATTCCGACACAGTCGCCAAAAAAGAGGCCGAATTTTCCCTCACCCACCCGATTCGGGTTGGCGCAAGATTTCAGCTTAATCTTTGATCTGCTACGCTTCAATCAAAATCGACGGTTAAAGTCGAGAGACTGAAGCGCCGGGTCAGTGTGGCCACCGGGTTGGACCCCGCTGTCTCGCTGACGGACGGGGTATAGGCCCCAGCGCCGACCCGTGCAAGCAAAAATTACGAAAATAAGTCGGTTTTTTTCAATTTTTTTCGAGACCCCGGATTGCCGCGCTTTACCACGCCCCCAAAGCCCGCAGTTCCGCTGCGAGAGAGGCTGGCAACGCATCATTTTCAGTCCCGGCTTTTAAATCTGGCGGCGCGTCATCCGCCTTTAGATACCGCCATCCCTGAAACGGGCGATGCGGCCAGGGATCCGTCGGCACCAATTCTGGGGAGAGTATAATCCGACAATAAGGGCGCGAATCCGGATCATCGTCCTGAGGTTCCGGCTCAAAACCGAGTATGCCTTGG
Organism: Hwanghaeella sp. LZ110; assembly: GCF_048892525.1. Lineage (NCBI taxonomy): Bacteria > Pseudomonadati > Pseudomonadota > Alphaproteobacteria > Rhodospirillales > Aestuariispiraceae > Hwanghaeella > Hwanghaeella sp. LZ110. The sequence continues at coordinate 189,714 of NZ_JBLZHT010000009.1, read as the reverse complement.
CGCACCGCCATCTGCCCCTTGATGATCCAGTAAAGTGACCCCCCTCCCTGCAATATCTCCTCAAACCGTCTGGGCCAGGTGCGGGTGGTGTGCCAGATCTTGCCGCCATTCAGGCGCAGCCGACCGGTCTGCCAGTGTTGCAGATCCTCGATACTGTCCGCTCCGACACAGAGTTTTCGGATATTCAGGGCCATGGGGTTTGTCTCTCACCAATAATACGACAGACACAAAGGCTATGAGATTCTGGAAGGGGAACCAACCCTGCACGCACGCCCCCGACTTTCAGAGCCTCATTGAACATCAATAAACATCGACGCATAGGAATCGTAGTCAGTGACGCGGCGCTCTCTGCCGACCCAGAGCGTATTGCGGCGGCGTCGATCCGGCCCGAAATAGCTTGTTGTGCGAATGTAACGGCGCGGATGGTCAAGCACCTGGGTGATACGCCCATACAGAGAGGGGGCAGAGAGCGGCTTTGCAATGATTTCAGTCGCCCCTGCATCCCGGGCTTCCACGACGCGCCTGGGGTCCGAATTTCCAACCATCATAATGATCGGAAGATAGGGATTGCCGCTGTGCAGGGATTGACGAATGAACATTGTAATTTCAATCCCATCGGTTGGCGTCACATCCACATCCAGGATCACTATATCCGGCAGCGTATGGCGGAACTGAGCCAAGGCGGAAGTTCCATCTGAAAAGTCCGGCCCGTCCGGAACCCCAAAGGACCGCAAGAAACGCCGCACAGTTTTCCGAATGCGCGGGCTGTTATCAATGATGCTTATGGTAAGATTTGAAAAGTCACGATCCACGCAGACATTCCCTTACCGATGCGCAAACTTTGCTCAAGAGACGCATCCGTTGCCACAGGCCACCCTGCCCGCAGGCCCCATCGACACTGCGGTGCGGCTCAAAATCTAGCGACAGATCAGGATCAGTTACAAGGTCTGTCAGACGCTAACCAGCGCGTTTTGTCAGCAAGGCACGCCCAACCCGGGAAGACACATCACGTCGCACCATTTTAGCGGAAAACTGAACCGCATCCAGCAAACGCTCCATATCAATACCGGTCTCAATCCCACTTTGCATGAAGCTGTAGACCACATCTTCTGTCGCGACATTGCCAGTCGCCCCCTTGGCGTAGGGACATCCCCCCAATCCCCCGACTGAGGAGTCAAAAGTCCGAATCCCACACGCCAAAGCAGCCCAGATATTGGCCAAAGCCTGACCATAGGTGTCGTGGAAGTGGCCGGCGATCTGGGCCATCGGTACCTTTTGTGAGACGGCCTGGATCAACGCCCTGGTTTCCACCGGCGTGCCGGTCCCTATCGTATCCCCCAGAGAAACTTCATAACAACCGAGTTGAACAAGTCTTTCCGCAACAGCAGCAACGGCGTCCGGGGCGATCTTTCCCTCATAGGGACAGCCCAGAACGCAAGAGATATAGCCGCGCACTTTAAGGCCCGCAGAAAGCGCCCCCTCACAAACGGCAGCGAAACGATCAATCGACTCTGCGATGGAACAATTGATATTGCGCTGTGAAAAACTCTCAGACGCAGCGGCAAAGACGGCGACCTCTTGCACACCATGGTCAAGCGCGGCCCCCAACCCTTTCATATTCGGGGTCAGCATTGGATAGGAAACGCCAGGCAACTTTTCAATGCGGTCAAACACCTGCCCCGAATCTGCCATTTTCGGCACCCATTTCGGGGAGACAAAACTGCCAACCTCAATTGCTGGCAATCCAGTCTGGTTCAGCAGATGGATCAAGTGAATTTTATCTTCTGTCGAAACCTCCGCCTTTTCATTCTGCAGCCCATCCCGGGGGCCCATTTCGACGATTCGAAAGCGATCCGTCATGGCGCTGTCTCCGGCTCCTCAAATGTAATCAGCACCGCGCTGTCTGGCACCTGCTCTCCGACCGCGAAGGGAAGCGTTGCGACGATCCCTTCTGCGGGGGCCTTGATGGTATGTTCCATTTTCATCGCTTCCAGAATCATCAGCGATTGTCCGGCCGCCACGGTCTCCCCGACCGAAACAAAGACGGCGGTGACCTTGCCGGGCATTGGTGCGGTCAGGGCATGATCCAACTGGTCTGTCCCCGCAGCCATCGCAAAGGGGTCCACCTGAACCAGGCTGATCGTTTGATCGCCCAGGAACAGCGTGATGCGATCCCCGGTCTGAGTATATCCGATATCATAGCGAATCCCGTCAATGCGCCCGATGAGCCGATCATCTGTCCGGTCCATCAGAACCGCAGAATGAGTGTCCCCCGACGCCAGATCAATCTGCCAGGCGCCGTCTTGATAGATTGCTGCAATTTGGCAAGTGCCCTCCACATCCTGGAAGATCAAATCCACGGCCGCAGCGTCACTGAGGCGCCATCCATTGGTACGTGCCCAGGGACTATGGGAATCTGATCCGGCCACAGCAATCTTGCGCGCCATTTTTGCGTGCTTGTCGAGCGCCAACAGGCTGGCAAGGGTCAAGGCGGTCACCGAGGCGCGCGCCTTGCCGGGCAACAACACATCTTCCTTTGCCGCGATGAACCCAGTATCCAGCATCCCGGATTTGAAATCTGGATGAGAGAGAACCCGGATTAGAAAATCACGATTGGTGGAAATCCCCGCGACCTCTGTGTCCCGCAGCGCCTGAATAAGAGTTGCGATGGCCTGATCGCGATCATCCCCCTGGGCGATCACCTTTGCGATCATCGGATCATAGTAAGGGGAAATGGCATCCCCTTCGCGCACGCCGGTATCAATACGCACGCCGTCTGATTCCGCTGGGAACCGCAAATGGGTCAGGGTGCCAATGGAGGGCAGGAAGCCGCCATCGGGATCTTCCGCATACAGTCGGACTTCAACAGCATGGCCAAAGGCAAAAATCTCTGCCTGTTCCATCGGCAGTCTTTCCCCCGACGCGACGCGCAATTGCCATTCCACCAGATCCTGGCCGGTCACAGCCTCCGTCACCGGATGTTCAACCTGCAGGCGGGTATTCATCTCCATGAAGAAGAAATCACCGGGCGTGCCATCGGCTTTTGTCTCGGCAATGAATTCGACTGTCCCGGCCCCCTGGTAACCGACGGCTTTGGCAGCCGCAACGGCCGCATCACCCATCTTAGCGCGCAGGTCTTCAGGCATACCGGGCGCGGTTGCTTCCTCCACGACCTTTTGATGGCGGCGCTGGATGGAACAATCCCGCTCGAAAAGATGCACGGCATTACCATGACTATCCGCGAAAACCTGCATTTCAATATGGCGGGGGCGGGTCACGAAACGCTCTACCAGAACCCGATCATCGCCAAAGCTGGATGCGGCCTCTCGTTTGCACGATGCCAGCGCTTCCTGAAAATCCGCCGATTGCTCCACAAGGCGCATGCCTTTTCCCCCACCCCCGGCGGACGCCTTGATCAGGACAGGATAGCCAATCCCGTCGGCTTCCATCTGCAAATGATCCGGATCCTGATTGGCCCCATGATAGCCAGGCGTCAGCGGGACGCCCGCCTTGTCCATCAGGGCTTTAGCCTCTGATTTCGACCCCATGGCCCGGATTGCACTGGCAGGTGGGCCAATGAAGACAATGCCAGCCTTTTCGCAGGCTTCAGCAAAATCCGCATTCTCGGACAGGAATCCATAGCCAGGATGGATCGCCTCCGCCCCTGTATCCTTAGCAGCTTTGAGAATGACATCACCCAGCAAGTAACTTTCCCGCGCCGGGGCGGGGCCGATATGAACCGCCTGATCCGCCAATGCCACATGCAGCGCATCGGCATCGGCGTCGGAATAGACCGCGACCGTCTCCACCCCCAATCGGCGGGCCGTTGCGATGACCCGACAGGCGATTTCACCCCGATTAGCGATTAGTATCCGCTTAAACATCCCAGTATCCCTTTAAAAGCATCATTCCGCCGCGGCCAGGTGACGGGTTACATCCGGCATTTCTGCCATCCATTGCTGAGCATTGGGAATGGCATCCTGCAAATGTTGATCGCGCCAATCCTCAAAGGACCAGGGCTGGAAATCGATGGATCCATGCAGCCGATGGATCGCCTCGACATCGGGCACGAAGGCCTGAGCCTGTTGACCATCGGACAGTGTGAATCGGCCCAGCTTGTATTCGTCCCATTCATACCAGGCGACACGCAGGGCTTCTTGCGCTGACAAATCCCGGATCAACAGACAGTCCAGAAGGGTGTCTTCCTGTGTCGGGAAAATGCCTGGAAATCCATCCCCGGCAATGATCCGGGCCAATTCATGATTGGGCAGGGTGACGGGCTGAATATCCGCACTGTCCATTGATCGCCCAACGACAATCTCAAACACAGCCGATGCGCGCAGGGAGCCATAGAACAGGCTGGGCAGACCCAGGCTGTGAGACTCCTGCGCCAGGAAACTGGCGCGTTCCCGCTCTACCGTTGCAAAAACATCTACTTTTTCCATGCGGGACTCCGTTTCTCAAAAAAAGCGGCCATGCCTTCCTTCGCTTCCGGTGTGGCGCGCAGGCGGGCGATGCGGTGAACAGTATCTTCGATCACCTCTGCGGTGATTGGGCGATCAACGGAAAAAACAAGATCTTTTGCTTCCCGCGCGGCGATAGGCCCGACGGCCAAAATTGACTGAACCACCGCATCAACGGCGGTATCCAAGGCGTCTTCCTCAACCACGTCATGCAGCAAGCCAAAGCGCAGGGCTGTTGGTGCGTCAAACCGTTCCGCTGTTTGGAAATACCGCCGGGCGGCGCGCGCGCCAATTGCATCGACCACATAGGGGCTGATGGCAGACGGAATAATGCCCAGTTTCACTTCCGACAGGCAGAAACTGGCGCGGGTCGATCCGATGGCGATGTCGCAGCAGGCGACCAGTCCAACGCCACCGCCAAAGGCCGCACCCTGCACCCGGGCAATCACAGGCTTGGGCAGGAAATTGATGACCCGCAGCATTTCAGCCAAGCCCCCCGCATCGGCCAGATTCTCGTCGAAAGAATAGCCCGCGACACGCTGCATCCAAGTCAGATCTGCCCCGGCAGAAAAGCTCTTCCCCTCCGCCTCTAGAATGATAACACGGATATCGGAGTCTTCTCCTAGCGTTGTAAAAGCCTCGGTCAGGCCCAGAATCAAGGCATCATCAAAGGCATTATGTCGATCAGGGTTGGTCAGTCGCAGATGCGCGACCGGACCGTCCCTTAGGATTGTGAATTTCTGATCAGGCATCGGGTCTCTCCTACATCCGGAACAGGCCAAAGCGTGTCGGCTCAATGGGCGCATTCATCGCCGCCGATAGGCCAAGACCCAGGACCATACGTGTGTCTTTCGGATCGATAATGCCATCGTCCCATAACCGGGCAGAGGCATAGTAGGGATGCCCCTGATCCTCATATTGCTGGCGGATCGGGTCCATTAAGGCCGCCTTTTCTTCCGCAGACCAGGAGGTGCCTTTCTTGGTCATATTGTCTTCTTTCACCGTCGCCAAGACGCTGGCGGCCTGTTCACCCCCCATGACGGAGATGCGCGCATTGGGCCACATCCACAAGAATCTGGGCGAATAGGCCCGCCCGCACATGCCATAATTCCCTGCCCCAAAACTGCCGCCCAGAATGACGGTGAATTTTGGAACCTGTGTCGTGGCAACGGCGGTCACCAGCTTGGCGCCGTCCTTTGCAATGCCGCCAGATTCATATTTGGACCCGACCATGAATCCGGTGATGTTCTGCAGGAAAACCAGCGGAATGTTCCGTTGCGAACACAGTTCAATAAAATGAGCGCCCTTCAGAGCGGATTCTGAAAACAGGATTCCGTTATTGGCAATGATGCCCACGGGGTAGCCCCAGATATGGGCAAAACCGCAGATCAAGGTCGTGCCATAGAGTTTCTTGAACTCGTCGAACTCCGATCCATCAACGATACGCCCGATCACTTCACGCACATCGTAGGGCTTCTTTAGGTCGGTCGGGACAACGCCATACAGGTCATCCGGGTTCAGCACGGGATCGCGCGGCGGTAGGGTTTTCACGCCCATGGGCTTTGTGCGGTTCAGATTGCCAACGATCTTCCGGGCAATCGAAAGAGCATGGGTATCATTTTCTGCAATATGATCGGTCACACCAGAGACACGGGAATGCACTTCTGCCCCTCCCAGATCCTCCGCAGAAACCTCTTCACCGGTCGCTGCCTTCACCAGAGGCGGACCGCCCAGAAAGATCGTGCCCTGATTGCGCACGATGATGCTTTCTTCAGACATTGCCGGGACATAGGCCCCGCCGGCTGTACAGGACCCCATAACAACCGCGATCTGGGCAATGCCTTGGGCGGACATATTGGCCTGATTGTAAAAGATACGCCCGAAATGATCGCGATCTGGAAAGACCTCGTCTTGGTTGGGCAGGTTCGCGCCACCAGAATCGACCAGATAAATACAGGGCAGATTATTCTGCTGCGCGATTTCCTGGGCACGGACATGTTTCTTTACGGTCAGCGGATAATAGGTCCCGCCCTTTACCGTCGCATCATTGGCGACGATAACGCATTCCTGACCCGCGACGCGACCAATCCCGGTTATGACACCCGCCCCGGAAATCGTGTCATCATACATGCCATACGCTGCCAATTGCGACAGTTCCAGGAAGGGTGATCCAGGGTCAAGTAAGGTGCGCACCCGATCATGCGGCAACAGCTTACCACGGGACAAATGACGCTCCCGCGCGACCTCCCCACCCCCCAATTTAACGGCGGCAAGCTTTGCCTTCAGATCCTCGACAAGCGCAGTCATTGCCGCTGTATTGGCAATCGCCTCTTCCGATTTGGGATCATACGCACTGGTCAATTGGGTCATACTGCGTCCTTTAAGTCCTATAAAAACAATCAGGCAGTAACCCTAGAGATTACCATCCACCCCGTGTCATCCAGGCATCCATCATATCCATGCGATCGACGCCCCAGAATCTCTCTCCATCGATGAAGAAGAAAGGCGAGCCGAATACACCCCGGTCCATCGCCGCCTGTGTTTCTGATTTCAACAGGTCTTTCATCGGCTGTGACCGGATAACAGCCGCCACTTCATCAGAATTCAAACCGACTGACTCTGCCGCTTCCAATACAGGGACGACCTGGGCCACATCCGTCCCTTCTGCAAAGGCCTTTCGAAAGACCGCATGAATCAACGACACGGCCTTTTCTGGATATTCCTGCTGAACCCACAGCGTTGCCCTGGCAGCATTGACGGTCAAGACGGGGAAAACCGGCGGCCAATGGAACGGAATGTTGTAGAAGCCGGAACACCGTTCGATATCATATTTGGAATACGGCCCCTTCATCGGATAGCTAACCAGGGATTGTGTCCCTTCCTGCTTAAAGATTGCCCCTAACAGAATTGGTTTCCAAACCACAACACGACCATGCTTTTCCGCCAGGGCTTCCACCATTTCTGATGCGAAATAGCCATAGGGGGAGGAATAGTCGAAATAGAAATCCAGTGTCTGCTGTGCCATCGCTCGCCCTATCGCCCAATCAGGCCGCCAGAGAGCGGGCGATCAGCATGCGTTGGATATCGCTGGTCCCCTCGTAAATCTTGGTCACGCGCACATCGCGCGCCATGCGCTCAAGCGGGAAATCCTTCATGAAGCCATAGCCACCTAAAGTCTGCAGCGCATCAGAAACCACGCCTTCTGCCATTTCAGTCGCGAAAAGCTTCGCCATAGAGGCTTCGGTCAGGCATGGCTGACCGGCATCCTTCATCGCAGCCGCATGCAGGATCATCTGGCGTGCAGCATGCAGTTTGGTTGCCCCATCGGCCAATCGGAATCCGACCGCCTGGTGCTGCATGATCGGCTGGCCCATAGAGGTGCGTTCCTTGGCATAGCCGACGGCATAGTCCAGCGCGGCCCGCGCGATGCCCAGGGCCTGGGCGGCAATCCCGATGCGGCCGCCTTCCAGATTGGACAGCGCGATTTTATAGCCCTGTCCTTCTTCGCCCAACATCAGGTCGGGCGTCACCTCTACCCCTTCAAACCGCAGGGCACAGGTATCAGATGCATTCAGGCCCATCTTCTTTTCGATCCGCTCTACGACATACCCTTTGGTATCGGTGGGGACCAGAAAGGCGGAAATCCCGCGCTTGCCCGCATCCGGATCGGTGACAGCAAAGACCAGGGCAACGCCCGCAGTCGATCCATTGGTGATGAATTGTTTAGACCCATCAATCACCCATTTATTGCCGTCTTTGCGTGCCTTGGTTTTAATTGCGGACGCATCGGACCCGGCATGTGCCTCGGTCAGACAAAAGGCACCGATCATTTCGCCGCGCGCCAAGGGCTTCAGGAACCGTTCTTTCTGTTCATCGGTGCCATATCGCAGGACCGGCATGCAGCCGACAGAGTTATGCACGCTCATAATCGTCGATACAGACCCATCGCCCGCCGCGATTTCCTCCAGTGCCATGGCATAGGAAACCGTGTCCGTGCCAGCGCCATCCCATTCGGGCGGGACCATCATGCCCATCATGCCAAGCTGCGCCATCGCGTCGATCGCTTCCTTGGGGAAACGACATTCACGATCCCATTCCTCGGAATTAGGCGCCAGTTGCTCGGTCGCAAAGTCCCGCGCCATTTCGCGGATCATCATCTGCTCTTCGGTCAAAATCATGGTCGTTTCTCCCAGTTCGGTCAGCCTGATCCGGCTGGCTCTATTTGCCCATAAGATCCGGCACGCTGTCGACGATACTGAACTGACCGGTTTTCGGATCATGGGCCAGCATGTTGCCGGTATTGATATCAAACCACCAGCCATGCAGACGCAAAGAACCGTCATCAACCCGGCTTTGAATCCAGGGAAAGCCTTTCAAATTACGGATAGACGTTTTGATCGTCGCCATCTCCACGGCAGCCTCGGACCCCGGATCATCGGCACCATGCATGGCGCAGGCATCTTCCGCCAGCGCCATCCACGCCCCAATAAATTCCCGATCTTCCAGTTTATTGCCCTGATGGATGGAGCGCATGGCCTGCACACCGCCGCATTGATGATGACCCAGAATAACGATTTCCCGAACACCCAGATCCTTTACCGCAAATTCAATCGCCGACGATGTCCCGTGATGGGATGAATCCGGACTGTATGGCGGCACCAGGGCGGCAACGTTGCGCACCACGAATATCTCCCCCGGATCCGCATTGAACAGGATCGCCGGGTCAACGCGGCTGTCAGAACAGGCGATGACCATAATTTCAGGCTTCTGACCTTCTTCTGCCAATTGCCGGGTCAGGTCGCCGCGCTTTTCATGATACAGCGCCCGATAGCTGCGATATCCCGCCAGCAGTCGATTGATTGGATTCACCAGGGAAGCTCCTTTCCATCATAATTAAAGAATTGACCTGTTTGGCCAGCACCCAGCCCATCAACGACGGCTTTCATGCCACCGGCGGACTGGTTGGTATCGATATCTGCCTCGTCCCCTCCCATATCCGTGCGCACCCATCCGGGATGCATCACCACGGTTCTGATATCACGCGGGGCCAGTTCTTTCGCCAGGCTGGATACCGCCATATTCAAGGCGGACTTAGAGGATCGATAGGCATAGGCACCCCCGGAGTTCAGGGCGACAGACCCCATCTTGCTGGTTGTGAAGGCCAGTTTGCGCTGGGTCGAGGCCGCAACGTTCTCCAACAGGGCGCGACATAACAGGATTGGCGCAATCGTATTGATGCGAAATGTTTCCAGCCATTCCTGCGCAGACAGGTCCATCAACATCTGACCCTTGTCCAGATAGACCCCGGCATTGTTCCACAACACGTCAATGGGACGTCCCGCCAATGATTTTGCTGCGGCAGCCACGGATGCTTCATCGGCAACATCCAGCGTCAAAGGCTCCCCCACCAAATCCGCCGAATTCGGATTGCGACAGGCGGCAATCACCGTCCATCCCTCGGCATCATACAGTTCCGCCAGGCGTTTTCCGATACCGCGATTGGATCCTGTGATCAGGATTGTTGGCATATTTAATCAACCTCTTTCTTTTACTGCAGGCGTTTGACCGCCAGGGCCGTGGCCTCACCACCGCCAATACATAAGGAGGCGACGCCCGTCTGCAAATCATAGGTCTTTAAAGCATTCAGCAGTGTGACCAGAATACGCGCGCCAGATGCCCCAATTGGATGACCAAGCGCACAGGCACCCCCATGGATGTTCACCTTATCACGGGGCAGGTCAAGGTCATGCATCGCCGCCATGGCCACAACCGCGAAAGCCTCATTGACCTCATACAGGTCCACCGCGTCTTTCGACCAACCGGCCTTGTCCAGACATTTGCGGATCGCTTCGACCGGGGCGGTCGTGAACCAGGCGGGGGCCTGTGCATGGGTCGCATGCGACACAATCTCCGCCAGCGGGGTCAGGCCACGACGCTGTGCCTCTGACCGGCGCATCAGCACCAGGGCCGCCGCACCATCGGAAATGGAGGAGGAATTGGCGGGCGTCACCGTGCCATCCTTCGCAAAAGCAGGCTTCAGGGTCGGGATCTTATCTGGATTGGCAGTGCGGGGTTGTTCATCCAGGTTGACCGTCACCTCGCCTTTTCGGGTTTTCAGGGTGATCGGTGCGATTTCCGCCTCAAATGTGCCATCGGCTTGCGCCTTCTGGGCACGGGTTAAGCTTTCAATCGCAAAGGCATCCTGGGCGTCGCGCGTGAACTGATAATGGGTGGCGGTTTCCTCCGCAAAGGTCCCCATCAGGCGCCCCTTGTCATAGGCATCTTCCAGCCCGTCCAGGAACATATGGTCGATCACCTGACCATGGCCCAACCGCATGCCGCCCCGCGCCTTAGGCAACAGATAGGGCGCGTTTGTCATGCTCTCCATCCCGCCTGCAACCATCACATCGGCACTGCCGGCGATCAGCAGATCATGGGCCAGCATCGTCGCCTTCATGCCAGACCCGCACATTTTATTGATCGTGGTGCAACCCGCCGATTGGGGCACGCCCGCCCCCAGGCTCGCCTGACGCGCCGGGGCCTGACCCAGACCGGCGGGCAGCACATTGCCAAAGATCACTTCGCCCACATCCTCGCCCGACACACCGGCGCGCGACAACGCCTCACGGATCGCGACAGAGCCAAGCGCCGGCGCGGTCGCCTCCTTCAAATCGCCCTGAAAGCTGCCCATGGGTGTGCGCGCGGCACCGACAATAACGATTGGGTCCTGTTGGGTCATCGTTGCGTTCCTTTGGTTACGCCGTCTCGTTAAACAATTCGCGGCCGATCAGCATGCGTCGGATTTCTGAGGTGCCTGCTCCAATCTCATACAGTTTGGCATCGCGCAGCAGGCGGCCCGTCGGACTTTCATTGATATAGCCCATGCCGCCCAGAACCTGGATCGCCTCCAGCGTCATCCAGGTTGCCTTTTCCGCGGCATACAGAATCGCACCCGCCGCGTCCTTGCGGGTTGTTTGACCACGATCACAGGCTTTGACCACAGCATAGACATAGGCCTTGCAGGCATTCATCGTGGTATACATATCGGCCAGCTTGCCCTGCATCAGTTGGAATTCGCCGATGGCCTGACCGAATTGTTTGCGCTCGTGCAGATAGGGCAGCACGACGTCCATACAGGCCTCCATAATGCCCAACGGACCAGCGGCCAGAACGGCGCGCTCATAATCCAGCCCGCTCATCAGGACTTTCACGCCCTTGTTCAGGCCGCCCAGAATATTCTCTTCCGGCACTTCACAGTCTTCGAATACCAGTTCCCCGGTATGGGAGCCTCGCATCCCCAGCTTGTCCAGCTTTTGCGCGACGGAGAATCCTTTGAAATCCTTTTGCACCAGAAAGGCGGTGATGCCTTTGGATCCGGCGTCTGGGTCGGTCTTGGCATAGATCACCATTGTATCGGCATCAGGGCCATTGGTGATCCACATCTTGGTGCCATTCAGGATATAGCGATCGCCCTTCTTTTCGGCCCGCAGCTTCATGCCCACAACGTCAGAGCCCGCGCCGGGTTCAGACATCGCCAAGGCCCCGACATGATCCCCGGAAATCAGTTTCGGCAGATAGCGCTGTTTCTGCTCTTCCGTCCCATTGCGGCGGATCTGATTGACGCACAGATTGGAATGGGCGCCATAGCTGAGGCCCACAGAGGCAGAGGCGCGGCTGATTTCCTCCATCGCGATGGCATGTTCCAGATAGCCCATGCCAGCGCCGCCATATTCTTCCTCAACCGTGATGCCCAACAGCCCCATATCGCCGAATTTCTTCCACATATCCATTGGGAATTGATCGGTCTTGTCGATCTCCGCCGCGCGGGGGGCCAGCTCGTCAGACACAAAGCTGGAGACGCTGTCACGCAGCATCTCGGCGGTTTCGCCCAGATCAAAGTCCAGCGTCGGATAGGAATTGGAAATCATGGCTTCGTTTCCTCACGTTAAGTTTCAGTAAGCCGCTCTTGTTCTCAGGCGGCCTTATCGTCGGACATACCGTCCATTGTCATTAAGGTGCACAGGGCCGTCGCGCAGAGTTTACGCTTACCCGCTGTCTCTCCATAAATCCGCGCTTCACAGACTGTCAGGCGGCGGCCGGGCTTTAGCACCTGCCCCGTCGCAATCAGGAACTCGCCCTTACCGGGAGAGACGATGTTGATCTTGTATTCCACCGTCAGGATGGAATCTTCCTGCGCCAACAGCGTGAAGGCGCAGTATCCCCCGGCATTATCGGCCATGGTCCCGATCACGCCGCCATGGAAATAGCCATGCTGCTGGCTCAGTTCCGGGCGATATGGCAACCGTATCTCAACATGACCTGGGGAGACAGCGGTAAGCTGCGCACCCAATGTCGCCATGAACCCCTGACGGGCAAAACTGGCGCGGGTGCGGCTTTCAAAATCTGGGTTGTGGACTTGAAATTCACTCATGCCGCAGCCTCCGCAGGCAAAGGTTTCAGGATAGATGTGATCCGTGCTGCAACCGAGCCTGGAAACTGTGTCGCCTTATGGGCCGCGCGATCCAGGCATGCCACGGTGTAGGTACAGGTCGCAGCTAATGTTTCGACACCGTCTTGGCCATCATCGATCAAAACATAGAGGCGATGATGAAACCGGGCTGTTTTCGGCTTCAGCCAAACGAAGCGACTGCGCACCAGGAAGCTTTCCCCCGGAAATAATTCCCGATGATAGGTCAGCCGGGATTCCAGGGCTGCAATGCCGATTTGCTGATCCTGCATAACCGTCGAGGTCATTCCGACGCTGTTCCAGAACGCCCAGGTCGCCTCGTCAAATTTACGGGTATAGGCCGCGACATTCATATGCCCCATATGATCGCAGTCATCGCTGTAGACCGTGCTGCGGCCTGTAATGGCATCAGATCCAAAATCTACCGCTGTCATTCCGCTGCCTCCTTCGATCCTGCACGGGCCAATTCTGTCAGGCGTTGGCGACAGGTCCGGTCTACCTCGTCCAATTCTTTCAGGGTTAACTCAATATCTTTGCGTTTTTGTTCCAGGTCGTCCCGACGCTCCTGAATTTTGTCGAGGAAGTGCTGCAACTGACCCAGCTCCCCCGGATCGGCGTGATACAGGTCAATGATTTCGCGAATTTCCGCCAGGGTAAAACCCAGCCGTTTTCCCCGCAGGATCAAGGTCAAACGAACGCGGTCGCGGGGATGATACAGGCGCTGTTGCCCCTGACGTTCCGGGGTCAGCATGCCTTCAGCTTCATAAAAACGGATGGTCCTGGCCGTGACACCAAAGTCCCGCACCAAGTCTGCAATGGTATGAACCTTGTTCCCCGGCATCGATGGTCCTTCAAAAGGGTCAATGGTGGCAGGTCTGAATTGCGGTGGATTAAACCACCCTCAAAAAGCAAGACACACCGTAGTTAACGTTTACGTAAACGTCAATCATGATTCTTCAGATAATTCTTCACAGTCACGGTCATCAGGCCGACAGCCATCTTACTCTGTAGTGGACTTCTGAACCGGATCCGGAAGCGTCAGGGCCGGGTTCAACAACGCCCGCGGTTTCTTCCCACGGTAGGATTCGCGGTACAGAATATACAGGCCCGCCCCGACGATGATACTGGCCCCAATTATCGTCCAATGGCCGGGGACTTCCGACAGAAAAATCCAACCGGCCAATGTGCCCCACAAAACGCCGCTATATTCAAAAGGCGCGACAATCGACGGCGATGTTCGGGCATAGGCGCTGGTCAACATGATGAATCCGAAAGATGCGATTAACGCCGTCAAGGCGATCAGACCAAAATCCGACAGATCTGGCATAATCCATGGGCGCAGCATGAATTGAATACTGGGATGATCCGCCGGATCAAAGAACGCCCCACCGCCCAGGAACAAACCCAACAGGATACTGCCGACGATAAAGGACAGCATCTGATAGAATGCGATGCTGGCCCCGGACATTTGCGAACTCAGCTTCCGGGTCAGAATCGCCATGACGGCATAGCTGACGCAACTTAAGACCGCGAAACCAGCCGCCGGGTCCAGGATATTGCCCGACGGCCCGACCACGACAATCACCCCCATAAATCCAACAAAAATCGCCACCCAGCGACGCCACCCAACGACCTCACCCAACAGAAACACCGATAGCAAGCTGATCACAATGGGGCTGCAATAGGTGATGGTCACGGTTGCTGCCAATGTCAGCTTTGCCATTGCCAGATAATAGCTCATAAAACAGGTCATGCCGCAGGTGCCCCGCAGCACGATGATCCAAGGTCTTACGATGCGAAATCCAGCCCAGCCATTGCGCCAGTAAACATAAAACCCCATCAGCCAGATCGCCAATCCCCCCCGCATGAAAATCAGTTCATGAACCGGATAATGGGGGCTGAGTGTCCGCACGATGACATCTTGCAGGGTGAAAATGAATAACCCCCCGCTGAGCAGAAATACCGATAACACGGTGGACGGTTCGGCCGTTGAAACCGGGGGATCATTCAGAGGGGCAGAGGCAGAGCTCATATCGGTCCTTATCACAGTCGCCAAGCCTGATGAAAAGGACTGACAGACTCAAATCTGCCGTGAATTGATCAGGCCATCCGATCCAACAGCGTCCTACATTGCCCCGCCAGCGACGCCTGCCCAAGGTATCCCCAAGGTATTCTATGGGACACACACCCCGTGAGTGCGTAAAAACCAGGCCAAAAGAGAAAGCCATTCACAACCAGACACTCTTATAGGGTGTTTGGAGAAAAGAAAAATGCGACCATTGCGATTTTATACTTCACCCGACATGGGAATGGTGTTACCTATTTTATGTGGACGTCTTCAATATGTGTTCACACATTCCCTCCCCGCTACCGCTCAGGCCCCATCCTGGGCGGTAGTCTTGTCTGGGCAACCTGTGTGAGCTTTATTCGAGCGCATGATGCTCTAAGCGCTGAAAAGGGCGATGGTAGATGGGGGCAGGCTCACTAAATCCATCATGGCGCCAAAGGGACCAAAGCCACCACTGGTCTGGCGATCTTCCGCCTTATCCCGCGCGGCATCCATTTGGGCGTAGAGGGATTGTTCTGCCTGCAACAAGCGCAACTGCCCCAGAACCGCCTTCGCACCGCGCAGCGCCCGAGGGTCCGCGTCATTGTCGCTGAGATACTGAATTTGCTCTTCCTGCTGACGGATCAGGTCCAAAGTGCGACTGCCTGTGCTGCTGCCCTGTCCCAAAGCGCGCGCGAAGGCGGCAACTGGAGAGGTTGAAAACACACTGTCCACCCCAAAAGGCAGCGACTGCATGTTGTACTGCATCAAATCCGTGTCGGATTGATCCAGCCGCCCCGCATTTTTCAAGTCATCTGCAAGGGAGATGATTTCATCCACCGACAGGGCGCTGAGATCATAGCGTCGCGCAATATTCTGGTCCGCCGAGTTTGATATCCCAGAGTTTCCATAAGCCTGGGCAGCCTCATCCGCACTGGCCAGGGCATTACCGGGCAATCCGTACCGCCCTGCCAGTGCATCATAGAACCGCGCCCGTCCCAAATCTCGGGCCAGATCGGCGGCATCCGGCGCAACGGTTTGTGACTGTTTCGCGGCCTCATAGGCTGTAGCGACCCGGTAAATGCTGGAATTGTTTGTCGGTAACATCGTGGCGGCCCTGTGTTGCAGAATGTATCTGCAAAAAGCCAAAGCAAGCGCCGTGCCTAATCAGACAAGAACCAATGTCGCCAGGCCCAAGAACACAAAGAAACCGACCACATCCGTGATTGTCGTCAAAAAGACTGTCGAGGCGATAGCGGGGTCCTGACCGATCCGTTCGATCACCAGGGGGATCAGAACGCCACTGAACCCCGCAATGATCAGATTCAGTACCATCGCGAAGGCAATTACCGCCCCCAGAATAGGATCACTGAACCACAACCAGGCGATTACCCCCATAATGGCGGCAAACAGGAAGCCATTGGCACAGCCCACCAGAACTTCCTTGGTCATGATTCGAACCGCATTGCGTGCCGTCAATTCATTGGTCGCCAACGCCCGCACCGCAACGGTCAGTGTCTGGGTCCCCGCATTTCCACCCATGGAGGCGACAATGGGCATCAGAACGGCCAGAGCCACAATTTTGCCCAGCGCATCTTCAAACAACCCGATCACCAGGGAGGCAACTATCGCCGTCCCTAAATTCACCAGCAACCAGGAAAACCGCAGACGGGTTGTTTCGAAGAAGTCAGAATAGAAGTCATCCTCACTAACCCCCCCAAGTTTCAGGATGTCATCCTCATGTTCTTCGTCCATGACATCGACGATATCATCGATGGTAACGACCCCGACCAGGACCCCGTCCGCATCGACAACCGGGGCTTCGACAAGGCCATATTGACGAAACAGAAAGGCCATATCTTCCTGATCCATATCCGCAGGCATGACCTTCACGTCGGTTTCCATGATGGCGGAGATGGGCACCACCCGCTTGGTCCGCAGCAATTTTGAAAGCTGTACCAATGCGACCGGCTTATGCGACGGCGTGACGACAATGATGTTATAGAAATCATCGGGCAGGTCGGTATCTTCACCCCGCATAAAGTCTATGGTCTGACCAACAGTCCAGAAATCGGGGATGGTCACGGTTTCCCGCCGCATCAATCGCCCGGCGGAATACTCCGGATAGCTCAGCCCCTGTTCATAGAGGACCCGGTCTTCGGCAGAGACCGTGTCGAGGATCTCGCGCTGATCCTCCTCGTCCAGATCTTCCAGAAAGTCGATGACGTCATCGGAATCCAGATCACGGACGATGTTTGCCAGCACGGAATTGGGCAATTCATCGACGATATCCTCGCGCACGGATTCATCGATATAGGAGAAAACATCGGAATCCAGCTCATCGCCCAGCGCATGAACCACCGACAGCCGGTCATCCGGGGACAGGCGTTCCAGCAAGTCCGCCAAATCCGCAGCATGCAGCGGCACCACCAGTTCCCGGATGGTGTCAGGCGGTGCGCCTTCATCAACGGCAGCCTCAACGGCCTCTACAGTCTCGTTTGATAGACCATACAGTTCGTCGAAGGCGTCGCCGTCTTCGCTATCCGTCTTTTCTGCCGCTTCCGACATAAGTCAGAATCCCTGTTTCAGTACTTCAGGCCCTCTTTTCCGAGGTGCGTGTTTCCATTTGCGCATCCACAACAGCAACAGCCGTCATATTCACAATGCCCCGCGCTGTCAGCGAGGTTGTCAGAATATGCACCGGGCGCGCCGATCCAATCATAATCGGCCCAACGGACAGCCCGTCTCCCAGCATTTTCACCGCATTATACGCTATATTCGCCGCATCCAGCGTCGGCATAATCATCAAATTCGCCGAGCCGGTCAGTTTGTTTTCCGGCATCAAGGTTGCGCGCAGCGTTTCATCCAACGCGGTGTCGGCATGCATTTCACCTTCTACTTCTAAATCGGTCTCGCGCTGCAGAATGGCAACCGCCTGGCGCATTTTAATTGAAGAGGGGGAATCCGAACTGCCAAAATTAGCATGGGACAGCATGGCGATCTTCGGCTCGATGCCAAAGCGGCGCACCTCTTCCGCCGCCAGGATCGCCATTTCGACCAGTTCCTCAACGGTGGGGTCGAAACTGACATGGGTATCGCAGAAGAAAAATATCCCCTTGTTCAGGATCAACATATTTAGGGTAGAGAAGTCCCGCGCCCCGCTGCGCACACCAATCACACGGCGGACATGTTTCAGATGATCGCGGAATCGTCCCATCGTCCCACAGATCAGCGCATCGGCCTGTCCCAGACGCACCATTAGCGACCCGATCACCGTGGTCCGTGTGCGCACGACTTCCCGCGCAAGCTCTGGCGAAACACCCTGCCGACCGGTCAACTCATGATACAATGTCCAGTATTCCTTATAGCGTGGATCATCTTCGGGATCACATAATTCAAAATCCCGATCAATCACCAGCCGCAGGCCCAGGCGTTCAATCCGTTGCTCAATAACTTTTCGACGGCCGATCAGGATCGGATGGGCGATACCGTCATCAACGACGATCTGTACCGCGCGCAGCACCCGCTCCTCTTCCCCTTCCGCATAAACAACGCGACGGGGATCCGCGACCGCACGATCAATGATCGGCTTCATCACGGTGCCGGAGCGATAGACGAAAGATTCCAGCCGCGCATTATAGGCTTCGAAATCCTCAATCGGGCGTGTCGCCACACCAGACTCCATTGCAGCCCGCGCAACGGCGGGGGCAATTTCCAAAATCAACCGTGGATCAAACGGTTTGGGAATCAGGTGATCCCGCCCGAACCCACCGGAACTGCCATAGGCCTTGGCAACAACCTCGGAAACTTCGCGACGCGCCAGGGCGGCGATGGCTTTGACCGCAGCAACCTTCATTTCCTCATTGATCGTGGTCGCCCCAACATCCAATGCCCCCCGGAAGATAAAAGGGAAGCACAGCACATTATTGACCTGATTGGGATAATCCGACCGACCCGTCGCAACGATGGCATCCGGGCGGGCCTCCATCGCATCTTCGGGCAGGATTTCAGGATTCGGATTGGCCAGCGCCAGGATGATGGGCGCTTTGCCCATGCGCTTGACCATTTCAGGCTTCAGGACATTGGGGGCAGACAGGCCCAGAAAGACATCCGCCCCGTCGATCACATCATCCAGGGTGCGCATATTGGTTTGTTTGGCATAAATGCCTTTATATTCGTCCATCTGCTCCCGGCCTTCATAGACCAGGCCGTCAATATCGGTGACCCAGATATTCTCCCGCTTCGCGCCCATCGCGACCAACATCGACAAACAGGCCAGCGCCGCAGCCCCCGCGCCAGACGTTACGATCTTGATATCTTCAAACTTCTCGCCCAACAGTTCCAAGCCATTCAAAACCGCCGCAGCGACAATGATCGCGGTCCCATGCTGGTCATCATGAAAAACCGGAATTTTCATCTTCGCGCGCAAGCGCTTCTCGATTTCAAAGCATTCCGGGGCCTTGATGTCTTCCAGATTGATGCCGCCAAAGGTTGGCTCCAGGGCGGAGACAACGGCACAGAATTTGTCCGGATCGGTCTCATCGACCTCGATATCAAACACATCGATACCGGCGAATTTCTTGAACAGGACGGCCTTACCTTCCATCACCGGCTTGGATGCCAAGGCACCAATCGCCCCCAGGCCCAGCACGGCGGTCCCATTGGTGATCACGCCCACCAGATTGGCACGCGCCGTCAGATAGGCGGCCTCAACCGGGTCACGCTCAATCTCACGACAGGCAGCGGCCACACCGGGGGAATAGGCCAGGCTGAGATCGCGCTGTGTCGCCAGCGGTTTGGTTGCGACAACCGCCAGTTTCCCGGCAGGTGACATACGATGATATGCCAACGCCTCCTGGTCGAAATTTTTCGCCATGAGTATCTATCCCCCTGAATTACGTGATTGAACCGTGCAACGCACAGTCCCAGACACCGGCCACCCCGCTATAAATGCGGTCATGCCAGCATCTTATCCAAAATTACAGCAGGGGAAAGGGGGCTGGTGGAAAATCTCTTTGAACAGAAATGTTCAGAAACCCCTAAATCAAGACATGGTGCGGTCGAGACGATTTGAAGATGCCAACCCTCCATGATGCTGTCTGTCAATGCATATCAATCACCTGACACCCTAGGCGTTTCCGCGAATACCAGATGGACTTTGTGCCCTTCCCGGATACACCTCTCCATAACTTGGTAGGCCGCCACGCGGTATGGGCCGAGATATGGTTTAGGCCATACACGAGCGACCGGAGAATGCCGTAGCTGATGAATAGTACGATAAATGTAAATGGTCGGTTCGCCAGCCACTACATCCTTATACATCGCTTCATGTATCATTGATGTGTATCGGTGTAACTCTTGAAGCTCACTCTGGACGCTCTCAGGGAATGGCTTACGGCCTGCCAGAAGATCGCGTGCGAACCTGTCTGAGAACTTGCCAATCTCAGCGAGATCGCGTGCGGATATTCCAAGGTATGAGCAAACGACTGCAAATTTGGCATCCATGATAATTCCCACTCCCGTTTTCTGTATCTAAGCGCGCCCTAAAAGATTTAGTTCCGTTATTGGAACTTAATAGTTCCATTTTCGGAACCTGTCAACGTCTTGATCTAGAGAAACTGAAATCTGAAGAGCAAAGCTGAAATTGATTATTCGTGCGAACAAAGGTGCTATATCGGCTACTAGGAGAAAAGGTAACCGTCCAATAGTTTGGGCCGTCTCTTGATTGAGATACTAACTGGCGGCGAATCAAGGGCTTTGCAACTAGGCCTAACCCATAGAACGATAGTGTATCACCGAAAGATAAAGGTGGAACAAGGGGTGGGCTAAAATGCGCCTCACACACCTAAGTTCCTGATATATCGACTAATCGAAAAGCAATGGTGCGGTCGAGAAGACTCGAACTTCCACCCGTGTTACCGGACAGCGACCTCAACGCTGCGCGTCTACCAATTCCGCCACGACCGCACACCATGCCATGCTCGGGGGCTTTTGCCCGCGAGTGCGCGATGGTATAGCCAATCACCGGCCCCCGATCAAGCGGGGCGATGGCTGTGTGCAAAGGAATTCGACCCGATATGGATTTAAGCGCCACCCCCGACAAATCCTGTTCCCCGGACCGCTGGTCCGAAACCGCACGACCGGATTGGCGCGTCAGTGCGGAACCCGTGGCCTATGACACCGCCGTGGCAGAGATGGAAGCCCGCGTTGCCGCCATTCATGCCGGTACCGCGCCAGAGCAGATCTGGTTGTTGGAGCATCCCCCGCTCTATACCGCTGGCACCAGCGCGAAGGTGCAAGACCTGCTGACGCCCGCGCGCTTTCCCGTGCATAAGACCGGGCGGGGCGGGCAATATACCTATCATGGGCCAGGCCAGCGCATCGCCTATGCTATGTTGAACCTGAAAGAGCGCGGCGCGGATGTGCGCTGTTACGTGCACGACCTGGAAGAATGGGTGATCCGCGCCCTGGCCCATTTCAATGTTGTGGGAGAGCGCCGTGAGGGCCGCGTCGGGATCTGGGTCGACCGAGGCAAGGGACGTGAGGACAAAATCGCCGCCATCGGTGTGCGGGTGCGCCATTGGGTCACCTTCCACGGGATATCGATCAATGTGGAGCCGGATCTCAGCCATTTCGACGGCATCGTGCCCTGCGGCATCGCAGACCAGAATCTGGGCGTCACGTCGCTGGTGGATTTAGGCCTGCCGGTAGGGTTGCCCGATTTGGATATCGCGCTGGAAACCGCCTTTGCGGAAGTCTTTGGACCGATTGGAACGCGGCTTTAAACGATCCAAACACAGTCAATCGGTCGGATGAGGCCCTTTACAGGGGTGATCCTGATTTTGCTTTGGTTCATCGCTCATTGTATCGACCTTCCCAATGATACCAGCCCCATTCGGGGTCATTTGGTTAATGGCCGTTCTGGGCGAAGACACTGCAATTGCGGATCGTCGCACAGGACTTACAGTAAAGCCTAAAGAAAAATCATGATAGAAATCGCCAATCTGCGACATATTTGCGACGCAAACCACCGAATTCTATATATCTCACATCGTGTATTGCGCTGCACACTAAAATTTACTGCACTGCCAAATAAATATTCCTGTTCATTCTGCCTATCCCAAAGCTCTTTTCTGGTGAATACTGTAAAATCGCGAATACAGGAAATTACCGCTATTCCATCATCACCCATCCCGACGGATCTGAAACCCATCCTGATCGGGTGCCTGGGCAGGATGCGGCGTGACCGATGTCACCTGCGCATTGGGGGGCCCGTCGTGACAGGCGGCCACCATTTGATCAACCGCCGCCGCGGGACCACTGAACAGCGCCTGAACACTGCCATCAGGGCAATTGCGCACCCAGCCCTTCAGCGCCAGAGCACGCGCCTGCTTTTCAGTCCAGGCGCGAAACCAGACACCTTGGACCTTGCCCTCAATCCGAACCTGAACTGATTTGGTCATAGAACACTATCCATCTTGCGCCAGAGACGACAATTCCCGGATCACGGTGACGAACCGATGCAGCGTGTCAGAGATCGCCCCACGCGGCAACATCACCTCAACCAGTTGAAATTGACTGTCATCAGCAAAAGCGGCTTCCAGCGCTGCAGCCAGTTCTGCGCGGGTACTAGCCCTATGGCCGCGCCCGCCCAACCCATCCGCCAGGGCCGCATAATGCCAATCGGGCAGATCGTGATAGGCCGGGCCGGGCTGAAACACGCGCAACATTTCCCAACTGGTATTGTTGAACAGCACAACAATCGGGTTCCAGCCATATTTGCGGCAATTCCCAATTTCCCAGCCGGTCATCTGAAATGCTCCGTCGCCTACCAGAATCAAAGGCCGACGTCCGGTTGCCGCCTGTACCCCCAAACCGCCCGGCACGCCAAATCCCATGCTGGCGTAATAGCCCGGTGCTGCCAGTTCCGTATTATCGATATCCATCGCGGTAAAAAGGCAGTCTCCCATATCGGACGTCATTGGCATCACCCCGTGACGGGCAAAAAGTTCATTGATGCCCCGGGCAATATCCATCGGGTGGATCGGCTCCCCATCGACCTGCAAGGGCCCAAGACTGGACGAATCCGCGCGATGTTCTGCCTGACCCAATGGTTTCGCCTCCGCAATCAACGCGTCCAGAAAATCTTCCAACAAGACGTCTGGATAGAAATGCAAGCCAACCCGGACCTGACCATCGAAGGCGTGGATGGCATTCCTCATATCGATCTTGCCACCCGACACACCGAAATTCGTATCGCTGACAATCACGCCCAGCATCAGCAAACAATCAGACCCTTCGACAAGATCACTGACTTCAGGTTTCCCGGCTGCGCCCAGATACGTGCCGACCAAAGGAACATCCTGTCCCGCCAACAATCCCCGGCTCATAAAACTGGTGGTGACAGGGATACGCAGCTTCTGCGCCAGCGTGGTAACCTGGGCTTCCAAGCCATAGCGTTTTGCCTCAACGCCCACCATCAGTACCGGATTGTCCGCCGCCGCCAATCGCATCAGCACTTCCCGGGCGGCTGATTGTGCGGCTTCCGGATTGCCCTGTGCCGGTGTGAAGACAGGAACCTCCCCAATCTCAGTCAGCACCATGTCACGAGGAATTTCCAAATAGACGGGACGAGAATCATGCAGGCAACGATCCAGGACACGGGCAATATCCTGTGCCGCTGTGGCGGGGTCATCCAATCGCGCCTGATCACAGGTCAGTTCCTTGAAAATCTGCCATTGGGAATCCAATCGCTTGACCTGATGATGCAGCAACAGGCCACGCTGCCCTTCAGCCTTACCGGGTGCGCCGGAAATGATTACCATCGGCGTCTTTTCTGCATAGGCCTGGGCAACCGGATTGATCATATTCAATGCCCCGGCCCCATAGGTCACACAAGCGACCGAAAGCCCGCTGGTGAACCGCGCGGCTCCATCGGCTGCAAAGCCAATCCCCGGCTCGTGGCTGAGTGTATAGAGCGGCAAAATATCACTGCTTTCAATGATCTTAAAAAAGGGCAACGCGAAATCGCCGGGTATACCGAAAACCTCCCCCGCCCCACGGTCCTTCAATGCCTGTAAAACGGATTCCGCCAAACCTGCCATGATGGTGTTCCCTGTTCTTTGAATGGTTGATTTCAACTATGGACAGGTGAAAATTTCTGCGCAATCCCGGCCCTGAAAAAAGAAACAATCGGTATGCATCGGCCGAATTTCGTGAAACCCTGATCGCGTATCGGCACCGCGCGCGTAACACAATTGCCGCGCTACAACACAAGGGAACAAGCATGAAAATTGGTTTTATCGGTCTGGGCAATGTCGGGGGTAAACTGGCCGGCAGCCTGTTGCGCAATGGCAAGGATGTGATGGTGCGCGATCTAAACGACGCGCTGGTCGCAACCTTTGTAGAAAAGGGGGCCAAGGCTGCCGCAAGCCCCAAGGCTATGGCAGAGGCGTGTGATATCACCATCACCTGCCTGCCCTCCCCTGCCGCCAGTGCGGCAGTGCTGGAGGCAGAAGACGGCGTCCTGGCAGGCCTGAGCGCAGGCAAGATCTGGGCGGAAATGAGCACGACAGACGAAGCCGAGGTCAAACGCCTGGGCGCGATGGTCAAGGCAAAGGGTGCAGAGCCGATTGATTGCCCAGTCAGCGGTGGATGCCATCGTGCCGCCACGGGCAATATCGCCATTCTGGCAGGCTGTGACCGCGCTGCCTTTGACCGCATGCTGCCGGTTCTGACCGTTCTGGGACGCCGTGTGCTGCATACCGGCCCTCTGGGCAGTGCATCCGTCCTGAAAGTCATCACCAATTATCTGGCCACCGCCAACCTGATCAGCCTGACAGAGGCCCTGACCACGGCGAAGGCAGCGGGCATGGATTTGGGCACCGCCTATGAGGCGATTAAGATTTCGTCGGGCAATTCCTTCGTCCATGAAACCGAAAGTCAGGTCATCCTGAATGGCAGCCGCGATATCAGCTTCACCATGGATCTGGTGCTGAAAGATATCGGCCTGTTCCAGACCATCGCGGATCGCGCCGGCGTGCCCCTGGAGTTGAACCCGAAGATGATTGAAATCTTTGAAGACGGCCAGCGCCGCTATGGCCCGCGGGAATGGTCACCCAATATCATCCGCCGGCTGGAAGATGCCTGTAACATCAAAGTCCTGGCACCCGGTTTCCCTGCGGAAATACTGGACGACGAGCCAGAGGAGCCAGGATATGAGGTGATCCCAAAGGGTCGGGTGACAAAGTAAGTGTGGCTTAGTGGCCCCCTCCCCCAATGCGGGGGAGGGGATCAAAACAGACTTAGGACTCGCGGCGGCGCTTGTCTTTCTTACGCTCGTTGGGATCCAGGATCGCTTTGCGCAGACGGATGGATTCCGGTGTGACTTCCACCCGTTCATCATCCTGGATATAAGCCAAAGCTTCTTCCAGCGTGCGACGGATCGGCGGGGTCAGTTTGACGGTATCTTCCTTGCCAGATGCGCGGAAGTTGGTCAGCTGCTTTGCCTTGATCGGGTTCACTTCAAGGTCATTGCCCTTGTTATGCTCCCCGATCAACATGCCGACATAGACAGGATCACCTGGATCAACGAACAAGGCACCACGGCCTTCCAGATTGGTCAGGGCATAGGGTGCTGCAGAGCCTTGTTCCGCAGAAATCAGCACCCCTTCGCGACGACCTGGGATCGGACCCTTATGGGGCGCAAAGCCCTTAAACAAGCGCGACAGAATGCCGGTGCCGCGCGTATCTGCCAGAAACTCGCCCTGATAGCCGATCAAACCGCGAGACGGGATGTCAAAGACGATCCGCGTCTTGCCGCCACCGGATGGGCGCATTTCGGTCATTTCACCTTTGCGCAGACCCATCTTTTCAACCACGACGCCGGAAAACTCTTCATCCACGTCGATCTGGGCTTCTTCCATCGGCTCCAGGCGCTTGCCGTTTTCGTCTTCACGATACAGCACGCGGGGCGGCCCGACGGTCATTTCAAAGCCTTCGCGGCGCAACTGCTCCAGCAGCACGCCTAACTGCAATTCACCGCGACCGGCAACTTCGAAGGCATCCTTCTCTGCGCTTTCCGTCAGTTTGATCGCGACATTGCCTTCAGCCTCACGGATCAGACGATCCCCGATCATGCGACCGGTCAGCTTGTCCCCTTCGCGACCTGCCAAGGGGCTGTCATTCACCGATACAGTCATCGCCATGGTTGGCGGTGAAATCGGGCGGGCGGGAATCGGTTCCTCCACAGCCGGATCGCAGATCGTATCGGCGACCGTGGTCTTACCCAAA
The DNA here is from genome assembly GCF_048892525.1 of Hwanghaeella sp. LZ110. NCBI lineage: Bacteria > Pseudomonadati > Pseudomonadota > Alphaproteobacteria > Rhodospirillales > Aestuariispiraceae > Hwanghaeella > Hwanghaeella sp. LZ110. Next base: position 163,445 of record NZ_JBLZHT010000009.1, on the reverse strand, counting down.
CCGGCGACGGCGACAATATCGCCCGCCATGGCGCTATCGACCGGTTCGCGCTTCAGGCCCCGGAAAGCCAGCAACTTGGTCAGACGCGCCTGTTCCACTGGCTTGCCGTTTCTGCCCAGCCCTTTAACCGTGCGGTTTACGGTAATGGTCCCAGACAGAATACGCCCGGTCAGAATACGCCCCAAATAGGGATCGCTTTCCAGGGTCGTCACCAGCATTTTGAAGGGACCATCCGGGTCTGCGACCGGTGGGGCAACATGGGCCAGCACACGGTTGAACAGCGGCGTCATATCTGTTCGGTCTTCTTCCAGTGTCTCAGCCGCCCAACCCTGCTTGGCAGAGGCGTAGAGAACCGGGAAATCCAATTGCTCGTCAGAGGCATCCAGGGCAACGAACAAGTCGAACACCTGATCGATCACCCAGTCCGGGCGGGCGTCAGGCTTGTCGACCTTGTTGATCAGCACGATCGGTTTCAGGCCCAGGTCCAACGCCTTGATCAGCACAAACTTGGTTTGCGGCATCGGCCCTTCGGCGGCATCAACCAATAGAACCACCCCGTCAACCATAGACAGGATACGCTCCACCTCGCCCCCGAAATCGGCGTGGCCGGGGGTGTCGACGATATTGATGCGCGTGCCCTGCCATTCGACAGAGGTACATTTCGCCAGGATCGTGATCCCGCGTTCCTTTTCCAATTCATTGGAATCCATGGCGCGATCTGTCAGCGCACTGTGCGTCTGTACCGCCCCGGATTGGGTCAACAACTTGTCCACCAGGGTGGTTTTCCCATGGTCAACGTGGGCGATAATCGCGATATTCCGCAGGTCCATTTTCAAATCTCAACTTTCAAGGGCTTGGGTCAAAAAGGCACCGATCCAGGTGGCAACGCGGTCGGCATCGGGTGCGAGGGAGGTCTTTGCAACAGTGGTTAATGCCGCATTGACTTTTTCCTCACCGATCCGCGCCCGGCGCACATCATAAAGGTCCCCAACATAGGCACTGGGCATTTCCGGATGGCTTTGCAGGGTCAAAATCTTGTCGCCAATCGCCAGCATGGCGTTGTTGCAGAAATCACTGCTGGCCAGAACTGTCGCGCCAGGTGGCACTGCCGTCACCTGATCCTGATGCGAGACATAGGTGTCAAAGTTATCATTCACAGAGGCATTCCCCATCCAGGACGGTGCCTGCCGGATGGTATAGCTGTGCGCGCCAACGCCCCAGCCTTTCTCTGACTTACCCGCCTGACCACCAAGGGCCTGGGCAATGATCTGGTGGCCAAAGCAAATGCCAACCATCGGCACACCGGCCTTATGGGCATCCTGAATGAAATCAATCAGCCGCCCAATAAAGGGGACATCATCATAAACGCCATAGGCGCTGCCGGTGATCAGCCAGGCATCACATTCGGTCACAGTTCGGGGAAAGCCGTCTTCTATGACCGGATAGCCAATGACTTCTGAGCCGTCCGGCAGATGCGAACGCAGCAAATCCTGAAACATGCCCGGATAGGTCCCATGTTTTTCATCAAGCGGCGCAGGCGGCCGCCCGGCTTCTAGAATGCCGAGTCGCATTGAAATCCTCTTTCAGGTATATACTTTGCGCGGCTTGTAGCCGAGCGCAGGCCATCCGTCCAGCAAGGTTTAGTGTGGTGCGCGGTTATTTGGGGTCAACCAGGACGTTGTTTGCTGCGCTCCGGTTAGGAGCGTTTCGCGAAGCGATGCGGGGCATCGCGAGAGGAAGGCGAGGCGGCCCGGAGCGCCGCAATAATCGCGCACCACACCAGTTGTCACCGCACTGCAGCATCCTATGTAAGGATTCAAGGCTGTTTTTCACCATAAGGAGCATCCCAATGACCAAGCCAAAAATCCTAGCCTTTGCCGGCAGTGCCAAAAAGGAATCCCTGAACAAGAAGATCCTTGCCGTTGCCGTACAAGGCGCCCAGGAGGCCGGGGCGGAGGTCACGGTGATAGATTTACGCGAATATCCGCTGCCGATCATGGACGAAGACCTGGAAGCGGCAGAAGGTATTCCGGCCAAGGCAAGGGGGCTTCGCGCCCTGTTTGCGGAGAATCATGGTCTGCTGCTGGCCTGTCCGGAATATAACAGTTCCATCACTCCCTTGCTGAAAAACACCATTGATTGGGTGTCACGCCCCGATCAGGACGGATCAGGATTGCGTTTCTTCAATGACAAGACAGCCTCCCTGATTTCCGCATCGGGCGGCGCTTTAGGGGGATTGCGTGGGCTGGTTCATGTGCGCGCCATTCTGGGCAATATCGGGGTCCATGTCCTGCCCAAGCAGTTGGCCGTATCGGGTGCTACGAAACTGTTTAATAACGACGGTTCGATCAACGATCCCGACCGCGAAAAGCAGTTGAAAGATATCGGGGCAAATCTGGCGCAAATGACCGATAAGATCATCGCGTAATAGACGCCAGAATGCCCCAATGTCCAGCGCCCTAACCCAGGATCGCCCGTGAAATTGCGTCCTGGTCCAGGCCTTTCAGGCCAATGATCACCAATTCTGACTGACGGGTTTCATCGGGTCGCCAGGCGCGATCAAAATAGCGGCGCAGGCGCGGTCCGACGGCCTGAACCACTTCGCGGCGGGCGACGCCGGGGCGATCCAGGAAGCCTTTTACGCGCAAGATATCATGATCGCCGACCGCTTTCAGGATGCGCGCTTCCAATGCGTCGGCATCCGCAACGCTGCTAAGGCGCAGGGTGAAGCTGTCAAAATCATCATGGTCGTGATCATCTTCGCCATCGCCATGATCATCATGATGGCTGGGACGATTGGCCAGATCATCCTCAGCCTTTGCATCCAGACCCAGCATCACGACAGGATCGACTGCGGCCTCTCTGGCATGAACAAACCGCACACCAGGGCGCATATGAGCCGCCAGTTCGACCTGAATGCGATCAGCGACCCCATCCTCAAGCAGATCAAGCTTGTTCAGAATAACCATATCGGCACACAGCAATTGATCTTCGAACACTTCCTCCAACGGATTATCGTGATCAAGCGATTCATCCGCCTCCCGCTGGGCCTGAACCGCAGCCTCATCATCGGCAAAACGACCTTCAGAAAACGCCTTACTGTCGACTACGGTGATAACGCCATCGACCGTGATCCGTGCCTTCACCTCAGGCCAGGAGAAAGCCTTTACCAGGGGTTTTGGCAGGGCCAGGCCTGACGTTTCAATAAGAATATGATCGGGCGGATTGGGCCGCGCCAGGATCGCCTCAATCGCGGGCAGGAAGTCATCGGCCACGGTACAGCAGATGCAGCCATTGGACAGTTCCACCACATCATCCTCGTCACAGCCTTCTATGCCACAGCCCAGCAGCAATTCGCGATCAATGCCCAAATCGCCAAATTCGTTTATCAGGAATGCTAGGCGCTTGCCGCGATTGTTTTCAATCATATGGCGGATCAGGCTGGTTTTGCCTGCACCCAGAAAGCCAGTGATAACCGTAGCGGGGATGCGTGTTGCCATGAGAAAGTTCTATCCTTTTAACGTCAGAGGAAGGCCAGCTGCGATAAATTCCACACGATCCGCGACCGCAGCGATGGATTGATTCAGTCGGCCCTGATCGTCGCGGAACCGACGGGCCAGCGCATTTTCTGGCACGATGCCCAGTCCCACTTCATTAGAGACGACAAGCACAGGTCCGGCTGCGTCCTGCAAGGCCTGAATCAGAATTTGCGTTTCCGCGCTTGTGTCCCGCTGTGCAAATGTCAGATTGCTGAGCCACAGGGTCAGACAATCGATCAACAGAATGGTCTTTGTGCTGGAACTGAAGGTGATCGCTGCGGCAAGGTCGATGGGGGCTTCTACCGTGCGCCAATGGGGGCCGCGCTCTGCCTTGTGCCGATCGATGCGATCCTGCATCTCGGCATCAAAGGCCTGACCTGTCGCGATATAGACCGGTGCTTTGCCGCTGGATTCCGCTAAAGAAAGCGCACGGCGCGTCTTGCCGGATCGGGCACCGCCCAGAATAAAACTGATTTTTGGGGGATCAGACTGTGTCATCGCAGTGGCTTTCCACCCGGCGGGCGCTCTCCCGGCAGCCGATTCACCAGGACGGTCCGCCAGCTTAACTGTCCCTTGCCCGGCTGTGGGTCTTCGGGTCCGGTTTCGATACGGTCAATGCGCGTCAGGGAACAATTATCAATGGTGAAAGACAGGGCGCGTTCTGGGTCCAGGCCCAAGGCAATGGCCAGGGCCGCACGGATCGTTCCCCCATGTGCAACCGCAACAACATCACGGCCTGGATTTTCATCAGAAATTGCCTCAATCGCACACGCCACCCGGGCGATCAGGTCAACAAAGCTCTCCCCACCCGGCGGGCGGCAATGGGCGGGGCATAACCAGAAATCATGCACGACACGGGGGTCGACCTTTTCCACATCGGCGTAATGCTGTCCCTGCCAGTCGCCAAAACTCTGCTCTGCCAGATCCGGATATTCCAATCGCTCTGGAAAGGTTAATCCCGCTGCCTTGATCGCATCTGCCGTCTGGTGCGTGCGCATCAGATTGCTGGTTACCAGCACCGCATCCTTGGGCAACAGCGCCGCAATCCCGGCATACAGATCTGGATCATCGGTTTCACAGGGCAGGTCCGCACCGCCATATATCCGTCCCTGATTGGCTGTCACCGGGGCGTGTCTGATCCACCACCATCGCGTTACTGTCGTCGCCATACCTATTGCCCCTTAGGTCCCTAAAATAATTGCCAGTACGATAAGGCACGTAATCTCGCTGATCTGTTCTGTCGCCCCCAAACTGTCCCCATTCACGCCCCCCAGCTTTGACCGTGCCAATCCCCCCATCAACATCGCGACACCACATAATATCGCCATCAGAACCGGCAGGATCCATAGCGGGATGAAGATCAGAACAAAACAGGCTAGAAACGTCGCCAGAATTAAGCCTGCAATGACTGTGGATCCATTCGGCGCGCCAACCTGTGCAGCCAGCCCGGTCTTTGCCGCCATGGGAAATTGCATCATTGCCAAAGGCAGGGCCGACCGCGCCATTGCGTGAACCGCAACCAACATAGACCAGACGGCATAAGGACCCCAACCAACAACAAGATCAGCAATCAGCATCGCCTTGATGCCTGTTGCCAGAATAAGGGTCAGCACGCCATAGGCACCGCTGCGGCTGTCGCGCATGATTTCCAGGCGCCGTTCTGGCGTGTGCCCACCCCAAAACCCATCGGCGCAATCAGCCAGGCCGTCTTCATGTAATGCACCGGTCACAAGGGCACTGGCTGCCAGGGCCGCAAAGGCCGCGACCAAAGGCGATAATCCAACCGCCAACATTCCCCACAGCACTGCCCCGGATAGAACACCAACCAACGCGCCGGCAAAAGGAAAGGCCCAGACAGTCCGCGCCACCGGGGCTGTCCGATACGGCACCGGCAGGCGCGTCATAAATCCAATCGCGACGCACAGCTGGTCCAGGCGCAACCGCACCTGATCCCCCAGCCCCACAGGCTTTCCATTTTCCGTCTTGCCGGTCATGGTGCGAAGGCTTAATGCCAAGGGCGAATACGCGCAAGCGCGGACTGATGCCAGCCAAGGAGATTTCTATGACCGATGACCCACAGCAACAGGCGGAACCCCAGACAGAACCAAGGGCAGACCTTAATGAAATCAGGTCGCTGATCGCTGCATTTCCCGGTCCGGATTTCGCCGCCAGGGACGCCGCCCGCGCCAGAGAAGCAACTCTGACCAAGCCTCCTGGATCTTTAGGCCGTCTGGAGACACTGGCAGAATGGGTCGCCGTCTGGCAGGCCCGCACCCCACCCCGGATCGACCGCCCCCGCGTGGCTGTTTTTGCCGGCAACCATGGGGTCACAGCAAAGGGCGTGTCTGCCTATCCGGCCGATGTCACAGCCCAGATGGTGGCAAATTTTCAAGGCGGCGGTGCGGCAGTCAATCAGTTATGCGCCGTCCATGATGCGGAATTGCGCGTCTATGAAATGGCGCTGGAGAACCCAACCCAGGATTTCACCCAGGGGCCCGCGATGACAGAGGAAGAATGCGCCACGGCCATGGCCTATGGCATGATGGCGGTGGATGAAGGCATTGACTGCCTGTGTCTGGGGGAAATGGGTATTGGCAATTCGACCGCAGCGGCCGCCGTCGCGCATGCGCTGTTTGGGGGCACCGCAACCGACTGGACCGGGCCCGGAACCGGCGTGACCGGCGATGCCATGGCACGCAAAATCGCCGCCGTGGATCAGGCCGTCACCCTGCATCTGCCCCAGACCACGGACCCGTTCGATGCGATGCGCCGCATGGGGGGATTTGAACTGGCCGCTATTACCGGCGCGATCATCGCCGCCCGCATTGGTCGTGTCCCGGTCATCCTGGATGGCTATGCCTGCACAGTCGCAGCGGCCGTCTTATTCCAAATGGATCATCACGCCCTGGATCATTGCATCGTCGGGCATCTATCCGCCGAACCCGCCCATACAAAGCTTTGCAAGGTTTTGGGAAAGCGTCCTGTGCTGGATTTCGGCATGCGACTGGGTGAAGGATCCGGGGCAGCCCTAGCGCTGGCCATCGTGAAATCTGCCGTTGCCTGCCACAGCGGCATGGCCAGCTTTGAAGAGGCCAGTGTCAGCAACAAAGAGGGTTGAGTAATGACCAGATCGGAAAAAACACAGGACCATATTATCGCCTTCCTGTCCGATCCGGCGACCCATGGCGGTGAAACACCCCAGCGGATAGAAACCCATGGGGCCATTGTATTTCTGCTGTCCGACCGCGCCTATAAGCTGAAGCGCGATGTCGAATATTTCTTCATGGATTTTTCCACAATAGAAAAGAGACGGGCGGCCTGTCGCAATGAAGTTCGGTTGAACCGGCGCACGGCCCCAGAGCTTTATCACGGCACCCGCGCCATCATTGATGGTCCGGATGGATTGGCCTTGTCTGATCTGGATACGAACCCGGCAGGTACCCTGGACACGGTCATAGAAATGGCCCGATTTGAAAATACCTTTGCCGACGTCCCGCCCAGCGATCCGGAATTGCGCCTGGTGGCGGAGACAATTGCAGATTTTCACGATGCCGAACCCGCCCTGAAAGGGGCTGGCGGCTCCATACCACTGGGCAAGACACTCTCTGGCAATCTGACCATGCTGGCGCAAGAACCGACCTGTGATCAAGACACTGTCCACCAGCTAAAATCGGCGGCTACAGACATGATAAAGCGGGTGTCCCCCCTGCTGGATCAACGGGCGGCAGACGGGTCCGTGCGCCATTGCCATGGTGATCTGCATCTGGCCAATATCTGTCGCTGGCAGGGTGCGCCTGCCTTGTTCGACTGTATCGAGTTCAACGACGCTTATGCCCATATTGATGTCCTGTATGATCTTGCCTTCCTGTTAATGGATCTGGGGGCGCATGATCGGCGGGACGGGGCAGCCATCGTGTTCAACCGATATCTGGAGCGGCGGCCCGCAGATATTGCGGGGCTGAGCCTGTTGCCGCTGTTCCTGTCCATGCGCGCGCAGGTTCGCGCCAAGGTTGGCTATGCCGCCGCAGCCTTTGACCCCGCTGAAAAGGCGGCAACACGTCGTGCCACGGCGCGTGATTACTTGAACCGGGCATTGGGCTATTTATCCACCAAACCGCCCGTTCTGATCGCTGTTGGCGGACCATCTGGCAGCGGGAAATCCACCATCGCCCGGTTGCTCAGTCCCCATATTGGGGCAGCCCCTGGTGCCCTGATCGCGCGCAGCGATGCGATCCGCAAGCGCCTATTCAATCTGAAAGACGAAACAGAACGATTGCCGCCTGGGGCGTATCGTGAACCCGCCAGCATCGCAACATATGCGGAGATGGAACGGCTTTGTGCGCTTGCCCTGTCCCAAGGACACAGCACAATCGCCGATGCCACCTTCACCCATCCAGACAGCCGCCTGCGGATTGAAGCCATTGCCCGAAAGGTGGGCGTGCCCTTTATTGGTATCTGGCTGGATCTGGATGAGGCCACCGCTACAGCCCGGGTCGCGGGCCGGACCGGCGATGTGTCCGATGCGACGATACAGGTCGTGGCCCAACAATTCCGAAATGGCTGGGGCGAAATGACCTGGCAAAAGATTGCGGCGACCGATCCCACAGAAGATCAGGTCGCCGCTATACTCAAAAGCCTTTAAGCTTAGATCTTAAAACAGGCCTTCGATCTGGCCTTCAGCATTCAACTTGATGACTTCTGATGACGGCTTGCGCGGCAGGCCCGGCATCGTCATCACTTCGCCACAGATAGCGACGATGAAGCCAGCACCCGCTGACAAGCGCACTTCCCGAACCGGCACGATATGGCCGGACGGCGCACCGCGTAGGGTCGCATCGGTGGAGAAGCTGTACTGCGTCTTGGCCATACAAACCGGCAGATTGCCATAGCCATCTTCTTCCCACTGTTTCAACTGATCCAGGACCTTCTTATCGGCAGTGGCTTCTGCAGCGCCATAGATTTCCTTGCAGATCGTGTTGATCTTATCGAACAGGGGCATTTCATCTGGATACAGCGGCGCAAAATTAGCCGTGCCACCATCGATCAGGCCAACCACATGCTTGGCCAGGTCTTCGGTGCCTTCTGAGCCTTTGCCCCAATGTTCGCACAGGATGGCTTCAACGCCGTTGGCTTTGGCAAATTCCTGAACCGCTGCGATTTCCGCCGGGGTGTCTTTGATGAATTTGTTGATCGCGACCACGGCAGGCACACCAAACTTTTTGATGTTGCTGATGTGGCGACCCAGATTGACCAAGCCCTTGTTTACAGCCGCGACATTCTCGTCGCCCAACCCATCTTTCGCCACACCGCCATGCATTTTCATCGCGCGGATGGTGCAAACAATGACAACAGCTTCGGGCTTCAAGCCCGCCTTGCGGCATTTGATGTCGAAGAATTTCTCAGCACCCAGATCGGCGCCAAACCCGGCTTCCGTCACCACATAATCGGCGACTTTCAGGGCGGACTTGGTCGCAGAGACGGAGTTACAGCCATGGGCGATATTGGCGAATGGGCCGCCATGGATGAAGGCCGCATTGTTTTCCAGGGTCTGTACCAGATTTGGCATCAGCGCGTCTTTCAACAGCACCGTCATCGGGCCTTCGGCCTTCAGATCACGGGCCAGGATCGGTGCGCGGTCGCGGGTATAGCCCACCACGATGCGGCCCAGGCGGTCTTCCAGATCTTTCAGACCATCGGCTAAGCAGAAAATTGCCATGACTTCGGACGCGACCGTGATGTCAAAACCGGTCTGGCGCGGGAACCCGTTGGCGACACCGCCCAGGGAGACGACGATATCCCGCAGGGCGCGGTCATTCATGTCCAGCACACGACGCCAGGCAACACGGCGCTCGTCAAAGCCCAGGGAGTTGCCCCAATAGATATGATTGTCGATCAAGGCCGACAACAGGTTATGGGCCGACGTGATAGCGTGGAAGTCACCGGTGAAATGCAGGTTGATGTCTTCCATCGGCACGACCTGGGCATAGCCACCACCAGCAGCACCGCCCTTAACCCCAAAGCATGGACCCAGCGAGGGTTCACGCAGGCAGATCATCGCCTTCTTGCCAATGCGGTTCAGGCCATCGCCCAGACCAACCGTGGTCGTCGTCTTACCTTCCCCAGCCGGGGTCGGGGAGATTGCGGTCACCAGGATCAACTTGCCATCGGGCTTACCTTTCAGGGAGTCCAGATAGTCAAAGCTCATCTTGGCCTTGTTCGGGCCATACTGCATCAATTGGTCGGCAGGAATGCCCAGTTTTGCGCCGATCTCTGTGATCGGTTTCATTTTGGCTTTCCGGGCGATTTCGATATCGGACATGCTCATTCCCACCTTTCAAAAGTTCTATTGCGCGTGAAGTCGCGCGAATTGCGGTGTCTCGCATTCCAGGATCGCCCATCGGCCCCCCTGTTACGGACAGACATAGTGCTACGGGGATTGAGGCGACAGCGAGCGCGCCCCCGCGACTTATTTTGCGGTTAAGACGACATCCGATGACGCAAAGGTCGCATCGAGACTAATTTATCCGGCAAACGCCTTTTCGATCACGAACTGGCCCGGCTTGGCGTTGGAGCCTTCTTCCAGCCCGGCGGCTTCCACCACGGCCTTGGTGTCGTTCAACATCGCCATGGAGCCACAGATCATCACCCGGTCATTGTCTGGATTGAAAGCAGGCAGGCCCAAATCGGTGAACAATTTACCGCTTTCAATCAGGTCGGTGATGCGACCGGTATGGGGATGATCTTCCCGGGTTGTGCTGGTGTAATGGATCAGGCGCCCATCCACCATTTCCCCGACCAGCGGATCGTTGATCGTATCGGCCACCAGTTTTTCGCCATAGGCCAATTCGGCCACGGTTCGGCAGGTATGGGTCAGGATCACACGCTCAAACCGCTCATAGGTGTCGGGGTCCCGTATCACACTTGCAAAGGGTGCAATGCCGGTCCCGGTCGACAGCAAATACAGCGTCTTGCCCGGCAACAGCGCATCCAGCACCAGCGTACCCGTCGGCTTCTTGCCCAACAGGATTTCGTCACCCACCTGGATTTTCTGTAAGCGGCTGGTCAGGGGGCCGTCCTGAACCTTGATCGAATAGAAGTCCAATTCATGGTCCCAGGCCGGGCTGGCCACCGAATAGGCGCGCAACAGCGGCTTGCCATTGACCATCAGGCCGATCATCACAAATTCACCGGAGCGGAAGCGAAAGCTGTCTGGCCGCGTCACCCGAAAGGAAAACAGCGTCTCGGTCCAATGATGGACATCCACCACGGTCACCAGATTGACCGATCCAGGAATTGTCTGCGGCTTCATTTCCATTCTACCCACTCCGTTCCAGCGCTCCGCCCAAGGACAGGATACAAGAATATCAATCCCCATCCACGAAGTCACCCATGCTGTCGATAGGCCCATATACAGACTGCATAGGAGAAATTGCAAGGGGCCGAGCCATTTTTCTCAAGAATTTGTGTTGTTAATTTTATTCTACAATAAAAAATAGTTAATATTTATATTTTCATGATTCTCTTTTCGCCCCGACGCACTCGGAAACCTGAACGAAAGCGCCAGAAGAGGTAATCAAAGAACTGTTTGATCAGGGGAAATTACAAGTTCAACCCTTTCGGGTCCGACCCCAGTAAACTGCTGAAAAGGCCAGCGAGAACCCGAGTCCAAAAAGAACAATAATATAAGGTGTTAAGTCCCAGAGCGTTTCAACAATTAGCTCCCTTGTCCGGGGGTACGAATATTCAATTAGGATTCCATCAATGCTGAGAGCCAACCCATATGTCAGTCCCGCCCCCAATATAAGACATAAACCAGAGAAGACGACACAGAGAGTTATCCCTAAACCGGTAAGTTTTCGGTTGGAATACAATGCTTTAATCATGAAACCAGGTTCCTCTCTCACACAATGATCATAGAACAACTGTAAAAGACACTCTTCAATAAGGCTTACTTTCATGATAAGAAAGTTAGAAATCAGAAAAAGATCAACCTTTAAGGGTGGCGTCGAAGGAAAGCCGCATGATTGCAATTGCCTCTTTACGAACCAATCGCTGGTTCATGTGCATATCACTAACTTTCGCTGTAGTCGCGCTGCTATGGCCAAGACCTGTTCATGGCCAAAGCGATGAAAACCCCTTCGCCGATATTCCGGAACTGCACATCAACTGGCGGTACGCTCATAATGTAGACTCATACATGAAATTTGAGTGGTATCCCCAATTCACGATCCGGCAATGCGTTTTTCAGATGAATTTGGCGCTTGCACCCGGCGTAACGAAAGAAAGTGGCATCAACGGCGACAATACGGATGAAATGATTTTCAATGGCATATTTTCCTTCTCGGAATATCGCGATCGTGAACTGGGGCTGTCTTATCTGGACGGGACCTTTGAAGAACGCCTCGTCGTCTTTGCCGGCAATTGTGAACGACGGGCGGAGATCGTCGCTGAACTGCAGACCTATCTCAACGACCTGCAGCCCCTTGTTGTGATCACTGCCTTTGTGCCGAACCAATCCGTTTTGGCCAACTACAGCGACACTGAATTAACCAACTATTTCTCTTACACAGAAAATATGATTGCAGCCAAAAAGGCCGCGGTTGAGGCCGAATGTGACCCGGCGCTGTGGCGGCGATTTGGAGCCATCATGGCAAAGGAGGGACCTGAGCCACGATTATCTGAAGCCATTTTGTCCCTTTACAATGCTTATGCAATGGCGATTGAAGGTCAGGATATCCAGCCCGCCATCTCGACGAAACTGCCAGAGGACGAACGGGATTACGTCATGAAGCTCGTCACCTATCAAATGGAACATGGTCCCTGCGGGGGGTAGGAATAGGCAACGATTTAACATCCATAATCAGGGTGAAAGAGTCTCGTGTGGAAAAATAGAATAAATCAGTCAAAAGTGTTCGAAACGATGACACAACACGGATTTCGCAAAACCATATTGGCCGTACTGGCGGTCATTATGCTGAATGGCGCTGGTGCAAAAGCTGAAACAGCGGACACGCCGTATTACCTCAGCATTCCAGAGTTTGCTGACGCGCGAAGAAACGACACCGCCTTGGGGGCGTTCCTCAGTTTTGAATGGTATCCCAAACATTCTGTAAAAGACTGCACCTTCATCGTTACGACAACTTTAAACCCTGGCACCAGAGCGGATCGAATGGAGGGTATGCTGCTGACGGGAATGATGTCGTTTATCGCCAATGAAGACCCCAAGGTCGGCCTTTTCTCCTCATCAGGTACGTTTTCCAGCAGCACATTTGTTATGACGGGAAGTTGCGACCGGCGGGAAGAGATCACACGCAATTTCATGAATTACATAAACTCGAAACAGGATTACGCAGTTTTCAAGGCCTTCGTGCCGGATGCAGCTTTTCTGGCCCAGTATGAGAATCAAGGCCTTGTTGCGGCAAGTGCCTATTCTAAGAGCAGGTTGGCCCTGGCCAAGGCGGCAATAGAAACGCAATGTGATCCAGAATTATGGCGCAAGGTTGGAGTATCCTATGCAAAAGAAGCGGCGACAGATGCTGTAGCAAAATCCTACCTAAAGGCTCTCTACAACGCCTACGCCAACGCAATCGAGGGCAAAGATATCGCGCGCAACATTCCAGCAGAAGTTTCAGATTTAGACCGCGCCTATATCCTAAAACTCGTCGCCTATCAGATGGAACACGGCCCCTGCGGGCGGTAGAGATGGGCACAGAGTCTTGGGAAAACCGAGCGGAAAGATCTCTCATGCGACCGAATAAAAGTGAAGTCCCAATATGCAGTCGTATCGCGTTCCGTGCTGTGGTGCGACACGTCCTGTTCGTCTGCTTTGTGATTGCCATCACAATATCTAATGCGCCAACCGTGCTGTCGGAAGATACCGAGCCATTTACGGGCATACCGGCCTTTAAAGAAGCGTGGACACGAACGGAGGGGCTGGAAGCCTTCATGCTCTTTGGCTGGTATCCAAAATACCCTATAAAAGACTGCGTATTGCAGGTCGATGCAGAACGCAGAACCGATGCAGAAGGCCCACACCCCACCGAGTTGCTGTTAGACGCATTTACAGCCTATATCGTGAATGTGGATTCCACTATCGGCGCAATCTCACTGGCTGGAACCGGTGAAACCCCACTGGTAATTCTGACGGGAAACTGTGATCGCCGCCAAGAGATCGCGGAATCCTTTAACGCTTACATAAATGCGGTCCAACACTACGGCCAGTTTCACGCATTTGTACCCAGGGCAGACGTTTTGGAGCCATTCGAAAGGCGAGGATTGTCTGGGGGAGAAGGTGTTTCAATTGCCGCCCTTAAGCCGAAAAAAGACGCTGTCGAAGCGCAATACGATGGCAGTCTATGGCGTCAATTGGGCCACTCAGAGGCGACAGAAGACAATGGCTCGCGCGGGCGCATTCTGCAGGCCCTCTATATTAGCTATGCCAACGCAATCGAGGGAACCGATCCCGCGCACAGTATTTCATCGGAAATCACACCAGAAGAACGCGCCTACATCCTAAAACTCATTGCCTATCAAATGGAGTATGGGCCCTGTGGGCGGTAGCAAAGATTACTCCGCTGTAAAGACCGGTTTGCGTTTTTCCAGCAGGGCGGTGACGGCCTCTGAATGGTCGGCGGTGCCGTGCAGCACTGCCTGATAGGAGGCGCAGAGCGACAGATGGTCTTCAAGCGTCTGATGCGGGGCCTTGCGCAGCAGACGTTTGGATAATTGCAGGGCCAGCGGCGCATTGGCGGCGATTTTTTCTGCCAGCGCGTGCGCCTCCCTCATCAGCGCGTCAGGATCAACCACGCGGGAGACGAGGCCCATTGCCTTGGCCGTATCGGCATCCACCGGGTCGCCCGTCAGGATCATTTCCGCCGCATGGGAGGGGCCGACGATCCGGCTTAGGAACCAGGCCGCGCCATCGCCCGGCGCGATGCCGATCTTAACAAAGGGCGCGCCGAATTTTGCTGCCGTGCTGGCAAGGCGGATGTCGCACATACAGACCAGATCCAGCGCCGCGCCATAGGCCGGACCATTGACGGCGGCGATCACGGGGATTTCCAGCCCCCACAGCTTTGGCGGCACCCGATGAATGCCCTGGGCATAGGCGCGTTCAATATCCGCCGCGCTGCCCGCAAACATATCGGTCTTGTCGCGCATATGTTTGACATTGCCACCGGCGGAAAAGGCACGCCCCGCGCCGGTCAGGATGACACAGCGCACATCCGGTTCCGCAGAAACCTGATCCAGGGCGGCCAGAAACGCCTCAATCATCGGGGCCTCTGAAAACGCGTTTAACTCATCCGGGCGATTGAGCGTCAGGGTGACAATGCCCTGTGACTTTTCAAATAGAACGCGGGGCTCTGTCATCTGTATTTATTCCTTACGCTTCTGGTGCGCGGTCGCGGCGGGGGGAGTGACCGAAAAATTCCCGGTAACATTTCGCAAAATGGCTGGCCGAGACGAAACCGCTGGCCAGTGCGACATCCAGGACAGACATGCTGGTCTGACGCAACAGGATGCGCGCACGCTGCATGCGCAATCCGAAGTAATATTTACGTGGTGTCGAATTCAGATATTTGCGGAACAACCGCTCCAACTGGCGGGTCGACAGGCCGACGACTTCTGCAATTTCCTCCCGTTCCAGCGGGGTTTCCAGATTCTCTTCCATGAACTGGATCGCACTCAATAGCTTGGGATGGCTGACCCCGACCCGGAAGCGCAAAGCCATGCGCTGATGTTCCGACTGTTCCCGGATCTGTTTGTGCAGGAACCATTCCGATACATGGGTCGCCAGATCATGCCCATGGGAATGGCTGATCAGATGCAACAGCAAATCGATCGACGCGGTTCCCCCAGAACAGGTGATAATCTGACCATCGATTTCAAACAGTTCTTCGGTAATATCCAAATGGGGAAAATCCTCCCGAAAGCTGTCCAGATACTCCCAATGGATGGTGCAGCGTCTGTTATCCAGCAGACCGGCATAGGCCAGCAGGTAGGGCGCAGTCGACACCGCCCCGATCACTGTTCCAACCCGTGTCAGCTTGCGCACAAAATTCAGAGCGCGCGGATCGCGGATTTTCTCTGCCCCTGTGCCGCCAACAACGAAGAGGTAATCAAAATGCTTCTCTGTCGCGACGGACGTATTGGGCATGATATCGATTGAATTGGACGCCGGCACGGCCTGGCCATCCATTGAAATCATCGTCCATTCATACAGCTTACGACCCGCAATCGTATTGGCCGCGCGCAGCGGTTCAACCGCTGAGGCAAACGCCATCATCGAGAAGCTGGGCAACAGCAAAAAGCCAAATTGTTCGGGATCACCCGTCGCGCGCATTTTCATGGCGTTAAAATACTGCCTTATACCAAAAGAAAAAGCGCGAGTTTCACAATAATATTCAATTAACGCCGCATGAGGCTAAAAAGCGACACCTGGCCCTATGGTTCGCCCGTACCAATGGATTCCTTGCGTTTGGCAATATAGGCATCGACCGATTCCAGACAGGCAGGATCAATCGTAGGCTCTTGATATTCCTCCAAAACCAATTGCCACATATCCGTAGCGCGATTGGTGGCTGTCTTCCCCCCTGCGATCTGCCAATTCTCGCTATTGGTCCAATCCGACAGGAAGGGTGCATAAAACGCAGTTTCATACCGCGCCATCGTGTGATCAGAGCCAAAGAAGTGACCCCCAGGAGCGACACCGCCAATCGCATCCACGCCCAATTCCTCAACGGAGGTATCAATGGGCGACAACATGCCCAGCATATGCTGAATAATCTCCACATCGACGATCAACTTCTCGAAGGAGGCGACCAGCCCCCCTTCCAGCCAACCGGCGGCGTGATAGATAAAGTTACCATGCCCCATGACGGCACCAAACATTGCCATCATGGTTTCATAGGTCGCCTGGGCATCCACCGCATTGGACGCGTTACAGGCGCTGGTACGATAGGGAACCTTGTACCGCCGGGCCAATTGTCCACCGGCCAGATTGGCCTTGGCATTTTCCGGTGTGCCAAAAGCAGGCGCGCCCGATTTCATGTCCACATTGGACGTGAACCCACCATAAACCACAGGTGATCCCGGCCGTACGATCTGGGTCAGGCACATGGCGAACAGGGCTTCCGCATTCTGTTGCACCAGGGCCGCGCCCATCGTGACCGGCGTCATCGCCCCCATCAGGGTGAAGGGCGTGACAATGGTCGCCTGGTTCAGCTTGGCCATCTGAATAAGGCCGGTTGCCATATGCTCATCCAGCTTACGGGGGCTGTTGACATTGATATTGCCGATACAGGCCGTCTGTTCTGCAATCTGATCCAGGGTCTTACCGCTGGCACGGGCAACAATTTCACAGGAATCCAATGCCCGTCCTGCCCCGATCAACAGATGATTAAACGCCTTGTCCGTATAGAAGATATTGGCGCGGGTTGAGTCCATGTGGCGGGTATTGGCAGGCAGATCAGTCGGCGCAACTGCCTGATTCCCCAAGAAGCGGATGCAATTAAAAAACTGCGCGAACTTTGCCAGTTTAATATAATCCGCATAATTCCCGGCGCGACGACCATTGATCGCGTCATGTACATTCGGCGGACCAGAGACCATGCCAAAGTTGATGTGATCCTGACCTACATAAATCCGGTGATCCGGATTGCGAGGAGTCAAAGTGAAAGTTTCTGGCGCAGTGCTCATCAACTGCATCACCAAATTGCGATCCATGCGCACCATTTCATTGGCGCGGTCCACCTCCGCCCCGGCCTTGGCATAGTAATCCAATGCTTCTGTGCCGTTTACTTCCAGACCATGCTGTTCAATGACATCCAGACTGGCCTCATGAATCGCTTCCAACTGATCGGCCGACAACGGGCACATCGGGGGATAAGGATTGATGACCGTTTTTGTCCAGGGAAGCTGCTTGATCCCGGCAGACTTGCCGCGCCGATCCCGCATTGCTTGACGGCTTGATATTCGGGTCATTGCACTTTATCTCCCCTAGCGGTTTACACTGCTCTTCTGGCGACAAGCATCCGCTATTGCGGGGAGATCAATGTGCTATCTACGACATAAATTGCTTATTTTTGCCATATAGTTTGGTTGGCTATGTGGGATTGCTGCGGGAAGTCGCAGGCAAAGGCTTGCTCAGTCGAGTCTCACGCAGCGCGATATAGGTTGCAGCCCCGAAGATCACCAAACCACCCAGTACCGTATAGAGGCCTGGCTGTTGCCCAAAGATGAAAAACCCTAGTAGGGCAGCCCACAACAATTTGAAGAAATCCATTGGCATGACGACGGCGGTCTCACCGCGGCGCAAGGCCTCTGTCAGGCCCAATTGTGCCAGGCCGCCTAAAATGCCAATCCCCACCAGCCAGACCCAATGATGCGGCTGTGGCCATATCCAGACCGCCAACGCGAAGGGCAAAGACAGGGGCGTCAACATGATCCCCATATAGAGAGTGATGGTCAGCGAACTGTCGGTTTTTGAAATCTGCTTGATCACCAGCATTGCGACCGCCCACAGCAAGGACGACACCAGGACCAGCCCGTGGCCCAAATCAATCTCGGAAAACCCTGGGCGGATAATGATCATCGCCCCCAGAAAGCCCACACCAATGGCTACGGTGCGCCGCCAACCGACCGTTTCCCCCAAGACCGGGATGGCCAGCGCCGTGGCAAAGATCGGTGCGGTAAAGCCCAAAGCCGCCACATCCGCCAATGGGGCCAAGGTTAATGCACTGAAAAAAGCCAGCATCGCCCCCAAATTCAAAACCGCCCGGATCGACAATAATCCGGGACGCGTCGCCTTCAACGGCGCAAATCCATAGCGCAGGAACAACGGGGACAAGGCCAAAAGGCCAAACAAATTGCGGAAAAACGCAATCTCGAATGGATGCAAATCCTGCCCCACATAGCGGATCGACGCATGCATACCAGAAAAGCATAACCCTGCCAGAAACATCCAACCCATCCCGATCAGATTGGATCGGCGCATATCTGTCGGGTTTAGCATAATCTATCCAATACTCAGTGTCGGGAAATATCAAGGATGGCGGGTCAATCTGCTTTTAGTCCATCTTGCACCAAATGTGAAACAGCACGCACGCCAGAAAAATAAGCCCCATGCGCCGTGGTCTGCTGATCGGGAGAACTCGCCTCCCCCGCCAGGACAAGACGCTCGTCAAACCGCTCTGACAGGCCCGCGCGAGATGCAGAACACCCTGGCAATGCCGCAGAATAGCCGCCGAGAATCAGCGGGTCGGTCGACCAACAACTGGACACACGATCCAGGATTTTTGACCGCAAAGCGCTGCCAAACATTTCAACAGCAGCGGTCTCTGTATAGTCGATCAGGGCCGCGCGCCCCCCGGCATCGGTCAGTTCCCGGGCCAGATCTCCTGCGATATAGCCTTCCACAATCGGCTTATCGAATTCATGCACTTTGACGATCAGCATCTTACCTGCCTTTGGAATAGTATGAGCGGAAATCCGCTCCCCCGGTGGCAGGATTAGGCCGTCAGTGAACAGGGCGATCCGCTCCGCCAGGCCCATCGGTACATCCACCAGCGCCTTGTCCACAGCGGCAGGCAAGGCGGGCGTGAAGTGGATCGATCCTGATTTCAGAACCGCCGGGGATACCGTCACGACGACTGTTTTTGTGCGCAGGGTGCCTTCCGCACAGTCGACGGTCACGGACGACCCCGTCCGATCAATCGCGTGAACCGGGCAATCAAAGGTAACGGGCAATCCCTCTGCAAAGCTGGCGATCAGGGCACCATAGCCATCCTTCACCGGCCAGTCTTCGGCGGTTGCCTTATAGCGCTGAATATCATGGGTGGAGACCCGCGTCGGCGGCACGCCATTCATCGCCTCGCACCAGCCCGTATAAACATCATAAAAGGGGGATGTGGTGTCGATTACCGAACTGCCCGCAACATCACCTTCCGTGACTTCATAGGCATTGTCGCTGACCTGATAATATTTGGAACAGGCCTGCCGGGTCACCTCATCCTGGCGCACACCGTTTCGATAATAGGCTTCCGGCAGCGCATCATGGGTCAGGTTGATGGAAACCTCCTGACCGCGCGACAGGGCTGTTGCGGCAAAAGGATTGCGCGACGCATGGTGCAGGTAATGGCACCCCAAGTCATAGGTCACACCGCCCCTGGATATCGTATGGGCCCGGCCACCAACGCGATCGGATGCCTCTAATATCCGAAACTTCAATCCCGCCGCACGGGCTACCAAACCAGCCCCGATACCCGCCGCACCGGCACCAACAATCACCAAATCCAAATCAGTTTCACCCGACACACTGAGCCCCTTTGTAAAAGTCCATCTTGTTTCAAAAGCCTGTCTTGATTAGCAGCGCCATCCTCGCGACACTGCCGGAAGAAACAAGTCATAAGCGAGGAACCCTATGTCCGTCACGATTTATCACAATCCCCGTTGCTCAAAATCACGCCAGACACTGGCCTTGTTGGAAGAAAACGGTGTCACGCCGGATGTGGTTCTGTATCTGGAAACCCCGCCCGACGCGGCAACGATTAAGGAGATCATCGCCAAGCTGGGCCTGGACAGCGCCCGCGACCTTATGCGCAAGGGAGAGAGCGCCTATAAGGAGCAAAACCTGAAAGATGTGATGGAAGAGGCGACCCTGATTCAGGCCATGGCCGATACCCCCATCCTGATCGAACGCCCCATCGTCATCAAAGGCCCCAAAGCCCGCATCGGTCGCCCACCGGAAAGTGTTTTAGAGATTTTGTAATTGGTAACAGGAGACGGACGCGCTACTCCTTTGCCAGTATCGCTTCCGTTCTATCGGGCCAAAACCCATGCTCAACTTTCCAGTATTTTTCCAAATCTCCGTACTGTTCTTCCTCGAACCGAATACGGTGATCGGTCTCTTCGCTAGATCGAGAGCCGATGCCTACAATTGTCTCGAGCCTATCTTTAAAAACAGTGATATCCGTCCGGGTGATATCATAAAGACCTGAGACCATGGGATAATAGCTTGTACCCAGAATGTTATTCTGCCAGTAGCGTCTTTCGTGTTCGTCTGCTTCTGCGAGAACTTTCTTTGTATGGCGAAGTATTTCGACAGAGGTTTCCGCATTTTCTTGCACTTGATGTGTATACCGTTCGAAAGACGCAACCATCGTCTCATCATATCTGATCACCGAATCGCACAATAAATCCTGTACCCGCTCGGTATATAGTGCGCAGGCACCAGCCAGGCGCGCGCTAATCACTTGATACAATTGAAATTCATTCGTGAATATAAGAATTTGAAATACATCGGATTTGTCTATTAGATTTTGCGGGTAATCGTCCTCCCATCCACCTCGCTGCATTATTTTTTGATTCATGCGAATTTGTATGATCGCGAATGTTAGTATTGAAAACCGCAAAACATCTTGCGCCGTCGGGGCTTCAGGCGCCCCATGCTTTTCCAGCGCGATGGCTTCCGCTTGAAGTGCATCGGCATAGGCTAGATATTGGTCGACCAAAGAAGCCTCTGCCTCACTTGAGGCCTTCTCACGAAGATCCATAAAGGCCTTGCGGTCGAATCGAGCCCACCATTGTGACGCAGTGGCAGAAATCGCATCGGTTTTTGCGATATCACGACAAGGTGCCTGTGGCGGATCCGTGCAGACCGGAAACCCGGAAAGGCGAAGCTTTGCAGGCTCGATTGCCTCAGGTGCGGCTAAATTATTGCGAAGCCAAACATCCATAAAAGAGTAATGCCAAGCTCGATCCATAATTGGCGTTTCCGCCGCCCCCGATATGGCAGCCCCCAAAATGAAGCCACAGAAAACCACCACAACAGAAGTCTGCCCCACTGCGGCACTTTTCAACATCGTTCAACCACTTCTTGCCTCTACACCGAAGCAGCATATCAAAGAATAAAACACGATCATAGAGTGCGTTTTTTCAACATTTCATAATTCACTTTGGAAATCCCAATCCGGTGCTTTCAAAGCCGGTTCGCATCGTGTATGCAACGCGCCTAGCCCCCAGGGTCGCACTATACCGTAACGCTTCGATGAACCGGAGGCGCGTCCGCCCATGCCAAAACGTACTGATATTGATACCGTCATGATCATTGGGGCTGGCCCCATTGTCATTGGTCAGGCCTGTGAGTTTGACTATTCCGGCACCCAGGCCTGTAAGGCCCTGAAGCAGGAAGGGTATCGTGTCGTTCTGGTCAATTCGAACCCAGCGACGATCATGACCGATCCGCAAACGGCGGATGCCACCTATATCGAGCCGATCACCGCCGATATGGTCGCCAAAATCCTGAAACGCGAACGCGCCGAGCGCCCCAATGAAAAGCTGGTTCTGCTGCCCACAATGGGGGGGCAGACGGCCCTGAATTGTGCGCTGGAGCTGGAGCGGCGCGGCGTTCTGGATCTGCTGGATGTGGAGATGATCGGGGCCAATGCCGATGTCATCGACAAGGCGGAAGACCGCCTTCGGTTCCGCGATGCAATGGACAAGATTGGCCTGGAAAGCCCGCGCAGTCAGCAGGTCGGCACCATGGAAGAAGCCATGGTCGCCCTGGACATGGTGAAACTGCCGGCCATCATCCGCCCGTCTTTTACCATGGGGGGCACCGGCGGCGGCATTGCCTATAATAAGGATGAATTCCAGAAACTGGTGAAAGGCGGCCTGGCCGCATCGCCCGTACATACGGTGCTGGTAGAAGAATCCGTGCTGGGCTGGAAAGAGTTTGAGATGGAAGTCGTCCGCGACAAGGACGACAATTGCATCATCATTTGCGCCATCGAAAATTTTGATCCGATGGGCATCCATACCGGTGATTCGATCACGGTTGCCCCGGCCCTGACGCTGACGGATAAAGAATATCAGATCATGCGCAATGCGTCGATCAACTGCCTGCGGGAAATCGGTGTCGATACCGGTGGATCCAATGTGCAGTTTGCGGTCAATCCGGTCGATGGCCGCCTGGTGGTGATTGAGATGAACCCCCGGGTTTCGCGCTCCTCTGCGCTGGCATCAAAAGCAACCGGCTTCCCGATTGCCAAGGTCGCGGCCAAGCTGGCGGTCGGCTATACGCTGGACGAATTGGACAATGACATCACCCAGGTGACGCCTGCCAGTTTCGAGCCCAGCATCGACTATGTCGTCACCAAAATGCCGCGCTTCACCTTTGAGAAATTCGCAGGTGCGGATCCGACACTGACCACATCGATGAAATCCGTTGGCGAGGCAATGTCGATTGGACGGACCTTCGCGGAGAGCCTGCAAAAGGCCCTGCGGTCCATGGAAACCGGCCTGACCGGCCTGAATGAGATTGATATCGGCGACGACAAGGATGCCTGGCGTGCAGCGATCTCCAAGCCCCTGCCTGACCGTATCCTGAAAATCGCCCAGGCCTTCCGCTTTGGCATGACCGTAGCCGAAATTCACGCCGCCAACAAGGTTGACCCCTGGTTCCTGGCCCAGATTGAAAGCATCGTGAAGGCCGAAAACTCAGTGCGCGAAAATGGTCTGCCGAAAGACCGGTTGGGCATGCTACGCCTTAAAAAACTTGGCTTTTCCGACATGCGTCTGGCGGAGCTGACGGGTCAGGAAGAAGCGGCTGTGACCGAGGCGCGCCATGCGTTGAATGTCCGTCCGGTCTATAAACGAATCGACACCTGTGCAGGCGAATTTCCCAGCGCAACCCCATACATGTATTCCTGCTATGAGGGCGATGGTCTGAATGAGCCGGAATGCGAAGCAGACGTTACCGACCGCAAGAAAGTCATCATCCTGGGTGGCGGGCCAAACCGCATCGGCCAGGGGATCGAATTCGACTATTGCTGTGTTCATGCCTGCTATGCCCTGTCGGATGCAGGATATGAAACGATCATGGTCAATTGTAACCCGGAAACCGTTTCCACCGATTATGACACATCCGACCGTCTGTATTTTGAGCCGCTAACCGGGGAAGACGTGATCGAACTGGTCCGCAAGGAACAGACCAAGGGTCAGGTTATGGGTGTCATCGTCCAATTTGGCGGCCAAACACCCTTAAAACTGGCCGGGCCGCTGGAACAGGCGGGCATTCCCATCCTGGGCACATCACCCGATGCGATTGACCTGGCGGAAGATCGGGAACGGTTCCAGCGCCTGTTGCAGGATCTGGACCTGCGCCAGCCGCCCAATGGGATCGCGACCTCTGCCGATCAGGCCATCGCCATTGCCGCCCGCATCGGTTATCCGGTCGTGATTCGCCCGTCCTATGTGCTGGGCGGCCGCGCGATGGAAATCGTCCATGACGAGGCGGAATTGCGCCGCTACATCACGTCTGCCGTGATTGTGTCTGGAAAGAGCCCCGTGCTGATCGATTACTATCTGCGTGACGCGATTGAAGTGGACGTGGATGCGCTATGCGACGGCGATGATGTGCATGTTGCGGGCGTCATGGAACATATTGAAGAGGCCGGCATTCATTCCGGCGACAGCGCCTGTTCGCTGCCGCCCTATTCCCTGCCCGATGCGGTGGTGGAAGACATGAAACAGCAGACCTATGCCCTGGCAAAGGCGCTGAAAGTGGTAGGTCTGATGAATGTGCAATATGCCGTTCAGGGCACAACCGTCTATATCCTGGAGGTGAACCCCCGCGCCAGCCGCACCGTGCCCTTCGTGGCAAAGGCGACCGGCGTGCCCATTGCTAAGATCGCTGCCCGGTTGATGGCAGGCGAGAAATTGAAGGATTTCGATCTGGTTTCCCATGCTCTGGGTAATCATATCGCGGTCAAGGAAGCCGTCTTCCCCTTCGCCCGTTTCCCTGGCGTCGATGTGATCCTGGGGCCGGAAATGAAATCAACCGGGGAAGTCATGGGGCTGGATGTCGATTTCGCCCATGCCTTTGCCAAGGCGCAATTCGCCTGTGGGGCGGATCTTCCGGTAACGGGGACGGTGTTTATTTCGGTCAAAGACAGTGATAAGCCGTCAATCCTGGTCCCGGCCCAGATGATGGTCGATTGCGGGTTATCCATCGTCGCGACCGGCGGCACGGCCCGCTATCTGGAAGAAAATGGCCTGCCGGTCCGCCAGATCAACAAAGTACTGGAAGGTCAGCCGCATATTGTTGATGCCATAATCAATGGCGATGTGCAGGTAATCTTTAACACGACAGAGGGGCGAAAAGCGCTGGAAGACAGCTTTTCCCTGCGCCAGGCAGCCCTGAACATGCAGGTTCCGTACTATACGACGGTGGCAGGTGTGAAGGCTGCGGCACTGGCAATTCAGACGTTGAAGCAAGGAACCCTTGAAGTCGCGCCGCTTCAATCGTACTTTCAAGGTTCGGCTTGATTGGAAATGATCGAATTAAGCGGCGGGGCATTCTGAAACGGCGTCCCTGATGGATACAGCAATGTCGACGGGCATTTCACCAATGCCTGAAGATTTTGGTGTGAGATAAAGGCCTCCAAGGGTGCTGAAACTCCCTGGGCCAAAGAGATGATGGATTGATACGATGCAAAAGGTCCCAATGACGTTGCAAGGCTATGACGCGATGACGTCAGAACTGAAGTTCCTGAAAGGAACCGAACGTCCGGCTATTATCCAGGCGATTGCGGAAGCGCGCGAACACGGCGATCTGTCGGAAAACGCAGAGTATCATGCCGCGCGCGAACGCCAGAGCTTCGTAGAAGGCCGAATTGCGGAATTGGAAGACCAATCCAGCCGCGCAGAAGTCATTGATCCGGCGAAACTGGATGGAGACAGCGTTAAATTTGGCGCGACCGTGGTGATTGCTGACTGCGAAACAGATGAAGAATCCACCTATCAGATTGTTGGTGAATTCGAAGCCGACCTGACAAAACGCATGATTTCCGTCACCAGCCCGATGGCCCGTGCCATGATCGGGAAAGCCGTTGGCGATGTGTTTGAAGTCAACAGCCCTGGTGGCACCCGTGACTATGAAGTTGTCAGCGTCACGTTCAAATGACCCTGTTTCAATAGGGGCCTATATAATGAAAGATGTTCATGAACGAATTCTTCGCCCCCGTCAGCGGCTGGCTGAATGACCTGTTCGGGTATAACCTGTCAATTCACGGTTATATCGCGATTGTCCTGGCCCTGGTCGGGGTTTTTGGCCTGTACATTGGGCTGATGATCCTGATCCGCAAATCGCACACATCAGGCCATGATGACGCTGTACAGGATTATCGGGATCCGCGGACCTAAGCTACAGGTGATTGGATGACATGGCACACCAAGCATGTGGTGTTTCCGTCGTCCAATCCTTGAGAAATCCCCCGTTTCCTTGACGTTTTCCCCAAAAAATGATGAACAATGACTGCCAAGAGTTTTGACCAATCATATTTTGATTTAAATTTGGTTCGCCGATTTTACAGCTTGATTTGAACTATAATGAAAAGCGACGGCCATGGATGATATTCATGCATTTGACCGAGGTGACCTGGAACGGACTACACGCCGGGTTCAGTCATTTTATGACTATTGGGTGCAAATTTGCGGGGACCGGAAAATGCCCACGCGCCGTGATTTTGATCCGATGGCAATACCTGGTCACCTTCCAGGAATTCTTCTCGTCGATGTTCTGGGCGAGACCGAAACGGGATTTGGGATATTCCGATATCGCTTGGCCGGGAATCTGGAAATCGAAGTACGCGGTTTTAATCCAGCGGGGATGCTGGTTCAGGATGCTTTTATCGCCAAAAACGCTCAGGACGCGCTGGATGTATATGAATATGTTCGGACCCGAAAATGTCCTCTGCTGACACCAGTAACCTACACCACCCGTTATGATGTCAGAATTGAAGAATTCTGTCTGTTTGTCCCGCTTTCCAACAATGGAACCGATGTGTCACAAATTCTCGTTTTTTCTGACGAAAGCCAAGTCGCTGATCATTAAATTTTATGCCGAGATTAACGCATCTATCCTGATACCGTGCGCCCTCCTGTTACGCACAACGCCGTTGGTAATATCCTTTACGCATTTTGTAGCCCGATGGATATGCCTGCCCCCTGTTAAGGTAATCGCGCTGATATCCCCCGTGTCAGAAGATGGCCCAACGGAGTCACAAATCCTGGCCTATTCCGAGCGGTGCGAACCCTGAAAAGCCCACAAGTTTAATGGCAGTTTCATTGCAATATCGCGACAAATCCCTTCTGGCCACCAGTTAAACATCACTGGCGCGTCACGGCGTCGCCATGCCGGAGTCACGGGAACAAGACACGATAGGCCTCATCCAATGAAACCTGTGGGAGCCTTCGGAATGAAAAAACTCTTCGCCACGCTTGCTTTGATGTTTGCCTTTGCCCTCTCGGGCACGGCAGCCAAAGCAGAGCCGATTAAACTGGCTGTGACCGATCTGGTCGGCCTGGAAGAATTGCAACGTGAATTCGGTGCTTTTGTAGACGTTTTGGAAAATGCGACCGGCAAGGAGTTTGAATTCCTGCCCGTCACCAACCGCACCGCCGCTGCTGAAGCCTTGCGCTTTGGCAAAGTGGATTTCGTGCTGACCGGCCCGGCTGAATATGTCGTCATGCGCAAGCGGACCAATGCCGAGGTCGTGGTTGGTTTTTCTCGTCCTGATTACTTCGCCGTTCTGGTGACGATGGCGGAAAATGGCTACACCATTCCGACCGATATCAAGGGGATGAAGGTCGCCATGGGGTCTGTCGGCTCCACGTCCAAGCATCTGGGGCCCATTCAGATTCTGGCTGACTATGGCCTGGACCCAATTAATGATGTTCAAATCATCAACACCAAAGTGCCCGTTGGCTGGGAAGCCATGAAACGGGGCGATGTTGCCGCGGTTGGCATGAACAACACGAACTTCATGAAGTACCGGGAAAAAGAAGCTGAAGACGGTACGTTCCCACCGGGGGCCTTCCGTGTCATCGGGCGTGGTCCGGACCTGCCCAATGATGTTCTGATGGCAGGAACTCATGTTGATAAAGCCATCGTCGATACCGTTCGCCAGGCATTCGTAGAGAAGTCTGATGACCTGATCGCGGCGATCCTGACTGGGGACGACAACAAGAAATATGCCGGCATGCGGTTCCTGACCAATATCAAAGATGCCGACTATAACTATGTTCGCAGCATGTATGCCGCAGCTGGATATCCTGAATATGCCGACTTCATCGGCAATTGATCGGATACGGGTGGTCGATGGGCCTGGTCCCATTGACCCAGAAAGAGAGGGCGCAGCAAACGCGCCCTCTCTATCCCGCTTTACGCCGGCCCCTGAGCCCAATTCCAAGACCGCGTTGGCGGTGTCGGGTCTGGGTAAGACCTATAAGGGTCAGACGGGTTCCAACACTGTTCTGCGGGATGTCAGTTTCGCGATAAATGCCGGTGATTCCGTTGCCATTGTCGGTGCGAACGGGTCTGGCAAAAGCACCGCCCTTCGCTGTGCCATGCGGTTGATCGAACCAACCACCGGCGAGATTCATGTTGATGGGCGCCCCTTAATGGGGTTGAGCGGACAAGCGCTGCGCCAAGCCCGCAGCAAGGTTGGTTTCGTATTCCAGAAGCATAATCTTTCCACTCGTCTATCGGTGCTCAGCAACGTTCTTCATGGCGGATTTGCCCGCGGTCGTGGAATGCGCAACTGGTCCCACAGCATCGCCCCTACGGAAGAGCGGGACCGCGCCATGGACTGTCTGGATCAGGTGGGCCTGGCCGACCTGGCCGGGCGTCGCGCGGATCGACTGTCAGGCGGGCAATCACAGCGTGTCGCCATCGCCCGGGCCCTGATGCAGGGACCCAGCATGATTTTCGCCGATGAGCCCGCCGCCAGTCTGGACCCAAAGGCGGGCGAAGACATGATGGCGCTGTTTTCTGATTTGTGTCGGCGGACGGGCCTGACCCTGGTGGTGGTTTCCCACAATCTGGAACATGCCCTGTCTTATGCGGATCGTCTGATCGGCCTGCAGGCCGGATGCGTGGTTCTGGATCGCGAAACCAGGGGTGTCAGCCGCGATGACCTGGCCTGGCTGTATGAGGAGACTGGCGCATGAGCCTGAACGAAACCCTATCGCGGGCCATGCCGGACCGCTGGCAGGCGCCAGGCCTGTTGCCCAGCATCCTGTTTTGCGTGTTCGTTGCCTTTTTCGCATGGTCCTTGAGCCGGGCGGGAATTTCAATCCCCGACCTGATTTCGGGCATACCGGCAATGGGCACTATTGCCTCAGAAATGGTGCCGCCAGCCACCGACCGCTTATTGCCAATGATGAATTCGGTGCTAACCACATTCCAAATGGCGCTGGTTGGTGCCGGAATCGGTATTGTCCTTAGCTTCCCAATCGCCATTCTGGCGACCCGCACGCTGTCTCCGCACCCGATTGTCTATACTGCAACCCGCGCCTTTGTCAGTTTTG
Organism: Hwanghaeella sp. LZ110; assembly: GCF_048892525.1. NCBI lineage: Bacteria > Pseudomonadati > Pseudomonadota > Alphaproteobacteria > Rhodospirillales > Aestuariispiraceae > Hwanghaeella > Hwanghaeella sp. LZ110. Next base: position 134,535 of record NZ_JBLZHT010000009.1, on the reverse strand, counting down.
TTCGGACTGTACCGGATTTGGCCTGGGCCCTGTTCTTTGTCGCCTCTGTCGGATTGGGGCCCTTCGCCGGGACGTTGGCGCTGATCATGGACACAATTGGTTTTTGCGGTCGTTTCTTTGCAGAAAGCATGGAAGAAGTTGATCCCGGCCCCAGTGAAGCCCTGGCCGCGATGGGTGCCAAACGGACCGACATCATCGCCTGTGCGGTGGTGCCAGCCGCAACGCCAGGACTGACCAATGCCAGCCTGTATTCGCTGGAAAAGGCGGTCCGGTCCTCCGTCGTTCTGGGTCTGGTCGGGGCCGGAGGAATCGGCGCAGAATTGGCCGTATCGATGGAGATGTTCCGCTATGATCAGGCGGCGACCATTGTTCTGATGATTTTCGTACTGGTGCTGGGTGTTGAGCGTTTTAGTGCCTTTGCCCGCAGCAAGTTCCTGGATGGGGCCCGGCCTAAACTGTAGATAAGCCGTACTGTGTAGAAGAGGAAATTTTATGCCAGATTCCGTTTCGACAGCAGAAATTACGGTTATTCAGAACGCCCGTGCCCTGTTGCCCGATGGATTTCAGGACGGAATTTCCGTCACCTTTCAGGGCGGCAAGATCATTGAAATCGCTGATCATGCCACCCCTGCGGACCGTGTCATTGACGGGTCGGAAATGACCCTGTTGCCGGGTATTGTCGATTTGCATGGCGATGCCTTCGAGCGGGAAATCGCCCCGCGCCCCGGTGTTTCCTTCCCCTTGGATCTGGCGATTGAGGCAAATGATACAGCCCTGATTTCCAATGGCGTGACGACATTTTTCTATTCCATAACCGATGGCTTCGAACCCGGCGTTCGCAGCCGTGAAACTGTCCGGGGCCTGATTGACATTATCGAGGCGAAACGCCCGACCCTGCGCAGCGACAGCCGCCTGCATATTCGCCACGAGACCGCCGCAACAGAGGGTCATAATGAGTTGCTGGATTGGATCGGGCGCCGTCGCATTGATCTGTTGTCCTTGAACGATCACCTGCCGCCCCTTGGCGATGAGGCGAAGACTGCACGTTACATCAAGGGTGCACTGAGGCGCGTCACGATGACAGTCCAGGAGATGGAAACCTTTATCCAGGAAAAACAGGCCCAGCGCGGTCTGGGGGAGTCACAGGTTCTGGAACTGGCCGATGCCGCCCACACAGTTGACCTGACGCTGGCCTCGCATGACGAGCGAACGGAAGATGACGCCGCGCAAGCGGAACGGTTGAAAGTTGGGATATGCGAATTCCCCCTGACAGAATATTGTGCGGAACGCGGTCTTGCCAGAGGGGCTGCGGTGGTGATGGGCGCGCCTAATCTGGTGCGCGGCGGCAGTCATGTCGGCGGCACCAGTGTGCGCGATGAGGTCGCTGCCGGGCGGGTAACTGTGCTGGTCAGCGACTATTACTATCCATCCCTCCTGCGCGCGCCCTTCCTGCTGGCGGAACTGAATATCAGATCATTGGCCGATGCCTGGCAGCTTGTTTCCGGTAACCCGGCAAAGGCAGCGGGCCTGTCGGGTATCAAGGGACAAATTACCCTGGGCGCGGATGCGGATCTGCTGGGCCTTAAATCACCATCCGGCGGAAAACTGCACGGCTATTCAGGTGAATTGGCGCTGGTTACCAGCCGCGGTAAGATCGCTGCCGCGCGCTAAGGCATTCCAGGCCATGGGTGCTTGACCTTAACACTGAGGCTTTTGTAGTAGTGGGGGTGCCGGGGACTGTAACGAAGGGCCTCTGGGTCAGCCTTTCACCAGCGTCGCGATACCGACGCGCCATCAATATTCAGAACAAGGAATTCAAACCATGGTTCAGCTATCCGGTAAGCGCGCTTTGGTTACAGGTGGCACCGGTGGTATCGGTATGGCCTGTGTCGAAGGTCTGGCGCAGTCTGGTGCCCATGTCACGATTGCAGACTTGCGCCAAGACGACTGCAACCGTGTTGCTGAGGCAATGACCGCCAAAGGTTACAGCGTTGACTGGCAGGCCTTTGATGTAAGGGATCGCGGTCAGGTCGATGCGGCATTCGATCATTTGGAGTCAAGCGGGGGCGTCGATATTCTGGTGACATCCGCTGCTATCGTGAAGGCGGCACCGATCCTGGATTTTGATGTCGATGACTGGAACAATATTCTGGCCGTTAACCTGACGGGAACCTTTCATTGTTGCCAACGCGCCGGTCGCCACATGGTCTCGCGCGGCTGGGGACGGATCATCACCTTGAGTTCCGTGAACGGACAAATCGCCAATACGGGACGGGGCGCCTATTCGTGCACGAAGGGGGCTGTCGATATGTTAACGAAGCTATTGGCCGCCGAACTTGGCAAGCATGGCGTGACCGCAAATGCGGTCGCCCCGCCGCCTGTTGATACCCCGATGATCCTAAACGTGCATGGACCACAGGATCGTCAACGCTGGTACGACCAAATGCCGATCAAACGATATGCACAACCGTCAGAAGTCGCCTCTGCCGTTTGCTTCCTGGCATCGGACGATGCTGCCTTTATCAACGGGCATATCCTGAACGTCGACGGCGGATTCATGGCATCAGGCATTCTGCTGGACTGATCCGTCCCGATAGGCTGAAACCCCCACCTGTATACATCGGATGTTTTTCAACAATATCCGATCCTTTTTGGCATGCTTCTTTCGTTTTGAAATTCCCTATTGACCGAATCTTCCACTTAAGAAACTATATGCAAATGGATATAGTTTGACACGATCCGCTAAAAACTCGGCTCGGGGCGCGGCTCTGGAAGCAGGGTACAACCATCATAGGGAGTGAACCATGAAGAAGACGATTGCACAGGCCGCCTCCGTTGCGGTCCTCCTGGCAGCAAGTTTTTCTGCCGGACCTGCTTTGGCTGAAGAAGTCACATTGCGCGGAACCACCGCCTTTGCGCTGGGAACCACCTTTTCGCGGCCTTACGAAGCCTTTGTTGATTGGATCAATGAAAATGGCAAAGGCGTGCTGCAAATCCAAACGGTTGGTGGCCCCGAAGCCATGCCCCCATTCGAAGTGGGCAATGCGGTGTCATCCGGTGTTGTCGACATCGCCAATGTGACCGCAGCATTCTATACCAATATCCTGCCGATGGGGGATGCGCTGAAGCTGGCTGAAAACACGATTCAGGACCAGCGTGCCAATGGCTGCTATGACAAGGTTGACGCCATGCACCAATCCCAGATGAATGTAAAATATCTGGGACGCACCGGCGACCATGTGAATTTCCACCTGTACCTGACCAAGCCGATTACCGGTGCAGACCTGTCTGGGCTGACCATTCGGACCACACCGGTTTATCAGGCAATGTTCCAGACCCTGGGCGCGAACCTGATCCGGACCCCTCCAGGTGATGTTTATACCGCCCTGGAACGCGGCACGATTGATGGATATGGCTGGCCGATACAGGGGATTCTGGATCTGGGTTGGGATGAGCAAACGAAATATCGCGTCGATCCGGGTTTCTATCAGGTTGATGTCGAAATTTTGGTCAACCTGGATAAATGGAAAGGCCTGAGTGACGAACAGCGTGCCCTGTTGGAAGAAGGCATTGCCTACACTGAAGCGTTGAACGCCAACAACGTCGCCATCAACGCCGAAGAAGCCAAAAAGCAGGAAGCCGCAGGGATCAAAGTCATTACCCTGGAAGGGGACGCGCGTCAGAAATGGCTGGATACCGCCCAGACTGCTGGTTGGGATAAAGTATCAGAGATTGATGCGGATGCCGCAGCCTCTCTGCGCAGCTGCATGCAGTAACGCAGGCTAGCAATGCCTGTTCTTGAAAAAGCCTATTGCGGGTTAGTCACCGCGCTTGCCATGTTGGCAGGCGCGGTGCTGGCCGCAATCACCACTGCCCTGGTGATTAATGTCGTGCTGGTATCTGCATTCACCACCAACATTTTCGGCATGGCCGATGGCATCGAGGTGGGGTTAATGGCTGCAACCTTTTTGGCCGCACCGTGGGTGTTGAAAAAAAATGCCCATGTCGCGGTTGATATCGTCACGGCCAGTTTGACACCCCGCATTCAGCGCCCGCTGCACATCGTCACGATGAGCTTGGGAGCTGTTATGTCCGGTGTGTTGGCCTGGTCATCGTTTCAAGCGCTGTTAATCGCATTTGGTCGCGGATCGATGATTCAGGGGATCCTTGTTTTCCCGGAATGGCTTGTAATGATTCCTGCCTCTCTATCCGGCGCATTGCTGGCCATTGAATTTATCCGACAGGCCATTCGCAGCCCCGCCCAAGACCGCCTTCAGACGGGACTTTAAGCATGGATTGGATGCTCACCTTAACACTGATGCTGGGCGGATTGGTTTTTCTGCTGGCAATCGGACTGCCGGTCGCTTTTGCCTTCATCACCGTCAATGTCATTGGCGCATACTTCATTCTGGGCGGCACCAACGGTCTGGTTCAGATGGCTCGCAACGCAACCAGTTCCGTTTCCAATTTCCAATTAGCCCCCATCCCGTTGTTCATCCTGATGGGGGAGATACTGTTTCAGTCACGGGTTGCCCATCGCGCGATAGACGCGATTGAACGCATTGTTATGAGAGTACCAGGACGTCTGGCCGTGGTGACGGTTTTTGGCGGAACGATCTTTTCCGCCCTGTCCGGGTCAACGATTGCCAATACGGCAATGCTGGGGTCCACCCTGATGCCCAGCATGTTGAAGAAAGGGTATCATCCAACCCTTGCCATGGGGCCAATCATGGCCTCCGGCGCGATTGCGATGTTGATTCCCCCTTCTGCGCTGGCAGTTCTGCTGGGTAGCCTGGCAGGCATTTCGATTTCAAAGCTACTGGTGGCGGGTATTCTGCCAGCCATCCTGCTATCGGTCCTGTTTGTGGTGCTGATCGTTACGATTTCGATCCTGCGACCGGACCTTGCCCCGTCTGATGACCCGCCCGCCATGACCCTTTGGGAGCGCTGGAAACCCTTCTGCATTTATGTTCTGCCCCTGTCAGGCATTTTCTTTGTGGTGATCGGCAGCCTGTTGATCGGCATTGCCTCCCCCACCGATGCGGCGGCCCTGGGATGTCTGGCGGCTGTATTGGCCAGCATGGCCTATCGGTCCCTAAGCCTGGCCAATCTGGGGGCCGCCTTGATGGAAACAGTAAAGCTGACGGTTATGATCATGTTCATCATCGCCGCCAGCCAGACCTTCAGTCAGATCCTGTCCTTCAGCGGGGCAACAAGCGGCCTGATCAATTTGATCAATGGCTGGGACTTAACGGCATTGCAGGTGCTGATTGGCATGATTCTGCTGCTGTTGTTCCTGGGCTGCTTTATCGATCAGGTTAGCATGCTGATGGTGACGATCCCTATTTTCGTCCCGCTGGCCCGCGCGATGGGCATTGATGAATTGGTGCTGGGGGTTGTCTATCTGCTGACCATGGAAATCGCATTGCTGACACCGCCTTTTGGTCTGCTGTTGTTTGTCATGCGGGGTGTCGCGCCCAGCACTGTCCGCATGAAACAGATCTATGCGGCTGTCGCCCCATTTCTGGTCATCAAGCTGTTCGTTCTCACACTGGTCGTCGCAATCCCCGCATTGGGAACATGGTTGCCAGCATTGATCAGTAAATAGACGTTTGTCGAAGGAGTTCACGCCATGGCCGAAAGATCATTCAAGAAAGAAGTCCAACAGCTGAAGATCGGTGCTGGCGAGGAATTTCGGGGGGAAGGCATTCTGGCAATCACCAAGGCGTTGCTGGAATCCGGTGTCGGCTATGTTGGTGGTTATCAGGGCGCGCCGATTTCGCACCTGATGGACGTTCTGGCCGACGCGCAGGAAATCCTGGGGGAACTGGGCGTCCGGTATGAAGCGAATGCGACTGAAGCCTCCGCTGCGGCAATGCTTGCGGCGTCTGTCCATTATCCCATTCGCGGCGCGGTTGCCTTCAAATCCACCGTTGGCACCAATGTCGCGTCTGACGCGCTGGCCAATCTGGCATCCGGTGGGGTGACAGGCGGTGCGCTGGTCATCGTTGGGGAAGACTATGGCGAAGGTTCCTCCATCATGCAGGAACGCAGCCACGCCTTTGCCATGAAATCCCAGATATGGCTGTTGGATCCGCGCCCAAATCTTCCCAGCCTGGTGAAGGCCGTGCAGGATGGCTTTGAATTGTCAGAGGCCAGCAACACCCCTGTCATGTTGGAAGTGCGCATTCGCGCCTGTCATGTGCATGGCGTCTTCACAGCAAAAGACAACAAGGCGCCACCACTGACCGTGCGCGATGCCTTGAAGAACCCGCAACGCAAGACGGATCGCATCGTATTGCCGCCCGCTGCCTTTACCCATGAACAGGAAAAGGTGAAAACCCGCTGGCCCGCCGCCGTAAACTTCATTCGCGACCATAAGCTAAATGAGATGTTTGGTCCCAAGACCGGCAAGACAGGGATCATCCTGCAGGGCGGGATGTATAACACCGTCATTCGCGCCTTACAGCGTCTGGGTCTGGCCAATGTGCATGGCGACAGTGCCATACCACTGTATGTGCTGAATGTTACCTACCCGCTGATCGATTCTGAATTCCTGGAATTCTGTGAAGGCAAGGAATCGGTTCTGCTGGTTGAAGAAGGTCAGCCGAATTATATCGAACAGGCCTTTGGCGCGATGCTGTATAAGGCACGCCACAAGGTCTCTCTGTCCGGCAAAGATTATCTGCCCCCTGCTGGCGAATATACCGGCGCAGTCATGGTGGATGGCATCACGAATTTCCTGCGCGATGCTGACCCCGCGATGCTGCCCGCGCGCCATCGTGCGCCGAACAAACCTGTGGAAGACAAGACCTTTGATGATCTGGTGAAAACGGTCCCGGCGCGCCCGCCTGGATTCTGTACCGGGTGCCCGGAACGCCCGATTTTTGCCGCGATGAAACTGGTCGAACAGGAAACTGGCCCGCACCAGATCGCCGCGGATATCGGGTGTCACTTGTTTTCCATCATGCCCCCGTTTGAAATTGGCGGCACAACAATGGGCTTTGGCCTGGGCCCAGCTTCGAACGGGGCCTTTGATGGCGGTGGCGATAAGCGCGCGATTTCGATCATCGGCGATGGCGGATTCTGGCACAATGGGCTGACGTCCAGCATTGGCAATGCGGTCTATAACAAATCTGACAACGTGATCATGATCGTTGATAACTATTATTCTGCCGCGACCGGTGGGCAGGACATTCTGTCGTCCCGCGCCGATAATCCTACCAAATCAACGCAACATCCCATTGCAGACGCGCTGAAAGGCGTTGGGGTGAAATGGGTGCGCCAGATCGACCGGACCTATGATGTCACGAAAGTCCGCGATACCCTGAAAGAGGCCCTGACAACGACGGAGACCGGACCCAAGGTTATCGTCGCATCGTCTGAATGCATGTTGAACAAACAGCGTCGCGAACGCCCCATCCAGGCGAAAGCCATAGGGGATGGCAAACGGGTTGTGAAGCCCCGTTTTGGGGTGGATGAGGATGTGTGCACCGGTGACCATGCCTGTATGCGCCTGTCGGGCTGTCCGTCCCTGGGCATGAAAAGCCTGGAGGATCCGTTGCGGGACGATCCCGTCGCCAGCATCGATGAATCCTGTGTGGGTTGCGGAAATTGCGGGGAAGTGGCCGATGCCGCCGTCCTGTGCCCATCCTTCTATCGCGCCGATATTGTTCATAATTCAGGGCGCTTTGAACGAGCCATGGCGCGGTTCAGCCAGCGGATCATTGGGGCATTGCAAAACCGGCGCGCCAAGAACCGACTGACCTTTGGAGAGGCCGCGTGATGAGCAGTTCTGAAAATACCTTTCAAGCCGTCGCCGGGCAGGATCAGACAAAGAATATCATCAAGCTGGCGATCCTGGCGGTTGGTGGTCAGGGCGGGGGCGTGCTGTCTGACTGGATTGTCGATGTGGCAGAGCGCAATGGTTATCATGCCCAGGCAACCTCTGTTCCCGGCGTGGCGCAACGCACCGGTGCGACGATTTATTATGTGGAAATGATGGCGGCATCGGACCGGGATCCTGTCTTTGCCCTGATGCCTGCACCCGGCGATGTCGATATCCTGATTGCCGCAGAAATCATGGAAGCTGGGCGCGCGATCAATCGGGGTCTGGTGACGGCAGACCGCACCACGCTGATTTCATCCAGCCACCGCATGTTTGCTGTTTCTGAGAAAATTGTGCCCGGCGATGGGCGCGCCGATAGTGCCGTCGTCCTGGCAGCGGGGCAGGAAGCCGCGAAGTCCTTTATCTGCTTTGCCATGGATAAGATCGCGACAGAGACGAAAAGCCATATTTCGTCCTGCTTGCTGGGTGCATTGGCGGGGTCCGGGGCCCTGCCCTTCCCAGCAGAGAGCTATCGCGAAACCATCCGCGCCTCTGGCCGTGGCGTTTCTGCCAGTCTGAAAGCCTTTGACCGTGCCCTGGATCAGGCCAAAACCCAGGAACCCGCCCAAAATACCGACCAGATCGCCCCGACAGACAGCATCACCGTGCCCACGGACCTTGCCGGTCCGAAGGTTCTTGTCGGTAAATACAATTCACTGGTAAAGCGTATTCAATCCCTGCCGCAACCGGCCCAGGAAATTGCCGCGCGGGGACTGAATAAGGTCATTGATTTTCAGGATCTGGCCTATGGCGGCGAATACCTGGACCAGTTGGAAAAAGCTGCAATCGCAGATCAACAGGCGGGGGGAGAGGCCCAGCACTTCCGCTATACAAAAGAACTGGCGAAATATCTGGCAAATGCAATGGCCTATGACGATGTTATCCGGGTTGCCGATTTAAAGACCCGTGGAACCCGGTTTCAGCGGGTCCGTCGGGAAATGGATGTCGATGCAGAAACAGTGATGCAAATCACTGAATTCATGCATCCCCGCGCGACGGAATTCTGTGGTCTGATGCCGCATCGCATCGGTCGCTTTGTCGAATCACGTCCCAAGCTGGTCAGGCTGTTGGACCGCATGGTCAATCGGGGACGGCGGGTGCGTACCGATGCGATTCTGCCGTTTCTGAGCCTGTATCTGGTATCAGGCCTGCGTCGTTGGCGGCGTGCGCTGCTGCGCCACCATATCGAACGCGCCCATTGGCTGGAATGGCAAGCCCGCGCGCAGAAGACCCTGACCACAGATTACGCCCTGGCGGTAGAAATCGTTCTATGCCGACGGCTGGTCAAAGGATACAGCGATACCCACATCCGTGGCCTGTCCAAATTTGACCGTGTCCTGGCAGGGGGCGACCTTGTCGCAGGGCGGTCAGATGCCGCAGATTGGCTGCGTCGCCTGCGGGAAGCGGCCCTATTGGATGAAAAGGGGGAGGCCCTGGACGGGGCCCTGGCAACAATCCATTCCTTCATCGATGATACGCCGAAAGCGGCGAGTGCCTAGAAAAGTATGATTGTCCATCCGCCTTGCAAATGAAAGCCAAAGGCGGTGTGATTGACACCACCGCATTCAGTCAGGATTGCTTGCCCTATGACCATTAAGACAGAGTCGGATATATCCCTGCCAGGTACCATACCGCAAAAGCCCGACATCGTTCTGGAGCGGATTCTCCCCTATTTGATGAATTGTCTGACATTCCGTCTCAATCAATTGCTGAATCAGGATTTGCGCAAGCTTGGCCTGACGATTTCCAACTGGCGCATCCTGGCGGTGCTGGATGTGAATGAGACCGCCTCAATCAATGAATTGGTTGAATATGCCATGATCGAACAATCCACTGTCAGCCGCCTGATCTCGCGGATGGAGGAAGATGGTCTGGTGCGACGTGATCGCATTGACGAAGACGGCCGCGTGCGTTCCATTTCCATGACGGAGGAAGGCCGGGAGAAATATGATATTGTGCAAAAAATCACTCTTTCCCATTCGGAACGCGCCTTGATCGGTCTGTCCGGCTCGGAAAAGGCCCTGCTGGAAAGCCTGATTGCCAAAATGCGCTATAATATAGAAACCTACCCTTTGCCCAAAAACACGGCCTAGATCCCTTTGGGTTCAGCCTGGGCAATCCCCCCTAAGCGCCGCGAATGAGGATGTCCTGCTCTATCAGGGTTTCAATCTCCTCTTCCGAAACACCCCAACTGCGCAAGGCGACAGGATCACTGATGCTGGCTGCTGCCGGGCTTATAGAAATCGCGCCTGGCGTTTGATCAAAGCGGGGGGCCGGTGAGGATTGGACAACACCATCTACTTCACAAAAAACCTTGCGGGCTGCGTTATGTGCCTGTGACGGGGCTTCATCCAGGGTCAGAACCGGTGTCACACAGCCATCGCTTCCATCAAACAGATCGATCCAATAGGCCCTGTTCTGACTGGCAAATCGGGCAGAGAGGATGGCGGTACAATACGCTTCGTCATCAGCGGTGCCGGACAAAAATCTGGGGTCTTGGGAAAGGTCCAGTCGCTCCAGCAGGATTTTACGGAAGGCCGGTTCGATAGCCCCCACCGCAAGGGGGGCACCATCGGCACAGATATAGGTCCGATAATAGTACCGACCGCCATCCAGCACATTCCCCCCCGACTGGATATCATGCAGTCCCATCGCCGCCAGGGCCGACAGCAACGTGAACAGATTGGCCGATCCATCGACAATATTGGCGTCCACGACCTGACCCTGCCCCGTGCTGCGGGCATGCAGAACCGCCGACAGACAGCCAATCACCGCAAACAGCGCCCCACCGGCCATATCCCCGATCAGGGGTGGAATGCCCTGTACCGGCGCGCCCTTGCGCGCGAACAGGGATAGCGCGCCAGACACGCCGATATAATTCATGTCATGCCCGGCCATTTGGGCCATTGGGCCCGACTGCCCCCAACCCGTTACACGGATATAGGCCAGCGCCGGATTCAACGCATGGCATGGTTCCGGGCCCAGCCCCAGACGCTCCATCGTTCCGGGGCGATATCCCTCTATCACCGCATCGGCTGAACCGATCAGGCGCATCACCAGATCCTTGCCGGCCTGACTTTTCAAATCCACCCGGATCATGGGCCGCGAGCGATAAAAAATCGATGCCCGATCCATGGCGGCAAAATCCAGGGAGGGGTCTGGGGCTGGATACCCGCCCGGTCGGTCTATACGGATAACCTCGGCCCCCAAATCCGCCATAATCATCGCGGCATAGGGGACCGGACCAATGCCTGTCAGTTCGACAATCTTAACGCCACTTAACGGGCCTGCGCGATCAGGCATTCAAGTGCATCCAATTCAAAGGGGTACGGTGAGGCAGCATCACATCTCCTGATCATATTGGGCGGCTTCCCGACCATTCTTCACGCGGATGGACCCTTATGCAACATGGCCGGTCCATAAGCGGCAGCCCGTCACCAGAAGCAGCACAAAATGGACAGCCTTGTCTATTTTAGGCATATATAATGTCCAATACGGGCGTAGCAGCAATCCGCATCCTGCAGGACGCTCAGCCTCGAATTAGAATCATAATGCCATCCATCCCCTCTATCCTTCAGCCATGGAGACGTTCCTTGGACGCCAATCAGGATCCGCTGCTGCAGCCCTTTCAGTTAAAGCAGCTTGTTTTTCGCAATCGCATCATGAGCACCAGCCACGCAATCGGGTATGGCAAGGACGGCATGCCCGCCGATGCTTATCAGGCCTATCACGAAGAAAAGGCCCGCGGCGGTATCGGGTTGACGATGTTTGGCGGATCTTCCAACGTATCGCCGGATTCTGGATCGGTTTTTAACCAGTTGAATCTGGGCACGGATGAGGTCATTCCATTCTTGGAGGGTATGGCCACGCGGGTCCACAGGCACGGCGCAGCAGTCATGTGTCAATTGACGCATCTGGGGGGGCGCAGCCACTGGCGCGCCGATCGCTGGCTGCCAACAATCGCCCCGTCCCGCTTTCGCGAACCGTCCCACCGGGGCTTCACCCGCGCGATGGACCATGCGGATATCCAGCGCGTGGTCCATGACTTTGGTCAGGCCGCCCGACGCTGTAAAGAGGGCGGGCTGGATGGTCTGGAGCTACATGTGCACAACCATCTGATCGGCCAATTCTGGTCGCCAGAAATCAACAAGCGGGAAGATGAGTTCGGCGGATCGCTGGAGAACCGATGCCGCTTTGGCATTATGGCCCTGGAAGAAGTACGCCGACAGGTTGGCGATGATTATCCCGTCGGCCTGCGCATGGCCGTCGGTGAAGGTCGGGAAGAGGGAATGACATCTGCCGATTACGCTGAAATTGCGCAATTATATGACCGCAGTGGATTGGTGGACTTCTTTAACCTGACCTTCGGGCGGATTGATACGCATTTGGGACTGGCAAACTATATGCCGGGCATGCATGTCGGACTGGCCCCGCAATTGCGCCATGTGGCCGCGATGAAGGGCATGCTGTCCAAGCCAATCTTCCATGCCGCGCGGATCAACGACATGGCAACCGCCCGCTATGCCATCACAGACGGGTTGCTGGATATGGTTGGCATGACCCGGGCCCATATCGCCGACCCCCAGATTGGCAAAAAACTGGCTGCAGGGCAGGAAGACCGCATTCGGCCCTGCGTCGGGGCAACCTATTGCTCCTGGCATCGGCGGTGCATCCACAATCCCTCTATTGGCAATGAAACCATCATGCCAATCGACCTGACGCCAACGGAAACGCCCCGTCGCGTGACCGTAATCGGCGCAGGCCCAGGCGGCCTGGAAGCCGCCCGCGTCGCAGCCGCACGGGGTCATAGGGTGACAGTGTTCGAAGCAGGCCCGAAGGCGGGGGGACAATTACTGTTGGCGACACGCGCACCGCGCCGTCGCGACCTGATCGGCATCATCGACTGGCGCGTTTCGGAATTGGAAAAGCTGGGCGTTGAAATTCACTACAACACCTTCGCAGAAGCCGAAGATATCCGCGCAACGGATCCTGATGTCGTGATTGTGGCCACAGGCGGCATACCAGATGCCATGGAAGATGCTGTCAAAGCGGGCGTACCGCCTGAAACCGTCTGGGACCTGTTGGAAGATACACGAGAGGGATCAGGCGATATCCTGTTATATGATGCCCTGGGCACCATTACCGGGGCCAGCGTCGCGGAAATGCTGGCTGAATCAGGACAACGGTTGACGGTCGTGACCCCCGACGAGCAATTGGGCAAAGAGATGAGCTATCTGGAACGCCCCCATATCATGAAAAGCCTGTATACCGCCGGTGTGAAAATCATTCCCGATCAGCGGCTGATCGCAACGGAAAAGCGCGGTAATCGCATTGCAGCGACTTTCCAGAATGAGCTGACAGAGGCTGAAAGTGTCATAGAATGTGATCGCCTTATCCTGGACCATGGCACCATCCCGGTTGATTCCGTATTCCAGGATTTGCGCGACGAATCCAGAAATTCCGGGGTGCATGACCCGGAAGACCTTGCCGCTGTCCGAATGCCAAATTCCCAAAACGACGCGGCGGGGTTTGATTTGTTTCGCATCGGGGACGCCGTATCATCGCGGGATATCTATGCCGCAATCCTGGAAGCGAACCGGATCAGCCGGGCTATCTGATGCCAACAGGCCAACCATTGAAGGTAAAAGAATGAAACTGACAAAAGCGCGTATCTGGCAATTCAACAGTGGTGGGCTGAGCCCGGTTCTATTGGAACTGACAACAGATTCCGGCATCACCGGATTGGGTGAGGCAGGCGTTGCCTATGGCCTAGGAAGCGCCACAGCGGCCCCAATGATCCAGGAAATGGTCCAGAAACACCTGTCAGGCGGCATTGACCCAATGCCGACAGAGCGCATCTGGACAGAAATTTACGATACCAGCTTCTGGGCAAAAGGCGGCGGTCCGTTCTTTTTCGCAGGTCTAAGCGCTGTGGAACAGGCGCTTATAGACATCAAGGCGCGGGCGCTGAATGTGCCAGTCTATGAGCTGTTGGGCGGGCGTGTTCGCGATATGCTGCGCTGTTATTCCAATGGCTGGTATTTTGGCGCGAAAAGTGATGATGACCTACCTGGAATGGCCGAAGCCACGGTTCGGGATGGGTACAACGCGATCAAATTCTATCCCTTTGTTACCATCTTGCCGACCGGTCGGCTAAAACATCCGGTTCGGCGCGGGACCGATGCCCCCGATATCGTGCCACGCGCCCTTAAGAATTTGGCCGCCGTGCGATCCGCCGTCGGCGATGATGTGGAAATCATGGTCGATCTGGCATCTGCCCTGGCACCGGATGACACGATCCGCTTCTGCCGGGAGGCAGATCGCTACGGCCTGTCATTCGTCGAAGAACCCTGCGAGCCAGGGGACATTCAGACCTTACGGAAGATTGCCGATGCCATTCCCCAGCGCCTGGCAGTTGGGGAAAGACTGTACACCCGCTACGGATTCCGAAATCTGCTGGAAAGCCGGTGTGTTGACATTCTGCAGCCCGATATCGGCAATACAGGCGGCATTCTGGAAGCCCGTAAAATCGCTGCCATGGGGGAAGCCTATAGCCTGAAGGTGCAACCCCATATCTGCGCAAGCCCGCTGTCCACTGCAATCGGCATGCATTTCAGCGCCTCCATTCCGAACTTTTACTTCCAGGAACACTTCCCCTATTGGGACCGCATTGACGGATACCGCCAAGTCCTTAAAAATCCTGTGGAAGCCACGGTCACAAATGGCACAATGCCCGTCAGCGACGCGCCGGGTTATGGCGTGGAACTGGACCATGCCGCCTTAAGCGACTGCCTGTTTCAGGAAATCAACCTTTAGGGAGACCGGCTTGTACAAAATCGCCTTTCTGCTGTTTCCAGAATTCCAGCTTTTGGGGTTCACAAATGCGATTGAGGCCTTGCGGGTTGCCAATTCCCTGTTCACCGAACCGAAATTCGACGTTCGTATCGTTCATGATGATCAGGAAACCGTGCTTTCTTCAGGGGGCATGCCGGTTGTGGCAACCCACGGTCATGTCGCAACACAGCACGACGCCGACAGCCTGGTGGTGTGCTGTAGCTTTCACCATGACCAGTATTTCCGCGACAGCACGCAACATCTGATCCGTCGTTTTGACCGACATGGTATGCGCCTGGGGTCAATCGAAAGTGGGGTTTATCATCTGGCCCGCGCCGGCGTTCTGAATGGCCATTCCGTCACGGCGCATTTCAACAATCTCCCGCTTTTTGCCCAGCTGTTTCCTGATGTCAGTTTCATCCGCCAGGTCTTCACCTTCAGTCCGACCCGCATGACCGCCGCCGGGGGAACCGCCTGTCTGGACATGATGCTGGCCCTTATTCGGGAACAATTAGGACCGGATGTTGAGGCCCGCGTCGCCAATATGCTGATCCACCCCTATCGCCGTGAAAGTGCGACATTCCTGGACGATATGTTTACGTCAAGCCATAGCGGCCTGCCTTTGGCGGTGCGGAATTGCTGCAAGATAATGGAACAGCATTTGGATCCCCCTCTGCAGGTGGAAGATATCGCAAAGAAGGTGAGCCTGTCCCGGCGGCAATTGGATCGGATTTTTCTGCAGTCGATGCACTGTACAGCGGCGGAACATTATCGCCTGATCCGCCTGGCCCGCGCCCGCAAGCTGATCAAGGCGACCAGAATTGATTTAGCTACAATTTCAACACGATGTGGCTTTGGATCTTATTCTCATTTTCTGCGCCGCTATCGTGAAACCTTTGGCTCCACACCCAGCCATGACCGGACCAAAGCAGATATCAAAGGGCTAAACACAACCTTCACGCCGCTGCAGGACCTTCATCCCCATCAGCAACAGATGGACCCAATTCGTCTGATTTGACAGCAAAAATTTCATTCAGGCATATCGTGCCATCAGCGCGCGGGCCGTGAATAGATCCAGATGCGATGCCCCGGCATTCTTAAACAGGGTAACGCCATCCAGGTTCGCCAGACATCCATATCCGGCGGTTGATGGCGCTAGTTTAACAATATCAAACAGGTCACCCAACAAATCATCTTGCGATATCAACCCGCTTTCCAGCGCCGTTTTGAATTCACCATTTTGCGCCGCCCGTGCACGGTGATCGATATACAAATCAGCACGGGTTAACAGCGCATCATCGCCTTCCCGCATAGCGGCTGTGAATGCGCCGATCAAATTGACATGCGCGCCATTCCGAACGGCGGCACCAGAGATTATCGGCGTTTCAGACATGGTTGCAGCGACAACAATATCTGCCCACCCAAAGCCAGTCTCTCGATCCTGCACCGCTGTGATTTTACATTGCGGGCTGTCCATGCGCTGCGCCAGGCGCTGTGCTTTTTCAGGGGAGCGATTCCAAATACGCACCTCTTCCAGCCCTGGCCGCACCGTGCGCATGGCCTGAATGACAAACGGGGCCAGGGCCCCTGCACCGACCATCATCATGTATTTTGCGTTAGGGGAAGCCAGATAATTCGCCGCCAGGGCGGACGTTGCGGCTGTTTTGCGGAAAATCATTGCCTCGCCATCCAGAATGGCGCGGGGTTGGCCCGTCTGTGGATCAAACACGGCATAGATGGAGTTAACTGTCGGCACACCATGCCGGACACTGTTTTCCGGAAAGGATGTGATCAGCTTACAGCCCAGGTCCTGACCGGGAATCCAGGCCGGGGCGGCGATCAACACGTCTGACTGACGATCAGGATGGGGGCTTTCCAATGCCAAACGACCGATCATTGGCGGGGCCTCCCGATGGGCCTGACGCATTGATTCGATCAGGTAAGGCCAATCCAGCAGATTGTGAATTGCGGCGGCATCGATAAAATCTAACTTCATAATCCAACGATCTTTTTAAAAACACCCAAGGCGCACCCCTATTCAGGCGCATCAGTCCCCCGATTGTCGGGGCTCAAAATTATCCAGGCATTGGGCACGATAAGCTTCGCATTCCTGCTTTTGCCGCGCAGGGCTCCAATTCAGTTCAGGGGCGGCAATGGCACAGATACGCTCTGCCTCATCAAGCCCCATATCAGGCTCCCACCCGGTAGGCAGCCGCCGCATGATCAAATCCGTCAAGGTCACGACATGTTCGGTGCGAACAGCATGCAGAATCTCGGCTTCCGACACCCCGGACTCGGTTCGAATCTCTGCGGGCATAAGCCGTGCAGTATAGCTCAACGCCTGAGGGGCACCTGTCGGGCGCAGCCGCTTCTTCACGCGTTTGGCGATTTCTCTACCCGCATGACGATGGACCATAATCGGGGTGCCTGTTACTGCCAGCATATTGGGCAAGCCATCCTCTGCCAGATCATGGACCGTCAAGGCCTTAGACCCGGAAAGATTGCCTGAATTGGTACGTGGGCGCACCCCGGACCAGCGATAGACAACGTCCTTTTCCGTCAGGTTAAGGCTGGGGAACAATCTGTTTGCTTCTCCCAGAAGATACGCCACCTCATCCGGTTTAACGCGCACGGTATCGGGATCATCCTCAAACACCGTATCCGTCGGACCAAAATAGTGATGATCACCCCATGGGAACATATAGAATGGATGCTTCAGGGAACTGATCGTCTCAAGACCATGCCCTTTGAAGACATCCGGCAGACGCACCAACAGGTTGACGCCCTTTAGGCCCGTCAGGCGTCGGCGCGCCTGATTGCTGACCCGCCCGATTATTCGATCAATCCATGGACCGGCAGCGTTGATCACCATCTGGCATTGGACCTGGGCCGTGCCGCTTTCCCCCGGTGCGGATTCCTCCAGATCCAGGGTCCAACCCGTATCCTTGTCATGCCGTAAATTCTTAACCGCACAATAGGTGCGCAGCGTCGCACCCAGGCGTTCCGCATCCAACGCGGTATCCGATAGAATGCGTTCCGGCCAGAAATAGGAATATTCTCGAAATACCGCCGTAGAGGTCAGGCGGGAGCGGTCCATATAATCGATCATCGGAAATTCTTCAGCCGCCTTTTCCGCCGATAAACGGCGATAGGCCAGCGGGGCGTCACGACTGCCAAACAGGCCAAGAGCGCGATATCCCAGATCAACCTTCCATCCCGGAAACGCCCCCCCGCGAAACACTGGAAAGAAGAATGTGGCATGCCGCAGTCTTTCCGGCATGGTTTTCACCAGTTCGGTGCGGCATCGCATCGCCAGCCGCGCGGTCTTAACCCGCTGAAACAGCTCGCGCGGGTGCAGGATATACTGCCACAATGGGAAATCCGGGGAAAAATAGGCAAGCCCGCAATACAGCAATCGGCTGGACCGGCTGGATGTGCCGCTGGCAATGTCGCTTTTGTCCAGCAACAGAACCTTGTAGCCAAGTGCCGCCAAATGCTGCGCCGAAGAACACCCGACCGCGCCAGCCCCTATGACGACGACATCATAGTTTTGACCATCCAGAACTTTCAGCGCGGGACGCATATTTGTCTCTCTCCCCAATATCGCATTTAAGATCGATGCACCCTTGGCAGTCGCCATCAAACGAGCGGGATGGCCCAAGCCGTTAGCCCCAAAATGGACACTTCAATAGTGGATATTGGACATGCCCGGAATGGACGTGTCAGATTGGATCATCAATCACGGGACCGGGCAGCGGCCAGCGGAAGGCTGATCAACAGCACAAAACTGGCCAACCACCAGGCCGACCAGATGGAGAAATTCGAAAGAGAGCTGGTCCAGAATGCTCCCATAAGGAATATACCGGCATAAGCGGCCGGGTGGGACCTATTGGCGACCGAACTGCCGCTGGCTGCGATCTGGAACAGCATTTTCAACAGAATGACCAAAACGGTGACCAGTGCCGACAAACCAACAATGCCACTTTCAGACGCGATTTCCAGGACGAAATTGTGCGGATGGGCCGGGATGTATTCCTGATTCAAGCCTGGCACAATCTCACTGGCACCGGGCACCATATTGACCGTATTGGGGCCAACGCCAAGGAGGGGGTTATTCAGAAAGATATCCAATGTGAACCCCCAAATGACCTGTCGATGCCAATCTGGCAAGGGCAGGCCGGGGGTTTGATGTTCCACCACCGGCGGCGACGGAACATGGGTTAGAATATAGGCCCCAACCGCCATCGCCAGAAGAACCACCCCCGCAATCAACGCACGGCGCTGTCCTGATTGTAACCGCAGACCGATAAGAACCAGCACCAGCAACAGACTGCCGCCCAGGACGCCCGATATCGCCGATTGGCTGGTCTCTTCGCCATTTCCATAGATTACCAGCGCAGTCAGCGGAAGCGCCGCCAGGCCAAGTCCCATCCAAACTGATCCCAGCCGTCGCCCGCCCCAAATCATTATTGGCAACAGACAGATCGTGGCGGATGCGAACATCTTATAGGCCCTGGGAGCATCAAAGGGGGTCGATAGACCCAGATATCCGCGCAAAGCATCACTGGCATTGGGTAGATACTGACTGAAGACGACAATCGACAAGGCGATAATACCGGTGGCAACAACAGTCTTGCAGGCAAGGGCCAAGGCTAAAGGCGACCGCAGAAACAGCTGGAAACACAAATATCCGGCCCCCAGTGTCAACGCAACCCGCACGGGTATCGCAAGCGCTTTTCCAGAATGTTCGGACAGAGCCGCACTCAACAAAAGGCATCCGATGAAAACATACGCCGCCCAGGCTAATGGTGTCGTTAAACCTGCCCATATCCGGGCGCGGTCCGCCCCCCGTTCTGAGGAACGGATCAGCCCGATTCCTGCGCACAGAACACCAAAGCCGAACAAAGGTGCCATTGCGGCCTTACCGAGGATCAAGGCAGGCACGGCCGCCCCCAGACACACCCCAGCAATACAGAACAACCAGGTTCGGTTCGTGACATCCAGGTCATTATCGCGGGGGTCTGAAATCAAGTGTCTCTTTCCAGCAAGGGTAAAGATTGCTTCCCAGAAAGAGGGCTTCAGAAGGAATGGCATAAAATGCATGAAGCGCAATGCTGGAAGCGGTGTCGTTCTTTGCGATACCCCAAACCGCCCCCGATGATCAAGCCAAGATGCCCGAAACGCCTGATCCGACACTACTTTGGGCCTGAAACATGGAGGCTTCAACCGCGAATGTTGTATCCGTTGTCAACATACACAACATTGCCGGTCATACCCGTCGCCTTATCAGACGCCAGAAAGGCCGCTAATGCGCCCACCTGATCAATGGTAACCAGCGCGTGGCGGGGCGCCCGCGCTGCTGCGGCTTCCATCAATTCATCGAACCGGTCGATCCCGGACGCAGCCCGTGTCGGCACCGGCCCCGGAGACAGCGCATAAACCCGAATGCCCTGTGGCCCCAATTCTGTCGCCATATAGCGCACACTGGCTTCCAGGGCTGCCTTCACTGGCCCCATCAGATTATAGCGATCGACGACTTTCTCTGCGCCATAATAGCTCATCGTCATCAGAACGCCGCCCTCCGCCATCAGGGGTTCAGCATGACGGGCCATGCGCAGAAAAGAATGACAGGACACATTCATCG
This sequence comes from Hwanghaeella sp. LZ110, assembly GCF_048892525.1. NCBI lineage: Bacteria > Pseudomonadati > Pseudomonadota > Alphaproteobacteria > Rhodospirillales > Aestuariispiraceae > Hwanghaeella > Hwanghaeella sp. LZ110. The sequence goes on along the minus strand of NZ_JBLZHT010000009.1, from coordinate 114,169 downwards.
CCATATCGAACCCTTCCTGAGAGCAATCAATGACGCGGCCATGCAGGTCATCGCGCGGGGCAAAAGCAACAGAATGCAGCAGGAAATCCAGCTTTCCCCAGTGCTTTCCGATACTGTCGAACAAGGCTTCTACCTGGCCGGATTCCCGAACGTCACAGGGCTCAAAAATCTCTGCCCCTAACCGCTCCCCTAACGGTGTGACATAGGGTTTCGCCTTTTCATTCACATAGGTCAGCGCCAATTCCGCCCCTTCAGCGCGAAACGCCTGGGCACAGCCATAGGCGATGGATTGATCATTCGCGATCCCGACCACCAGCCCCTTCTTTCCCTGTAAGATACCACCCATTGCACTGCCCCCAAACCTTAACGGATGGGTCAGTTTAAACGCACCCCTATTGTGCAGCGCAACATTAAATTGGGATGTCACAGAAAGATCATGAGCGAACACCCCTTTCAAACTTCCGAATGGATACATTTTAATCTTGCCTAACACGAAAAAACGCACTGAAAATACAATCAAGGATTTTAAATCTACTGTAGGAATTTTTCCATGCTGAAAGCCGTCATTGTATCCTTTGCCATCTTCACGCTCGTCGCCTGCCAATCAGATGATAGGGATGCCAGCGGCACCCCTATAAAATTAGCCCCCGTGCGAGAAAAAACTCTAGCAGAGGCAATCATTTGGCTGCCCGCCCCGATTATTCACAATACGACCCAATACACACAAACAATGAGAGACAATCAGCACCCGCAAGAGCGGCTGTTAATGTCAAGAAGCGGCAGTTTCTTTGGTCAGTATCTTGGTGGATACTACGTCTTCTTCTCAGAGCAATCAGCCTTAACCATTTACGACGAGGACGAATTCCTGCGATGGGCAATATCCAAAAATCTTAGCCACACCGAATTGGTGGACCGCCATAAATTCGGTTACATGGGTGCCCCAAATGGGGGATGGTATGCATTTTACAAGCTAGGTGCTTTGCCCTGCATTGTCGCGCGGGTAGGTGCAAATATGGGTCCAAGAGCCGCCGACCGGATGCCTTTTGACAGTATTATTGATGCCAAATTTTGTGGAACCCAGGACGAGGTCGATGAAGTTCTGGCGTTTTTGAAACGACCGCGCAGGGTGACGGATCGCGATGCCTTTAAGGCGTATGTTGAGGCGAACTCTTAATCTAAAGCAGTCTTCAACCCTTTAAATACTTGACCACTTCTTCGCCCGCCGCGCGGCCGTGGGCCATGCAGGTCGTTAGCAGATAACCGCCGGTTGGGGCTTCCCAGTCCAGCATTTCGCCTGTAACAAATACGCCGGGCAGCGCTGTGATCTGGCTTTGCCCGGTCAGTGCATCAAATGAAAGCCCCCCCGCTGTGCTGATCGCCTCTGCCAAGGGGCGCGGAGTTTGGATCGGTAGGGGTAAAGCCTTGATCCAACTGGCCAGCATAGCCGGATGCTTGAACATATCCGCGGGCACGCATTCCCGCAGCAGGCCGGCCTTCACACCGGTCAAACCTGTCGCCTTGCGCAGATGATTAGCAAAAGAACCACTGCCGGTGCTGCGCCCCAAATCAGCGGCCAAGCGTTGCACGCTGCGATCCGGTGTCAAATCCAGGGTCAGGACCGCGCCACCGGTTGCTGCGATTTCATCGCGCAGAGGGGCTGAGACTGCATAAATTCCGCTGCCTTCCACCCCGGTTTCGGTCACGACAAATTCGCCCGATCGCGTGATCTCCCCCGCAGATAAAATAACGGGTTTAACCGGCTCTCCTGCAAAACGGTTTCTGAAATGCTCGCTCCATCGAACATCAAAGCCAGAGTTTGACGGCCGGAAGGGCGCAACTTCGATTCCCATTTCCACCAACCAGGGGCGCCAGGCCCCATCGCTGCCCAATTGCGGCCAACTGGCCCCACCCAGCGCCAGAATGACGGCCTGTGATTCCTTAGTGATATACCCGTCAGGTGATTGAAACCTCAATGCGCCTGTTGCTGTCCACCCCAACCAGCGATGCCGTGTATGGGTTTTCAAGCCCGCAGCCCGCAGGCGCGACAGCCAGGCGCGCAGCAATGGCGCGGCTTTCATTTCCTTCGGAAATACACGACCGGACGATCCCACGAAGGTTTCCACCCCCAAACCCTGCGCCCAATCCCGCAAGGCCTGATTGTCAAAGGCCGTCAGGGCCGGAGTCAGAACAGCCGCTTTATCGCCAAGCCGCCCTAAGAATTGAGGCATCGATTCACTGTGCGTCAGGTTCAGGCCGCTTTTTCCCGCCATCAGGAATTTTCGACCCAGGGACGGCATCGCGTCATACAGATCCACGCCAATACCGTTGTTCAGAAGTATTTCGGCGGCCATTAAACCGGCTGGGCCGCCGCCAATGACAACGGCGGACTTGCTCATACTGCCAGGACCTCTGCTTCCGAGATTGGCCCAGGACGCAGCACTTTGGCTTCTGATCCGCTGGCATCAATGATCGTGCTGGGCATAGCGTATCGGGTCTTTTCCTCCAATACGCTAAACAACAGGTCCGGACCGATTTCCGCCGCCAAGGCCAGCGCAGCCTCTCCCGTAACAGCCTCTGATCCGCCACTTAGATTTGCACTGGTCGCCGTAAACGGACGTTCAAACGCAGCCGCCAACGCCAGACAAAAGGGATGATCCGGCACCCGGAATCCCAAAAGGTCCGATGTTGGCGCCAGTGATAAATATCTGTTCCCCTTGCGCCGTGCCAATAGGGTCACGGGTCCCGGCAATAGAGTCTCCGCCAGCCGAGACACCAAAGGAGATGCCTCAACTTCCAGAAGCGCGTGATCCGCAGAGGCGAAACAGACCGAAAGGGATTTTGCCTGTGATCGACGTTTTGCGGCGAATAAAGCATCGATTGCTGCGGGGTTCAGGGCATCAACGCCCAGGGCAAAGGTCGTGTCTGTTGGATACAGCAGGATCTTTCCCGCAGACAGGGCGTCAACGCTGCTTTCAACTGCATCCGTGATGGATAGCTCATTCAACCAGACGACACCCATGGTTAATATCGCTCCCGATACTCGCCCAATACGGCGCTGGGCGTTGCATCCCAATACCCTGTCTCTGCCCGATCCGCCCGCAGCAACAGCCCCGCCGCATAGGCAACCATGGCTGCGTTATCCCCGCAATAGGTTCGCGGGGCGGGCACAAAGCTGACGCCGATATCCGCGCACATTTCCGCCAGGGCATCACGCAATTCAGAATTCGCTGCAACACCGCCAGCGGCGGTTAACCGCTTGCGGCCCGTTTCAATCAGGGCCTGACGGGATTTCGCCACCAGAACATCAACAATAGCGCCCTGAAAGCTGGCGGCAAGGTCTGCCTGTTGGGCTTTTACCTCTTCCGGTTTCATTTTCTGGACCATAAAGCGCACTGCCGTTTTCAGACCGCTAAAGCTGAAATTCAGGCCTTTTTCATGGATCATCGGTCTGGGAAAGGCGAAGGCGTCGCGCCTGCCGGTCTTGCTCAGGGCATCAATGAGAGGGCCGCCCGGAAACCCCAGTCCCAATTCAATGGCAACCTTGTCAAACGCCTCCCCCGCACAATCATCCACCGTGCGCCCGATGATGCGATATTTTCCAAACGCTTCGATATCAACCAACAGGTTATGGCCCCCCGCGACCGCCAGGCACAGGCTGGGCTCTATCAGTGTATCGCTGCCGATTTCCGGCGACATCAAATGCGCCTCGACATGATGGACGGAAATCAGGGGTTTCCCCAGTCCAGCCGCCACCCCATTGGCGAAGGCGACACCGACAGAAACAGAGCGGATCAGCCCATGCTTGTTATTCACGGCGACATAGTCGATATCGTCCGGCGCGACCCCCGCCTCTTCCAGCACTTCCAGATACAGTCGGTCGATGAAGGCCAATTGTTGACGCGCCGCCAATTCCGGCACGATGCCGCCATATTTCTGATGCATCAGGCTTTCGGTCACGACCTTATGCGTAACGATTTCCGGCCCACGCGCTATTGCAATGGCGCAATCATCACAGGCGGTCTCTACGCCCAGGATGATCGGTTGCGACTTGGTGGATACATGGCTCATGAAACTATTCCCTCACCGCCTTATTGTTTCGGGGGATAGGATGGCATGAAGGGTGTTTTCAATCCGTCCGCGCCAACCGCGCCATCCGCCGTCGTCGCGATATCAAAGGCCCGCAGCATCAAGTCTGCCTGGAATGGTTCGTCCAACAGGGGTGCGTCCCGCCCCACATCAAAAAGCACATGGGTTTTGCGATCAAACTTGCCTTCAGTTACCTGCTGCAAGGTCCAACTGCCAATCTCAATCGGCTCGACTGCGGCAATACGCGCACCATTCCGATAGGTGGCATGCCAGGGTTCGCGCTCAGCCGCCCAGATCACCACCCGGCCCGATGCCCCCGGATCACGACCGGCCCAAACCAGATCATGGGTCGGAATCATCGTCACCGGACACTGGGTTGCCAGGGCCAGTCCCTTTGCCGTCGCAATGGTGATGCGTGCCCCGGTCCAGGATCCCGGCCCTACCAGAACCCCCAGCGCATCCACACCTCCCATGACATGTAATGCACGGGCGGTATGCCTTGCCATAAAGCTGGATGTCGTGCGGGCGGCGTTTTCCGCCTCCAGAAAGACGACCTGTTGATCCTGGATGGCGGCAACATAGACGCGGGACGAAATGGCAGAGATTAGAATTTTTCGCATAAGAATTCAGACACTTTTACAGATCAAAGGCGAACGGCTGGGCCGCACTGAGGGTGATGATGCGGTCCTCTTCACCGGAACCAAAGGCGATGGCAATGGTTAGGGCATCTTGCGGCATGACATCGGAAATCCGCTCTGGCCATTCGATGGCCTTTATCGTTTCAGCTTCGTTCAGATATCCCAGCAACCATTCGACATCTTCTGCACCGGGAACCGCAATGCGATATAAATCGATATGCACCAGTCGACACGGATCACCATGTTCATGCACCAGATCATAGGTCGGGCTGATCACATGGTCCTGTTCCGCCACCCCCAGTCCTTCGGCCAGCCCCTTGACGAAATGAGTCTTACCCGCACCCATTTCCCCCTGCAGACACATTACCGTACCCGCCGGAACAACCTGACCAAGCGCCCGCCCCAACGCCAGCGTTTCTGCGACGCCGTGGCAGTGTTTGACGATGCGATGCATGGGACAAGCCTTCTGATCTGATTGCACATTAGGGTAAATGCGCCGTTGCTGTAGCGTTTCAAGGTGAAAATTGTCAAGCACGCCAAAGAAAACGCCCCCTGCAGAGGGTCTGCAAGGGGCGCTTTGCACCATAGTGAACAGGGCTTAACCGAGTTCTTTTTCCAGGGCAGGCACGGCGTCGAACAGGTCCGCGACCAAGCCATAATCGGCAACCTGGAAGATCGGGGCTTCGTCATCCTTGTTGATCGCAACGATCACTTTGGAATCCTTCATACCCGCCAGATGCTGGATGGCACCAGAGATACCAACGGCGATATACAGGTCCGGTGCCACGACCTTACCGGTCTGACCGACCTGATAATCGTTTGGCACAAAGCCCGCATCAACAGCGGCACGGGACGCACCAACAGCGGCCCCCAGCTTGTCTGCGACCTTTTCCAGCATACCGAAGTTTTCGCCATTCTGCATGCCGCGCCCGCCAGAGATAACAATCTTGGCAGAGGTCAGTTCAGGACGGTCGCTGCTGACCACGGACTGACCGACGAAGCTGGACAGATCCTGTGCACCGGTGCCCGACACAGTTTCGATGCTGGCGGACCCGCCTTCTGCTTCTACTGGTTCAAACGATGTCATGCGGACGGTTATGATATCGGTCGCTTCCGCAGATTTGACCGTTGCGATGGCATTCCCGGCATAAATCGGGCGTTCAAAAGTCTTATCACCCAGGACTGCCGAAACTTCGGACAATTGCTGAATGTCCATCAGGGCAGCAACGCGGGGCATCACATTTTTACCGAACGTATTGGCCGGGGCGAAAACCGCGCTGTACCCATCGGCCAATTTCACAATCGCCGGGGCAACCGCTTCGGCCATCTGGTTTTCATATTCGGCGCTGTCAACCAACAGGACCTTGGTAACGCCTGCAATCTTTGCAGCGGCATCGGCAGCGGCCTGACAGCCTGACCCGATCACGGCGACATGAATGTCCCCGCCCGCAGCCTTGGCCGCAGCAATGGTGTTTAAGGTATGCGGTTTGATTTCCGCACCATCATGTTCGGCGATGACCAGATTGCTCATCTTCATTCTCCTTAAGGTGCGGGTTAGCTGATGACTTTTGCTTCGTTGCGCAGCTTCGAGACCAGTTCGGCCACATCAGCAACCTTCACACCAGCCTGGCGCGGGGGCGGTTCGACAACTTTGACCGTGGTCAGACGCGGGGTCGGGTCGACACCGAAATCCGCTGGGGTCTTCATGTCGATCGGCTTTTTCTTCGCCTTCATGATATTGGGCAGCGAGGCATAGCGCGGCTCGTTCAAGCGCAGATCGACCGAGCAGACGGTCGGAAGTCTGACCTTGATGGTTTCCAGACCGCCATCGACTTCACGGGTCGCGGTCGCTTCGCCATCGCCGATTTCCAGCTTGGACACGAAGGTTGCCTGGGACCAGCCCAACAGGGCTGAGAGCATCTGTGCGGTCTGATTGGCGTCATCATCAATCGCCTGCTTGCCGCACAACACAATGCCCGGGCCTTCCGCATCCACGATGGCCTTCAACAGCTTGGCAACGGCCAGCGGCTGCACTTCGCCATCATGCTGAACCAGGATGCCGCGATCTGCGCCCATGGCAAGCGCCGTGCGAATTGTCTCTTGGCTCTGTTGCGGGCCGATGGAGACAGCGATGATTTCATCAGCCTGACCGGCTTCTTTCATTCGCACAGCCTGTTCGACAGCAATCTCGTCGAACGGGTTCATCGACATTTTCACATTCGCCGTTTCGACACCCGTCTGGTCCGCTTTCACACGAATTTTGACGTTATAATCGACGACGCGTTTGACCGGCACCAAGACCTTCATACCCGCGTGCTCCTTTTTTGCAAATTACAGAGGGCTTCCCCCACAAAACTTAGCGGGAATGTGTAGGTCGCTCCATCCGGGTGGTCAAGCTTGGATGGGGCTAAAATCACCTGCTTTGCGACATCCATGTGGGATTTTCAGCAAAATGGATGCTTACAGTGACATGCCTGGCGGCACCATTATGCTGTTCTTACCGACCCCAGGGCCCGCGCTTTTCCGTCACGGGAATGCGGGATTTCCGCGTCGGCTGAACCCGGGGAGCGGAAGCGCGCTGGGATGGGGAGCCAACACCCATTTCCCGCGCCAATTCCTGCAGGGCGGCGATGCGGTTTTCCGTCGCGGGGTGGGTCGTAAACAGCCCATCCATGCGACGTGCATGCAAGGGATTGATGATAAACATATGTGCCGTGGCCGGATTGCGTTCCGCCGCCTCGTTGTCAATACGCGCCGCGCCGGTGTGTAATTTACCAAGCGCTGAGGCCAGCCAAAGCGGGTTGCCGCAGATTTCACCCCCCATGCGGTCCGCAGAATATTCGCGCGTCCGGGAGATTGCCATCTGGACCATGGCTGCTGCAATTGGCCCGACCAACATCACGATCAGCGCACCCAATCCACCCAGCGGGCTGTTGCGATTGCCGCCAAACAGGCTGCCAAACATGGCCATACTGCCCAGGGCGGAAACAGCACCGGCGATGGTTGCCGTCACCGTCATGGTCAGCGTGTCGCGATTCTTCACATGGGCCAGTTCGTGGGCCATGACGCCCGCCAGTTCTTCGGGGGACAGCAGGCGGATCAGACCACTGGTTGCCGCAACGGCCGCATTGTCCGGATTGCGCCCGGTCGCAAATGCATTGGGTTGTTCCGTATCGATAATATAGACCTTTGGCATGGGCAGGTCCGCACGCTGTGCCAGTTCCGCGACCGTATTATAGAGCTGGGGGGCAGAATGCTGATCGACCTGTTTCGCATTATGCATGCGCAGCACGATCTTATCAGCGTTCCAGAAGGCGATCATGTTGCTGATCCCGGCAAAGGCCAGCGCGAACAGCATCACGCCCTGCCCGCCGATCAGATAGCCGCACACACCCAGAAGGGCCGTCATCGCGGCCATCAACAGCGCCGTGCGCATCGTATTCATTGGTGTCTTTTCCTATCCTACAAAGTGTGGAAACCCTCTAAAGATGGGATGTTGTGGCGTCAGATCAAGATAGGTCGCGGGGCCGCAATCCCCTTGCCCTGCGCCGTTTTTCGCCTATATCTGGGGGTATGAGCAAACTATCCGGCCTATTCAAAACCTCAAAACCATCGGCGGCAAAGAAACCCGCCCCGGTGGACCTGCCAGAAGGCGTCACACAGGACGACCTGAAAGGCGTCGACGAACGTCGCCTGGCCGAATTGAAGGCGGAGGCCGCGGGCGAACGCTGGCGCAAAGAGGCCGAAGCCAAGGGCGACGTCGAAAAAGAAGTCGGCGGCCCAAAAGGCCTGGAACCCACCCGCTATGGCGATTGGGAAAAAGCTGGACGCTGTTTTGATTTCTAACTGGCACTTATTTCAGATAATCCGGCAGAGATATTCCCGACAATAATCGCGGATCATCTACTGGCGCATCCCAGATTTCTTGGCGCGGTAAAACCCCTGCCCAGACCCGTTCTGTTGCATAATCTTCCTCTGGATCGTCCGGTGGGCCGGTTCGGACCTTGGCGGCGGCATCGTCGATTGGCATTTCAACCACGATTGTCGCCTTCAACTCCTGATCTGTGCTGGCGCGCAAGTCAGCCCAGCGACCCGGAAACAATCCCTCCATCATGACCCGCAAGGCCTCTTCCTTCGCGTCCCTGTCCGTCATCGCCTTGGCGGTGCCGTACAGCATGGCGGTGCGGAAATTGGCGGTGTGTTCAAACGAAGTTCGGGCCAGCACGAACCCGTCGAAATGGGTGATTGTCACACAGGCCGGAAGCCCTTTCTTCGTTGGCTTCAACATCCGGCTGGCGGATGAACCGTGCCAATACAGAACATCGCCCACCCGCCAATGCAGCGTCGGTGTCACATAGGGCTGGCCGTCAATGCTGTAGCCGACATGGCACAGCGGCGTTGCGTCCACGATGGCATAGACGGTTTCCTTGTCATATCGCGCCTTTTCATGGGATCGGCGAATTCTGGACCGATCCGTTGGAATAAAAGCGTCCGAACTGTCCGTCATTTAGGGTCTTCCTCACTCAACAGTCATTTCATACAGATTCATCAGTGACTTTGCGCCGATCTGATCATACAGCGCCCGGGCACGGTAATTGTGATCCTGGGTCAGCCACCGCATCACTGTCCAGCCCCGATCCCGACAGATTTGTTTCAGATGCTCAAACATGATCAATCCGACACCCCCGCCCCGTGCGTCGGGAGCGATGAAAAGGTCATCCAGGAACCCCATCATCATGCCGTGCAGAGGCCTTGGCATTTCGCGATAATGGGCCAGCCCGATCAGGCGACCCTGCCGCTCTATCACCAGTCCCTCAACAACATGGTTGGGGTCCAGAATCCAATCAAACACGATGCGGCGCTTTTCCACACTGCTGGCGACTTTGTAAAATTCCGCGTAGCCGAGATACAGCGGGTCCCAGCCCTTATAGTCGTCAGCGGTGATCGGGCGGATGATCAGGTCGGTCATTGAGTAAATCCTTATCAGACTTCGAAACTGTCGCCTGTATGATCGATAAATGGCTTGCGAGTAAGGGCCGAATTGGAAGATTGTATGGGTCCACTTAACAATTCGGGCATCCGGCAATGGCGCGGCGTGTTTCAGATGGCACCGTCCTACCCCTATCATTGGACCGTCACGCGGCGGAGCCTATGCATCGTCAGCTCTATGACCAGATGCGGGCGCTGATCCTGGATGGGCGCCTGAAGGCCGGATCGCGCCTACCGTCCAGCCGGACCTTATCGCGCGAACTGGCGATTTCCCGAAACACAGTGACCGGTGCCTTCGACCAGCTTTTTGCCGAAGGGTATCTGGTGGGAAAGGTTGGGGCTGGATCCTTCGTTTCCGACGAACTGCCCGAAGACGCGCTATCCCTGCGCAAGGTGGATCAGAATCCAGGGGCGCGAAAGCCCCGCCGGCAGGGACTGTCCCAGCGGGGGGCGAGGCTGGCTGCGCTTCGCGGCGGGCGCAGCAATCGCGGTACACCTGCCTTTGCCATCGGCCTGCCGGATCTGGACAGCTTCCCGTTCGACGTCTGGTCCCGGTTGATGACCAAGGCCTGGCGACGGCCACCGCGTGCCCTGTTGGCCCAGGCGGAACCTGCGGGCTATCTGCCCCTGCGCCAAGCCATTGTGGATTATCTGGCAACCGCCAGAGGGGTGCGGTGCGAGGCGGAACAGGTGATCATCGTCGCTGGCGTTCAACAGGCAATCGGCCTGGCCTGTCATGTTCTGTTGGATGAAGGCGACGTCGCCCTGATGGAAGAACCTGGCTATCCAGGCGTGCGCGGGGCCTTGCTGGGGGCGGGGATCCGGCCCGCGACGGCACCGGTCGATCTGGAAGGCATCGATATCGATGCGGGCGAAGCCAAGGTTCCAGGCGCGCGCCTTGTCTGTGTCGCACCCTCCCATCAATATCCGTTAGGCGTCACCATGACCCTGGCGCGGCGGTTGAAGCTGTTGGACTGGGCGCAACGCACCGATGGCTGGGTGCTGGAAGACGACTATGACAGCGAATATCGCTATTCAGGTCGTCCGCTTTCTGCATTGCAGGGGCTGGATCGTGATGGACGCGTTGTTTATGCAGGCTCCTTCTCCAAGGTCATGTTTCCATCCTTGCGCATCGGCTACCTGGTGGTGCCGGCCGATTTGGCGGAACCCTTTCGGTTGGCCCGTGCCGCGCTGGACGATCATCCCTCCACCATCGCCCAGCCCGCCCTGGCCGCCTTTATCGAGGAAGGGCATTTCGCCGCCCATTTGCGGCGCATGCGGCGGCTGTATGCGGAACGCCGGGCCGCCCTGGATGCGATGCTGAAAGACCGCTTGGGGGACAGGATTATCATTGCCCCGTCAGAGGCGGGAATGCATCTGCTGGCGCGGTTCACACCCGATGTTGCCCCCGGTATCAGCGACCGTGAAATTCAGAGCCGCGCTGCCGAACTGGGGGTGGCTGTATCGGCGTTAAGCGCCTACTATGCCGACGAAACCACAGACCGGGGTCTACTGTTGGGATTTTCCGCAGTACCAATCGATGCGATGCCGGAAGCTGTTAACCGATTGATGCGTGCATTGGACCTATGAACGATACCACGACATACCCGCAAGACCCGTTCCATCCCGACAAAAAGGGGGGCGAGTTCGTCCTGTTCGACCTTGAATTCACAGCCTGGGAGGGAAGCCTGGAGCGGGGCTGGTCCGAACCCTGGGAGGCACGGGAAATCATACAGATCGGCGCCGTGCGGGTGAAGGACGATGCCAAACTGACGGAAGTCGGGCGTCTGGTCATGTTGGTGACGCCGGTCAAAAACCCCCAGCTATCAGACTATATCATCGCCCTGACGGGAATTGATCAGGATGCCATTGATACCGAAGGCTTCGATTTTGAAGAAGCTTTGGATGTGTTCATGGATTTCTGTGAGGGAGCCCGCGCCATCCTGTCCTATTCGGGCGACCCCGATGTTCTGGCAGAGAACTGCAAACTGCACGGTGTCAAACCGCCGAAATGGGCACGCTTTGCTGAGATTTCAGAGATTCTGGGGCGGCGTGCAGGCCCTGAATTTGCGACCAGCCATTCCAATCAATTACCCAAGCTGGTCGGCCTGGAACCGGACGGCAAAGCCCATGACGCAATGGATGATTCGCTGGCAATCCTGTCGACGCTTAGGGTCTTAAGAAGCCGCAGCGTTCTGTAATCCATGCCCTAGTGTGGTGCGCGGTTATTTGGGAACGACCAGGACGCTGTTTGCGGTGCTTCGGTTAGGAGCGTTTCGCGAAGCGATGCGGGGCATCGCGAGCGGAAGGCGACGCGGCCCGGAGCGCCGCAAACAGCGCCTTTGGTCCCTTTATCGACCTGTCGGACGGCGTCGAGAGCTCTTGACGATGAACCACATCGCCTGCGCGCCCTCTCCTAGCCGACAGGCCGATAAAGGGATCCTGGTGATTCCAAATGTCCGCGCACCACACTAATAAGAAAAGCCCGCGCCATGGCGCGGGCTTTCCCATCATTCATGATGAAACGCGATTTCAGTGTTTCACATTCCGCCAGACATTGCGTTTCACCGCAATCATCAGGCCCGTGAAGACCGCCAGGAACAACAGCACTTTGATGCCGGTTTCTTTGCGGGTTTCGAAAGCCGGCTCTGACGCCCAGGTCAGGAACACGGCGACATCATGGGCCATCTGTTCCTTGGTGGCGGGAGTGCCGTCTTCATATTCAATCGAGTCTTCATACAGCGGCTGGGGCATCTTGAGATAGCACCCGGCGAACCATTTGTTGAAATAGGTTCCAGGCGGGCCTTGATGCTCTTCGAGACGGGTTTTGTAGGCCTCGTCTGATTCACCCGCATTTTGCGGCATGCACAGCATTTTATCTTCCAAGGTAGGCTCTTCTACATAACCAGAACCAACCAAGTGAGAGACATAATCCGTGCCACTGGCATAGCCTTTGATTTGCAGCATCGCCAGGAAGTTCTGCCCAATGCCGCCATAACCTTGGGCGCGGCTTTTCACGATCAGCGACAGATCTGGCGGCACGACGCCCCCATTGCTGGCTGCCGCAATTTTCTCGTTGCCGAACGGGCTGATGAAAGCATCTGACGGTTCTGCGGGACGATCAAACATGTCGCCATCATCATTGGGCCCATCCGTGACCTGAAAAGTCGCCGCAAAGGATTTGATCTGGTCTTCGGAATATCCCAAATCCACCAGATCACGATAGTGAACCAAATCCATACCGTGACAGGCGGCACAGACCTGCTTGTAGACTTGCAATCCCCGCTGCAATTCCGCCCGTTCAAAAGAGCCGAAGAAGCCGGTGAAGCTATAATCCGTTGTTGGCGGATGTGCGCCGGTTGCGGCCGATGCCTGGCCGCTGACACCCAGTGTCAACAGCGCTGCGGCAGCAAGTGATAATCCGAATTTACGCATCAGGACTTCTCCATCTTCGCGGCAGAGGCACCTGCAAACTGGGCACCGCTTCCGGCTTTCAGAACAGGTTCAGAGATGCTGGCAGGCAGCGGCTTGGGGCGTTCAATCCATCCGATCAACGGGGTGAGGATCAGGAAGTGGAAGAAATAATACATTGTCGCGCCCTGAGCGATCGTCACATAGGGCTCTTCCGCCGGCTTACCGCCGACCCAGCCCAGAATGATGAAATCGATCAGGAACAGGATCACCGCCCATTTGTAAATCGGCCGATAGCGGCAGCTGCGCACCTTGGAAGTATCCAACCAAGGCAGAACAGCGACGATGATCAGCGAGCCAAACATGGCCAACACACCAGCCAGTTTCGCGGCAGCCCACCAGCCAAAGAAGATCTCATAGATCCACCACCCGTCCACAAACGACCGCAGGATGGCGTAATAGGGCAGGAAGTACCATTCCGGCACGATATGCGGCGGCGTGACCAGCGGGTTCGCCTCGATATAGTTATCGGGGTGCCCCATATAGTTTGGTGCGAAGAACACAAAGAAGGCAAAGACCAGCAGGAATACTGCCAGGCCCAGCGAGTCCTTGGCGGTGAAGTACGGATGGAAAGGCACCGTATCCTGGGGACCGCGCACCTCAACCCCATCCGGGTTGTTTGATTTCACGATATGCAGCGCGACAACGTGCAGCGCGACCACCGCGATGATGATAAAGGGCAGCAGATAGTGCAGCGCAAAGAAGCGGTTCAGTGTGGGATTGTCGACGGAGAAGCCGCCCCACAACCACTGCACAATCGACTCCCCAATCAACGGGAAGGCGGAAAACAGGTTGGTGATCACCGTCGCACCCCAGAAGCTCATCTGGCCCCAGGGAAGCACATAGCCCATGAAGGCAGTCGCCATCATCAGAACCAGGATCACAACACCCAAAATCCAGAGCAATTCCCGCGGATTCTTGTAAGATCCGTAATACATACCGCGGAAAATGTGGATATAGACGACGATGAAGAACATCGACGCGCCATTCATGTGGATATAGCGCAACAGCCAGCCTGAATTCACGTCGCGCATAATGCGTTCAACGGAATTAAAGGCCAGGTCGACATTGGGCGTGTATTGCATGGCCAGCATGATCCCGGTCAGGATCATCACCATCAGTACGACCATGGCAAGCGCACCGAAATTCCAGAAATAGTTCAGGTTCTTCGGCATCGGGAACACGCCATATTCGGCATGTACATAAGAAAACACGGGAAGGCGGGAATCGACCCACCGGATCACCGGGTTCTTGAAATTAGGGGCGGGATGATTGCTCATTTCAGAAGCCTCCGTTACCCGATTTTCACAGTGGAATCGGTGAGGAATGTATATGTCGGGACCACCAGATTCTTCGGCGCCGGCCCTTTGCGGATGCGGCCAGACGAATCATAATGCGACCCGTGACAAGGACAGAACCAGCCATCATATTCACCGCGAGGCTCCCCATCAGCGGTGCCAAGCGGAATACAGCCCAGATGCGTACAGACACCGACAACAATCAGCCATTGCACTTCTTTAACACGCTCCGCATCCGTTTCCGGATCAATCAGCGTGCTGATATCAACATCTTTGGCTTCTTCAATTTCCTTTTCGGTGCGGTGGCGGATGAACACAGGCTTGCCGCGCCATACAACCTTGATAGCGGAGCCTACATCAATCTGGCTCAGATCCACCTCAATAGAGGCCAATGCCAAGACATCTTTTGATGGGTTCATGCTGTTGATGACCGGCCAGGCAAAGGATGCCGCACCGACTGCGCCAACACCGATGGCCAGATAATTCAAAAAGTCCCGCCGTCCCGAATCTTCTTCGTGATCCGAATCCGGCTGCGTTGCTTCCGCCATTTCGATTCCCCTCGAAACCCTTAAGAGCCTTTGGGCGTCAAAAAAAACCTCGACGCCCAGTGTCAACCATAGAACCTTCACCAGGAATATCGAGCCTGTTTGCGACAACCTGCCGCAACACTAACCATAGAGGATTTCACGAAATTGGAAATCCACCTTGATTTTGCTGGCTCGAACCCCCAGCCATGGCTTCGTATACTGTATTGTTTCCCGGATTGAAAGTGTCGCATGGTCACAATTGACAGGCTCAGGCAAATGCAGTCCCTATTGAGCCCCGTCACATTATCCAGGTGCCAGAGTCCATGCCCTTGCGCGTCGCCTTGTTCCAACCCGATATTCCCCAGAATGCCGGGGCGATTTTAAGACTATGCGCCTGTTTCGGCGTGCCGTTGGAGGTGATAGAGCCATGTGGCTTTGTCTGGACGGACGCTAAACTGCGCCGTGCGGGAATGGACTATATTGCCAGTGCCCATCTGACACGCCACGCCAATTGGGATGCCTTTCGTGCGGCCCGACCGGAACGCCTGGTACTGGCCACGACGAAAGGGGCGGTATCAGCCTACCAATTCGAATATCACACCAACGACATATTGCTGTTTGGGTCAGAAGGGGCCGGGGTTCCCATAGATGTTCATAATGCCGCTGGTGCGCGCCTGCGCATTCCGATGCGACCAGAGGCAAGATCCCTGAATGTTGCAATGTCTGCCGGCATGATGGTGGCCGAAGCCTTGCGCGCAACCGATGGACTTCCCCAATAGGGCGCGACATTGTATGTAAAGTAATATTGACACAAAACACCCTGCTTAAATCAGGACATAATGGGAGAGCTGCGCATGACTGAGGCATTAGAGAGCCGGAAAACCAAGGCAACGGATTGGTTCCGCAGTCTTCGGGATCAAATCTGCGCCGCGTTCGAACAGATTGAAACGGAATTGCCCTCTGACCTGCCCCATGCCGACCTGCCTGCGAAAACCTTTGAACGCAAGGCATGGCAACGGCCTGATGAATCAGACTCCCAGGGCGGCGGTGGTGTCATGTCCGTGATGCGGAACGGCCGTGTCTTTGAAAAGGTGGGGGTCAATATTTCTGAAGTGCATGGCACTTTTTCCGAACAATTCCGCACCGAAATCCCAGGTGCTTTAGAAAGCAATGGGAAATTCTGGGCTGGCGGCATTTCCCTGGTGGCGCATATGCGCTCCCCCAAAGTGCCTGCGATCCATATGAATACGCGCATGATTGTCACGTCGAAAAACTGGTTCGGCGGTGGCACGGATTTGAACCCCATGGTCGAAATCCCACAGGATACAGCGGATTTTCATGCGGCCCTGAAAGCCACATGCGATGCCCATTCCTGTGCGAATTACCCGCGATACAAGGAATGGTGTGACGAATATTTCTATATCAAGCACCGGAATCAGGCGCGCGGTGTCGGCGGGATCTTCTTTGATTACCTGGATTCCGGCAACTGGGATGGTGATTTTGCCTTCGTACAGGATGTCGGAAAATGTTTTCTGGATATCTATCCGGCCCTGGTGCGCCGGCATTTGGGTGAACCCTGGACGGATGCGGATCGCGCCTGGCAGTTGGAAAAACGTGGCCTGTATGCCGAATTCAATCTGGTCTATGATCGCGGAACGCGATTCGGCCTGATGACAGGCGGCAATCCTGATGCGGTTTTGATGTCCCTGCCCCCTTTGGCGACCTGGCCGTAAACATCCTGCATTTCAGATCAAGAACCTACATCTGCGGAACTGCGGCGGGTAGCTGCGCGGCCAGATAATCCAATATCCGACGCTGCTGAAAATACCGGAAACAGTCTTTAAAGACCGTTGCATGGGGAACCTTGTTCTCGCAATCCATGCCATAGAGGGATCGACCAGATAGGGTGACATAGGTGACACCCGGAATCGCGCGCAACCACCCCATCACCTGGGGCGGCTCGAACCGATCCTGTTCGAACCCAAATACCAGCGCATTCAGTCGGGATGCCTGGGCGATATAGGCGGCCTGGCGGTCCCGCTCCTGCTGCCAGACGTCTTTGCGGCGTCCGGTATGCCCCGCGAATGCCGGGGCGAATGCGACCAGACCGGCGACTGGTGTCTGATCCCGTCGTTGCACCAGCAGACCGGCCCACCCCCCTGCCGATTGCCCCATGACAAAGGTGCGTTCGGGCGGAAACCCGATGCGTGCAATATAGGCCAGCAAGGCCTGAAGTTCATCAGCGCGGCGGATCACCTTGGGCACGCCATCGCCATCGGGCTGATTAAACCCCCCAATCTTGGTCGGGGTGCAAAAAGCATACAGCAGAATTTCATACCCCCCAATCCGCTGTCCCACCAAATCCGTCGCCGTCTTTGGAATATTGATGCCCGGCCTGCTGGTGTTACACGGATCAGGCTTGGATTCCGCGGTCGATCCATTGACATAAATAATCAGCACATATCGATCCGGATCCCGGAAGGCGAAGGGGTGTCCTGGCGTTATGCCAGCAGGTTGATGCACCATAAAACGGCTGCCTTCGCCCATCGGGGGCACAGTCGGATACAGGATCAAGGCAATGGCGATCATCAGGGCAGCAAACGCACTGCCCCCAATAGCGATAAGCCGGATCGATGGTTTTTTGAATTTAAATAAGGTCAAGCGCCTGCTTACCCCCCGTAATGCCGGACAATCTGATGGACGCGTGTGCCATAGCCGCCACCGAAAAACATAGCATGGGCCAGCAATGGCTCCAATTGATACAGCATTTGGCGCTCTTCAAAAAACAGGGGGTCGATGGGTCGATGCGCATGATATCGTTCAAAAAACGCAGCCCCGACGCCGCTGAACAAGGGCAGAAAGGCCAATTCAATCTCTGCATCGGCATAATAAGTGGCTGGATCGATCAGGGCTGCTAAACGCTGTTGTCGAAACAGGATGTTTCCAATCCAAAGATCGCCATGGATCAGGCTGGGCGGCCGGTTCATCGGTATCCATCGATCCAGCTGGGTGCAAAGCTTTTCAAGCCCCGCGAAGCAGCCATCGGGCAGACGCCCCGCCTGTTGTGCCAAATGCCCGAAAAACATCAATCGCTGATCGCGCAGGAATGACAGCCAATCCTCGCTCCAGGCATTGGGGCGTTGCACTGGACCAACTGGCGTTGGCCTGTCGAAGCCAAAACGCGCTGCCGTATGGATATGCAATGCCGCAAGGACATCGGCCAGCGCAGTCTGCCCCGTATTCGACAGGGCCTCCTGATCGCAGTCCACGAAGGTTAGAATCAGTAAATCCGGCGCCACATGAACGACATCTGGAACCGGGACCACACCCGTTTGGCGCAACCGGTCCAGCATAAAAGCCTCATCCTTCAGCGTCGCCTTGGGCAAAGTTCCGAAGGTAGGATGCGGCGATTGCCGTCGCGGCACCATATGCTTGACGACCAAATCCCGCCCATCATCGGTTGCAATACGGGTGGCCTGGGCTATGTTTCCGCCACTCAGGGGCTGACTGTGCCGGATTCTGGACCCCAGTGCGGCTTCCGCCCTGCGTCGTACATCAGGAGTCACGCAGTGCCTTGCAGGTGGCTTACCCAGCCACGGCATCCCATTTCAATCAGATCCAGCGCGTATTCATAATCAGTGATATCCCCATAGTAGGGATCGGGAACATCCACGCGACCAGCCTGGGGCGCCCGTTCCAGAAACATCTTTATCTTATGGTGCGCCGTGTTTGGACAGGCTTTCATCAAAATGGCGTGATGCCCCTCATCCATGGCCAAAATCAAATCGAATTCCTGATAATCTGTAGCCTGCAATGGTCTGGCCTTGACGCCGTTGAAATCATAGCCCCGCGCCTGACCCGCAACGACGGCTAGACGGCTGGGGGACTCACCAGTATGCCAGTCGGCAGTGCCGGCGCTGTCGACTGATATTCTATCGCCCAGGCCCGCATCCTCAGCCATATGGCGCAACACGACTTCCGCGCTGGGGGAACGACAGATATTTCCGGTACAAACCATAAGAACGCGATGGGGCTTTGTTTTTGTCATCGAATCGCCTCTCGTAAGACATACGAACCTTGGATATCATGACGTCACGATGACAGAAAGCAACAGCGCCTTTCCTATTGTGATACTGACCGGAGCTGGCATCTCGAAAGAATCCGGCCTGTCGACCTTTCGCGATGCAGACGGCATCTGGGCGACGGTTCGGATAGAAGATGTCGCCACGCCCGAAGCCTTTAAGACCGATCCGAACCGCGTGCATGAATTCTACAACGACCGACGACGCGGCCTGTTGGACCCCGCCATCAAACCGAATGCGGCCCATGAGGCCCTGGCAAGGCTGGAGCGGGAATGGCCCGCAGAGGTCTTGGTGGTCACCCAGAATATCGACGACCTGCATGAACGCGCCGGCAGCCGGAATCTGATCCATATGCATGGCGAATTACTGAAGGCCCGCTGCAGCAGCTGCAATGCCGTTTCTTTTTGGGATATGAATTTAACGGTCCAGACCAGTTGCGTTTCCTGTGGTCGCAAGGGCGGGATGCGCCCCCATGTCGTCTGGTTTGGCGAAATGCCTTTCATGATGGATACAATCGCGGAGGCGCTGGGGCGATGTGGCCTGTTTCTGTCCATCGGCACGTCTGGCAATGTCTATCCAGCGGCTGGATTTGTGCAAACCGTCCGCCAGGCCGGGACGGCGCAAACGGTCGAAATCAGCCTGGAACCATCGGAAGGGGCAAGCCTGTTTGATGATGGCGTCTATGGCCCCGCCACTGAAATGGTGCCCCAGGTCGTCGACCAGATATTGCGCTATACCGCATGAGCCTGAATACCCTGTTGAAAGAGGTACGCGCCTGTACCCTATGTGCCGACCATCTGCCATTAGGGCCGCGACCGGTTGTGCGTATGACACCATCCGCGCGGCTGATGATCATTGGACAGGCGCCGGGCACGAAGGTTCATGAAACCGGGATTCCCTGGAATGATCCATCGGGGGAGCGTCTGCGAGACTGGATGCAGATCAACCCGGACCATTTCTATGATGACCAAAAGGTCGCCATTATGCCGATGGGCTTTTGCTATCCGGGGCGCAATCCAAAGGGGGGCGATATGCCGCCCCGCCCGGAATGCGCGCCAACATGGCATGATCGGCTGCGCGCGCATCTGCCAAACCTGACCCTGACCCTGCTGGTTGGCAGCTATGCCCAACGGCGCTATCTGGGGTCAGGCCAGACCATGACACAGGCGGTTCGCAACTTTCAGCATCACCTGCAAGCAGGTATTCTGCCCTTACCCCACCCATCCTGGCGCACCGTCGCCTGGCAACGCAAAAACCCGTGGTTTGATACAGATGTGCTGCCCCTGTTGCGCGAAAAGGTTGCACAAACGCTGCACCTGGTTTCTTGAGCCCCCAACTTTACGGCCTGTAGCGGTTTTTCAGTAAGGTTTAATCTCTATCTCATTGACAGAAACTCCCTTGCCCGGCACTTTCCCGCCTTTGCTTCGTCGGGTATAGGTCCGCCGAAGTGTCCCTTAGCAGAAAGAGAGAACGAGGAGATGTCTGACTCGACCCAATCCGCAGTGATGAACACCTATGCCCGGTCGCCGATTGCGATGGAGCGTGGGGAGGGCGTCTATCTGTGGGATACGACGGGGCGACGATACCTCGATTTCTATGCCGGGATTGCCGTCAACAGTTTGGGCCATGCCCATCCGCATCTGGTGAAGGTCTTGCAGGATCAGGCGGCCAAGCTGTGGCATACATCGAACTTATACACGATTCCGGAAGGGGAGCGTTTGGCCAAGCGGCTGACGGAATCCTCCTTCGCCGATCGCGTCTTTTTCACCAATTCCGGCGTTGAAGCACTGGAAGGGCTGATCAAGCTGGCCCGCCGCTATCACTCTGTTTCGGGCCATCCGGAACGGTATCGCGTGATCACCGTGGATGGTGCGTTCCATGGGCGTTCTCTGGCGACGATTGCTGCGGCCAACAACAAGAAATATCTGGATGGGTTTGGGCCCAAAGTCGACGGATTCGATAATGTTCCGTTTGGAAATATGAACATGCTGCGCGATTCCATCACACCCGAAACTGGCGCGATCCTGCTGGAGCCGGTTCAGGGTGAAGGCGGCATTCGCCCGGCAACGCTGGATTATCTGAAACAATTGCGCCAGACAGCGGACGAATACGGTCTGTTGTTGATTCTGGACGAAGTGCAGTCCGGCAATGGTCGAACCGGCAAAATGTGGGCCCATGAATGGGCTGATATCAAACCCGACGCAATCGCTACAGCAAAAGGCATTGGCGGCGGCTTCCCGATGGGGGCCATTCTGTCGACAGAAGCAGCAGCCCAGGGTCTGACACCCGGAACCCATGGCACGACATTTGGCGGCAATCCGCTGGCAATGGCAGTTGGCAATGCGGTGATGGATGTCATCCAGGCCCCCGGATTCCTGGAGGGCGTTGAAAAGACGGGCCAATATTTCTGGTCCCGCCTGGAAGACCTGGTTGCCCGTCACCCCACAGTCTTTGCAGCCGCACGCGGTGCAGGTCTGATGCAGGGCCTGGTCTGTCAACCAGATGTCAGCAACCTGAAAGTCATCGACGCCTTACGGGATGCGGGACTGCTGACCGTTGGGGCTGGGGAAAATGTCATCCGCCTGCTGCCCCCGCTGATCGTGACTGAAGCACAGATTGATGAGGCTATTGCCCTGATCGATACAGTCGCCGGGGCCTGGAGTAATGATGATGCAGCCTAAACATTTTCTGGATCTGGACCACTTTGACGAAGCAACCTTGCGGGTCATGCTGGATGGCGGAAACGCCGTGCGCAATCCAGCCCCGTCCGCTGCCAAACCTTTGGCGGGGAAGGTCCTGGCCTGTATCTTTGAAAAGCCCTCGACCCGCACGCGGATCAGCTTTGACGTGGGCATGAAGCAATTGGGCGGCGATGTTGTCGTCATGACCCCAGCGGAAACGCAATTGGGCCGGGGGGAGACGATTGCCGATACCGCCCGCGTCCTGTCCCGCTATGTCGATGCCATCATGATCCGCACAACCGCCGAAGAAAAGCTGCTGGAACTGGCGGAATACGCGACGGTTCCAGTTATTAATGGCCTGACAGACCGCACCCATCCCTGTCAGTTGATGGCCGATGTCATGACCTATGAACAGCATCGCGGTCCGATCACGGGCAAGACTGTCGCCTGGGCGGGTGACGGCAATAATATGGCCACCAGTTGGATTCATGCCGCCGCCCGGTTCCGGTTCAAACTGCGCATCGCCTGCCCGGAGGAGCTTCAACCGCCCCGCGATGTGGTAGATTGGGCCATCGAACAAGGATGCGAGCTGGAAATCCTGCATAATGCCGATCATGCCGTCGCCGGTGCCGATTGTGTTGTGACGGATGTCTGGGTCTCCATGGGCGATACCGACGCACCTGTGCGCCACAATCAGCTTAAACCCTTTCAGGTGGACGAGGCCCTGATGGCCAAGGCCGCCCCCGATGCGATTTTCATGCATTGCCTGCCCGCCCACCGTGGTGAAGAGGCGACAGAGGGCGTCATTGACGGCCCGCAATCGGTGATCTGGGATGAAGCTGAAAATCGCCTGCATGCCCAAAAGGGCATCTTGCTGTGGTGCCTGAACAAGATCTGAGCACCAAACTCTTAAGCATAAGAAAGAAGGTAAGCCATCATGGCCGATCCTATACACATGACTGATCCAAACAGCCTGGATACCGGCGGGCCGACGGACGATTGTATCCAGCCCTATATGATCGATAAAACCGGGCTGCATGGGCGCATGGTCAAGCTGGGCCCATCGGTCGATGCGATCCTGTCGCGCCACGGCTATCCCGATGCCGTGCAGTATATGCTGGCGGAAATGCTGGCCTTATGTGCCGGTCTGGCCGCCGCCTTAAAGTTTGATGGCGTTTTTACCTTACAAACCAAGGGTGATGGACCGGTACCGATGATGGTCGCGGATGTGACCAGCGACGGAAAAATGCGGGGCTATGCCCAGATCAAGGGCGAGGTACCGCCCCTGCATGAAGCCATTGCCGCCCCGATCCCAAAATTGCTGGGGGCTGGCTATATGGCCTTTACCGTGGATCAGGGCGCTGACATGGAACGCTATCAGGGGATTGTTGCGCTGGAAGGGGCGACGGTTGCCGAATGCGTGCAACGCTATTTTGAACAATCCGACCAGTTCGCTTCGGCAGTGAACCTGTCTGCAGGGCGACGCCCGGATGGAACCATTGGGGCCGCCGCCTTACTGGTTCAGCGCCTGCCGGAAGAAGGGGGCGATAAAAGCATCGGCTATGCCGATCAGGATGCATGGCAACGCGCCATGGTGCTGTTGAAATCTGCCAAACCAGAGGAAATGATGGATCCGGACCTGATCCCCAACGAATTGCTGTTCCGCCTGTTCCATGAAGACGGGGTGCGGGTATTTCCTGCCCGTGCGATCACGGAAGAATGTCGCTGTTCACGCGAAAAGATCGAGAATGTGCTGAAATCCTTGGAACCGGGATCGATGGAAGACTTAAAAACAGACGATGGAACCTATGAGGTGACGTGTGAATTCTGTTCCCGCACCGAAGTCTTCACCGATGCGGATCTGGGACATACATCTGCCTAACTGTCGCCGCATTGATCCGGGATGATTGCGGCAATCATCAGAATCATGAGACCAAGACGGAACGCGGCAAACATAAGGAAATGGCAATGATACGGCGTGGCTTTTTGATTTTAATGGCAGGACTGTTGGCGGCATGCACAACGCCAGTTTCAGTACCGCGCTATGCGGACATCACCTTTGCCCATCTTCCAAAGATCAAGCTGGATGTCGCCAAAATCACAGTGGTTGAGGCCTATCAGAACCAAACCACGGCCCCGAATGTCGACGGCGAATTCCCCGTGCCCCCCATGCAAATGGCCGCACAATGGGCCAAAGACCGCCTAGAGCCTGTCGGCACTAGTGGTGAATTGATCTTCACCATCAAGGATGCCAGCGTTGTTGAAGTCCCCCTGAAAACGTCGACCGGGTTGACCGGTCTGGTGACGGTCGATCAGGCTCAGCGATATGACGCACATCTGGTCGTTGAGATGAGCGCCCAAAACCCGGATGCGGGGACAACGGCGGCTTCTGCCACAACAGTGGAACGCAAACGCTCTGTTGCCGAAGACATTACCCTGAACGAACGGGAAGGTGTCTGGTACAAGATGACGGAAGAAATGGCGGTCGACCTGAACAAACAGCTAGAAGGTGGCCTGAACCAGTTTTTTGGGGCATTCCTGCGCTAGACCATCATGCTAGCTATTGCTCTAGCGCGTTCCTGTTAGGGATTGTAACGGGCCATAAAGGTCTGTGCGCCGATCCCGGAACACACCCCAGGATGCCCGCATGGAGCGGATCGCATCCAAATCAAACGTTGCCGTGATGACACCCTGGTTTTCGCCGTCAGCTTCAGCGACCAGACCGCCCGTCTCATCGGCGATAAATGACCCGCCATAGAATGTCATATCCGCCGTCTCATGCTGTTCCGAACCAATCCGGTTGCTGGCCAGCAATGGCATGATATTGGCCGCAGCATGTCCCTGCATGGTCCGTTGCCAATGCGGTTTGGAACTATAATCGGGCGCAGAGGGTTCACTGCCAATCGCCGTTGGATACAGCAGCACCTCCGCCCCTTGCAGGGCCATGATCCGGGCGCATTCCGGGAACCACTGATCCCAGCAAATGCCGACCCCGATCCGCCCAACGGCGGTGTCCCACACTTTGAAACCGGTATCGCCAGGACTGAAATAGAATTTTTCCTGATAGCCCGGATTATTCGGGATATGGCTCTTGCGATACAGGCCCAGCACAATTCCATCCGCATCCGCAATTGCGATGGAATTGAAGAAAGTGTTGTGCCAACGCTCAAAAAAGCTGATGGGCAGCACCACCCCCAATTCCTTTGCCAAGGCCGAAAAACGCGCGATCAGGGGATTCCCCTCCATCGGCTGGGCCAATTCCAGATACTTGGCTTTCTGATCTGGACAAAAATACGGGGTTTCGAACAATTCCTGCAACAGGACCAGCCCCGCCCCTTTCGCAGCAGCCTGACGCACCAGCGCCTCTGCCTTGTTCAGGTTATCCTCAATATCCCAACTGCAGGCGAATTGAGTTGCGGCAACGGTCAGACTGCGGGTCTCACTCATCGGTCTTCATACCCCATCAAAACATTCACGGCGTTGATGCCGATTTCTTCGACGGCATAGCCGCCTTCCATGACAAACAGAGTTGGACGGTTCAGTCCGGCGATCATCCGGCCATAGGTTTTGTAATCATCGCTTTCCAGTTTAAAGAACGAAATCGGATCGTCCTTGAACGTATCCACGCCCAGCGAAATCACCACCGCATCCGGGCCATAATCGTGAATGCGTTTGATTGATGTCGCCAGGGCATCCCCCCAGGCATCAAAGGCCGTACCAGGCGGCAAGGGATAGTTTTCCGTGAACCCTTCCCCTGCAGAAGCGCCTTTCTCATCGGCATAACCCAGGAAATACGGGAAGGCATCCTCCGGCCTGCCATGCAGCGACTGAAAGAATACATCATCCCGACCATAGAAAATATCCTGCGTGCCATTTCCATGATGGAAATCCACATCCAGGATGGCAACGCGCGACGCACCCTGATCCAGGAAGGCCTGGGCGGCGACGGCGGCATTATTGATGAAACAATAGCCGCCGAACATATCCGCAGCAGCATGATGTCCCGGCGGGCGGCACAGGGCGAAGGCGGATTGTGCCCCTTTGGCAATCGCAGCCTGAGCCGTCAGGGCAACATTGGCACTGGCCTGCGCCGCCTCCCAGGTGCCATTGCTGATCGCGGTTTCAGACGCCAGGCAATAGTAACCGATCTTGCCATCGATGAAGCTTGGCGGCTTCACGCGCATACGCCGCGCCGGCCAAGAGGTCGCGATGGCTTCCCCTTCAAAGCCTGCTGCCTGCCATTCATCCCAGCATCCAGCCAGAAATGCCAGAAATTCCCCATCGTGAATGCGGCGAACCGGGTCCAGCCCAAAGTCATCCGGTTCTTGTACCGGCCCCAGATTCACCTGCTGCACACGGGTTAAGATTCGATCAACCCGGGCAGGGCATTCAAACGGAGGCACCAGCAATCCACCATGCAATTCTGTCTTTGCATCCCGCAATTTATGCTTATCGGTTTGAATAGTCAGCATTTCCGACAGACTCCCCTTCTCAGATCGGTATATTTTAGCGTAGCATGAGGCAATTACGCGTTGCGCGTAAATATCCCTTTAGGGATGGGATGATTAAAACAGGGAACGATATTGCGTGTATCATTTGGCTAGGCCAAAGACAGATACCGTGGAGGAAGCGCTGGCGGCGGCGATTTCATCCGTAGGGACGGCTGACTTCATACCAACGGGACTGGACTATCTGCGATACATCGCGCCGTTCAGAGGGTGCCTTCTGACGCTGTTGAACGGCACGCGGCGGCCTGTCCATTTGTATGACAATGTGCGCGTAGAGCGCCGCGCAGAGGTCGTGGATCGTTATCTGGACGGGGCCTATCTGTTGGATCCATTCTATGTCGCCTATCGGGACCATGCCCCGTGTGACGCGCTGCGGCTGAATGACGTTGCGCCCGATCGATTCCAGCAGTCGACCTATTTCAAACAATATTACCATTCGATTCGATTGCGCGACGAAATGGCGATCCTGATCGACCTGCCCGCGGGCAAACATTTGTTCTATTCCATCGGTCGATTGATAGACGAACCCAGATTTACCGCACGCGAAATCACCGAATTCCGGCGCGTTCTACCAATTTTCAGCGCATTAAACAGGCGCCATTTCGTGCATGAGACCTATAACTCTGGACCCTCTGAAGAAGGGGTGCCTGCCGAAGAGATTGATGCCGCTCTGGCCCGCTTTGGAACCGATCACCTGACCGAACGGGAACGGGAAATCGCCAGTTTGATTCTGAAAGGCCATTCATCAAAATCAATTGCGCGAATAATCTCGATCAGCCCAGGCACGGTTAAAATCCATCGCAAGAACATGTACAGGAAATTGCAGATATCGTCACAAAGCGAACTGTTTTCTTTGTTTTTAAGTGCCTTATCCGGCATCGAGAGGGTCTGAACATGGGCCGGTCAGCCTGCGACAGACTGCACATTCCCCCAGGATACTACCCCTAGGGGGATATTTACGGGACCGCATGGGGCGGCGTACCGTTTTAACGCTAGAGATGACTATCGCATATCTTGTTTAAACAAACATGACACGTCAGATCATGTGACAGATAGCAATAGAACAATTCTCAACAGGGGACTTTAAAATGAGCGAGACAAGCACTCTTTCCGACGCATCGAAACCGTCTGGGGAAAAGTCGGAGCGGCCTATGGTCACGGCGGAGAACGTGACCAAAAGCTTCGGCAGTGGCAGCTATGCTGTCACCGCCTTGGACAATGTATCAGTAACGATCCGCGAGAACGAGTTTTTCACCCTGTTGGGTCCATCGGGTTGTGGAAAAACAACCCTGTTGCGCCTGATCGCTGGTTTTGAATTGCCCACCAAGGGGTCTATTTTGCTGGATGGTCAGGAAATCGGCCACCTGCCGCCCTATAAGCGACCGGTCAATACCGTGTTTCAGAACTATGCCCTGTTTCCCCATATGACGGTGGCACAGAATATCGCCTTCGGCCTGGAAATGCTGAATAAGCCCAAGGCCGAAATCGACGACGCTGTGAAGAAGATGCTGGCCCTGGTGCAAATGGGCAAACTGGCCGACCGACGTACCGACCAACTGTCGGGTGGACAACAACAGCGCGTCGCGCTGGCCCGTGCGCTGGCCCCACACCCTAAGGTATTGCTGCTGGATGAACCCCTGTCCGCGCTGGATTTGAAGCTGCGCAAGGAAATGCAGATCGAATTGAAACGCCTGCAAAGCGAAACCGGGATCACCTTCGTTTTTGTCACCCATGACCAGGAAGAAGCCCTGACCATGTCGGACCGGATCGCGGTCATGGATACCGGTCATATTCTGCAGGTCGGCGGTCCAAAGGATATCTATAATCATCCGGCACGCCGTTTCGTGGCGGATTTCATTGGCGACATCAACATCATGAACGCCGAAATGCTCAGCGTATCGGATGGACATGGTACGATCCGACTGAGCAAAGGCAATGAGGTGAAGGCCCGCCTTTCATCGGACACGCTAAAGCCCGGTTCGGTCAGTGTCGCCATACGGCCGGAAAATGTCCGCCTGTGTGACAAAAGTGATTCAAACTGCACCGTTTCCGGTACGATTTCCAACGTCGTCTACTTCGGGTCGGGCACAAATACCCACATCACCCTGGAAGATGGGACCGACGTTATCGCGCGCAGCAGTTCCGGTGGCGGTAATCCCGGCGAGGCGATCGGCCTGATCTTTCCCGACGAACACTTACAGGTATTGATCGACTGATGGACGCGCCGGGATCAAACGCTTCGACACTGGATAACGCAGCGCAGCGTTTGGCCCATGCCAAAGCGGCCCATGAAGACCGCGCCCGCAAGACTCGCCGGTTCCTGTTGTCGCCCGCAGTCCTGGTCATCGGCATCGTCGGGCTGTTTCCCCTGACGATCACAATTCTGTATTCCGTTCTATCGCCCGACACCTATGGCGGTGTTGTCTGGAAACTGTCTGGCGAGGGGTATCTGCAATTCCTGTTCGAACGGGATATTTTCGACGATACGCTGACTTTCTCAACCTCCTATCTACAGATTTACGGTCGGTCGATCGCATTGGCCTTCTTCACCACGATCGGCGCGCTTTTGCTGGGATTTCCCACAGCCTATTTCATCGCCAGCAAGCCCCGGGAACAGCGCACGATCTGGCTGTTCCTGATAACCTTGCCGTTCTGGGTCAATCTGCTGATCCGCACCTACGCCATGTTGCTGATTTTGCGGGATGAGGGGATCATCAATATCAGCCTGATCAAAATCGGGCTGATCGATGATCCGATAAACATCCTCTATACCAGCACCGCCGTCTTCATTGGCTTGGTTTACAGCTATCTGCCTTTCATGGTGTTGCCGCTTTATGCATCCCTGGAAAAGCTGGACTTTAAATTGGTTGAAGCCGGATATGATCTGTATGCCACGCGTTTTCAGGTGTTGCGCAATATCATTCTGCCGCTGACCAAACCCGGCATTGTCGCGGGTTGCATTCTGGTCTTCATTCCGGGACTGGGTGCCTATATCACCCCGGAACTGCTGGGGGGTGGTAAGGAGCTGATGATCGGCAACCTGATCGCCCTGCAATTTGGCAGTTCCCGCAACTGGCCTTTTGGCTCAGCCGCGGCCCTGATCCTGATGGCCGTCGTGATGATCGCCCTGCTTGTCTATGTCCGATACAGCGGCAAGGAGGGGGCACGACATGGCTGAGACCGGCAAAGCGGCACCGCGCCGCCGCATGATGGATCTGCGCAAACAGCCCGGATTTGATCAGATCGCCTGGATTTGCATGTTCTTCCTGTATGCGCCGATCCTGGTGTTGATCACCTTCTCCTTCAATGACAATCGATCTGTTGTACTGTGGACCGAATTCAGCCTGCGCTGGTATGAATCGGCCCTGGCGAATGACGAAATTCGGCGCGCCACGATGATTTCCTTGCAGGTTGCACTGGTCGCAACCGTATTTGCCACCACATTTGCAACAATGGCTGCCCTGGCAACCACCAGAGTGCCGCCGTTCAAGGGCCAGACCCTGGTCTATGCCATCATCAACCAGCCCTTGATGATTCCCGAAATCGTCACCGCCGTATCCACCCTGGCATTTTTCTCTTTGATCAAGCAACTGACAGGCGTGACGGGCATTGGCTATCTGATGCTGGCCCATACCGTATTCTGTATCCCTTTTGCCTATATGCCGATCCGCGCGCGGCTGGAGGATATGAATCTGGTAATGGAAACCGCCGCAACCGACCTTTATGCGACCCCTTGGCAGGTTTTCCGGCGGGTCACGCTGCCCCTGATGATGCCGGGCATCGTTGCGGGCGGCATGCTGGCCTTTGTTGTGTCGCTGGATGACGTGATCATCACCCTGCTGGTTGCAGGTCCCGGTGAAACCACCTTGCCAATCTTTGTTCTGGGACAAATCCGGCGCGGTATCACGCCGGAAATCAACGCAGTGTCCACCTTGTTGCTGGGCCTGTCGGTGTTGTTTGTTGCGCTGTTTTTCATTCTGGGACGAAAGCGCAAGTAACGAGGGGTGCGGGGACCATCCCGTATCTTGATAACAGAGGAGGGTTAAAAATGAAGCGTACTCTTTTAGGCCTGGCCACGGCGACAGCCGTCAGTCTGGCAATGGCGAGCAGCGCCTATGCTGCTGGTAAATTGAACATCTATAACTGGGGGAACTACACCAACCCCAAGCTGATCGAAAAGTTTGAGAAAGCCTATGACGTCGAGGTGACGCTGGACGGCTACGATTCAAACGAAACCATGCTGGCCAAGGTTAAAGAAGGCAGCACGGGGTACGACATCGTTGTGCCGGGCGATTACATGATCAAGATCATGATCGGCGAAGGCCTGCTGGCCAAGGTAGAGCCCAACAAAATGGAAAACTTCAGCAATATGGACCCGAAATGGGTCGATGTCTGGTGGGATCCGGGCCGCA
Organism: Hwanghaeella sp. LZ110; assembly: GCF_048892525.1. Classification (NCBI taxonomy): domain Bacteria; kingdom Pseudomonadati; phylum Pseudomonadota; class Alphaproteobacteria; order Rhodospirillales; family Aestuariispiraceae; genus Hwanghaeella; species Hwanghaeella sp. LZ110. The sequence continues at coordinate 83,477 of NZ_JBLZHT010000009.1, read as the reverse complement.
GCTATTCCGTGCCTTGGCAATGGGGCACGACATCCTTCACCGTTGATACCAAGGTCTACACCGGTGATATCAACACACTGAAGCTGCTGTTCGAACCACCGCCGGAACTGCAAGGCCGCATCAACATGCTGAACGACATGAATGATGTGATTAACGCCGCCCTGCGCTATCTGGGATATCCCCGCTGTAACGGCGACAAAGATCAACTGAGAGAAGCCACAGAACTGTTACTGAAGGCCAAGCCCTATTGGCGTACGATGGATTACAGCATCATCGAAAAACTGACCTCTAACGACGTCGATCTGTCGCAAAGCTGGAACGGGGCTGCCATGCGGGCCCGCGCACAGCGCCCCAGCCTGGCCTATGCCTATCCCAAGGAAGGTTTCACCGGCTGGATGGATAATGTTGCCGTCCTGTCGGATGCACCGAACATGGAAAATGCCAAGCTGTTCGTAAACTTCGTCATGGATCCGGAAAACGCGGCCCTGATTTCTGATTTCGCGAAATATGCGAATGGTATCTCCGGCAGCGACAAATTCATGGATCCGGAAATGCTGTCCGCCCCTGAAATCGTGATGCCGGCAGATGCGCCGACGCCTGATTTCGTGCAACCCTGCCCACAGGAAACGGTCGACCTGTATAACAAGATTTGGACCCGCCTGAAGCAGTAAAGCCTTTTCGAGATAGGAGGCGGGTCCTATAACCGGGCCTCGCCTCCTTCTTGAAAGTCAGAAAATTGGATATTCCCTTTATGCCTTCTGTCCCCCCATCGATGCCCAGCCAACGCCCCCACACTGCGCGGGAATTGGGGATCATGCAGGGGTTCCCGCCGCGTCCTGAAAAGCGACCGACATCCAGCAATTGGGATCTTCCCCCGTTCAATCGATGGTCTTTTCAGAATGTGCGCGCCTTATTGCCTACCGTTGATGTAGATCGCGGCACCGGACCGGTTCAGGACCTGCCCAGCGCCCATCAAGACGTATCGGGCGTCAAATTCACGGCCCTGGACGGCACGACCAAAACCATAAAACAGATGCTGACAGAAACCTATACCGACGGCTTCCTGATCATGCATCGCGGTCAGGTCATCACCGAACAATATTTCAATGATATGCATCCGCGCAGCCTGCATCTGGCGCAATCAGTATCTAAATCCCTGGTCGGCACGCTGGCAGGCGTGCTGCATGGCGAAGGGAAGCTGGATATGGACGCGCCACTGGCCGACCGCATCCCAGAACTGGCCTATTGCGGCTATGGCGATGCAACGCTGGGCCAGGTGCTGGACATGCAGACCGGCGTGCGCTTTGTCGAAGACTATGGCCTGCCCGATTCCGACATGACGCGGATCGATATCGCCAGCGGTTGGCGCCCCCCGCATCCGGGTGAGCCTGTTCCAGCGATCCGGGATGTCATTCAGACCTTGCAGAAAGAGCGCCCCCATGGGGAGCGTTTTGAATACCGCTCGATCGAAACCGACATGCTGGCCTGGGTTCTGGAACGTGAAACCGGCACCAGTCTTGCGAAGCTGATGTCTGATCGCATCTGGTCCAAAATCGGCGCTGATCGGGATGGCTATTTCACCGTCGATCATGCCGGAACAGCCCTGGCCGACGGCGGCTTCAATGCCACACTGAGAGATTTCACGCGATTTGGCCTGATGATGCTGCAAGGTGGCCGTGTTGGCGATAAACAGATCGTTCCCAAGGTGTGGGTCGAGTCCTGTCGCACGGGCGAAGCCGCCAAATTTAACGATCCCTATCTGGCGACATCCCCCAACGGGGCCTATCGTCGTCAATGGTGGGTGCACGACGTGGACCGCGGCGACTATATGGCCCGCGGCGTTTTCGGTCAGTTGATCTATATCGATCCTGAAGCGGATTTCCTGGCAGTCAAATTATCGACCTGGCCGGATTATTTGATCCACAGCTTCGGACTTGATAGCCTGAATGCGGTAATCGCGATCCGCGATGGATTAACCGCCACCTGATCGTGGCTTGTGAACGTAAGGTGAGGACGATGACCGATACGGTATCGATTACCCTTTGGGCAACCAATCTAGGGCAAACTTTGAACGGGCCTCAGGACTGGCTGGACGCATTGGACACCGTTGCGACCGAAGCCAAGGCCGCAGGCAGCGACCTGCTGGTCGCGCCGGAATATGTTTCCGAACAATGGCTGACCTATTGTGGGCCCGATATCGACGTCACCAAGGAACCAGCCGCAATGGCGGAAGCCGCCAAGGCGATTATTCCCGGCGTTCAGGCCCTGGCGAACAAGCATAAACTGGACATTATGGCTGGGTCCTGGCCGGTTGCTGATGGAAAGGGGGGTTACAATAACGGTGCGCATCTGTTCACCGTGGGCGGTACCACCCCCTTCGTTCAGCGCAAAATGTGCATGACCCCGCCAGAGAAAGCCCCTGATAGCTGGGGCATCGTGCCCGCCAAGCAGATGCAGGTATTTGAGTGGAACGGTCTGCGGTGCGCCATCATCATCTGTCTGGATATCGAATTGCCGATCCTGTCATCCATGTTGGCACAGGCCGCACCGGATCTGGACCTGATCATCTGCCCATCGATGACAGAGAAAATGTCTGGCTATTCCCGGGTGTTTAGCTGTGCAAAAGCGCGCGCAGTCGAATTGTTCACCACGGTTGCCGTGGTCGGCTGCATTGGTGCAACGCCGCTGGGGGAAGGACGCAAGAACGTCTCTGGTGCGGCTGTGTACCAGCCTTGTGAGGCGGAATTGGGCTTCACCGGCCGCTTTGCAGAGATCGGCCCCTTCCACGAGGCTGAAAAGGGGGATCCGCTGGGCCCGCGCCTGCATGCCATGGACATTCCCATCGACATCGTGCGCAAGCTGCGCGCGACCCAACCGGAAGTCTGGCCTGGCGCCTGGACAGGCGAGGGTGTGAGTATTTCTGTAACCGGCGCAAAGCCCGCGTTGAAGAAATCCGCATAGGCTTTGATCCCTTAGATAGAGACGTTTCGCCGCGTCCCCTGCTTTCAGTCTTTTCGAAGCGCATTCGGCACGTTACATAGGAATTATGACAACACTAGCAATCATAATGATGGTCGTCGCCATGCTGGTCACGGTGGGGATCTTGTTCGTCGGGATCATTGGCATGGCCCGGGGTGGCGAATTTAACCAGAAATGGGGCAATCGCCTAATGCGATACCGCATCGTCGCGCAATTCATCGCGCTGGTGATGTTTGGTATCTCGATCATGCTTCTGCGTGCTGGCGGCGGTTGATCCCCGATGGTGACGCTGTCAAAGATCTATACACGGGGCGGTGATTCTGGACAAACGTCGCTGGGTGATGGATCGCGGCGCGACAAGCACGACCTGCGGGTTGAGGCCTATGGCACCGTAGACGAGGCGAATGCGACCATCGGACTGGTCCGTCAGCATACGACAGGCCCGGTCGATGACTTGTTAAGCCGCGTTCAGAATGACCTGTTCGATCTGGGGGCGGATTTATGCACCCCGGAAGGCGAAGGACGCCGCCAAGGGGCCCTGCGCATCCAGGCCAGCCAGGTCAAGGCGCTGGAAGATGCCATCGACGCCTATAACGAGCCGCTGGAAACCCTGAAGAGCTTCATCCTGCCCGGCGGTACGCCTGCGGCTGCCTATTGCCATCTGGCCCGCACCGTGACGCGCCGCGCCGAACGTCTGGTCGTTGCCCTGGCGGGGGTAGAGGCCGTCAATGCCGAAGCGGTGAAATACCTGAACCGCCTGTCTGATCTTTTGTTTGTCCTGGGTCGACACGAGAATGACGGCGGCAAGGCCGACATTCTGTGGGTCCCCGGCGCGAACCGATAAGGACCGACCGGTATGGCGGCCGCCGATACATGGGTCTATTACTGTCAAATCCTGCTGATCATGCTGTTGACCCTGTGCTGTGTGGCCGGGTTTGTCCTGCAATTCTATGCGTGGCGTCATCTGAAACCGGGCATTCCGCGTTTCGGTCATAAGGATGCCATGTTCCGGAAAAAGGACCAGTATTATGAGCCAGAGGGACTGAAATACATCGATTGGCAGAAAAAGATCATGCATGTCATGTTCGTGCTTTTCGCTGGCCTGATCATCTTGATTGAATGGTCAGCCCCCTAAAAATGATCCTGGAAGCGCTGGAATATCTGACCACCCCCTGTCCAAAATGGGTGCGGGATATGGGCTATCTGCGCGAGGCTATTGCCATCCGGCACCGCGCGCGCCGCTGTCATGCGGACTGGGCGCAGCATCAGACCAATACGAAGGATGCCATTCTCTCCGCAGCCCGTGCCTATGGGCATTTGCCAGACATCACCATCCTTGGTGCCGGCCTGTGCCTGGACGTTCCCGTGCAGGATTTATCCCCCCTGACCGACCGGCTGACGCTGGTGGATGCGGTTCGGTTAAGAGGTGTCCGCCTGCCCCGGAATGCATGTTATCTGTGTCAGGATATCGAAGGCAGCGCCACCGCCCTATATGCTGGAAAAGCGCCCCCCGACAGGCCTCTGGCTGATTTTCAGGGGCCTGGTCTGCTTGTTTCGGTCAACCTGCTGTCCCAATTACCGTTGATCCCCACCCGGTGGAGCGATGATCCCCTGCTGGGCCACAGAATCCTGCAGCGTCATGTTCAGTCTCTGCGTGATCACACAGGCCCCGCCTTACTGATCGCCGATGCCATGCGATGGACCTTGGATTCAAAGGGGGCCGTACTATCGCAAGAGAACATCGCGCGGCAGGCCGGATTGCCGCCCCCGGATCAATCCTGGCGCTGGCCCATCATCCCGGCCCATGAAGCGGGAAAGGGCCCCCAAATTCATTCAGATGTTGGTGTCTGGCATCTATAACTCTTCAGAACGAGACTTGGTGCGTTTTTCTTTTTCACGCTTCAAATCCCGCATCTGCCAGAAATAGAAGGCAAGCGCGCCGCCGAAGACTAGGCCCCCTTCCAGCAGAACCATGGTCAGACCGTTCATTGCGTTACTCCCAGAAAATGAGAGGCCGGGTTCAGACGCTGCATTGTCATGTTCAGCACGAAAGCAAAACTGACCCAGGCCAGATAGGGCACCAACAGCCACCCTGCCAGGGGATCAATAGGCATATAGAGGACGATCATCGCAACGATGCTGAGCCATAAGGCGCCCATATCAACCAGCGCGAGGCCAAGGCGACGCATCCCGAAAAACAACGCAGACCATGCGGCATTCAGCACCATATTCAGCACAAACACGGCAACGGGCAGTGTTTCCGCACCAGGTTCTGCCGCCATCCAGGCCCGCCAGGCTGAAACAGCAATCATGATATACAATACCAGCCAAACCGGCCCGAACAGGTATCCGGGCGGTCGCCAGGATGGCTTCTTCAAATCCTGATACCAGGCACCGGCGCGGAAAATTCCGCCGCTGGCCGCCGCTGTGAAGCAGATTGCAATGAAAATCAGAATTGTCCAGTCGAGTGCGATGACGCCCTCCTAACCGGCCTTTCCCACATCCATCATTGCCGATGTCTGCAGGCGCTGGGCCGGATTGTTTGCGGAACGTGCCTGGCGGTCACGCTGTTCCATTTCCAGGAACAACTGCAATATATGCCCCGCTGGCGCATCCAGTACATCCGCCATACGTTGCCTGCGGCGAATTGGCAACCGTCCCGCCTCTGCCTCTGTTGCGGCACGCACAAGATATTCGGTTTGCACAAGCGCCGGATCGTGGAAACCTCTGGCCAACAGCGGTGCCTCTAATGTCGCGCTTAGCACCAATCCCAGTTTACGCCGTGTCGTAACAACGGCCCGATCACTGACAGAGTCATGATTGTTGCGCGCCACAACACGCCCTATTGCAGCATAGAGTTTGCGGGCCGCATTGATCGCGGGACGACAGGCCAGCGGCAATTCTGCAACCCCAGTTCCAGACCGCTGGTACAGGGTCTCCGCTGCGGCCAGGAGCCTTGCAATGACCTGGCCCAATTCCGGGCTGTGTCGGGGATCCGCCAGGAAGGCATCCGGGTCTAACCCAACCTCTCTCAACCAGGATTGGGGCAAATACAGTCGCCCTTCCCGCGCATCCTCCCCCACATCGCGGGCGATATTGGTCAATTGCATCGCGACCCCCAGATCACAGGCTCTCGCCAAAGTGTCTGCCGCGCGGTTGCCCATCAACAGGGTCATAATTGCCCCAACCGCCCCCGCGACCCGCGCGCCATAGCCATAGAGATCATCCAGTGTCTCATAGCGACGGCCTTCGACATCCCACTGGAAACCATCCAGCAGAGCCTCAAACAGGTCCTTGGGCACGCCATAATCCCGCACCGTATCCGCCAAGGCCCGATCCGCCGCAATACCTTCTGGATAACCGCCATAGACGGCATCCAGCCGCTGACGCAGACGCTGCAAGCCTCTGGCAGGATTGGTTTCCAGATCAACTTCGTCATCTGCCAATCGACAGAAAGCATACACTGCATAGGACGGCACCCGCATTGCCTGGGGCAACAACAGCGACGCCGCATAAAAGGATTTTGATCCCGTCTTGATCAGGGCACGACATGCGGCCTGATCTGCTGAGTCGGAGAACCGACGGTTAGACGCGGGCATCGGCATGGGGCACCACCTGATCCAACACACGGGCAGACGTCAAAACGCCGGGAATGCCAGCGCCCGGATGGGTGCTGGCCCCGACGAGATACAGCCCGTCTATTTGTTCACTGATATTGTTCGGACGGAACCAGGCGCTCTGCCAGATAACCGGTTCCATGCCAAATCCTGCACCACGATAGGAGAGTAACCGCGTTTGGAAATCCAGCGGCGTCATCATACGCGACGAGATGATGTGATCGCCCAGCCCCGGCAATACCGTTTGGGACAGATGCGCCTCAATAGCCTGGCGATAAGGTTCTGCTGTTTCAGTCCAATCGATATCTGCCTGCAAATGCGGCACGGGGGACAGGACATAGAATGTGTCACAGCCATCCGGGGCCAGGCTGGGGTCCGTCGCCGTGGGGCGGTGCAGATACAAACTGAAATCCTTCGCCAGGACTTTCCGCCCGAAGATATCCTTCAACAGACCTTCGTAGCGCGGCCCCAGCAACATCATATGATGGGGCACATCTTCATACCGCTTGTTGGTTCCGAAATACCAGACGAACAGGCCATTGGAATAGCGCGCCCGTTCCAGCTTGCGGTCGGACCAGCGGTCGCGCCGCCCATTGGGCAACAGATGCTTGTAGGTCCAGGCACTGTCCGCATTTGAGACCACAATATCAGCCGAAATCCGCTCCCCCGTTTGCAGGCGCACGCCGGTGGCGCGATCTTGTTCGACGATGATTTCTGCAACATCAGCGTTGCATCGGATGTTGTTGCCTTGTCCTTCGATCAGATCGACCAGACCTTTCACCAGGCTGCCTGTACCGCCCATTGCGAAATGAACACCATATTGTCGTTCCAGATGATTGATCAGGATATAGATCGCCGTAACCGTCGTCGGATTGGCCCCAATCAACAGGGGATGCAGGCTGAACACCATACGTAGTTTCGGGTCTTTGATATAGCTGGAAACCAGCCCGAAGACTGTTCGGTGACCCTTCAGCGTCAACATCTTCGGCACGACCTTGATCATGTCCAGGATTGAAGCAAAGTGCTTCATTCCCAGCTTTTCAAAACCAAATTCATAGACCTGCTTGCTGACCGCCATAAAGCGGCGATAGCCCTCTACATCGGTGGGATTAAAGCGCGCGACCTCTGCCTCCATCGCCGCGGCATCGCCGCTGTAATGGAACACGCTGCCGTCATCGAAGCGGATGTCGTAGAAAGGATTCATCGGACGCAGATCGATATGGTCGGAAAACGTCTTACCGCAGAGGTCCCAGAGTTCCTCTAGCAGAAACGGGGCGGTAATGATCGTTGGGCCCGCATCAAACCGAAACCCGTCCTGTTCAAAGACATAGGCACGGCCGCCCGGCTTATCCAATCGGTCCAGAACCGTCACTTTGTAACCCCGGGCCCCCAGCCGCACTGCTGCGGCCAAACCTCCAAAGCCACTGCCAATTACAACCGCGTGCGGTCGCTTATCGTCACGACCATCAGGGGCACTTCCAGCACTGGGAGAGTACGGCTCTGTTCTCATTAGTTGACACTATACAATGTCAATAAATTCCGCAACGGTACAAAAAGTAAGCCTATTCCAACCTGGGAAGGAACCTCAGAAAGCACAGACAATCTTGCCAATATGCTCGCCTTTGGTCAGCCGTTTCAACGCATTGGCCAGATCGCCAAATTCAAAGGTCTGATCATCCAAAACAGGTTTTGTCTTATGCAGGGCCATTGCGGTCACCATTTCCTGCAACATGTGATGACTGCCAACCGTAACGCCCTGAAGCCGGATATTCTGGGTCACCACACGCCCCAACGGGAGGGATGCATCCGACCCTCCCAGAACACCAATCAGGCTGATTGAGCCACTGATGCGAATCGCCGACAGTGCCTTTTCCAGTGTCCCCGCGCCGCCGATATCGACGATATGATCCAGGCCGCGCCCATTGGTGATTTCCCGTGTCACACGATGCCATTCGGGGGTCTGTCGATAGTTGATCGTATGGTCTGCGCCCAGATGCGCGACCCGCTCCAGTTTCTCATCACTGGAAGAGGTCAGAATAACCTCCGCCCCCTGCATCTTGGCAAATTGCAGTGCGAACAGGGAGACGGCACCCGTGCCTTGAATCAAAACCTTATCCCCTGCCTTGACACCGCCCTGGCCGACAACCGCGCTCCAGGCTGTAAGCGCCGCACAGGGCAGGGTCGCGGCCTCTTGCACGGACATATGGGGCGGGGCTCTCACAATGGCACTGGCCGGGACCGGCATTAACTCACGCATGGTGCCATCCAAGGGTCCGCCATGGGCGCCGGTATAGGTCTCTTCTGCGGGACTGCCATGCAGCCAATTGCGGCTGAATGCCGGGATGACGAAATCGCCGACGGTGAAATTCGTTACATTGGTCCCCACGGCGGCAATCACGCCCGCACCATCGCACAAGGGAATCAGCGGCGGCGTGCCCCCTTTGCGGCCATAGCCTCCTTGCATCAGAATGCCATCACGCGGATTGATGGACACAGCCCCGATCCGGATCAAAACCTCATCCGGGGTCGGTTCTGGATCCGACAGGGTGACCTGTTTCAGGTTTTCCAGTCCCCAGTCCTCAAGACGCATGGCTTTCATAAATCCCATTCCTTCCTGTATGCGGTTCCAGATTGACACCGTAGCGAAAATGCGGCGAATTCCCAACCACATACAAAACATACAATCCGTGGGGAGATAGGATATGGAGTTCGATTACGTCATCGTCGGTGGCGGCTCCGCAGGATGTGTTCTGGCCAATCGTTTAAGTGCGGACCCCAAGGTCACTGTGTGCCTGTTGGAGGCCGGGGGCGAAGATCGCAATCCGTGGATTCATATCCCCGCTGGTTACATCAAGACGATGGTCAATCCTTCGCTGAATTGGCTGTTTGAGACCCAACCTCACCCCAAGACCGGCAATCGCCCGATCCCGGTGCCACGCGGCAAAGTGCTGGGTGGGTCCAGCGCCATCAATGCCATGTTATATGTGCGCGGCCAGGCTCAGGACTATGATACCTGGGCCCAGATGGGCTGTCGCGGCTGGAGTTTTGAGGACGTCTTGCCCTATTTCAAACGTGCCGAACATCGTGAGCAAGGCGCTGATGCCTATCACGGTCAGGGCGGCCCACTGAATGTGACGCTGCCAACCCAACGCTATGATATCTTAGACAAGGTGATCGCAGCCGGGGGCGCCCTGGGCTATCCAATGGACCAGGACTACAATGGGGCCGATCAGTCCGGTTTCCACTATTTTCAGGTCACCCAGAAGAACGGCACGCGATTCAGCGTCAAATCCGCCTATCTGAACCCGATCCGCAGCCAGCGGAAGAATCTGCATGTGGAAACCCATGCCTTCGCCAAATCCGTTCTGTTCGATCAGGGGCGGGCGATAGGCGTTGCCTATGAAAAGGCCAACCACGAACATGAAGTCCATGCCAGACGGGAGGTCATCCTGTGTGCCGGTGGCATCCAGTCACCACAACTGCTGGAATTGTCCGGAATTGGGCAGGGTGCGCGGTTGCAGGCGCTTGGCATCCCGGTCACCCATGATCTGCCGGGCGTCGGGGAAAACTTACAGGATCACTATATCTCGCGCCTGTCCTGGCGATTGAAAGATGCCGACAGCCTGAACCGCCTGACACGAGGCCTGCCATTGATGGGCGAACTGGCTCGGTTTCTGTTACAGCGAAAAGGGGCCCTGACCATGCCCGCCGGAATTATAGTGGGCTTTGCCAAAAGCAATCCCGATCTGGACCTGCCGGATATTCAGTACCACATCGCCCATGCCACCTTTGCGGACCCAAAGAAGCGCACTTTTGATAAATTCCCCGGATTGACCATAGGCCCGTGCCAATTGCGCCCGGAAAGTTATGGACATGTCCACGCGGTTTCCCCCGATCATCGCATGGCGCCTGAAATCCAGCCAAACTTCCTGACCAGCGAAACCGATTGTGCGGTCCATGTGGCTGGATTGAAACTGGCCCGTGACCTGGTCAAAACCGATCCGATCCGGGATAACATCGACGCCGAAATCTCCCCCGGTCCCAATCTGCAAAGTGATGAAGAGCTTTTGACCCATGCCCGCAATACCGGTGCAACGCTGTATCACCCCACCTGCACCTGCCGCATGGGAACCGATCAGAAGGCGGTGGTTGATCCCAGCCTGCGCGTGCGGGGCGTAACAGCCCTGCGGGTTGTCGATGCGTCCATCATGCCCCGCCTGATCAGCGGCAACACAAATGCCCCAACAATCATGATCGCAGAAAAAGCCGCCGATATGATCATCGAAGCCAATCGCTAACCTTCTGATTTCCGGGACAAGGCTTGCAATGCCTGAAGGGCGCGATCTGCATCCGCCTGTGGCACGAAGATATGATCATGGTAATATCCGGCAACGACATTGGCCGATATGCCATGATCGGTCAGGCAGGCGGAAAAGGCCGCAGTCAGCCCCACAGCCTCCAATGCAGAATGCACAGAAAGAGTAATTCGCTGAAAACCCGCCCCACTCACCCCCTCTTGTTCCGCTTCCCTTTGGGACAGGATCAGGGTATCCCCCTCGACCTCCCGAAAGCGCATCAAGGGCGGGACCGTTGTCTGGTATTCATGGGGAACGGTCACAATGCTATACACTATTGGATCCAGAACAGGATTCATATCCGCCAACAAAAGCGCCAGGTTGCGTTCACCGCTCATCATTTGCCCTCCCTACGCCGAACCACATGCATTTCAATTTCCCCCGCCGGACGGGTTGCCAAATGGCTGATCGGCCGGACCTTCTGTGGATTGGATGTTTCGAAGTCGTACCGCCGGATCAGGCGGCTCAGTATCAGCACCGCCTCCACCGTGGCAAACGCCGCCCCGATACAAATGCGCGGTCCCAGACCAAAGGGTATATAGGCTCCGGGCGGTTGCGTCTGCTCACGATCTGGCATGAACCGGTCCGGGTCAAACCGATCTGCGGCCTCCCACAACCCTTCGTGACGATGAATGATCCAGGGCGAAATCATCACCATCGCACCGCGCGGTGTCGGCACACCCTGAATCACTGTGTCATACAGACTGACGCGCGGGATAAATCCCAATGGTGGGTAAAGACGTAAACTCTCCCGAAAGACATTGCGCGCCGTGGCCAATTTCTTTGTCACCGCAAAGCTGATTTCCCCCGATCCAGCGACATTCTGAACGTCGTCGCGCAAGCGCTGTACCATTTCCGGCTGCTGCGACAGGATAAAGAAGGCCCAGGTCAGGGCGCTGGCGGTTGTTTCATGTCCGGCCAGGAAGAAAACACCAACCTGATCAATAATTTCCTCCCGATCAAAACCTGTCCCTGTGACGGGGTCACGGGCGGCAATCAAATCGCCCACGATATCCGCCCGCTTCGGGGCCCCCGGCTCCATTCGCTGATCTACCAGATGCCCCAAATGGGATCGGATCACCATTGCCGCCTCTTGCGCCAGGGGTGGTTGTACCATTGACGTCCATGCTTTTCCCAAAATCAGATTTTTTAAATCGATGGTCGCGACAGAGTCCTGAAAACTGGCCCAAGCGTCAAAAAATTCAAACGCAACTGAGTTTTCCAATTTTTGTGAAAAGATTGTCCTGGTAATGATATCCGCGGTCAGGTGGCTCATTTCCCGTTCCAGTGACAGGGGTTTTCCCTTGTCAGACAGGATATCCCATCGGGCTTCAATATCGGCAACCGCCCCGACCATAGCGTCGAAGGCGCGATTGACCCGCATGTGACTGAAAGCCGGGTCGACCATGGCACGCTGTCGGCTCCATGTCGCCCCAGCTGATACAAACAGGCCGTCATTGATCAGGGGGGAGAGAGACCCCACCATCAGATCACTTTTCGGGAAATTCTCAACCTCTTCGATCATCACGCGACGAATGGCGGCAGGATCATTGACCAGGATTATCTTGCGCCTGGAAAATCCCAAGGGCGCAACGGTGGTGTGATAGGCCTGTTTGGGGATCAGGGCCAACAGATCCCGATCCCCCGCAACCAGGCTGCGCATCAAGGCCATGACAGGCCCGATTGGGGTTGGTGCCGGCGGTCGGTATAAATCCTTAGTCATCTTTTACAATTTTCGTGCAGTTTGTTAGAGGATAAACTCCCTCCCATTTCCCATCTATCTGGAGTACGCGAAAGCGCGCGAACAATTCCTCACTGAACCAGCCCCCGGCGCGAACCGCCTGTACCGCTTCCCCATGCCATTGGCGATAGGCAAAGGCATCCATGGCGGCTTTGTTCTCCCAAATCGTGAAAGTCACCTGATGCAGCCAGGGCACTTCCCCCAAACCAATTTTGAATTGCAATTGATCCTGACTGCGGATCGCTGCACTGATATTGGGAACCTGACGCCAAAAATTGAGAATGTGGCGGGGTTTGATTGTTGCCCGTGTCAAAACAGCAACGGATTGGTTTTCCGCCTCGATAGGCTCCTCCCCGACATCAAAGGGCCGTATGCCAGCCCACTGCCCCCGGCAGCGCACTGCAGATAAATATACCGTACAGGTTTCCACTGCATGGCGGCGATACCGTTGAAACACTGGGGCTGACGCAATCTGGGTCTGCGCGTCTTCCTGCGTGGCCCACGTTGCCAGAATTCCATACACGCCAAAGTTCGGATAAGGATGAAATCCCTCCCGCGTGCCAGACCCTAAAAGTTTGTGAAACCCGATCCCCGGTACGGACTTCAGCGGATAGCGAGCAGCCAGCATCTGCGAAAAGGCCCACAGTTTGTTGGAAACCCCCTTAAACCTGAAAAAAGAAAGGGTTATTACCTGCATCGCCTCGCCGGATATGGTTGTTTCCAGGATCGTCGCACCCTTTGCAAAACCGTGCAACATGTGGCGAAATCATCTTACAGTATTGGTGTAAGGGTTCGAAGTTTGAAAGATTCCCTCATAAGGGGACGACACTTCGCATTTTATGCCCGTAATAAGAACTGATTTTGGGGAGTTTTCTGTGGCAATACCGTTTCCGTTTTCCGCCCTGGTTGGGCAGGACGAAATTAAGCTGGCGTTATTGATCGCCGCAGTAGACCCCTCAATCGGGGGCGTTTTGATCTTTGGTGACCGGGGAACTGGAAAATCCACCGCTATTCGCGGGTTGGCCGCCCTGCTGCCAAAAATGCAGGCAGTCGCCGGATGTCGCTATTCCTGTAGCCCGGATGCCCCGTCTGACCTGTGCCCGGACTGTTCTGGGGAAAAGAAGAAAGCCTCTAAAACTGTTGAGATTTCTGTTCCAGTTGTCGACCTGCCCCTGGGTGCGACGGAGGATCGTGTGGTCGGCGCCCTGGACCTGGAACGTGCCCTGACCCAGGGCGAGAAGGCCTTTGAACCAGGGCTGCTGGCAAAGGCCAATCGCGGATTCTTGTATATCGATGAGGTGAACCTGCTGGAGGATCACCTGGTTGACCTTTTGCTGGACGTTGCTGCATCAGGGGAGAACCTTGTCGAGCGTGAAGGACTGAGCATCCGCCATCCCGCCCGCTTTGTCTTGATTGGCAGTGGCAATCCAGAAGAGGGTGAATTGCGCCCACAACTGCTGGACCGGTTCGGATTGTCTGTGGATGTGACAACCCCAGGCGATGTCAAAACCCGTGTTGAGGTTATAAGGCGACGCGATGACTTTGAGCGGGACCCGGCCGCCTTTCGCGATAAATGGATGAAAGAAGAAGACAAAACCCGCAAAAGCCTGATGCGGGCAAAGAAGTTACTGAAAGAGATTTCCGTGCCCGACACGGTATATGAGAGAGCCGCAGAACTCTGTCTTGCCCTGGGCACCGATGGTCTGCGCGGTGAGCTGACCTTGATCCGGGCCGCGCGCGCACATGCCGCCCTGCATGGAAAAAAGACTGTAACCATCCAGGATTTGCGCAATGTGGCCCCCCTGGCCCTGCGCCACCGCCTGCGCCGCGACCCCCTGGACGAAGCAGGATCCGGCACACGGGTACAACGCGCCATTGACGATGTTTTCGCCCCATGACGGGTCTGGCGCTGGATATTGCCTTTCGCGCACCAGCATTGCCGGATGATGCCTGCCGGGCTGCCCTGCTATTTGCAATAGACCCATTCGGTCTGGGGGGCGTGTGCCTAACCTCTCGTGCAGGGCCTCAGCGGGAGGCCTGGCTGACTTTTCTGCGTGCCCGATTGCCCCCGGACATGCCGGAACGCCGCCTGCCCAACGCCATTGCTGATGACCGATTATTGGGAGGGCTGGATCTGACGGCCACCCTGTCGTCCGGTAAGCCAATCGTTCAGCGGGGCCTTTTAGCCGATGTGGATGGTGGCCTGTTGATCATTCCAATGGCCGAACGCCTGGACCAGGGCACAGCCGCGAAACTATGTGCAACCCTGGACCAGGGGGAAGTGCGACTGGAACGGGACGGCCTGACTGCCAATCACCCAACCCGATTTGGGACAATCCTGCTGGATGAACGCACAGAAGATGAAGAACCCCCGCCAACCGGGCTGTGTGACCGTCTTGCCTTCCTTGTGGCATTGGACCCGACACAACAGGGTGATCCCACAATGTTCGAAGCTGCAGACCGGGATGCGATCCTTCTGGCGAGGGAGTTTCTGCCAGGCGTTGAAATCGCACCGGAATATCTGGATGCGATCTGCGGAACGACCCTGGCCTATGGTGTTGCCTCCGCCCGGGCAGCCCTCCTAACTCTGCGGGCCGCCCGCGCTGCTGCGGCTCTGGAGGGGCGCAGTCAGGTCACGCAAGACGATGTGGCCCTGGCCGCCAGATTGGTCATCGGCCCCCGCGCGACGCAAATGCCCGCCCCACCAGAAGAGCCAGAGGCCGAGCCTGAAGAGTCCGAGCCGCCAGAACCACAACCGGAGCCGCCACCACAAGACCTGCCGGAAGACCCGCAGGATGAACCCGATGCCCAGCAAGATCCGCAAGAACCCCTAGATCCCAGCGCGCTGCAGGAAATGATGATTGAGGCAACTAGAGCCTCTCTTCCTGCCAATCTTTTGGCATCCCTGGCCTCAGAATTGGGCCGTGGCAAATCCGGACAGGGCGGGCGCAACGGCCAAACCCAAATGGGAGATCGCAGAGGACGCCCCATTGGCACACGACGCGGCATCCCAAAGCCAGGCCAGCGGCTGAATGTGTTGGAAACCCTGCGCGCCGCCGCCCCTTGGCAGCCCCTGCGCCGACACCAAAGGGCCAATGATGCAAAATCCGGCACGGCGCCGCGTATGGAAATCCGTCGGGATGATTTTCGTATCACCCGCTATAAACAGAATGCCGAAACCGTCACAATCTTTGTCGTCGACGCTTCCGGCTCTGCTGCGGTGAACCGACTGGCAGAGGCCAAAGGGGCGGTCGAATTGCTGTTGGCGGATTGTTATATTCGCCGCGACAGCGTTGCCCTGATCACCTTTTCAGGCCGATTGACAGAGGTCGCCCTGCCGCCCACACGCTCCCTTGTAATGGCGAAACGCCGGCTGACTGGACTGCCGGGCGGGGGCGGCACGCCAATGGCAGCCGCCATTGATATGGCCGCCGACCTGGCACTGGCTATTCGCCGCAAGGGGCAAACGCCAACGCTGGTATTCATGACCGATGGCAAGGCGAATTTAACCCGCGAGGGCAAGGGAGATCGGGCACAAGCGGGTCAGGAGGCAATGACCGCCGCCCGTCAGTTGGCTGCTTCTGGCATCGGTACGCTGATGGTGGATATCAGCCCCCGCCCAAGCACGCCTGCCAGAGAATTGGCTGCTGCGATGCGGGCGAAATACCTGCCTCTGCCCTTTGCGGACCCCGCGAAACTGTCAAATGCCGTGAAGGGAGCGACGGACCATGTTTGAGCGGGATCGCCTGTCGCTGGACATTCATGGAAAGGACTGGCCCCTGCGCCAGCACAGCCGAACCGTCACAGCGGGGGGATTATCCTGGCATGTGCAGATCATGGGAACCGGTCCGGTTTTATTGATGCTGCATGGGACCGGGGCGTCGACACATACCTGGCGCGCGCTGATGCCCGAACTGGCGCAGCATTATACCATCGTCGCACCGGATCTTCCTGGGCATGGATTTACCGGAGCCCCCACACGGCAGGATTTAACAGTCGGGGGCATGGCCCGTGCCGTTTCCGCCCTGCTGAAGGTCTTGAACCTGACACCAGACCTGGCTGTTGGTCACTCCGCAGGGGCGGCTGTCTTGATTTGGGCAACATTGGAGGGTTTGATCCATCCCAAGGCGCTGATCGCCATCAACGGGGCGCTGCTGCCATTCAAAGGGGCCAGCGGTTGGATATTCCCGACCATGGCGCGATTGCTTTTCGTTAATCCCTTTACCCCCCGTCTGTTTGCCCGTCAGGCCAGCGCGGAAGGGGTCGCCCGCCTGATACGCCAGACCGGATCAACATTGGATGAAGGCGGGATTGATTATTATCGCCGCCTGATGCGCAGCCCCGCCCATTGCGCCGCCGCCCTGGGCATGATGGCAAATTGGGATCTGCGCCCGATGGGCCGCCTGTTTCCCAGATTACAGACACCCCTGCACCTGATTGTGGGGGAAGAGGACGAGGCGGTAGATCCAGATGATATTGAAATTGTTCTGAACAAGGTCCCCAAAGGTACGGGACACCGCCTGCCGGGGTTAGGGCATTTGGCCCATGAGGAAGACCCGCACCAGATTATCGCCTTGATTCGGAAAATTGATCGGGACCTTCAGGGCACCGACTCCCCGGCGGCATGACCGCTGGACCAGGCCCATTGGAAATTGTAACCGCCCAGCCAGCCAGTGACATCCACAGCCTCCCCGATCACATACAGGCCCGGAACCGTTTTTGCTTCCATCGTGCGCGATGACAGGGCATTGGTGTCCACCCCGCCCAATGTCACCTCTGCCTTTGCATAGCCTTCTGTTCCCGATGGCGTGACACGCCAGGCATTCAGGCGGTCCCCCAGGGCAACCAGGTCTTTATCAGCGATTTCGCCAATTGGGCGCTTTGGCAGGTGATCGGCTGCAAAGGCGGATGCCAGACGCGCCGGGAGAAGTTCCGACAGCGCCGTTTGTGGCTCAATCCTCGCCCGTCCGCGCTTACGCTGACACAAATAATCCGCCGCCGATTGATCGGGAACCACATTCAGCGTGATCTCCTCCCCTTCGCGCCAATAGGAGGAAATTTGCAGGATCGCCGGGCCTGACAGACCACGATGCGTCAACAGCATTGCTTCGCGAAAGCTGCGATTGCCACACTGGGCAATACAGTCCAAGGCAAGCCCGCTCAACGGCTGCATCAGCGCCAGGTCCTGTGCCGCCACGGTCAGGGGGACCAGGCCAGGGCGCAAATTATGCAGCGGCAATCCGAATTTCTGCGCAATATCATGGGCAAAACCGGTCGCCCCCATCTTTGGGATCGACAGGCCACCGGTTGCCAGAACCAGAGCGGGCGCTTTAAACGCACCGTGGTGGGTGGAAACCGTAAAGCCATCAGAATAGCTGACATCTGTGACGCTATGGCTGGTCCTGATATCGACCCCGACGGCCTGACATTCCGCCAGCAACATCGCCACGACGGCGCGCGCAGAGCCATCGCAGAACAATTGCCCCAGGGTCTTTTCATGCCAGGCGATCTTGTGCTTTTCGATCAGGTCCAGAAAATCAAACTGGGTATAACGCGCCAGGGCGGATTTGCAGAAATGCGGATTGCCAGACAGAAAGTTTTCCGCAGAACAGCCGATATTGGTGAAGTTGCAGCGCCCGCCGCCTGAGATCAGAATTTTTTTCCCAACCTGATCGGCGTGATCCAACACCAGAACCCGCCGCCCCCGCGCACCCGCCGTCATGGCACACATCAGACCAGCTGCCCCAGCGCCGATGACAATCGTATCGAAATGCAGTGTCTGCACCAGGATTTACCACCAATTTTAGGAAGAATGGTTAAGGACAAAACCGATAAATTAAACGCGATACTGATCACCTGTATAACAAGGAACATGCCTGTAAAAGATTAAAATCTGGAACAATATTCTATATATTTTTTGCTATAAATTTAACTTAAAGGAATCATTTTCGCATTTTTATAGCGAAATCAATATTAAAATAGTATAACCTGCACCAAAATGTTATTTTATAGTGAAAACGCTATCAAGGCATACTATGATTAAGAGTCCCGACCAAAGAATATCGACGCCGGCTGAAATGGGAACCGTGATCCATCGGCGGAGACGTGCGCTTAAACTCAGCCAAGCCACACTATCCTCCATAAGTGGTGTGGCGCAACCGAACCTGTCTAACATCGAGCGGGGAAAGAGCTCTGCCACACTCGACACATATCTACGCCTGCTCACCGCCCTTGGCATCGACCTGTATGGAATTCCGCGATCATGAAACTGGATGTCTGGCTTGAAGGCAAAATGACTCCTGTGGGGACGCTAGAGAGGCTGGCCGACAAGACGCTGCGATTCACGTATTCCAACGATGCGGCCCTTCCAATTTCCGCATCAATGATCGTCAGACAAGCATCCTATGGCGATGCAGCCTGCGTCGCATACTTTGGGAACCTTCTGTTCGAAGGCCAGGCATTGGAACACGTTGTTGCAACTCATGGCCTTGATCGCGATGACATCGGAAGCCTTCTATATCACCTTGGTACCGATTGCGCTGGTGCAATATCAATTACGCCAGAAGGAACGGGACCGGGCAAATACCCAGGTCGATTCCCTCATGACTATGAAGAAATTGACCACAATCGGATGCGGACAATCATCACCTCGCTGCATCGGCATGGTCGGTTACCGGATGGCGAACGAGACCCATCCCCCGTGGCTGGCATCCAACCGAAGCTGGCGGTTGTCTATCATGACCAGAAATTCTACCAACCCAAAATTGGCAGTAAGGCGCCAACAACGCATATCCTGAAAGTATCCCCAAGATCCGATCTGGCAATCGCAAAATATGAGGCTGCCCTGTTGGGATTCGCTGCAACAATTGACATCGTTTCTGCTGAAACCCAATTCCTGGAGTTTATAGGAGACGACGGCGAAGAAATTGGGGCTGTGTTGTCCACCAGGTTTGATAGACGTGTCGATGACAGCTGTATCTCCCGTCTGCATTGCGAAGACTTCTGCCAGGCGCTAGGCCTTTCCAAAGTTTTAAAATATGAACGAAACGCCCAGCGCGACGATCTCCGTTTCTCAGCAAAAGCCATAGGACAGATCGCTTCTCAAACTGCCGTCCCAGCAAATTTTCAAATCGATTTCTTTAAGCAGACATTGTTCAATCTTGCGGTCGGTAATACCGATAATCACGCAAAAAACGGAACCATTCTGTATCGTGGGAATTATGGAGTGTTGGCACCGCTTTATGACGTTGTCCCGATCACGATAAACCCGCACTTTACGCACCAACTTGCTTTCAGAATCGGTGATGCCAAATGGACCGAAGACGTCACAGTCGATAACATCGAAAAATTCATGGGGGATATTGGTTTTCGACGAAAAAAGTTTGAAAAGAGATGGCTAGACATTCTGTCTCACATCGCGAAAGAAAGCGTGCCATATTTTGCGGCACAGGGGGGAAAACCGCTCGCAGATGGAATTGCAGCACAATTGACCGTCCTTCAGGAAGCCCTCAAACTCAACTTGAACATTCCTGAGCGGGACTATTTTCCGAGACCAATTCGGGATCAAGGGTGACATATCGAATTGTTAGATAAGGCGGTGTCCGAAAAGGACTGCAGTTTCGCAGAACGCGATTTTCTAGCCACCAACAATATCAGATTCCAGCAAGACACTGGTGAAGGTTCGAGATGAAACATACAGTCGCGCGCCGCGGCCGGATTAACCGGCCGCGGCGCGCGACGAAAGAATGGTGGGCCATGTAAGATTCGAACTTACGACCTGCCGATTAAGAGTCGGATGCTCTACCAACTGAGCTAATGGCCCGTACCGATTTTGTCGAACGGTGGCGCGGTATAGCGTCTGTGGACGGGCTTGTCGAGACCGAAGATGACCTTAAAGGCCATTGCTTTCGCCCTGTCGACCAATACGAAGGTCGCGATGGACATAGACATTCATAATCAACGCGAATCCGAACATCACCGCCAGCAGGGCAGACCCGCCATAACTGACCAGGGGAAGGGGCAAGCCGACCACGGGAATAACGCCCATCACCATGGCGATGTTAATGAAGACATAGAAAGAAAATGTCACGATACAGCCCATGGCCAGCAAACGGCCAAACTGGTTACGGGACCGCAAGGCGATGCCAAAGCCATATACCATCAAAACCAGATACAGCGACATCAGCGCCAGGCACCCGATCAGGCCGAATTCTTCCGCAAGCATCGTGAATATGAAGTCAGTCTGTTTCTCTGGCAGGAAATTCAAATGACTTTGAGACCCTTTGGTAAAGCCGCGCCCGACAAGACCCCCCGCCCCCATTGCAATTTTAGACTGCAGGATATGATACCCACTGCCCAGCGGATCAGATTCAGGGTTCAGCAACACCAGGACGCGGCGTTTCTGATAGGGGTGCATCATGCTCCAAATCAAAGGACTGGCCGCCAGACCGGCAATCCCGACGACAGCGAATTTCCACCAGCGAACCCCAGCCAGCAGGAACATCACCACGCCGCCGCCGCATAAAACAATGGCAGTTCCCAAATCAGGCTGGCGCAACACCAACAATGTCGGGGCGGCGATAAACAGGGCGGGAACGATCAAAACGCTGAAACGACCGACATCCTCGTAGGACAATTTATGAAAGTAGCGGGCAAGTGCCAGCACCAGCGTGAATTTCATTAATTCTGATGGCTGGAATGTCCCGATAAAGGGGATCGCGATCCATCGCGTAGCGCCACCCCCGACAGCGCCCTTGATTTCCACGATAACCAACAGCAGAAAACTAAGCATATAAATAAGATAGGCATAACGCATGATGATGCGGATATCGACCAGGGCCAGCACCAGCATCCCGACAGAAAACGCCAGATACTTTGTCAATTGACTATGTGCCCAGGGGTCCCAGGACCCATTGGCCGCCGAATATTGCATCGCCAGCCCAACCCCGACACACAGGCCAATCAAAAGAAACATGATCCAATTGATCTGCCAGATCTTTTGACCCAGGGTCATTTCCGGTTGGCGCAACTCTCCATGGCGAATCGCCATCAGCCTGCCCCCTCGGATCCGGTTTCATTGGTTTTGGCGTCCGCCGTTGCAAATCCCTGCAGGCGCAGAACCTCTTCTAAAACATCGCGCGCGACAGGCGCAGCGGCACGTGATCCCCCCTCTGCATGTTCAACGACAACCGATACGGCATATCGGGGATTGTGAACCGGTGCAAAACCGACAAACAGAGCATGATCCCGCAAGCGCCAGGCAATATCATCGCCGGACCGAATGCCGGCATCGCGCTCTGCCTGGGAAATTCGACGAACCTGACTGGTTCCCGTTTTGCCGCCCATCGTCAAGTCGGCAAAGCGAAGGGCTGATTTTCGTGCCGTCCCATGAACCCCATTGACCACCGCATCCATACCGCGAAGAACGATTTCCAAATGATCCGGATGAAATCCGGTATCTTGAAAATCTGGGCGGGTGGCATCCGGCGGCGGGTTAATGGACCCGGCAGCTTCCGTTGCAGCCGCCAGCTTCTGTTCCGGCGACATCTCTTTGGAGGGAATATTTTGGGCATCATCCGACAGGGGTTTCCCATCCAGACCAAACCCTGGCACAGGAAAGGTCATACGCGGACGCACGGCCTTGCCGCCATTCACAATACGCGCCGTCATGACTGCTAGTTGCAGGGGAGTCGTTAACACGAAGCCCTGACCAATACCGACGACCAGGGTCTCCCCCATATGCCAGGGCTGTCCGCGTTCTTCACGTTTCCACTTGCGGGTTGGAATCAGTCCTGATCGTTCGCCCAGCAGCTCAATTTCAGTAGGAATGCCCAGCCCCAATCGGGCACAGACCTCTGCAATCCGGTCCACACCAACCCGTCTTGCGACATCATAGAACCAAACGTCGCAGGATTGTTCCAGGGCCGAAACCATGTCCATGGAGCCATGGCCATAATGCTTCCAGCAATGGAACCGGCGATCCCCCAGTTCCATAAAACCGGGGCAATAAACGGAATGATCAGCAGCAATACCATTTTCCAGTGCCGCTAGGGCCACGGCGACCTTAAACGTGGAACCAGGTGAATACTGCCCGGCAATCGCCTTATTGGTCAGGGGACCATAGGGATTCTTCACCAGTTTCTGCCATTCGGTGGCTCCGATCCCTTCACTGAATGCGTTAGGATCGTATGACGGCACGGAAACCAATGCCAGGACATCGCCATTATGCACATCCATCACAACGACGGAGGCCGCCTTTTCATCCTTCAGACGATTTGCGGTGAATTCCTGTAACCGCATATCCAGTGTCAGGCGAATTTCACGGCCGGGTTGACCTTCCTGGCGGTCGATTTCCCGGATCACACGTCCCAGCGCATTCACCTCAACCTTGCTGGTGCCAGACGTTCCGCGCAAAGCAAGGTCATAATGCTTCTCAATGCCATTCTTCCCGACACGGAAGCCTGGCAATTCCAGCAAAGGGTCGCCGGTTAAGTCCTTTTCCGATACAGCCGCCACATAGCCCACGACATGCGCCATATTCTCCCCATAGGGATAGTGTCGTATCTGTCCGACATCAATACTGACCCCGGGAAGGTCGGGTTGATTGACCCCGATCCGGCTGACATCTCTCCAACTGAGATTCTCTGCAACAGTGATTGGGACGAAGGCCAGGCGGCTTTGCGCCTCTTTCAGCACCCGCGCGATGGTATGGTCCTTTAAGTCAATCAGCGTTGCCAGCTTGTTAAGCACCGCCTCTATGCCGCCAGCCGCCTGAGCCTGTTCCCGGACCAACACGACACGATAGTTCTGAACATTGATCGCCAGGTAGTCACCAGCACGATCCACGATAAACCCTCTGGGCGGTCCAATCAGGCGAAAATTGATGCGGTTCTCTTCCGCCAGCATGGCATAGCGTTCACTCTCCAGCACTTGAAGGTAATAGAGACGTGCGCCAAGCCCGCCCATGACCAGGGTCTGTCCGCCCATAAACAGGGCGGCCCGGCGGGTAAATACTTTGGCCTTGGTCTTATCCGGATTCATTGTGTGCTAGATCCTATGCATCCGAGTCTCGTGCAGGCACCGCTTTATGGGCTTGTGATAACAAGGCAGCCAGTGGTGGATACAACATAATCGTTAACAGCAAACCAAAGGTCGCCCCCAGTGGATCAATGAACTGACCGGCCAACATGACATGGATCATCCATGTCACCATTGCGCCGCCAAATGCGATCAGCATAAAGCCCCACCATACGACACCAAAACTCTTGCCATGAAAGAAACGGCGTTGAGATACAACGACCAGATAGGTCAACAACAGGATAAAGGACGTGATGCCAATTGGCGCCCCGGTCAACATATCCTGCAGGGCGCCCAGCAACAGGATGTAAAACGTGTTCAACAGGTCCGGTCGATAAATCGTCCAATAGTAAACCGCGATCAAAGATAAAGCCGGGGCGATAAGGGGTAACATCGGCAAACGGGTCGGCACCGCGCTGACGACAACGATGACCAATGTGCACAGCAGGGGCAGTAAGCCGCGCGCAAAGTGATCCATTTTGTTAAAAAGTCCGGTTCTCATCGCCGTCCCATTCGTGATCCGGCGCCTGTGCCGTTCACCGATGCACTTTGGTCAGATTCTTAGAGCATCATGCGCTCGCATGAGCTCATACATGATGCTCTAGCCCAATGCAGAAATCGTCTTAGTCACTTTGTGACGTTTGGCCAGACCTGATCATGCCGTCCCCTAAAATGCCATCCAGCCCGAATTCCATCAACCGGACCAGCTCCGGGCGCTCAGACGTGGCATAAGGCATGACCCGAACGCCATTCTCATCCACGCTTGAAATAACGCCAACCGGCAGGCCCGGCGGAAAGGCCGCTGCATCACCCGACGTCACAACCCGTTGGCCCAGTTTCAATTCAGAATTGGCGGCCCCGTAAATCAATCGTGGAACGGCCGTGTTATCCCCGGCCAGAATTGCCCGCGCACGCGAACTTTCGATGACAACAGGAATGCGGCTATTCAAATCCGTGATCAACAGAACCCGCGAAGAGCGGCGACCAACTTCTGCGACGCGCCCGATCAGCCCGGCACCGGTCACGGCAACCTGTCCCTTTCGAACGCCATCCTGAGACCCGACATTCAACAACAGGGCCCGAACGAATATTCCCCCTGTACCGATGACGCGACCGGTTACAAATCGTTCTACATCCTGGCGCTGAAATGCCAGAAGGTCACGCATCTGGGTATTTTCAATTTCAAGATTTCGGGCAACGGCCTGCCATTGCTGCAGGCGCGCAACCTCTTGGCGCAGACGCGCATTGTCCTGATACATATTGGCAAATGCATCAATGCGATCAACCAAGAGATTGGCAGCATCGATCGGGCGCGCCAGGGTATCTAGGATTGGGGCAGCAACATCGGTGACCTGCGTGCGCGCCCGTTCAAATGCAGCAGGATCGGTTCGCCCAATGATCATCAAGGCGACGGCCGACCCCAGGAACAAGAGAAACAGAATCCTTTGCGCTGCCGTACGAAGCGGCTGCGCCGTTCTGATTTCCGGCCCTTTCGCGCGTTTCGCCAAGGTGGCCCCCGCCCTTTCAGATTCTATAAAACCAAACGACTCGCCAGAGAGTCGACCTTTTGAAAGGCAACCAGTTAATTATACATACTAATCAAGACGTTCTTCAAGGTTCGCATCTCTTCCAGACACCGTCCCGTCCCCAAAGCGACGCAGCTTAATGCTTCGTCAGCGATCGAAACAGGAAGACCCGTGGCATGACGCAGAACATAGTCCAGGTTGCGCAGCATCCCGCCGCCGCCAGTCAGAACAATCCCTTTATCGACAATATCAGCAGCCAGTTCCGGCGGCGTCTGTTCCAATGCGACTTTCACCGCCTCGATGATCGCGCCAACCGGTTCAGCCAGGCTTTCAGCAATTTGGCGTTCTGAGATGTTCAATTCCTTTGGCACACCATTCATCAGGTCGCGCCCTTTGATTTCCATCATTTCGCCATCGCCCTCTTCCGGAGGACAGGCGGACCCGATCTTCTTCTTGATGCGCTCTGCAGAACCTTCCCCGACCAGCAGATTATGATTGCGGCGAATATAGGCGATAATCGCCTCATCCATCTTATCACCACCGACACGCACGGATCGGGAATATACGATCCCGCCCAGGGACAGAACCGCGACTTCCGTCGTGCCCCCGCCGATATCAACGACCATGGAGCCCGTTGGCTCGGTTACCGGCAGATTGGCCCCAATTGCTGCTGCCATAGGTTCTTCGATCAGGAAAACGCGGCGTGCGCCGGCGCTTTCTGCAGATTCCTGAATGGCGCGGCGCTCGACCGCGGTGGATCCGGACGGAACACAGACAATGACCTGCGGGCTGGCAAAGCTGCGGCGGTTATGGACCTTGCGAATGAAATGCTTGATCATTTCTTCGGCGACTTCGAAGTCGGCGATCACACCATCGCGCAATGGGCGAATGGCCTGGATGTTTCCAGGGGTTCGGCCCAGCATCATCTTCGCCTCGTCCCCAACAGCCAAGACCTGCTTTTTGCCCTTCACATCTGCGATTGCAACCACGGACGGTTCATTCAGGACAATACCGCGCCCTTTCACGTAGACAAGAGTATTGGCCGTGCCGAGGTCGATTGCCATATCGGCGGACAGAAAACCAAGTAACCGAGAAAACATAGTGGGTGCCTTTAGCCTCTAACGCTGTGTGATCCTATTTATCAGGATCTGACAGTGGGATTGTTTCATGCTCTGGTTAAGGGATCTGATGTGGTTTATAAAATTGGACCGCCTATTCCAAGCTAGGTCTTCTGGATGTACGCTGATTCATGCGACGCGGCAATTCTTTTCTCCGCAGAAAATCAGGCAAAAGTAAGGCATTTAACCAAGATTGAAACCGTTGCTGTTGCTACTGTCTTTCTATAACCGGGACGGCGGGGCGGTCGTCTGTGCGCAAGATGCCAAAGGTGTCATGATCCTGCCATCGGCCATTTATGCATAGAAACTTGCGCGCGCGCCCTTCCAACTGGAATCCGGACTTTAGCAACAACTGGCGGCTGGCCTCATTATCAATCAGACATGCCGCCTCCACCCGGTGCAAATTGAGCTTGCGGAAGGCGAAATCCAGCGTGATTTGAAGGGATTCCGACATATAGCCCTGGCGCGCATATGCCTGCCCGACCCAATATCCAATGTTGGCGGATTCGACCACCCCATGGCGGACATTCGCTAGGGTGATCCCCCCAACCAGGCTTGAGGTTTTACCGTCAAATATAAAGAAACCGTAGCCGATACCCGAGCGCCATTCCTGTTCAACCCGATGAACACGGCGACGGAATGCCGCCGCAGTCAAGGCATCGCGCGACCAGGCAGGTTCCCATGGTTCCAGAAACGCCTTGGACTCTCCCCGAACCTTCAGCCACTCCTTTTGATCGGCCCATTTGGGGGGGCGCAAATAGACCCGTGGCCCAGAAAAAACACATCGTGGGGGAGAGCTTCGGAAAAAGTCAAACATCAGTCCCGCCGTCAGTTCAGGCGCAAACGATCTGAGATACGCTCATAACTTTCAAGCTGAGAAAGCGACCCGATCGCCGCCAGGCTAAGCGGCGAGGCAAAGACCCGCCGCGCCATAGCGGTCAAGGCATCATGGTCCACAGCGTCCAGCGCCTTGAGTTGATCTGCTTCGGACACTGGATGACCATGCGCCAGCATCTGATTTCCCAATTGATCGCTGCGGCTGTTCGTGCTTTCCCGCGACATCAGCAAGGACGCCTTGGATTGCGCGATTGCACGACTGATTTCAGCTTCCGTTAGAGTGTCAGCCAGCGCGCATATTTCGTCCGTCACAACGGGGATAAGTTCGGCAACATCCTTTTCGCTGGTGCCGGCATACAGCCCAAACATACCGCTATCAGCGAACGTCGAACTGAAGGAATAGATTGAATAAACCAAGCCACGTTCTTCCCGGATGGACTGAAACAAGCGAGATGACATGCCGCCGCCAAACAAGGCTGACAACACACCAGCCGTGTAATAATCCTGGCCTTCGAAGGAAGGCCCCTCAAACCCCATCAGCAGATGAACCTGTTCGCTGTCGCGGGCTTCGCGATACTCTCCACCCCGATAGACTGCGCGGGGATTATCAGTCTCTTGTGCCGGGCCCAGATTCTGGAATTTCTCTGCCGCCAATTGGGCGAACTGTTCATGATCCAGTCCACCAGCGGCACACAGGACCATATTCTCCCCCGCATATCGCTTTGCCATAAAGTCGCGGATTGCATCACGGGGCATATCGCGCACCGTATCAACAGTGCCCAAAACAGGCCGCCCCATCGCCTGGCCGGGATAGGCGACTTCCTGGAACCGATCATAAATCACGTCATCGGGCGTATCATGACACTCCCCGATTTCCTGCAGGATGACGCCCCGTTCCCGCTCTAATTCCTGTGGATCAAAGGTTGAATTTTGTAGAATGTCGGCAATGATATCCAGGGCCAAAGGCAAATCATCGGCCATGACCTTGGCATAGTAAGCGGTATTCTCGCGCGACGTATAGGCATTCAGCAACCCACCAACCGCTTCAATTTCCTCGGCAATATGGCGGGCACTGCGCCGTTTTGTGCCCTTGAAAGCCATATGCTCCAGGAAATGCGCGACGCCATTTATCTCCGCAGGTTCAACCCGCGCCCCGGCCCCGACCCACACGCCGACACTGGCGGTGCGCAGACCTGGCATCGGATCGGTTGCAATCCGCAAACCATTATCCAGTGTTGTGATCTGGGGATCACTGGTCATTGCGCACCCGCCCGATTAGACCCGCGGCGCACATAATCCTGAACCGCACTGACGGAATTGGGCAGACGATCATAGCGCTCTTCCCGGTCAAACAAATCCAGCAGACGCGGGGGTAAACTGGGATGCAGCCCCGTTGCCTGCTTGACCACATCAGGGAATTTCGCGGGATGCGCCGTCGCTGCGACAACAAGTGGCACGCTGGGATCATGACGACGGGTCCAACCTGCGACAATGCCGATTGCGCTGTGCGGATCAACCAGTTCGCCAGTCGATTCCAAGACCGCCTTGATGGCTGCTATCGTCTGTTCATTAGACAATCTGTGACTGGAAAACAGTTGCAAAGCGTTTTGCCAACGGGGTGTTTCGATATTCAGATATCCCGACGCCCGGAAGGTTTGCATCAAATGGGCCGTCGCCGCGCCATCCCGGTCCATCAATTCAAACAACAACCGTTCGAAATTGCTGGAGACCTGAATGTCCATAGAAGGCGAATGGGTTGGCACCACATCGCGCATCGACATGTCGTTGCTTTCAAAAAAGCGAGTCAGAATATCGTTCTCATTGGACCCCACAATCAGTTGGGAAATGGGCAAACCCATCTCCCGGGCCGCATAAGCTGCAAAGACATTCCCGAAATTACCGGTTGGAACAGAAAAAGCGACTTCCCGATCCGGTGCCCCCAGCGACAGGGAGGCATGCACATAATAGACGATCTGACACATGATCCGCGCCCAATTGATCGAATTGACGGCAGACAGATGCATGTCATCCCGAAATTCTAGATCATTGAACAGGGCCTTTACGACATCCTGACAATCATCAAATGTCCCATCAATGGCGATGTTGTGCACATTGGATGCTGCTACCGTGGTCATTTGACGGCGCTGCACGTCCGAGCACCGCTGATACGGATGCATGATGAAGATATCAATCGCATCCCGGTCGCGACAGGCCTCGATAGCCGCGGACCCGGTATCACCCGATGTCGCGCCAACGATACAGATCCGTTCTCCCCGTCGGGTCAGGACATGTTCGAACAAGCGTCCGACAACCTGCAAGGCATAATCCTTGAAGCTGAGTGTCGGGCCATGAAACAGTTCCATCAGCCACGTGTCAGCGCTGAGCTGCTTTAGCGGGGCAACGGCATCATGATCGAACCCGCTATAGGCATCGGTGGCGATGTCGGCGAAATCATCTTCTGAAATGACATCCCCCAGGAAGGGCATGCAGACCCGCACCGCCAATTCGTCATAGGGCAGGCCGCGCATTTCCCGCCATTCCGCAGCGGAGAATTTCGGCCAGTCGGATGGGACATACAAACCGCCATCCCGTGCCAAGCCGGTCAGCAAAACATCGTCAAAACCTAAATCAGGCGCAGAACCACGGGTCGAAACATAGCGCATCGCTGTATCCTATTTGGCGGGAACCGATGATGTTGCGACCTTTGACTCTGTGGTCGTGACCGGAATCATTCGCATATCCCGCTGCGGGAATGGAATGCTGAGCCCAGCGGCTTCGATCTGTTCCTTGGTCCACCGGGTCATATCCCACTTCAGCCCCCAGAAATCGGCGCTGTTTGCCCAGAACCGCATGGTGATATTGACCGAATTGTCACCCAGGGTCGTGACCATGCATTGTGGCGCCGGATCCTTCAGGACGCGATCATCCTTTTCCATTAGACCATTCAAAACAGTCATCGCAACGCCAATATCATCCTCGTAGGATATGCCGACCACCAGATCCATCCGGCGCTGTCCGTTGCGGGAATAATTTGTCACCTTTGCATTCCAAATGCTGCTGTTCGGGCAGGAAACATAAACGCCATCAACCGTCGTGAATTGGGTCGTGAACAGGCCGATTTCATCCACCGTCGCTGAGACGGGACCAGCATCAATAAAATCACCGACCCGGAACGGGCGCAGAATCAGCAACATGATCCCGGCAGCAATATTCTGCAGGGTACCTTGCAGGGCCAGACCGATTGCCAAACCAGCGGCACCTAAAATCGCAATAATGCTGGCCGTCTGAACACCAAACTGGTTCAGGATCGCGATGATCGTGATAATGACAATCAAATAGCGCAACAGGCTTGCGAACAGTGGTTTCAAGGTACCATCGATCCGCTGGTACTTGTTCAGACTGCGTCGTGTCCAGCTTGACAAACGCCCCGCCAACCACAGCCCGATAATCAGGATTATCAAGGCCTGCAGAATGTTGCTGCCATAATCCAGGGCGGTGGGCACCAGCCAGTTCCAAACTTCTTCCATTTGTTCGGTCGAAAAATCCATCATCTCTATCCTTCCAGGTACCGTCGATGCAAATGACGCTTAAACGCCGTTGCGTCCAACGTGCGGCCGGTTGCTTGGGTGATCAATCCATCGGCTTCCAGGTACGATCCTTTGGTATGAATGGCATCACCAAGCCACTGCATCAAGGGTGAAAAATCCCCGCGCGCAAGGGCTTGTGGGATTTCTGAATTGGCTTTGTGGGCCGCCTCCGCCAGTTGTGCGGCCAGCATCGCCCCCAATGTGTAGGTTGGGAAATACCCGAAGGCCCCGTCATACCAGTGAATATCCTGCAAGCAGCCACGACGATCATCTGGCACATCCACGCCCAGCAGTTCTTTCATTCCCTGATTCCAGGCCCCGGGCAGATCCGCCAATGGCAAATCCCCCGACAAAAGCGGTCTCTCCAATCGTGTGCGCAAAATAACATGGGCGGGGTAGGTCACTTCATCCGCTTCGACACGAATGAAATCCGGTTGAACCCATTGTTGCAGGCGTCGAAAATTCTCCGGCGCATAGGCGGGATCCGGGCCCAGAACATCCGATGCCTGAACAGCCAACCAACCCAGGAATTCTGAAGACCGACTGGCCTGCATTTCGACACTTAGCGACTGGCTTTCATGCACCACCATGCCCAGGGCTTGTCCAACAGGTTGTCTTGTCCAGGCGGCAGGCAATCCAGCCTCGTAAGCGGCATGACCACATTCATGCAGCACTGCCATGACCGAGGCCATCGGGTCATTTTCGCGATAAGAAACGGTGATGCGCTGATCCCCGCGATACCCGGTTGAGAAAGGATGTGCACTGACATCAATGCGGCCTGCCTCAAAACGAAAGCCGGTTGCGCCTGCCAGGCGCTCCACCAGTTTCTGCTGCTGCGCCACTGGCACTGGTTTTGGCAGTACGGGCAATCCCTTTTGCGCCTGACGCGCGGTCACAGCTTCCAGGAAATCTGGCAGAAAAGCAGCATAATCATTAAACACCGGGTCAATATCAGCCGCCCTTACTCCCGGCGCATAGGATTCCAGCAAGGCATCATACGGATCCAGGTCCAAGGCCTGCCCATAGGCTTGGGCGCTTTCCTGGGTCAAATCTATCACGATCGACAGCTTGTCTGATACGACAGCAAAATCCGACTTGGCCCTGGCGTCGCGCCAGACATGCTCACAAGTACTGGTCGCATTGCTGATGGCCGCGACAAGATCGTCGGGCAGCGCTGTTGCAAATCTATGGTCCCGCCGCATTTCGCGCAAATTTGCGCGCTGCCAGGACTCCAGATCTTCCTGTTCTGCTGCGGAGAACAGATCCTCCATCACTGGGTCGGTTAGGGCGCGATGACCCAATACCCGTAATTCGGACAATTGCTCTCCCCGTGGCGACGCCCCTTCCGTGGGCATCATCGTGGCTGCATCCCAATGCAGGACGCTGGCCACTTCACCATATAGGGCAATCTGGCGAAACCGCGCTTCTAGTCTCTTATAGGCGGAATTCTGTTCCATCACGGCATCAGGCATCCGATTGAGGATCCTGTTTCGGCGGGCGGTGATACAAAACAAATATGACCGCCAAGGCAATCGCCAGGAAGAACCATGTCAGCGCATATTGCAGATGATTATTTGGAATATCCAAACGCCACTGACGCCCCACCGGAAAGAGACCAGGTACCATGTCATTACCATCCACGACATAGAAGTTTGGTAAGGATGCGCCAATCTGAGTCCCCATCTGGGTACTGTTGATCGAATACCACATGTTTCGTTCCGGCTCATTCTCCGGAAGGAATACATGCTGCAGCCCCGTGATTGGACGCTGGAACCGCACAATGCCATTCACCGTGGTCTGACCATCGATCAGACCTTCCTCGCGTGTGGACTGTTCCTTTTTATCGAAGGGAACCCACCCGCGATTGACCAGGATCACAGGAGCGCCAGGCACATCATCCCGCTGAAACGGTGTGATGACATGCAAGCCGGGATTTCCATTCAGTGATCGATTTAACAGGAACATCTCTGATTCATTCAGGAAATGGCCTGTCATTTTGACCTGCCTGAATTCCATGTCGTCCATCGACAGGTCGCCCTGCGGCAATGTCTCTGCAGCCATTGTCGAGCGTTCCTGCAACTTTGAGATCAGGTCCGCCTTCCATTCCATCCGCTGCAGTTGCCAGACACCCAGCGACACAAGAACGATCAGTGAAGGGATCGTAAACAGGGTCGGAACCAACTTTAGACGCGAGAGCATGAAATGTATTTCCTTTTAGACGCAGAACGTCGAAATTTATGAGTTTTCCGGGCCGTCTGTTCCGCTATCACTGGCCTGATTCACATATTGCAGCGCGATCAGAAGACCCTTCGCACGGGGCATCAAAACCAGAGTCAGGAGTATCACAACCGGAACCGTCACCAGGATTGGCACCCAAACAGCGGTATCAAAAGCCAGCAGCACCCATGCGCCAAGCCCGACCCCGATTGCCCCAATAATCAGGATCAGAAACGGCACCGCACCATCACCAGCATTTTCAAAGTCATATGTCAGGCCACAAAAACCGCATCCCTGTGCAACCTGCAAGAACCCTGAAAACAACCGCCCTTCACCACAGCGCGGACAACGCCCCTTATACCCGGTCTTCCAGGGAGACGGGAGATCATAATGCGAATGAGCCATCGTTGGGGGCCTTTCAGGTATGTTGAAAACTGCAGCAAGGCACGTCTGTATAAAAGGTCAGTTTTCAAACAAAGGGCCAGGGCGCCGCCATGACATCCCTGACCCCCTGATAAAAAGCAGACGTGTGAGGTCAGCCGCCCCACCAGTAGACACAGACGAACAGGAACAACCACACCACATCAACGAAATGCCAGTACCAGGCGGCCGCTTCAAAGCCGAAATGCTGTGTTGGCGTGAAGTCACCACGGTTCACGCGCACCAGGCAGACTGCCAGGAAGATTGTTCCAACCAGAACATGGAACCCGTGAAAGCCGGTCGCCATATAGAAGGTTGAAGAATAGATACCTTCGGTAAATCCGAAGGACGCATGACCATATTCATAGGCCTGTATAGCGCTGAAGCATGCCCCCAGGATGACCGTAAAGATCAACCCCTGGATCGTTCCTTTGCGGTTCCCTTCGCGCAGGGCGTGGTGCGCCCAGGTCACCGTACAGCCCGACAACAAAAGGATCATGGTGTTCAACAACGGCAGATGAAACGCATCCAGGGTTTCGATGTGAACCGGTGGCCACTGCCCCCCGGTTGCTTCGACACGCGCGAACTGGATTGGATCGGCGGTAAAGATACTGACATCGAAATACGCCCAGAAGAAGGCTGCGAAGAACATGACTTCCGATGCGATGAACAGCGCCATACCATACCGAAGGCCCAATTGAACCACTGGCTTGTGGTCGCCGCCATTGGCTTCCCGCACGACGTCGCGCCACCAGAAATACATCGTCAACAGGACCATAATCAGCCCGATGAGAGTGCCCGCCAGGCCAATGGAAATGCCCCCCATCATATCCGGATGGAGATACCACACCGTCCCAAAGGCCAGTATAAAGGCGCTTAACGCCCCAAAAGCCGGCCAGGGACTCGGATTTACAAGATGATAATCGTGATCGACCGCGTGATGATCGGCTGCCATGGTCTTCAACCCCCATAGTGATCCGCATTGACCCGTCCCACCACCGGAACGCCCAACACCAGACTCTTGTTTACGCCTCTTACCCTATGCCACGTGATGTGACACAGAACCACATTCTTCCACCGCGTCAATTGACCGGCTGGACACTATCAAGCGCTGCTGTGTTTTCATTTTCAGCTGCAGCCTTCTTGTCTTCCGACTCTTCCGCATCCTTCTTACGATAGAAAGTATACGAAAGCGTGATCGTATTCGTATCATCCAGGTTACTATCTTCCAGGATGCCGGGGTCAATATAAAAACTGACCGGCATGTCTGCAACTTGGCCCGGATCAAGCGCCTGTTCCGTGAAACAGAAACATTCGGTCTTCACAAAATACTGTCCGGCCTTCAGCGGCGTGACATTGAAAGTCGCCGTGCCAACGGTCCGTTCATTGGATACGGATTCAGCCCTGTAAAAGGCCATGCCGGTTTCCCCGACCCGCACCGTGATCTCTCGCTGTTCCGGATTGAACTGCCACGGCAAGCCCTTGTTCATCGACGCATCAAATCGAATCGTAACCTGACGATCCGACACAGCATCCTGGGTTGGTGCCGTGCCGACCTGGGTCGTTCCACCATAACCCGTTACGCGGCAGAAGAGATTGTACAGTGGCACGGAGGCGAAGCTCATCCCCACCATAAAGCCGACGACCAATACGCAGCCGATCATCAGCCGTTTGTTTTTCCGTGCAATGTCGTTTTCTCTGCTCATTGGACAATCACCCGCCTGCTGATGCGTCAATACCCGCCTTGATGCGGACGACGGACACCACAAATACAATCACCACCAGGGCCGCCACAGACAGGGCGACAGCGATGTTCCGACTGCGTTGGCGGCGACGGATTTCATCGTCCGTCATCGTCAATGTGTCTTTAGACTCAGTGGCCAAAACAACCGCTCCTCAAAAACGTTACCCGATCAAGCCAACGCCACGATCCAGGATCATCGCGCCAAACAGGGCAAACAGATAGAATATCGAATAACCAAACATGCGCTTGGCCGATTTGTCACTGTCGTCCCGCCATACTGCGATTGCCGACAGGATAAACAATCCTCCCAACACCGCTGCGGCCATACCATACAACGGACCTGCAACGCCCAGCCAATAGGGGGCAACGGCACAGGGAAACAACAGCAGGGTATAGATAAACATCTGCTTTTTGGTTTCACGCACCCCCGCGACAACAGGCAGCATCGGTACGCCGGCATCGGCATAATCGCCCCTGCGATAAAGCGCCAGGGCCCAGAAATGCGGCGGCGTCCACAAAAAGATCAACCCAAACAGAACAACGGATTCCAGCGACACGCCGCCCGTCACTGCGGCCCAGCCAATCATCGGCGGGAAAGCACCGGCAGCACCGCCAATCACAATATTCTGTGGGGTAGAGCGCTTGAGCCACATCGTATAAATGAAGACATAGAACAAGATCGCAACCGCCAGCAAACCAGCCGCGACATAGTTCACCGCCAATGCCATGATCACGACGGACCCCAGCGACAGCACAGTTCCAAAGGCTAGTGCGTCATCCGGGGCAACCTTACCACGGGGGATCGGACGACCCCGCGTGCGCACCATGATCGCGTCGATATCACGATCAAACCACATATTGATGGCACCCGCTGCACCAGCGCCGACAGCAATACACAGCACAGCAACCGCCGCCAGAATCGGGTGAATGGAACCAGGCGCAACAAAAAGACCCGCAAAACCGGAAAACACGACCAGAGACATAACGCGCGGCTTCAACAGACGCACAAAATCACGGACCTCCGCCCCTTTGGAGGCAGACAACCCAGTCTGATCGGACAATCCCCGATTTATCAGGGCATTCCCTTCCAGGGTGGCGGATTGAAAAGTGGTATCACTCACGCTGTTTCAGTCCCAATCATGGTTCGTTTCGGTAGCGGCATCGACCATACGATGGCTTCCTGGCGACGCCCGCCAAACAATGGCTGGGCAAACCAACCCCGCCATTGGATTCTGACCAATGGCGGGGAAATCCTGGCTTAGTGGCCGCTGCCACCCCCAATGCGGGGCAGCGTGCTGAATGTATGGAATGGGGGCGGTGAACTGACCGTCCATTCCAATGTCGTCGCACCTTCACCCCACGGATTGGCCGCCGCCTTGCGGCCTGCAACCAGCGTGTAGATCACCACGATGACAAAAAACAGTGTCGATGCGAATGAGATATAGGCCCCGATCGATGAGATCAGATTCCATTCGGCAAACCCATCCGCATAATCGATGTACCGACGCGGCAT
The DNA here is from genome assembly GCF_048892525.1 of Hwanghaeella sp. LZ110. Classification (NCBI taxonomy): domain Bacteria; kingdom Pseudomonadati; phylum Pseudomonadota; class Alphaproteobacteria; order Rhodospirillales; family Aestuariispiraceae; genus Hwanghaeella; species Hwanghaeella sp. LZ110. Next base: position 46,747 of record NZ_JBLZHT010000009.1, on the reverse strand, counting down.
CCCGGCCAGCCCAAGGAAATGCTGTGGGAAGAAGGTCAGGTTCACGCCAACGAAGGTGGTCCAGAAGTGCACGTAACCAGCCCAGGTCGGGATTTCCCGTCCGGACATTTTGCCCATCCAGTAATACATCCCCATGAACAATGCGAAGACAGCGCCCAATGACAGAACATAGTGGAAATGCGCCACGACATAGTAGGTATCATGCAACTGCAAATCCATGCCGGCATTCGCCAGAACAACACCGGTCACGCCGCCAACGGTGAACAGGAAGATGAAGCCAATCGCCCACAGCATCGGCACGGTGAAACGGATGGAACCGCCCCACATTGTTGCGATCCAGCTGAAAATCTTGATCCCGGTCGGGACAGCAATCACCATTGTTGCCGCAGTAAAGTAGGCCCGCGTATCGACATCCAGACCCACCGTGTACATGTGGTGCGCCCAGACGACAAAGCCCACGACCCCGATTGCGACCATGGCATAGGCCATGCCCAGATACCCGAAAATGGGCTTCTTGGAGAACGTGGAAACAACGTGGCTGAGGATGCCAAAGCCAGGCAGGATCATGATATACACTTCCGGGTGACCGAAGAACCAGAACAGGTGCTGGAACAGGATCGGATCCCCGCCGCCATCCGGACGGAAGAAGGACGTGCCGAAATTACGGTCCGTCAACAGCATCGTAATGGCGCCCCCCAGAACCGGCAGCGACAAGACCAGAAGGAACGCAGTTACCAGCATTGACCAGGCGAACAACGGCATTTTATGCAAGGTCATGCCAGGGGCACGCATGTTGAAAATCGTCGTGATAAAGTTGATCGCCCCCAGGATCGAGCTGGCCCCCGCCAGGTGAAGGGCGAAAATCGCAAAATCCACAGCGGCGAGATCATGCCCGGTAAACAATCCCTGCCCGGTGCTGGAAAGCGGCGGATACATTGTCCAGCCGGTTCCGGCGCCGCCACCAATCAATGTCGACAACAGCAACAGCGCAAATGCAGGAATCAACAGCCAGAAAGAGATGTTGTTCATACGGGGGAAAGCCATATCCGGCGCGCCGATCATCAATGGCACGAACCAGTTCCCAAAGCCCCCGATCAGTCCGGGCATAACAACAAAGAACACCATGATCAGACCATGCGCGGTGATCACCGTATTCCATTCATGCCCGCCCGACATAATCTGAACGCCCGGTTCCTGCAATTCCATCCGCATATAGATGGAAGCCGCACCCCCGATCAGTCCTGCAATAATCGAGAAGATAAGATACATCGTCCCGATGTCTTTATGGTTGGTTGAAAACAACCAGCGAGCAATACCCGTCGGGGCTCCGTGATCATCATGCGCTGCTGCGGCATATCCCATCGAAATTCTCCGTCTTCCCTTTTCGGCCCCAGGCAATACTGGTGACCTAAATTACATGGTCCAGGCGTCGAACGCGCCCGGCGCTCCGTTATTCGACCGCTTGGGCCGGCGAGGTGGCAACAGCGCGAGACACCGATGGCGCTTGTGCTTGTTCGACCGGATCATATTTTTCCCGCGCCTGTTCAACCCAGGCCGCAAATTCCGCCTTTGGCAGAACCTGAACCTGAATGGGCATGAATGCATGCGCATCCCCGCACAATTCAGAGCAGAAACCGTAGTAAATGCCAGGCTTGTCAATCTGGGTCCAGGCTTCGTTCAAACGACCGGGAACCGTGTCCATGCGGACGCCAAAATCGCTCATGGACCAATTGTGGATAACGTCTGCTGATGTCATCTGAAGGCGAATTTTCGTATCAGCAGGCAGCACGAACATTTCATCTGTCGCCATCAGGCGGTGGACATCCTGTTCCTTCGCCTCTTCTTCCGTCGTCGCAGCGATGCGCGCTTCGATGAAGAAATTGCCATGATCCGGATATTGGTATTCCCAATACCACTGATGCCCGACGATCTTCACCGTCATTTCCGAATCCTCAACTTCATCAGTTGCATATAGCAGCTTTAGAGAGGGGAAGGCCATGACCACCAGAATCAGAACAGGGATACCCGTCCACAGAACTTCCAGCATGGAATTATGGGTTGTCTTGGACGGCACAGGATTCGCGCTTTCACGGAACCGCCAGCAGACATACAGCAACAGGACCAATACGAAAATTGTAATGACCGTGATAATCGGCAACAGCCAGTAATTATGAAAATCGGCCATCTGGTGCGCCAAGGGCGTAACCGGATCCGGTAACCCCATTTGCCAAGGTTCTGCTTTGGCAGCCAAGGCTTGACCGGCACTGGCAATGGACCCAACGCCCGCTGCAGCCAAACCGGAAAGAATCGTAAAGAGCTTCCGCACCCTTAATCTCCCGTTTCCCCCGCGATATTCAATTGAACCAACCGTTCAACCGATCGCGCGTTACACCATGATCGTAAGAAACCCTTAACAGTGTCGGACCTGCGAGCCTTGCACGTCGTGTCACCAGATTTCCTACCCATCTCCATACTATCGTGCTCTGCGTCTTATTCAAGGTACACAGACTGTGGGACCCCACGTCTGACCCAAAAAGACGGACTTGCGGGTTAAACACCAGCCCGGCCATGAAATCAACGAATTTCGCCTAATTTCGGGGCATCCAGCCCATGTTCATATCCCAAGCTTGCGCCAACTTTGGGTAAAATTAAAGACGCGGAACCAATCAGCGACAGATTGTAGCACCTGACGATCCTGAGAAAATTCCGGCCGTCAATCGTCTAAACGGCTGTGTTTTCGGGCCTGGCGCAAACCGAACCAAACACCGATCGCAATCACCGGCACCGCAATACCCTGCACCAGCGGTGGGTAAACCGGCAGCCCGAACTCCATCAGCGCCTTTGCCGCATATCCAACCAATCCCACAGCATAATATGTTATCGCGGCCACAGACAGGCCTTCAACGGTCTGTTGCAGGCGCAATTGCATTTTGGCGCGCCGATCCATAGAAGTCAGTAACCCCTGATTCTGACGCTCAAGTTTAAAATCAACACGGGTGCGCAATAAGTTGGCGGCACGGGTGGCGCGCCGGGACATGCTGGCCATCCGATCTTCGACCGATTCGCAGGTTCGCATCGCAGGGGCCAGACGCCGATCCAGGAATTCCTGAATGGTCTGATATCCTTCAACACGCTCCTCGCGCAATTCTGTCAAGCGCGACCGAATCAATGCGAAATACGCTCTGGATGCCGAAAAGCGATAGCTGTGCCGGGAATTCAACCGTTCAATCTCTGCGGAAAGCTGCATCAATTGGATCAACAGCTCTGATTCACGGTGCGTGGCCCCCGTTTGTTTGGTTAAGTCCGGCTTGCTTCCATCGGGCCCGGATTCGACCAGGGATGCCGTTTCCGCCGTCAGTTTTGCCAAGCCACCGTCAATTCGGGTCAATTCCGGTCCGACTTCTCGGGCGGCAGGCAAGCCCAACAGCGCGAAATTCCTGTAGGCCGCAATTTCCAGCAATCGCTGCACAACACGCCCCGCCTTCGCCGGAGGCAGGTCATAGGGTTTCAGGAGGATTCTATTATGACCATCGCCATGAATGCGCAAATCCGTCCAAACCTGTGCCGAATTCCCCGAAAGTATGCTGTTGACCAGGCTTTCCGGCACGAACAGGTCAGATAGCAGATCAGGATCCGGATCGGGCCCTTCAACAGGAAGTATCGCGACATGAATGGCCAATAACACCTCCCCCGGCATGGATTCCAGCCATTCGCGCGGCAGAAAGTCAGAAGCGGGCTTTTCAAACGGCACATCAAAAGACCCATGGCGCAGCACCGTATAGGAGGCAAATTCAGTATGCCGTTCGAACCGCAACCGGAAAGGCCCAAAATCCGCTGAGAAATGGTTCATATCGCGATGCGGCGGATTGACGCCGTATCGATCGCACAATGCTTTCAGGTGATCGAAAACGCCTGATCCAGCACCTTCGCCCAGAACGGTCGCATACATGCTGGTCTGTACCGGCGGCGTCAGCATCTCAAAAGGACGGGCGTGCAATTCGTTTGTCAGGGCATATCGCAATGGGTGTTCCTTCGGAAACGCGAATTTCCGCACACCATCATTTACCAGCCCTTGCTGTTCGGACACATCCGACAAGCTCCCTTCCGCGGGAGCGGGATGCTTGTCGATTGGTGCTTGGGTCTTGCCCATGGCGGTCCTGCTCCTATCTCAAATAAAGCAACACAATTTTACCTAAGCGCCCCAGGTTCCCGAAATGTCAGGAAGTCTTGCATACCCCGTTGCGGCAGGTAACGCTATGATCGTCGCAACCATCCTTTGAATTTTATGCTCACGTGTAACATATATGCGCCAACACCGTGTTTAGATCAGTGTCTGACCTGATTTACAGCCGTCCACGCCCGATCCATTTAGGCCAGTCAGTCTGTGGCCGAACAGTTAAAAGGGAATGATCATGTCTGATATCGCCATCACCGACGACCTGTTTTACGGTCGCACCGAACTGGACCAGGGACGGGTGGAACGGCTTGTCGCCGACAGCCTTAAAGGCGCTGAAGATGGCGAATTATATCTGGAATATGGTCAAAGTGAGAGCCTTGTGCTGGACGATGGGCGCATTCGCAGCGCCAGTTTCGATACGTCTCAAGGCTTTGGCCTGCGGTCTGTCGTGGGTGAAGTCTCAGGCTATGCCCATTCCGGCGAATTAAGCGAGGCGGCGATCAAGCGCGCAGCGACGGCGGTGCAGGCTGTGCATGGCGGCCATGGCGGCGTTCTGGCTGATGCCCCGCCCCGCACGAATATGGCGCTGTATTCCGACGTAAACCCGCTGGAAACATTGACCTTTGATGCAAAAGTCGGGCTTTTGAATGAAATCGATGCCTATGCCCGGGCAAAAGATCCCCGAGTCAGACAGGTCACGGCCTCTCTGTCAGCAGAATGGTCCGCCATCCAGATCGTGCGCCCGGATGGGGAGCGCGCATCCGACATCCGCCCCTTGGTGCGCGTCAATGTAAGCGTCGTCGTCGAACAGGATGGGCGCATGGAAACCGGCAGCCATGGATGTGGCGCGCGCATGGATTTCGCGACATTTGTCTCCCCAGACAAATGGCAGGCACAAGTGGATGAGGCCTTGCGTCAGGCACTTGTCAATCTGGAGGCGATCCCGGCCCCGGCTGGCGAAATGACGGTTGTTCTGGGACCGGGTTGGCCGGGCATTCTGCTGCACGAGGCAATTGGGCATGGCCTGGAAGGGGATTTCAATCGCAAGAAAACGTCAGCCTTTGCAGGATTGTTGGGTCAGCGCGTTGCGGCCCCGGGCGTGACAGTCGTCGACAATGGCACCCTGAAAGACCGCCGCGGGTCCCTGACCGTCGATGATGAGGGCACACCGACCAGCGAAACTGTGCTGATCGAAGACGGTATTCTGAAGGGTTATATGCAGGACCGGATGAATGCGCGCCTGATGGGGGTTAAATCGACCGGAAACGGTCGCCGCCAATCTTACGCCCACTGCCCAATGGTGCGGATGACCAATACCTATATGCTGGCCGGCGACAAAGACCCTGGGGAAATCCTCGCCTCCGTAAAGAACGGCATCTATGCCACCAATTTTGGCGGTGGTCAGGTTGATATCACCAATGGCAAATTCGTTTTCTCCTGCACCGAGGCCTATAAAATTGAAGATGGGAAGATCGGTGCGCCGGTGAAAGGTGCGACACTTATCGGGAACGGCGCAGATGCGCTGACCAAGGTCTCCATGATTGGCAATGATCTGAAACTGGATGATGGTGTCGGCACCTGTGGCAAGGAAGGTCAAGGCGTTCCTGTCGGTGTCGGTCAGCCCACCCTGCGTTTAGACGGCTTGACCGTGGGCGGAACCGGATGATTCTGGACCAGGACTAAGATTTAGCGGTAGAATGCGCCCGGAAACAGTAAACTGGGAATGGGTTAATCTGAGTGCCGGATGAAGGTTATTTTATATGGGTGCATGGAAACGCGTAATGCTGGCGGCCCTTATTATGGGCGGCATGGCTGCCTGCGATGACGCGGATGATACATCTGCGCAAGACACAACCAACCAGTCTGGCCCAAGTGGCATCAGTACGGCCTGCCTGAAGGAATTGCCAGAACCCAGCGTGGACTCCCAAACGCCCGCCCGGTTGAACCTGACACTCAGCGATTTCGTCTATTCATTTGAAGAAGGGCGACATCGCTTTACCCATGACCGCCGCTTTAAGGAATCAGCGGGAATAGGCCTGTTCATCTATCGCGGTAAGGTCTGCGTCGAAGACGGCACATCCTGCGCCGATGCCTGTGTGCGCTATCGCATTGAACCAGGCGGCAGCCTGACCCAGCGCGATCATCATTTCGCAACACCTTTGGACCCGGATCGCATTACCCTGCAATACTGGGCCCGCGACGATGCGGGACATGTCATGACACTGAAGCAGGAAATCCAGACAAAGGGCAGGGCGGCAACTGTCATGCCGAATTAGGCACCTTTCTTAAATCGCTTATATATGACGGGAATAACCGACAGAACGGCCAACCCTGCCAAGGCGATAATGATTTCCGGTGTCAGGACACTGCCCAATGTAAAGGCCTGCCCGGAATCGAAGATACTGCCCAGCCCGGTCCCAACCTGGGCATAAACAAAGGTTCCTGGAATAATGCCCAAAAAGGTTGCCGCGATGTAAACCCGCACAGGCACAGCCGCAAAAGCGGGCGCGATATTGACCAGAAAGAACGGGAATATCGGTACCAGCCGCAAGACCAGCAGATAATTAAACGCATCCTGACGAAATCCGCTCAGCAGCCTGTCAACCCGACCGCCGGCTTTGTCCCGTAAGGTGTCTCCCATCGCGGTCCTGGCCACCAGAAAGATGATCGTGGCACCGATCGTCGCCGCCACAACCGTGTACAAGGTCGCAAGAATACTGCCAAACAGGAAGCCGCCCGCAACCGTGAATACCGTGGCACCCGGCAGCGAGGCGGAAACCATGGCCGCATACAGCACCATATAAACCAACACGGCCACTATGGCGTTAGCCGCAACAAAATCCTGCAACTGATCCCGATTTTCCCGCAGCGCGTCAAAACTGACATACCGCCCAAGATCCAAGGCAAAAAAGACAGCGAAAAGCCCCGCCAGAATCAACAGTGGCATGACGCGTTGCCACAGGGGTTTCTTCTTTGTGGGGTTTTCAGGGTTCACAGTGCTGCTCATTATCTTGTCTCGGATGATTGGCGATGTTCCAGGCCATCATCTAGTACGTCCAGCGACAATCCACTAATGACGTTACATGACAACTGCGTGAGGCATCGAGCCTGCCCCCTGATGCGAGGGCAGTAATATCGCCGCTGCCGCTTCTGCCGCTTCCCGGCCCTTCTTGTCAAAATGCGCGCTGAAGAAATCCAGATGATCCGCGTGATCATGAAAATGATGCGGCGTCAGCACCACGGACAGGACCGGCACGCCTTCATCCAACTGCACGCGCATCATGCCGTCGATCACCGAACGGGCCACGAAATCATGTCGATAGATACCCCCATCGACCACCAGAGCACAGGCGACGATCGCATCAAACCCGCCCTGCCGTGCCAGTCGCTGACACAAAAGGGGGATTTCATAGGCGCCCGGCACAGTGAATTGTTCCACCTGCGCTCCTGATAAGCCAACCTTCGGCAAATGTGAAACGAAGCTGGATGCCGCGCGATCCACAATATCGGCATGCCAGCGCGCACGAATTACCGCGATTTTGGGGGCCGTATTCTGATTGTCATGAGGCGACGTCATATAAATTTCCTTTCCGAACGATCCTAACCCAGCGGGGCGCACGGAAAGACGCAACACAGACCTGCCCCGACCATAGATCGCTGGGATCTGCGCACGCTTCCGTTCTCTACCATCCGGACTGTAACCGTCGGCGTCGGTTTCTCACCGACTCTGCTGACCTTTCAAACTGCCCAAACGGAATAAATTCCCAAACGGGCAATTTCAAAGCGCTCGCGGGCTTGGCCCATCCGTCCTGCCAGACGTCAGACCTTACCGCCGGTGGGGAATTTCACCCCGCCCCGAGAACATTTCAATCAGATTAGACCGAAGCCTGGGGGCTTCGCAAATGCTTAAGAAATTTTCTGTGAAAGGCCCCATAGCCCGGCGTCTGCTCAGTGATTCGATCCTGAAACAACACATGAACCTGACCCAGTCGATGAAAGGGAACGGCCATAAAGGCATGGTGTTCCGTGTGATAGGGCATGTTCCAGGCCAATGCCCGGACCAGCGGATTGGTCAGGGTCGTGCGGGTATTTCGAAACATATCATCAACCATCGGGCACAGCCCATGTTCCGCCAGCAGATACAGGCGCAGGCAAGGCTGGGCCAACACGACGGGAACCACCCAATAGATCACCAGGAACCAGCTTCCCAGCCACAGCGACAGCACCGCTGCACCGGCATAAAGGGCCAGATAGACTTGCGCCTCCCGCTGCACCGTTTGAATGGTGCGCCCGGTCAGGAAATCCTCCATGCCCCGTCCCAAAGCATGCATCACCAGGCCCGTCACCGCAGCCCGCCAATAGGGGATACCGGTCACATGCCACAGATACTGGCCCAGGGTTTCGATCCTCTTGCCCGCCAGTTCGGGATCTTTTCCCGGAATTTGCGTGTATCGGTGATGTTGTAGATGAAACGCCCGGAAATACTGCGGTGGCAGGATCAGCACCCACCCGGCAATGGCGGCGATGGCATCATTTAACCAGCGTGTGGCAAAGGCTGTGCGATGCACGCATTCATGGGCAGGCGCAAATAGAAATACCAAGGCGACACCCAACAGAAACTGCAATGGCACAGCCGAAACCCATCCCCAGACATCCTGAACCTGCCATGTCCCGAAACCAAGAAGACCGACCAGGCCAAAATGACCGATGACCTGCACCAAACCACGGGCATCTGATCTTTGACTCAATGCCTTCAGCGCCAATCGGTCCGCATGGCTTAGATCGGTTTTTGTCGTCATGTATCCTCTCGCACCCATTGTAACAGAATTAGACCCAGGATCAGGAAGGGAATGATCGTCGCCATACCAATGCGTTGGCTGTCCGTGATATCAATCACAACAGCCAGAAGCGCCGGGCCCAGAAAGGCGGTCGCCTTACCGCTAAGCGCATAGAGACCAAAAAATTCCGTGCGCAACGCGGCGGGCGCAATTCGCGCCATCATCGACCGGCTGGCGGCCTGGGAGGGCCCCAGAAACAGGCCAAGTCCCATCCCCAATGCCCAGAAGACGGATTTATCCGTCACCATCAGCATTGCTATCCCGATCACTGCGATCGCCCCGACCGACAGGGTGATCACAGGCTTCGGCCCCCATTTATCATCCAGAAAGGCAAATCCCGCCGCGCCCAGCCCCGCCGTGACATTCAGCGCAAGCCCGAACATCAGAACCTCATCGCTTTCCATCCCGAAACTGACCGCCGCAAAAATACCCCCGAAGGCAAACAGCGTGTTCAATCCATCGGTATAAAACATCCGGGCGATCAGGAAGCGCAGAACCTGTCGATATCGCCCCAGATGCCGGATTGTCCCGATTAAAGTCGAGATACCTTCGCGAATGGCTGTTCCTGCCGAAATGCCGGTATCCTGTCGATCCGGCGTCCAAAGGAATAAGGGAATCGCAAAAAGCGCCATCCAGACCCCGGCCAGAACAGGGATCGCCCGGATATGCTCGCTGCTGTTTTTGTCCAGCCCAAACCAGGCAGGGTCAGGCTGAACAAAGACCACCAGACTGATCGCCAGGGCGGCAAGCCCCCCGCCGTAACCAAGCCCCCAGCCCCAACCGGAAATTCGGCCCGTCATACCGTCCGGGGCAACATCGGGCAGCATGGCATTATAAAACACCATCCCCAACTCAAAACAGATTGTGCCCAAAACCATCAATCCCAATGCCAGCGGGACAGCGGAGGCATCGGGCAAGGTCCACCACAGCGCCGCTGTTGCCGTCGCCCCGATACCGGTCAGAACAAACAGCCAGGGTTTCCGCCGCCCGGCCTTATCTGATACCGCCCCCAGAATCGGGGCGGAAAAAGCCACGATCAATGCCGCGATAGAGGTGGCATACCCCCATTGCGATGTCCCCTGTTCAGGCGTTTCCGCAACCGCCTGGGTAAAATAGGTGGCAAAGACAAAGGTTGAAATCAGGGTGGGAAAAGCAGAATTGGCCCAGTCATACAAGCACCAGCCCCAAATTGCGCGTTTATCCGTCTTTTGGTTCATTTCTTTCCCGATCCAGCCTATAAGATTGCCCACAGGGTTTAGCACAGCAGGAAGGAGCATCCCATCATGATTGTCACCACCACCGAGTCCATCGAAGGCCGCCGCATCACCGATTACAAAGGCATTGTCAGCGGAGAGGCGATCATCGGCGCAAACATCTTCCGGGATATGTTTGCTGGAATCCGTGACATTGTAGGTGGCCGGTCCGGATCCTATGAAAAAATCCTGCAGGATGCCAAAGAGGCGGCCATCGAAGACATGACCGAACAGGCCAAAGGCCTGGGGGCCCATGCCATTGTCGGCGTCGACCTGGACTATGAAGTGCTGGGCAAGGAAAACGGCATGCTGATGGTGGTCGCCAACGGTACCGCCGTTACCTTAGGATAAACGCACCATCCTATATCAGTCGCGGCAGCGACGGCCTATATCTAGTCGCGGCGGCGCCACCCTAGCTTAGTCGCGGCGGCGACGGCGCGCCCGACGGCCGCCATCTGATCCATCATCACCGCCCGCCCCGTGGCTGTGGCCATGGGCAGGCTTATCCGTGACCCCGGCCAACGGGCCCAGCTTGGCGACCACCTGATCCATGGTCGGCGGTTCGCCAGGGACATAGCCATCCAGGGCGTCGCGGATCGCCTTCAGCACGACCCCCGTTGTGCCACAGCAACCGCCCACAATCCGTGCCCCGGAATCCCGGGCCAGCCGTGCATAATCCGCCATCAGTTCAGGCGTTCCGGTATAGGTGAAGGCCCCATTCTTAAACTGTGGCACCCCGCAATTGGCCTTTGCCACCATGATCGCGTCCGGACCGATGGCTTCGCGCATACCCAGAATGGACAACACATTTTCTGTCGCGCCCAGGCCGCAATTTGCCCCAATCGCTGTTGGTGCGGTCGGCAGGTCGATCAAATGGCGATAGGCATCCGCTGGCGTGACACCCATCATGGTGCGCCCAACCGTGTCGAAGGTCATGGTGGAGACAACGGGTCGTCCCGTTTCTGCCGCACCGGCAACCGCTGCTGCGCTTTCTTCGCGGGACGAAATCGTCTCAATCCACAGGATATCCGCGCCGCCATCAATCAGACCGCGCGCCTGTTCGGCAAAGGCAGCCTTGCCCTGTTCAAATGTTACCGGGCCGACCGGTTCAAACAATTCACCAGACGGGCCGATAGAACCCGCAACCACCACAGGACGCCCGGCCTTATCCGCAACAGCGCGCGCGACCTGGGCCGCAGCCTTCGCCAGTTCATAGGCGCGATCCTGGGCATCATGCAGTTTCAGCCGGAAACTGTTTCCGCCAAAGCTGTTGGTCAGGATGATATCTGCGCCCGCATCCACGAATTCCTGATGCACACTGGCAACCCGGTCCGGATGGTCGATATTCCAAAGCTCTGGGGCATCGCCGGACTGTAAACCGCGCTCAAACAGATTGGTGCCCATCGCGCCATCGGCGATCAGGTGGCTGCGCTCTTGCAACAGTTTCAGGAACAGATTCTCGCTCATAGGTCAGATACTTTCTGTCAGTTGTGTCACGCGGTCGCGATTGCCAGCGCCCGATCCAAATCCCGGATCAAATCTTCTACCGTTTCAAGCCCGATGGACAGTCGGATCACATCGGGTCCCGCCCCTGCGGCAGTCTGCTGTTCTTTCGTCAATTGATTATGGGTTGTGGAGGCCGGATGCAAGATCAAGGATTTCGCATCGCCAATATTTGCCAGATGGCTGAACAATTCAACCGCATTGACCAGCTTGCGCCCGACCTCGTACCCACCCTTCAGTTTGAAGGTGAAAACCGATCCCGGTCCTTTGGGCATATATTTGCGCGCCAGATCGTAATACGGACTGGACGGAAGCCCGGCATAGCCGACAGAGGCTATCGCCGCATGGCCGTCCAGATAATCCGCCACGATCCGGGCATTGGCGATATGGCGGTCCATCCGCACCGGCAAGGTTTCAATCCCCAAAATCGTCAGGAAGGCATTCATCGGCTGTTGCGTCGGACCAATATCGCGCAGCCCCACCGCATGCCCATATAATGTATAGGCCAGATTGCCAAAACTCTCCGTAAAGGTCAGGCCATGATATTCAGGGGCTGGCGTTGCCAGGCTGGGGAATTTCTCCGGATTGTGGAAATCGAAACTGTCGCAATCAATCACTGCGCCGCCCAGCGCCGTGCCCTGACCCGACAGGAACTTGGTTGTCGAATGGGTCACGATATCCGCACCAAATTCCCCCGGACGGCACAGATAGGGGGTGGCCATCGTGTTATCGACGATCAGGGGAATGCCCGCGCCATGGGCGATGGCAGCAATCGGCTCCAAATCCACCACGACACCGCCTGGATTGGCCAGGCACTCGACAAAGATCGCCTTTGTCTTAGCCGTCAGCGCCTTTTGAAAAGCATCAGGGTCGCTGGGATCAACAAAGCTGACCTGCCATCCGAATTTCTTGAAGGTATGGCCCATCTGGGTGATCGACCCGCCATACAGCTTTGACGACGCGATAATGTGATCCCCCGGCCCCATCAGGGGCAGCAGCGCGATCATCTGGGCGGCATGGCCGGACGCGGTTGCCGTCGCGCCAATCCCCTTTTCCAGGGCCGCAAGGCGTTCCTCCAGCACCGCAACGGTCGGATTGGTCAGGCGGGAATAGATAAAACCAGGCTCCTGCAAATTAAACAGAGAGGCCGCATGATCCGCATCGTCAAAGACATAGGACGTATTCTGATAAATCGGCACCGCCCGCGCACCCGTCGCGCTGTCGGGGGCCGCACCAGCATGCAGCGCCAGGGTCTCAAATCCATATTCATCTTTTGCCATCAGGGCCTCGCCTTTTTCCGTCCCGCCCTGTTATAGAAGAGGGCACGTCCCCCGTCGAGGGGGCTGGGAAAAGACAAAAGGAGCCGCACTGAATGAATACCGTAAAAACCTACAAGGCGACCTGCCATTGCGGTGCGGTTGAAATGAAGGTGACCTTGCCAAACGGGATCACCGCGCCCAGCCGATGTGATTGTTCCTATTGTCGACGGCGCGGCACAATCGTTGTCGAAACTGGTCTGGAAAATATGGAAATTATGAAAGGCGCAGAGTCTTTGACGCTGTATCAATTCCATACGGAAACAGCACAGCACTATTTTTGCAAAATCTGTGGCATTAATACCCACCATAAACAGCGCATGAACCCTAATCGGTTCAGCATCAATGTTGGCTGTTTGGAAGGCATCAATCCGTTCGACCTAGGCTCCGTTCCAACAAATGACGGCGTCAACCATCCTTCGGATCGTAATGGGTCATAGGATGACAATGCCCCCTGCCCCTAAAATTGTTGCCGCGGGCAGTTTGAAACATGCTTTCACTTCGGACGATTCCGTCTTTGCGGATTATGTCCCTGACCCTGACTTTGAGTTCGGCGCGTCCGGCACCGTCGCTAGAAGGATAGAGAATGGCCTGCCGTGGGACATGTTCTGTTCAGCCAATGCGGCGCATCCAGATCGCCTGCATGCGGTGGGCCTGGCCAGTCCCAGCAAAATATTTGCGACCAATTCCCTGGCGCTTCTGATGCGCCGCGATATTCTGGACACAGGCCCGGACGACGCGGTTTCCTTGCTCAGGATGCCTGGATTGCGCATCGGCATGTCGACCCCGGCAGCAGACCCCAGTGGCGATTACGCGCTGCAACTGTTTGATCGACTGGCCCAACGCGCCCCGCAGGGTGATGCAGAGTTACGAAAGCGCACACATATTGTTACCGGCGGTGGGGAGGACACACCGATCGTCCATCCTGATGGCGTTTATGTTGGCGTTTTGCAGCAGGATAGGGTGGATCTGATGCTGGCCTATCGCACGATCTGTCTGGAAGCCTGCAGCAAGGAACCGAACCTGACCTATCTGACCTTCCCGCCAGACATTGAGGTGGGCGCACGCTTTGCCGCCGTCTTTAATGCGGCATCACCGGAGCTTGGCGCAGCCCTGTTACACTATCTGGTTGGACCTGTAGCACAGGCTCGGTTGGCACGCTTTGGGTTTGGCCCGCCCGACTGACCCCTGATCTTATTCCGCCAATCGCCAGACCCCGGCATTGCGCAGATCGGTATCTTCCATCAGGCCCGTCGTTTCCCCCGCATAGCGCGCAATCCGTTCCAGCCCCATATTGGGCAGATAGAATCGCCCCGGATCACCGATCAGGATTTCGCGCCCCTTGGCTTTTAATTCCTTGAGCCAGGGCAGCACCAGATCGGCGATCTGCTGGTCATAGAATACATCACCCACCAGGATCACTTCATAATCCTTGCTGATGCGCCCGATCACATCTTCGGTGACAATATCCAGGAACACGTCGTTCAGGTCGGCATTCATCTGCATCGCATCTGCCGCGACGGGGTCGATGTCATTGGCGATCACATCAAACGCCCCGGCCATGGCCGCTGCAATCGCCACCATGCCGGACCCAGCGCCGAAATCCAACACCTTGCGCCCGCGCACGACTTGCGGATTGTCCAGAATATAGCGCCCCAGGGCCTGACCGCCCGCCCAGGCAAAGGCCCAATAGGGCGTACCGATGCCCAGCGCGTCCAACTCATCCTCCCCCATGCGGTAGAGTGGCACATCGTCTTGCGCCAGATGCAGCTTCATCTCCGGCAGCAGGCGCGGCGACATGATCTTGGTATTCTCGCGGATTAACTGTTGCACGATCAGACCGCCACCGTGCCCAAAGCCAGACCAAGGGTGACCAGCATCCCGGCATGACGATTGCCCTTGAAATGCTTCAAAAGGTTTACCGGATCGTCGAAATCCAAGGTTTTGATCTGCCAGGCGAAATGCAGCGCAGCAGCAGCCCAGCCTGCCCAGAACAAGGGTCCAACCGCCCCGTGCAGCCAGGCCGCCATGGCAATCAGCGTCAGGGTCAGGATCAGAAACCCCGCGATGATCGGGCGGGTCTTGCTGCCGAACTTCAGCGCCGTGGATTTCACCCCGATTAACACATCGTCTTCCTTATCCTGATGGGCATAGATCGTGTCATAGGACATGGTCCAGCAGAAGCCCGCCAGGAACAACAGTATGATCTGTGGTTCGAAATGTCCGATCAGCAGGGCACCTGCAACCAGCGCGCCCCAGTTGAACGCGACCCCCAGGAAACATTGCGGGAAATAGGTATAGCGCTTCATGAAAGGATAGACCGCGACCACGCCCAGGCTGGCAATCGCAGTCATGGCGGCAGGCAGGGTGAACTGCGTCAGCACCGCTAACCCGACCAGCGCCTGAAGAACGATAAAAGCCAATGCCTGTTTCACGCTGACCTGACCCGATGGAATGGGCCGTGTCGCGGTGCGGGCAACCTTGCCATCGATATCCCGGTCGGTGATGTCATTCCAGGTACAACCCGCGCCCCGCATGGCAAGGGCGCCAATGCCAAACAACACCCCATACCACAGCAACATCAAAACACTGTGCCCGGACCCATGCCCAAACAGCGCCACGCCCCACCAGCACGGCAGCAGCAATAACCAGGTCCCAATCGGGCGGTCCCATCGGGCCAGGCGCGCATATGGCCTGGCAAAGGGTGGCAACCAGCGGTCCACCCAATTGCCTTTGGGAATATCCGTCCGGTCCTGCGGAGAAATTTCTGTCGGCGATGGCGTCATAGCGCTTACTGATCCTTGCTCTTTCAGGCTGAGGCAGAATAGTCTGCGCCATGGCTACATCAACCCGCCTTTTTGTGACACAAGACCTGACGCCGGATCAACCGGTCGTCGCGACCTCAGATCAGGCCCATTATCTGGGCCGGGTGCTGCGGTTGCAGGCGGGCGCATCGGTTATACTGTTCAATGGCCGTGATGGGGAGTGGTCGGCAACCCTGTCTGAAATAGGCAAATCAACCGGGCTTTTCACCCTTACGGAACAGTTACGCCCGCAAAGCGACTCGCCGGACCTGTGGCTGGCCTTTGCACCCGTCAAGAAAACACAAACGGATTTCATCGTTCAAAAGGCAACAGAGCTTGGTGTGTCGCGTCTGATCCCGTTGCTGACAGAACGAACCCAATCGGAGCGGATCAAAACCGACCGGCTGCGCGCCACGGCAATCGAGGCTGCGGAGCAATCTGAACGATTGGATGTTCCAGAAATTTCCGAACCAGTGCGGCTGGATCGGTTAATTCTGGAATGGCCGAAGGAGCGCACGCTGTTTCTTTGTGCAGAGGCAGGCACCGCCATCCCGCTGGCAGAAGCCGCGCAAGCCCGGAAATCTGGCGCTGTCGGATTTGTGACCGGACCGGAAGGCGGTTTTTCCGCTGCGGAACTTGACTTTATGCACCAGTCGCCTTTAGTCCTCCCCGTCGGCCTTGGTCCGCGCATCCTGCGGGCAGAGACGGCAGCGCTGGCAGCCCTGGCTGTCTGGCAGGCTGTTGCAGGGGATGGGACAACCCGTCCACCCCGGCGCGGTTAAATACAGCAAGGGCCCCGGTGAGAGGCCGTTTTTGATGAGGAAATGCGCCGATGTCGTCTCCCACCGCGTCCGATGAAACGCTGGTCGAATCCAAGTCCCAGCTGATTGATTATATTGCGTCCGGCGAAAAGCCCCAGGCGGATTGGCGCATTGGCACCGAACACGAAAAATTCCTGTTCTGCACAGACAGCCATCGTCCCTTGGCCTATGAAGGCCGCCCTGGCGTTAAAGGACTTCTGGAGGCCTTGTCCGGCCCTGAATGGGAGCCGGTTCTGGAAAATGGCAATATCATCGCGCTGAAAGGCGCGGATGGTGCCTCAGTATCGCTGGAGCCAGGCGGACAATTTGAATTGTCCGGCGCGCCGCTGGAAAACGTCCACCAGACCTGTGCCGAAGTCCATCGCCATCTGGATCAGGTCGTCGCAGCCTGTAAGGAAGTCGGCGCCGGAACGGTTGGCCTGGGCTTTAATCCCCTTTGGAAGCGCGATGATATTCACTGGATGCCCAAGGGTCGTTATAAGATCATGAAGGCCTATATGCCTAAGAAGGGCAATCTGGGCCTGGATATGATGAGCCGCACCTGCACCGTCCAGGTGAATCTGGATTTCGGCTCTGAGACCGATATGATTGAGAAAATGCGGATCTCCTTGGCCTTGCAGCCAATGGCCACCGCGTTATTTGCCAATTCTCCCTTCACCGAAGGCAAGCCAAACGGATTTCTGAGCTATCGCAGCCACATCTGGACCGATACGGACCCAGACCGGTGCGGCATGCTGCCCTTCGTCTTTGAAGACGGGTTCGGCTATGAACGCTGGGTCGATTATGTCCTGGATGTGCCGATGTATTTTGTCTATCGCGATGGCGTCTATCACGATGTGTCGGGGAAAAGCTTCCGCGATTATATGCAGGGCAATCTGGAAGGCTTTGAGGGGCAATTGCCCACCATGACCGACTGGACAGATCACATGACAACGGTCTTCCCGGAAGTACGGTTGAAGAAGTTCATCGAAATGCGCGGCGCCGATGGCGGCCCCTGGGGCAATCTCTGCGCCCTGCCCGCGCTATGGGTCGGCCTGATCTATGATGCTCAGGCACAACAGGAAGCGGCCGACGTAATCAAGGATTGGACCGTCGCAGAAATCTCCGCCATGCGCGACGCCGTGCCGAAACAGGCAATGGGCGCAAGATTCCGCGACGGGACGGTGCGGGATGTTGCCCGCAAGGTGCTGGAAATTTGCCAGGGCGGCTTGAAGCGTCGTGCCCGACTGAGCGCAAGTTCCGGCCTGGACGAAACGCAATATATCGAACCGTTACACCAGATCGTCACATCGGGCCGTACATTGGCGGAAGACCAGTTAGAAGCCTATCACACACGCTGGAATCAATCCGTCGAACCGATTTACGAAGAATTGAAATACTGAGCCGCTGCGTCAGGCAATAATATCGGGTAATAGAAAGCCGTTCAGCCGGGCCATTTGATCCTTGATCGCCAGCTTGCGCTTTTTCATTCGAATCAACTGCAACTGATCAAAAGGGGCGGATTCGGAGACCCGGGCGATCATTTGATCCAGATCGCGATGCTCTTCTTCCAGGGCCGCGATCCGTGCGCGGATTTCAGATTCTTCAACTTCGTCCATAACAGCCTTCAAGAAACAGGCAACCCGCCGGGTTAGGCGGGCCGCGTGGTATCACCTGTGAAATTATCATTCTATGCGGGCGGACTATAGCAGCCTCTGATGCAGGAATGAAGCATGTCCTTGCATACATTGGACGGCACCGTCACTCTATGGCTATGTCACAGGATTCCTTGCCCGAGAACGACACGTTTCGCCAGTTTTGCCTTACCCTGTATGAAGCAGAGGGGGTGGAAGAGGCCTGTCTGGATTTGCAGGATCGCTTTGACCTGGATGTCACGCTGATCCTGATGTGCTGTTGGGTTGGTCAACATGGCGTGCGATTGTCACCTGAGTCTCTGGCCCAGGCGGAACAGTCAATAAAGCCTTGGCGAGAAACAGCAATCGACCCTATCCGCGCCCTGCGGCGCCGCCTTAAGGAAGCGGTTGGTCCGATTGATCCAGAGCGCGCGGCATCCGTGCGCGACCTGATCAAACAGGCCGAACTGGCAGCAGAATTTGTCCAGATGGATCATTTGCTTCTATTGCTGGAACATCTGCCCGGGCGTGATGCCCGAATGGCGGAACGTGCCGGTATCGTTCGCGGGAATTTGTTGCGGTATACGGCGATCAAAGGCGTCGAAACAGACAGGCTTCCCCGCACGGCGCTGGAGGCGCTGGTGGCCCAGACCGTAAGGCCACTTTACCAGGATGAAGAAATTGACGACGGGATAGACACAGAGACAATCGACACCGGACCAAAGGATTCAAAATCCTAGTCTTTTACGTTGGTGGCCAATTCTGCATTGCGTTCCCGCAATTCCCCCAGAAGCGATTCCACCTTCCCACCGCCACGGCGAATTACAGAGACGAATTCTTCTTTCTGGGTGGTGACCATCGAAACCCGCTCAACGATAATATCGATGATCTTGTTCTGACCATCCACCTTGTGGACGATCCAACGGACCTCAACCGGCGGCTCACCATTTGTGCGTCGAATTGCCACCGTCACTTGCTGCATATCCCCGCGCAGAGACTTGGTGTCGATCAGTTTAATGGCTTCACCGGAATAGCCTTTGAACATGATGGCGTATTTCCGGACGATATTCTCTTCCAACAGGGAAATGAATTCCTTCATCTCTTCATCTGTGGCGCGACGCACATAGGGGCCCAGAACGCGACTTGCGACTGTTGGGATATCCATGCCCTCTTGCAACAAATCGCGAAATAGGTCCGCGCGTTCGGCGTTGGAAATGTTTTCGTCAGTCAGCGCTGTCAGGGCCTTATCAGCGAGTTTCATAATAAACGCGCCGGCATCCTTATCGGCATGAGCTGAGGGGGGAAGTCCAAGTCCCATCAAAACAAAGAGAACAACACCTGCAGATACACTAATGAAACTACGACGCTGCATTGTCACTCCACGTTTAATTTAATGCGCTTGGAGAGGGGATTTCAGCCTGCGGCACACCTTCTTCCGCAGGAGAGATCTCTTCATACCCAATTGTCGGGATCGAGTCGTTATTATCCATCCCGTTCCTGATCATACTCTGACGCTGCTGGCGATACAGGCTGCGGACTGTTGCATAGAAATCCAGCGAATTTTCCTCTAACGCTTGCATCTCACGGTAATTCCGGGAGCGGCTATCAATCAGTTCAACACCAGCACGGATCACCGTGTTGTACTCGATCCACGTCCGGTCCGAATGATATCCCCACCACCGGAAAGGATCGAGCCCGGAATCCACAATAAATCCAGCCAGAGCCCGCGGCGAAGAGGGGCCCAAGAAGGGCAGCATTATGTAGGGGCCTTCATCCACACCCCAAACCGCCAGTGTCTGGCCAAAATCTTCCTCATGATACGGAATGCCAGCAGCGCCAGCGACGTCAAAAAGCCCGCCGCCCAAAAGTGTATTGGTCAGGAAGCGCCCCATCGTCTGGCCCGCACGCTCCGTCTCACCCTGCATCAAATCATTGGCAAGGATCACAGGCGTTTTCAGGTTCCGGATAAAGTTTCGCACGCTATCGCGGACAAGATCAGGCAGCAGAAAGTCATAAGCCTTGGCAATCGGGCGAACAATGACCTTGTCCAGCGCCATATTGAACTCAAAAATCGCTTCGTTTAGGGGTTGAGCCGGATCATTGGCTTCTTCATAAATTTCGCGCTCTACCGGGTCGGTCGGCGCGGTTGCGCAACCAGCAAGACCCATTGCGAGAATGAGACCCAGCCCCGCACGCCGCAAAACAGAAAGGAAATCAGAGCCAGTCGACATTCTATTAAAAATCCCTCAACCCAAATGCCGACTTTATACCCCAAAAGCCAGCTTAGACGTATGCCACTTCTCTAATATAAGATATTGGCACTACGCAACAAATCATATCCATGCCGTTCTACAAAGATATGAAAACCCATCCTGAATATGTCGTTCTAATCTGGCAGACCAACCTATGATCACGTCCACCTTGCCCTTGCCGACACACCCGAAAACTCAACACTCAGTACAGACCTGAAATCCCTCAAATAACTGTACATTCAGGGTCTAGCACACAGGCCCGGAAGGCACCACAGAGCAAACCACACCACCTATATTTCCCTGAGCCACTGTTGCATTTATGCCAACCCAAACAGGGCATGGCAGGTCCTTTTGGCTTGCCCTTCCATCCGCTTCTCCAGCACACTGGGTTCGCGCCAGAAAATCAAACAACCGGCAGGATTTACGACGAATGGCTCATTCTACACACCCTGTTTTCGATGACTCCCTGATCAGCAGCGCAACACCTTCTGTGATCGCGGAATGGACGGATTATAACGATCATTTCAACGTCGCATATTATGTTCAGGCCTTCGATCTGGCAGCACAAGCATTTCGCCATGATCAGGGTATTAACCTGCCCTTCGAAATCAAAACCAATCGGGTGTCTTATCTGCGCGAGGTTCCAGGCGGGCGAAAGCTGACGCTGACCACTCAACTCATCGGTTTCACTGACAAAGGATTGCATACGGTCCAGGCACTCTATGCTGAACCGGAGCGATATCTGGCGGCCGTTGAGGAGCGCTTGGAAATGCCCATTTCAGGCACGGCTGAAGACATTGCCCAAATCACATCTGTTTTAAAACCTATCCTAGACGCGCATGTGAAGATTGCGCTTCCTGAAGCCTGGAACACATTCTAAATTGATATAAATGATGATAGGCTCCACTCAGAAGAGTTGATTATCATTTGCCAAAATGGTTGAGGGTCGGGGACAATTTGATAGCATAATACTATAAATGCATATGTCTTCCGCGAGATAACCAGAACGGGCACGGCACATCCTGCAGGGCCAGTTTACAAAAGTCACTGAGATGGAACCAATATGCATGGATGAATGGTTGGTATTCTAGTATGTCAGAGTAATAATCAGGACCTGCGTGTTCAGGCGGCGGATGGGGTCTGCCCTGACCAGCGAAAGGTTGTTCATAAAGTCTGTTCTGGGGAGGATGAGTTTCGGTGCAGTATTCTGAAGGGATTGAGTTGGCGCAGGAATATGCAGAGCGTGCGCTGGAAATCATGAAGTCCAATAATATTCCCGCCACGCCACGCAATTTCGCGATCTGGTACACTTATGTTAATGAAAAATACCCCGATCTGAAAAAGACACTGGATGTCCTGATCAGCAATAAGCAGATTTTCACGTCGCAAAAAAATGATGAAGTCTACGACAAATTCTTCACAAACTCAGATGAAGGTGTCGCGCTTCAGGAAACGTCACAAAAAATAGAAAACCAGGTCGGGCGTGTTCTGGAGATGATGGGGGATGCCTCTGGCGGCGTAGCGGATTTCGGCAAGACCCTGACCGAAAGTCTGGGTGCTTTGACAGATTCGAAGGGCCTGGCAGGGATTCGCGAAGCGGTACAATCGCTGGCGCTGGAAACCCAGAAAATGCAGAAATCAAACTCTACGCTGCAATCGAAACTGAAAGAGTCATCTCAGGAAATTGCCAGCCTCAGGAAGAACCTGGAGGATGTTCAGCGCGAGGCGATGACGGACGCCCTGACAGGAATTGCAAATCGCAAGATGTTCGACACGACCCTGCGCCAGCGTGCGATGGAGGCGATGGAAGATGGCGAGCCGTTGTGTCTCGCCCTGGCGGATATCGACTTTTTCAAAAAATTCAACGACACATATGGACACCAGACCGGGGATCAGGTTTTGAAACTGGTTGCCAATATTCTGCAAGGCAATGTGAAGGGCAAGGACCTTGCCGCGCGATATGGCGGGGAAGAATTCGCGCTGATCCTGCCCACAACGAAACTGTATGATGCGAAAACCGTCTGCGATCACATCCGAAACGCGGTTTCCACCAAACGCATCCGAAACCGCACCACAGGTGAAGAAATGGGCAATATCACCTTATCCATTGGTGTCGCCCTGTATCACCCCGGAGAATCGCTGACCGATTTTATCAGCCGGTCTGATGAGGGGCTGTATTTCGCAAAGGGTAATGGTCGCAATCAAACCGTTCTGGAAACCCAGTTGGAAGTCATTGACGCCGATTAAGATCCACCGAAGACGCTGCAATCGATTTTCCCGAACATCATTCAGCACCATGCCTTGCCGTACCCAGCCGATTCTGGTCTTGTCTGAGGACTAGTATATCAACGCAACAGGGTCGCATCCGGGGATGTGCGCCCAGGCGGGAGGGTCGGCCGTGGCGACGGTCGCGCCAAACAGCAAGATTGAACGGTTTCGACGGCTGATCAGGAACGATCAGATCCGATTGGGGGTGCTGGCGATTTTTATCGGTGCCTTGGGCGGCGGCACCGGGATCGCTTTCCGGGAGGCGATCGGCCTGGTGCAAACGCTATTCTTTGGATTTTCCAGCGACCGTTTCCATTCAAATGCAGCCGGGGTATCTCCCTGGATCATCCTTCTCGCCCCGGCGGTCGGCGGAATTCTGGTCGGTTTGATCGTCTATTACCTGATGCCGGATCGCCGTCCCCAAGGCGTCGCTGATGTCATGGAAGCCTCCGCTTTTCGCCGCAGTAAGATGAGCAAACGCAGCGGCTTTGGCGGTTTTGTCGTTTCCGCCATTACCATTGGATCGGGCGGGTCGGCGGGTCGCGAAGGGCCGGTTGTTCATTTCGCCGCCTTTCTGTCGACCCTGATTTCACAGATCCTGAAACTGGACCCGGAAACCCGTCGCCTGCTGTTAGGGTGCGGTGTGGCGTCTGGTGTCGCGGCCAGCTTTAACGCGCCGATTGCAGGCGTGTTCTTCTCTCTGGAGGTGGTCATTGGGTCCTATGCATTGCGCAGTTTCGCCCCTGTCGTCATCGCATCAGTTGGGGGCACCCTGGTCAGCCGCTCTTATTTTGGAGATTTCCCGGCCTTCACCATCCCGGTACACGAAATCGCCTCGTTCTGGGAATTTCCCGCCTTTGCGATTCTGGGCTGTATCAGCGCAGGGGTCGCGGTGGCGCTGTGCGTTTCCATTGACGTTGTCCGGAATACGCATAATCGATTGAACATCCATCCCATTCTGCGCCCCGCCCTGGCGGGCCTGGCCGTTGGGGTTATCGGCCTGTTCCTGCCGCAGGTCATGGGTGTGGGGTATGAGGCAACGGACGAAGCCTTAAATGAGATGCTGCCCCTGACCATGCTGATCACCCTGCTTGTGTTCAAAACGGCGGCAACGGCGATGACGCTTGGCTCCGGCTTTGGCGGGGGGATCTTTTCGCCATCGCTGTTTCTGGGCGCGATGTTAGGCGGGGCATTCGGCTTCGTCGCGACAGGTATTTTCCCGTATCTCTCTTCCGGGCATGGGGCCTATACATTGGTCGGTATGGGCGCAGTAGCCGGTGCCACATTGGGTGCCCCGATATCAACGATCTTCATCGTCTATGAACTTACCCGGGATTCCGCGCTGACAATTGCCGTGATGATCGCCACGGTCATCGCGACACAGATTTTTACAGCGACGTATAAGCGCTCTTTCTTTCACTGGCAGTTGGAAGCACGCGGAATCAATCTGATGGGCAGCCGGGAATCCCGAATTATCCGACAAACCAATGTCCGGGAAGTGATGGAACAGGATTATGTTACGGTCCAACCTTCCTCTCTGCTGCCGGAAATCCGCCAGAAACTGACCGCCACCCGCTACAGCGAGGTCTTTGTCGTTGATGAGGAAGGCTGTCTGGTCGGGACAATCATCTTAGGGGATTTGGGGGCGGATGCCTTTGAACATCTCCATGACTCGGACTTGCGCGCCATTGATGTCTGCCGCCGTGCGCCCCCCCTGGCCACCGTCGATACGGACCTGGAAGATGCAATGAATTTACTGGAAGAGTGTAACGAGGAACATATCGCCGTGGTCAATAATCTGGATGACAAGCGTTTGATGGGGGTTTTGCACGAACATGACGTGATGGCGCGCTATCACCAATGCATCCTGGATACCCGGCGGGAGGAAGCGATATGAGCGGCCCGACGCCCCCCACCATCCCGGCCCCCAATCTGCCGCAGCCCTTGCGTCCAACAACATCTGATCTGCCAACCAAAGGCATTGCCTTTTCGATCATGGGATCATTTCTGCTGACCCTGAATGATACGATTGCGAAATTCCTGACCGCAGACTGGCCGGTCGGAGAGATCATGGCGCTGCGTGGTACTGTCATTCTGTTCGTGATCATTGGCCTGTTACAACTGAAGGGCCGTATGAGTGCGTTGCGCATTCAGAACAAGACGGCAATGGGCGTTCGGGCGCTGGCGATCACGGCGGCGACCTTCACCTTTCTGACCGCGCTCAGCCTGATGCCGATGGCGGACGCACTTGCAATCGTCTTCATCTCGCCTGTCTTCTCAACCCTGCTGGCAATTGTTATTCTTCAGGAAACCGTCGGGTGGCGACGTTGGATTGCCATGGCCGTTGGATTTGCCGGTGTCTTTATTGCGCTTAATCCCGGTGGACTGTTATCGGACGCGCCTGCAGCCTATGGCTGGCAGGTGGCGATGCTGCCCCTGGTCACGGCTTTACTGACCGCGATACGCGATGTCTCGTCGCGCCGACTGGTCTCAGGCGATGATTCGCTGGCCATTATGTTCTATACAGTGCTGGCGGTTGTGATATCAGGCTATACCACTGTGACAGCCGGTTCGTGGCAGATGCCGGGCCTGTTTGATATCGCCCTGATCCTGGGCGCTGCTGCCTTTATGTTCGGGGCCTATTTCTTTCAGATTGAAAGTTTCCGCTTCGCGCCTGTCAATCTGGTCGCCCCGTTCCGTTATATCAGCCTGATCTTCGCGGCTGGAATGGGGTATGCGATCTGGAACGATATCCCGACTTGGAATATGGCCTTGGGCAGTATCATTATTGTCGCCAGTGGCTTGGTGATCTGGTGGCGGGAACGGCAGGGCGCAGCCAATCCAACTGAAGCGGAGAAAATGGAACCCCGCCCATGAAACCCAGAATCAGCATGATCACGCTGGGCGTGGATGATCTGGAAAAATCAATCGCCTTTTATGAAAAAGGCTTGGGACTGCCGCGCATGGAATCCCCACCCTCCGTCGCCTTTTTCACCCTGAATGGAACCTGGCTAGGCTTATTTGGCCGCGACTCTCTGGCGGAAGACGCCAATGTGCCGTGCGAGAAAGCCAATTTTAACAGCTTCGCCCTGGCCCATAATCTGGGTTCCGAGGCAGAAGTCGATGCCCTGTTCGCTGAGGCACTTGGTGCCGGGGCGACGGCTGTAAAACCCCCTCAGAAAGTTTTCTGGGGCGGCTATTCCGGGTATTTCAAGGACTTGGACGGCCATTTGTGGGAGATCGCCTATAATCCCTTCATGTGGGTTGGCCCCGAAGACACAGAATGATCCCATATTTTCTGTCCCTCCACCAACGGGTGGGGTTTTCCGCGCGCGCCCGAAGGCTATACTAGACCCTATGTCAGACCCACTGGATTACGATGATATCGACTTCCCCGCTGTGCCCAGCGGCCCGGCCCCCGCCTATCCGGGGCGCAGCAATTCCGCGCCACCGCCCTGGCTGGACACTCTGAATGATGCCCAGCGTCTGGCGGTGGAGGCGATTGACGGACCCGTCCTGGTGCTGGCGGGGGCTGGCACCGGCAAGACCCGCGTGCTGACCACCCGGCTTGCGCAAATTCTGCATCAGGGCAAGGCGAAACCCTATCAGATCCTGTGCGTCACCTTCACCAACAAGGCCGCCAAGGAAATGCGCGAGCGCGTCGCCCATCTGGTTGGCCCGGCGACAGAGGGCATGTGGCTGGGAACCTTCCACGCATTGGGCACCCGCATCCTGCGCAAGCATGCTGAACTGGTCGGCCTGAAATCCAGCTTTACCATTCTGGATACCGACGACCAGATCCGCCTGTTAAAGCAGGTATTGGAAGCCGAAGGCGTGGACGAAAAACGCTGGCCCGCCCGCATGCTGATCCATGTCATCCAGCGCTGGAAGGACAAGGGCCAAGTCCCGGAGCGTGTCAGTGCGTCCGAATCCGGCGACATTGCCAATGGCCGTGCTGTTGAAATCTATCGCCAATATCAACAGCGGCTTAGTACCCTGAATGCCTGTGACTTTGGCGATCTGCTGCTGCATAATCTGACGATCTTCACCAAACATCCCGAGGTGCTGGAGCGGTATCGCCATCTGTTCCAATACATCCTGGTCGATGAGTATCAGGACACCAACGTCTCGCAATATCTGTGGCTGCGCCTGCTGGCCCAGGGCCGCAAGGAAGGCGAAAGCCAGAATATCTGCTGTGTTGGCGATGATGATCAGTCGATCTATGGCTGGCGCGGGGCGGAGGTTGGCAACATCCTGCGTTTTGAGAAGGATTTTCCCGGCGCGAAGGTCGTGCGGCTGGAACGGAATTATCGCTCCACCCCCCATATCCTCGGCGCGGCCTCTGGCCTGATTGAGAAGAACGAGGGACGACTGGGCAAGACCCTGTGGACCGACCGCAATGACGGCGACAAGGTGCGCGTGCGTGGCCTGTGGGATGGCGACGAGGAAGCCCGCCTGATCGCCGATGAGGTCGAAGCGCTGCAATTGAAGAACGAGCCGCTGGACGAAATCGCCATCCTGGTCCGCGCCGGATTTCAGACCCGTGAATTCGAAGAACGCTTCATCACCCTGGGTATCCCCTATCGCGTTGTCGGCGGCCCCCGGTTCTATGAGCGCGAAGAGATCCGCGACGCCATCGCCTATCTGCGCGTGATCCACCAGCCCGCCGATGATCTGGCCTTTGAGCGGATCATCAACAAGCCCGCACGCGGCATTGGCAAAACGACACTTCAGGCCCTGCACAAGGCCGCCCGGGCGCAAGGCCTGCCGCTGTCCATCACCGCCCAGCGCATGGTGGAAACCGACGAGTTGAAAGCGGCTGCCCGCAGCAAGCTGTTTGCCGCGATGGACATGTTCGACCGCTGGCGCCGCCTGTCCGAAGGCATTGACCATGTGGAACTGACCGAAACCGTGCTGGAGGAAAGCGGCTATACCGATTTCTGGAAGCAGTCGAAAAAGCCGGAAGCCGCTGGCAAGCTGGAAAACCTCAAGGAAATGCTGTCGGGCATGGAGGAATTCGACGACCTGCCCGCCTTCCTGGAACATATCAGCCTGGTGATGGAGGTCGAATCCAACACGGTCGGGCCCATGGTCTCGGTCATGACGCTGCACGCCGCGAAAGGTCTGGAATTTGAGACCGTCTTCCTGCCGGGATGGGAAGAAGGCCTGTTCCCCCATCAGCGCGCCATGGATGAAAGCGGCCTGGCCGGGCTGGAAGAAGAACGCCGCCTGGCCTATGTCGGGATCACCCGGGCCAAGCGCCGCTGTGAAATCAGCTTCGCCGCCAATCGCCGCATTCACGGCTCCTGGAATGCCGCCCTGCCGTCGCGTTTCATCGATGAATTGCCCCCGGAACACGCCCTGATCGAGGCCGACCGCGGAGTCTATGGCGGCATTGGTGGCGGCCGCGCCGAAGACCGCGCCGCCTTCACCCAGGTCGGCTATGGCCGCAGCAGCAGCTTCGGGGGCGGACCTGCAGGTGGCGGATTTGGCGGCGCAAAAGCCTCAGACTTCGACGCCGGCCCCACTTACTCGGCCCCCACCTATTCTTCTCCGGGCGGCGGCCCCGGCTGGCAACGCCTGAAACAGCGCGGCCTCAGCCAAACCCGCGCGCCGGTGATCGATGCCAGCTACAGCAGCAGCACCGACCACGATTTCGGCACCGGCGAGCGCGTCTTCCACCAAAAATTCGGCCCCGGCACCATCACCGCCATAGACGGCGACCGCCTCTCAATTGAGTTCGATAAGGCTGGCAAGAAGACAGTCGTGGCGAGTTTTGTGGAGCGGGGTTAGCTCTTATCTCTAAACTTCCCATAAGAATCAGGAGTTTTATAAGGACGCTTTCGATCCGAATCTTCAATATTCTTTTTAATTTCGTCTGCTCTTTTCTTTTTAACAAATCGTGTCATCAGTTCTGCCTGTAACTCGACCAAATCATAATCTCCTCGAACCAAGACTATCGCCCTCATGAAGGTAAAAGCGATAAACACAACCACGCATCCAGTTACTATAGAATTAACGTACTCAGCTTGGGTCTGATCAATAAAAGGGATTTTTGCTATAGCCTTTAGTATTAAAGATATAAATGTTGTTAAAAATATTCCTATCAGACAAAAATATAAAAGCTGAATCATTCTTCGCATTACATCTTTAACTGCATAAGATAATTCTTCAATCTCATTTATCTCAAAATACTCCATGTTTGTTATTGGCATTCCTCTTGCCAATCTTACAAATACAGCACCTGCAATCACTGAGAGGGCAACAATGGTACCTGTGCGAAATTCATCCCAATGCCTTGCTTCCACAATCTGGGAAGCCAGCAAAGCTAATATGATTGGCACACCTAATTGAACATATTTGTTCATGAAGAATCCCGATTCTAATCACTCTTTGATTTTGCCATCTTCAACGAACCTAGTGTATACTTTTAGTAACTGATATCGAGTGTCACCTAGGTCAAGTAGCATACTATTTTCTCTTATACGATTAAATGGCATGTTTGCATGAAGTCTTGCCTCGTTCCCACGAATTTTGCCATCCCGCCCACGAATCTGTACTTCTCCATCTGGAAGATTCCGAACAGCCGATGCAATATTCCGCATAAACTCTTTTTCAAATTTCCGCTTTATCGCTCTATAGCCAATATTAACATTTACCTCCAAGGCCGCATCAGGTGGCATGCTTTCAATTATCTTCTTGGCTTCCATAGGTCCTAGAACATCTTCGATTACTTTAAGTGCATTCCCAAATTTTGCCTTGATATCGGTAAGAAGCGTTTTGTGTTCAACATCCTTTCCAATAATTTTCTCATCTACTTCAGAGATCGTCTCCGGTACAAGGCCACCAATTTCTATGCTTTGAACATCCTGAAGATCGCCGCCGACAGTTGAAACATCGAAGGCGGCTTGGAGCTCTACAAATTCCCCATCTGATAGCACTGAAGCCTGGTCTTTTAGAAGCCATTGAAAATATTCTTCCATGGCTTTCGTTTGTATCGAAATATGTTGGATAATAAAGAAATGATCCTCAACAATTAACCAATACGCAATACCATGCAAATACTCTGTCCCATCAGGAGCCTTATCTTCTGATATTCCTACTGATTCTATGGGTGCCCGCTCATCACGCCCCCCCAGAATTTCATTTTCGACCTCTAGCAAAGCCTGCAATTGACCTGGTGTGAACAAGCATAAGTTTCCAAATACAATGCCGTCATTCTCATCAAAATCATTAATGAATCGGCGATTGTCGGGATTATTGGGGACAGGACAAACCCGAAGCTGCCAATTCGA
Source organism: Hwanghaeella sp. LZ110 (assembly GCF_048892525.1). NCBI lineage: Bacteria > Pseudomonadati > Pseudomonadota > Alphaproteobacteria > Rhodospirillales > Aestuariispiraceae > Hwanghaeella > Hwanghaeella sp. LZ110. The sequence continues at coordinate 16,607 of NZ_JBLZHT010000009.1, read as the reverse complement.
CTTGAAACGAACACCATTCTTATGTTTCGTTTCCATCGCTTTTGCAATTGCTGCGGCTAGCGACATGTCAGGAAAAACACCTGGATCCCGACGAAGTCTCCGATAATGAACTGTCGCATATTTTTTATCCATCTTACCCTCCCATAAAAAGCAGATAAATCATAAATTACTTATTTAATATAATTCAACTTAATATTTTATAGATATTTTCTTTTTAACATATGCTAAAAGTTAAACCACACAGCTTAAACCGTCAGTAACACTGCGAAAAGCGATGCTTGCCCATAGGCAATTCTCGGATTTCGCTAGGATATCCTCCTCAGGATCTGGGTGATTAGTTTAGTATTGGCGGCTGAAGCCCAAAAGCTCTGCCGTTCGATCTATGGACCCGCGCTGATAACTCTCCAAAAACGTTCGCGAACAATCATCGTTTATGCCCACTCATAAGATTCTCTATGGCCCCCCATCAAATATTTAAGGATGAAATTTGAGCGTTCCTCCTCATGTTAGGGGCAACCTTACAACAACGGGAGCCCTAAATGGCTGATCCTAAGAAAGTTGCTATCATCGTTACCTCGCATGCCAGTATGGGCGATACGGGGGAGAAGACCGGCGTTTGGCTGGAGGAATTTACGACACCTTATTACCATCTGCGGGATGCGGGTCTGACGGTGGATGTGTTCTCCGTCGCGGGCGGTGACATTCCAATTGATCCGCGCAGCGTGGAAGGCGATGCCCAAAAAGAGGAAAGCGTCGCGCGCTATCTGAAGGATGAGAGACTGCAAACGACGGTGAAGACAACCCCCTCTGTCGATCAGATTGACCTGGACGGCTATGATGCGGTGTTCTTTCCAGGCGGTCACGGCACGATGTGGGATTACCCACCCAACGGCGCCATTGCGGAAGTTGTATCGCAGGGTCTGGACGCCGGGAAAATCATCGCCACAGTCTGTCATGGTCCCGCCTGTCTGGTGAATGCAAAGACCAAGGCGGGGGCCCCTGTCGTCAAAGGTCGCCGCGTGACCAGCTTTAGCAACAGCGAAGAAAAGGCCGCCGGTTTGACCGATGTCGTCCCGTTCCTGTTGGAAACGAAATTGCGGGAACTGGGGGCGATGTACGAAAGTGTCGACGACTTCCAGCCCTTCGCCATTCGCGATGGGGACCTGATCACCGGTCAGAATCCGGCCTCAGCCAAGAAGGTCGCCGACTCGCTGATTGAGGCTTTGACGCATTCAGCAAAACGCCGCGAAGTCGCGTAACTGCGCATATCGGAGTCTGATCGCGTGTCACCCGCGATTGGACTCCCTTACCGTCGATACATCAGCAGCATCGTGCATCCGCCCTTGGATCCGGCCTCATGCATTGCGCCGATGGCGCGTTGGCAGTAGTGGCCGGGGCCATAGCTGTGTTCGGCGTCATAGAAATCGCCGTCCAGGACATAGATTTCTTCCAACTGGTCATGGGCGTGATCCGGGGTATAGGCACCGGGATCGATTTTCATCAGCGCCGTGGACACGCCGGTCTGGCTGTCCTTAAAGATCGGTTTCATCCAGAAGCCGGGCGAGCCGGTTTCCTGCCAATCGTTTAAAGTCGTATCGATGCGGTGAGAGCCAGAGTGCTGGCGGTCAATGGCGGTCATCATGTTGCTCCTCTATTGGCGCTAGAGCATCATGCGTTCGCATGAGCTCACACAGGACACTCTAACCATTTGTTTCTTTAGCAAATGCGTCGTCGCAAACGATTCCGTTTGCTCGGGATTTGCGCTAGTGTAGGAAAAACGGTGGTCTGTGGGAAGAGGTCTGCAGGACACAGGATTTTGTCTTTCTCGGCTCAACATGGATACAGCACGATGACCCATTTCACATTGGTACACGGTGCCTGGCACGGCGCGTGGTGCTGGGATGCCCTGTCCAAGATCCTGATGGCACGGGGCCACACTGTGTCCTGTAGTACCCAGACCGGATTGGGGGAGCGCGCGGGGGAGTTGTCGCCGGATATCACCCTGCAAACCTTTGTCGATGATGTGGTGGCGCATATTCAGACCCGGGACATTCGCGACACGGTTCTGGTCGGGCACAGCTTTGGCGGAATTGCCATTACCGGGGCTGCGGCCGTCTTACCGGACCGGATATCGGAACTGGTCTATCTGGATGCGATGGTGCCCCTGTCTGGCGTCGCGCCCCGGGAGACGGTTGCCCCGGATGTCTGGGCCGCCCGCAAGGCCGGTGCGATCATGGTGGGCGAAACCCTGTGCCTGCCCCCACCCAAGGCGATTGCCATGGGCCTGACGGACCCGACTGAGGCAGCCTATATTGAGGCCCGCATGACCCCGCATCCGATCCGTACCTATGAAACGGCGATCACATTCAACGGCCTGCCGAATAATGGTTTGCCGGTCCGCTATATCCGCGTCACCGATCCGATCTACCCGCCGCTGGAATCCCATCGCCAGCGCGCTGTGGAGATGGGCTGGCCCATGCAAGACATCGCCAGCGGCCACGATTGCATGATCAACGCGCCACAGGCCCTGGCGGATTTACTGCAGAAATAAATCCATTTTCAGAGCCCCTGGCACAAACGCTCCAATCGCACGTGCTGCTCTGGACCCCGGATCACGTCCGGGGTGACAGCAACAAATGTCATACCCTCAGCGCCCTTTGCGCCTTCTCCGCGCCCTTTGCGGTAAATCAAACCCCGTCGCACCCGCGCAGGCGGGTGTCCAGGGCCACACGCACCAATCGCGCTTCCCGCACTGGACCCCGGATCAGGTCCGGGGTGACAAGACGGAGTGGTCGTCATACCGCCTGCACTAATCCTGTGCTGGGGATTTTAGAAGAAGGAAACCGCAAAGGACGCTGAGCACCGCAGAGAGCGCAAAGACTACTACACCGCCGTCTTACCCGCGCAGGCTGGTATCGAGAATCGAACACACCAATTGCACCCGCCGCCCTGGAGCCCGGATCACGTCCGGGATGACCGCAACAAATGTCATGCCCTCAGCGCTCTTTGCGCCTTCTCCGCGCCCTTTGCGGTAAATCTTCAACAAACCCCGTCTCTCCCGCGGAGGCGGGTGTCCAGGGCCACACGCACCAATCGCGCTTGCCGCCCTGGACCCCGGATCAGGTCCGGGGTGACAAAACGGAGTGGTCGTCATACCGCCTGCGCTAATCCCGTGCTGGGGATTTTAGAAGAAGGAAACCGCAAAGGACGCTGAGGACCGCAGAGAGCGCAAAGACTACTACACCGCCGTCTTACCCGCGCAGTCTGGTATCGAGAATCGAACACACCAATTGCACCCGCTGCTCTGGAGCCCGAATCACGTCCGGGGTGATATCAACAAATGTCATGCCCTCAGCGCCCTTTGCGCCTTCTCCGCGCCCTTTGCGGTAAATCTTCAACAAACCCCGTCTCTCCCGCGTAGGCGGGTGTCCAGGGCCAACCGCACCAATCGCGCTTGCCGCCCTGGACCCCGGATCAAGGTCCGGGGTGACGATGGTGCAGACAAAAGCACCCTCACCCTGAGGAGCGTAGCGTCTCGAAGGGGGAGCTTTTGCTGCACGCCCCCCTACAGCAACGCCTCAGGATGAGATTGGGACGTTTTGTGGACGTGTCAGTTTCACAGGGCTAGGCAAGTCCTGCGGCGTCTTCCAGGAAGGTGACAATTTCCGGCACGCCCTTATTGTCTTTCAGATTGGTGAACAGGAAGGGACGGTCGCCGCGCATCTTTTTCGCGTCCCGATCCATTACCGACAGGTCCGCACCGACCAGCGGGGCCAGATCGATCTTGTTAATCACCAACAAGTCCGACCGAATAATCCCCGGCCCACCCTTACGCGGAATTTTATCACCGGCCGAAACATCTATTACATAAATTGTGATATCAGCAAGATCCGGCGAAAATGTCGCGGCAAGATTATCCCCCCCGGATTCGATCAGCAGCACTTCCAGTTTAGGAAATTTCGCAACCAGATCGTCCACGGCGGCTAGATTGAGGGACGCATCTTCGCGAATGGCGGTATGGGGACAACCACCGGTCTCAACACCAACAATCCGATCCGGCGACAGCGCGCCGCTGCGGGTCAGGAACTCAGCATCTTCCCGTGTGTAGATGTCGTTGGTGATGGCGGCAATGTCATAGCTGTCGCGCATCGCCTTGCACAGCCGATCCATCAGCGCCGTCTTGCCAGAGCCGACCGGACCGCCAATGCCAATGCGGACCGGGCCTGTATGGGAAACGGGTTTCGTCATGATCTAAACAACCTCGTATACTGGGTTTCGTGAAACATTGCGGCCAGATCGACCGCCACACTGGCGCTGGAAATCCTGTCGAATGGTGTTTCCATCGCCTTTTGCGCAAATTTGGTAATACATGGCTTAAGGGCCATCAAAGCCGCCACCCCATCCCGCTGACCCAAGGGAATAAGGCGCTGGCCCGCAGACACCAGATTGGCAACCGCACCATGCATCCAGGATTCAACAGCGGTTTCCAGCGGAATGCCCGCATCTGCACAGGCTGCACCAAAAGCAACGGCATGAGGAATTCCGACATCAGGCATCGTATTTTGCAATGCCGACAAGCGGGGATAGTGTGTCCCTTCCAACTGCAGCGCCTTGATAAAGGCACGGCCCTGGTTGACGGACTCGGCTGCCAGTTCCGACGCCCCCCTCAAACTAACCGCTTCCTCCAACACCAAGGCCAAACCCATGGTATTGGCGCGATGAGCGGCACAGAGGAAGGCCGCGTCGGCCTGCAGATCACCAAATTCCAAAAGAGCCCGTATGAAGGATTCCAGGCTGGTGCGGTCGGTCACTTGGCCTGTCTCCACCAGCCATTCCAACCCATGGGAATAACTGAACGCCCCCACCGGAAAGGCGGGCGAGGTCCACAGCATAACCGTCTGCAACCAGTCCGGCGCGCGTGTCACGATCCAATCCTTACAGATTGGTGATCATGATTGTGGGGATGGCCGTGTCCGTGGTCGTGCCCGTGATCATGATGATGTCCATGCCCGGTGCTGGCGGCATCATAGGCCCCGGCCTCTGGTGTGAAGGGGGCTTCGTGGCGCTTTACCGTTGCCCCAAGCCCTTCCACCATTGCCTCAATCACCGCATCGGCGCGAAAACGGATCGTACCATCGTCCAGGATTTGTACCGGGAGATGCCGGTTGCCCAAATGCCAGGCCAGACGGGCGGTTGCCGCTGGACTGACCCCCAGCGCATCGGCCACCGGTTCCGACGCCTCCACGATTCGAATCATGCCGCCATCCTGCAAGGCCAGCCCATCGCCCTGTCGCAATGTTACGGCCTTAGGCAGGTCCAGTAAGAAGGCTTCCCCCTGATCATCCTGCAGCTTGATGCGCCGCCGGTTGCGTTGATCCAGGTCCAGCGTGGCACTGACAGCATTGCCATCATCCACCCAGCTGCCTGCCATATGTCGTTGCGTTGCGCGCCGCATCACATCCTCAGAACAGGAAATAGCGTTGTGCCAGGGGCAATTCCGCCGCTGGCTCACAGGTCAACAGCTCACCATCGGCCCGAACCTCGTAGGTTTCCGGATCGACCGTGATTTCCGGCAAGGCATCGTTCAGTGCCATATCCGCCTTGGTCACGGTCCGACACCCTTTAACCGCCAAAACCTGCTTGGACAGGTTCAGGGAATGCTTAAGACCTGCATCAACCCCGGCTTGAGACATGAAGGTGACGCCAGTTGCCCCCAAGGCACCGCCCAAACTGCCAAACATCGGGCGATAATGCACCGGCTGTGGTGTCGGGATAGAAGCATTCGGGTCACCCATAGCCGCAGCGGCAATCATACCAGAGCGCAAAACCAGATCCGGCTTCACGCCAAAGAACATCGGCTTCCAGAGCACCAGATCAGCCAGCTTTCCAACTTCGATAGACCCGACATGCTGAGACAATCCATGGGCTCTGGCAGGGTTTATGGTGTATTTGGCGATATAACGACGGGCGCGCAGGTTATCATTGTCACCCGTTTCCCCGTCCAGACTGCCGCGCTGCATCTTCATCTTATGGGCTGTTTGCCAGGTTCGTGTAATAACTTCCCCAACACGGCCCATTGCCTGACTGTCCGACGCGATGATGGAAAACGCGCCAATGTCATGCAGGATATCTTCAGCCGCGATGGTTTCCTTGCGAATCCGGCTTTCCGCGAAGGCGACATCTTCTGGAATGCGGGGGTCCAGGTGATGACAGACCATCAGCATATCCAAATGCTCATCAACTGTATTGCGAGTATAGGGCCGCGTTGGATTGGTTGAGGAGGGGATCACATTGGCCAGACCACAGACCTTGATGATATCGGGCGCATGACCACCGCCCGCCCCTTCCGTGTGGAACGCATGGATGGTGCGTCCCTTGAACGCGGCAATCGTGTTTTCGACAAAACCGCTTTCGTTCAGCGTGTCTGTGTGGATCGCAACCTGGACATCGGTTTCTTCTGCAACACTGAGGCAGCAATCAATGGCGGACGGGGTGGTGCCCCAATCCTCGTGCAGTTTCAATCCGATGGCTCCTGCTGCTACCATTTCGATCAGGGCATCCGGGCGGGACGCATTACCCTTGCCAAACAGTCCGACATTGACCGCCATGCCATCTGCCGCCTCCAGCATTCGGGCCATATGCCAGGGGCCGGGTGTTGCGGTTGTGGCATTGGTGCCCTCCGCCGGTCCGGTGCCGCCGCCCAGCATGGTGGTCACGCCGGACATTAGCGCGTCTTCCGCCTGCTGCGGACAGATCCAGTGAATATGGGCATCAATCCCACCGGCGGTAACAATGCGCCCCTCGCCCGCGATGATTTCTGTTCCAGGGCCGCAGATTATATCGACGGCTGGTTGCACATCGGGATTGCCCGCCTTACCGATGGCGGCGATCTTGCCGCCCTTCAATCCGATATCAGCCTTATAGACGCCGGTGTAATCCAGGATCAGGGCATTGGTGATGACGGTATCCATCGCGCCTTCTGCGCGGGTGGCTTGCGATTGGCCCATGCCGTCACGGATCACCTTTCCACCACCGAATTTGACTTCCTCGCCATAGATCGTGCGGTCACTTTCGACCTCGATGATCAAATTCGTATCGGCCAGGCGCACCTTATCGCCTGTGGTGGGGCCATACATGTCGGCATAGGCCTGTCTGTCGATTGAATATGCCATGACTTATTTCCCCCCATCCAGCGGGCCCTGAACCGCACCATTAAATCCGGTCACGATCCTCTTGCCCGCATAGGCGACCAGAGTGACGTCTCGACTTTGCCCTGGCTCGAAGCGCACGGCAGTTCCGGCTGGAATATCCAATCGAAAGCCTCGCGCTGCCGCCCGGTCGAATTTCAATGCCGGGTTGGTTTCAGCAAAATGATAATGACTGCCAACCTGAACCGGGCGGTCCCCGCCATTTGCGACAGTCAGCGTCAAGGTTTCACGCCCATCATTCAGGGTGATTTCACCGGCGGCACAAAGGATTTCTCCTGGAATCATGATATCTCTCCTTTGCCTCAGCGGATTGGGGTGTGAACGGTGACCAGCTTGGTCCCATCGGGGAAGGTTGCCTCAACCTGGACCTCATGGATCATCTCTGCGATGCCATCCATGACTTGATCCCGGGTGATGACCGTGGCCCCATCGCGCATCAAATCGGCCACAGCGCGGCCATCGCGGGCGCCCTCAACGACATAGTCACTGATCAGGGCAATCGCCTCTGGATAGTTCAGCTTCACGCCCCGCGCCAATCGCTTGCGTGCCACTTCGGCCGCCATCGCGACCAGCAGCTTGTCTTTCTCTCTGGGTGATAAGTTCATTTGCCCCGTCTCCTCCCATCAACAATGAATCAAGGCTGGCAGCCGTGCGGGGCGGCCAAAAGCCTGGTGCCGCAAGACAGACCATACCTGCATATAGCGCGCCCGCATCGCGGCTGGATCCTTGCCTAGGAACCGCAGCAGCAGAAGCGGCCCCATCACGGTCGCCCCCGCAATCCCCCCTGGCAGGTCCATCAATAAGGGTCGAACCCTATCGCGCAATGTTTCTGGCTGTGGCGCGGCACAGATCAGGGTGGCCATCGCCGTTGCCCCGTTCAAGCCGAAGGGGCTGATCGCAACAGCCGGGTTCAGGACAAAGGCATCACGCCAAATCGTCCTGCCTGCCAATGTCAGCCTCCAGTTTTCCTGAAACTGGCACTGGCGCACGGTTTCACCCATGGCGCCGCGTCCGAAAATCACCATCTCTCCGGCCATGACATGGGCGGTTTCTGTTGCAAGATCGATCCTGGTGGACCGGACCAGACGCGCCCCTTCGAATAGAATCGTCTCCTGCGGCAGATATTCCAGGCAGCCATTCGCACCAGCCTTCAAAGTCAGCGTGACTCTGGCCGGCTCCGCATCCTGGGCTCGATATACCTTCTCTGCAGCCTGGGCCAGGCTCAATACCTGCGCATTTTCTTCGGCACTGATAGAGACGTCGATCTGATCGCCCCCGACAAGGCCGCCAGAGACCGTGGTGATCGCCGCTGTAATCACATCATTCCGTGCGGGCCTTGGAAACAGCACCCGCATGGGATGGCTGTGATACAGATCGCTCAGCCCCGTCTGATCGCGCTTTGCATCATGACGAAAGCCCAAAATGACCGCGCCCCGCGCCCGTTGCGCGGCGGGTTTTGTGGTGAGTGTTAAGGCGATATCTCCATCCATCACAACACGCTACCCCTAGAATATGTCTCAGCGCAATATGTTGCAGCGCAAAACCGTCATCCTGGGGCGTTGGGATCTGCTATAGAAGTTGAAGAGGCGGCAAACGCATGGCACTGTCCCTTCCATCATGAGGACCGTTCTACATCACACACATGCACCCAACGTTTATGCGTCCGGCCCCTTGGATAGGGCGGATCGTCTTCGTGGCGATCAAGAGGCGTTGACGCTTGCCATCAGCAGCGAGACTGCGCGCCTGTTCCCTGTATGGCGCGGTAACAATCTGGTGCAGATGGGGGACACAATACGGGGCTGGACCGTGCAGGCAACGCGCACGGATCTGATGCAGCACGCCAAGTTGTCCGTTTTTCTGGGTTTGGATTCCACCGGCGCCCCCCATTTCGCCATTGATTTGTCTGATTTTGAGGAACCGCCCGAATTTGAACCCGGTACCGCCTTCGAAGACCTTCGGAAAGTTGGTCCGATGCTGGGGGATGATGATGGGGCCATATTGGCTTATGCTCGTGGCCTGGTGCATTGGCACCGCCGTCATCTCTTCTGTGGTGTCTGCGGCCGCCCGACAGACTCCCGCAAGGGGGGGCATGAAAGACGCTGCACAAATCCAGACTGTGGCGCGCCCCATTTTCCCCGCACGGATCCCGCCGTCATCATGCTGGTGCATGATGGCGCTGACCGGATCGTGCTGGGCCGCCAGAAGGACTGGCCACCGGGCCGATGTTCTGTCCTGGCAGGCTTTGTTGAACCGGGTGAAAGCCTGGAAGACGCAGTCGCCCGTGAAGTCATGGAAGAAGTCGGCTTACCAACCACCGATATCCGCTATAATTCCAGCCAGCCCTGGCCCTTCCCATCTTCCATTATGTTGGGCTTTAGCGCCCGCGCGACAGCAGAAGAAATGACCATTGCGACCGATGAAATCGAAGAGGCCCGTTGGGTTTCCCGCGCCGAAATCGCCGCCAGCCCGGAAGACGAAACCTTCGCCCTGCCCCGCCGCGATTCCATCGCCTACCGCCTGATCCAGGACTGGATGGCCCAGGGCAACTAAGCCCCTTTCATCAGATTTCAAATGCCCGCCCTGTTCTGCCAGCCGCCCTGGACCCCGGATCACGTCCGGGATGACAATGTTGCAGACAAACACACTCTCACCCTGAGGAGCGTAGCGTCTCGAAGGGTGACCTTTCTGTAAGCACCGGACTTGCAGCGCATCCTTCGAGACGGCGCTATCGCGCCTCCTCAGGATGAGAATGGAGTAAAGGGTGAGACCGGGCCATTCGCGCAGGCGGGTATCCAGGGCCGACCGCACCAATTGCGCTCGCCGCTCTGGATCCCGAATCAAGGCCGGGATGACGACAGTGGGGAACGCAGAGGGCGCGGAGAAACGCAGAGGGCGCAAAGGCAAATTCAGGCTCGTCTCTCCCGCGAAGGCGGGAGTCCAGGGCCACAAGCACCAATCGCGCCCGCCGCCCTGGATCCCGGATCAAGTCCGGGATGACGTAAAAGTGTATGGGTCGGCCGCTCTGCGTCCTCTGCGCCTTCTCAGCGTCCTTCGCGATAAATCTTCAAAGGTGGCAAAGCTCACACACTCTTCCTCACTCCTCCGCGCGATAATCGGCCTGGCGATAAGTGCCCAGCAGTTTGATCTTGGTGGTGAAGAATTGAAGTTCCTCCATCGCCTGATCGACTGATTTATCTGCAGGATGTCCCTCAATTTCTGCATAGAATCGTGCGCGGCTGTCGTCGCCGACGCTGATATAGCTTTCCAGCTTGATCATATTCACCCCATTGGTGGCAAAGCCGCCCAGGGATTTGTACAGCGAGGCAGGCACGCTGCGCACCGTGAAGACGAAGCTGGTCAGACAGGGACCGGACCTTGGGTCTGGTTCAATGCGGGTCCGCGACATCACAATGAAGCGAGTCACATTGCCGATCCGATCTTCAATCCGGGGACGCAGGATATCCAGCCCGTAGGTTTCCGCTGCTAGAGTGGAAGCAATGGCTGCAATGGAAGGGTCATTCAGCTTCGCCACATCCTGCGCGGCCCCGGCTGTATCGGCGGCGATGACCGGCTTGATTTTGAGTTCCCGCAACGTGTTGCGGCACTGCGCCAAGGCCTGTTCGTGACTGCGCGCTTCTTTCACGGTCTCAAAGCTGCCGCCTTTCGGAACCAGAAGGCAATGATGCACCGGTTGGAAATATTCCCCGATGATGAACAGGTTCGACTCGGGCAACAGATGATGAATGTCCGCCACACGCCCGCCCAGGGAGTTTTCAATCGGGATCATCGCCAGGCCGGCACGCCCTTCCTCGACAGCGGCAAAGGCATCCTGAAATGTTGGACAGGGCAAGGGTTCCATCGCCGGAAATGCCCCGCGTGCCGCAAGATGGGAATAGGCCCCCAACACCCCCTGAAAAGCGATGACAGGATTATCCTGTGCCGGATTGACAATCGCGGTGGGAGAGGGAGTCGACATCGTTCTATGGCCTTCCTGAAAATACGAAACGGAACCCAGGGCCCCGGTAAATGCACCAGTGCCATGCTCTAAATCCAACACTGTCACCCGCAGGGCTGCGGCCAGCTTTGGCATCATGCTGCGCTTTGGCGCGGTCTTACCTGTCTCCCACAAGGCGATGGTCGACTGGGTGACGCCCAGTCGTTTCGCCAGGTCGCTCTGGCTTAACCCCGCCGCAAGACGGGCCCCTTTCACTGCCGAAGACAAGCTCATGGCGAGGCATTAAGCGTCAAAATACCTTAAGTCAATATTTTTATTAATCATAAATATGAGAAATACTAATTTTTATCATAGGCTCGCATGAAACTCATGGCCTGATTCAATAAGGCCATGCGGGCCGTATCACCGGTATCACTGTCTGGATGGTGAATGGTCGCCAACTGGCGGTACCGGGCTTTGATTTCCGCAGCTCCAGGACGGGAATTTGGCGGGAAGCCCAGGACGAAATGGGCTTCATCCTTGGTGCGCACCGCATTGGGCAGACGGTCCCCAGCCAGAACCTGAACCGCCGCGCGCAACCGATGCAGTTCAGCCTTCAATTGGGCGTGCTCGACCTCGCGGGTCGGGTGATGGCTGGGCTCCAGCACCATACGCAGGGCACCGCTGTCCAGCGCCAGGGCCAATCCCAATGCCTTACGCAACAGGACCGGATCATATCCATCCGGCAGTCGGACCTGCAGGCGGGGCTTTCGCCGCCAGGGCTTGCCCTTATCCGGGCCAGACTTCAGGGTCACCGTTTCGCGATCAGAGGCTTTTGGATCACCCGGATCTACCGCCGCCGCAATCATCGATTCAGGCAGCATCAGAATGACCGACCGCGCCAGGTCCGCCGCGTTGACGCCACGCGCTTCTGCAAGGGCAAGGATCTGATTTCGAAACCGTGTGCTGCAGGGAATGGTATAAGAGCGTTTGTGGCCTGAATTTTCATCGGGCGGGACTATATCGGTTTTGGAAACAGTCTCTTGGCTCATCACCCCTTGTCCCTAGCCTGAAACGCGCCAAATTGGCAATGATTTGCAGCGTCTCTCGACAAAGAGGCGGTTTCCTGCATGATGAACCATATCCTGAGGCCTTTTACATCAAGGTCCGAAATTTGAGAGAAGGAGGGCCAAATGGCCGTCGTTGAGATTTACACCCGCCCCATGTGCGGATTCTGCTATCGCGCCAAGAAGCTGCTGGACAGCAAAGGCGTCAGCTATTCCGAATATGACATTTGGGGCGAAGGCAATCACAAGGAAGTCATGGCCAAGCGCGCGCCGGGTGCCCAGACCGTACCCCAGGTTTTTATCGATGACGTTCTAATCGGCGGCTGTGATGATTTGATGGAAGCCGATGCCAACGGTAAACTGGACAAACTGTTAGGCACTGCGGCCTAATCATGCGCTGATGGATCTAAGCAAGGGAGACTGAGATGAAAGAGACATTGACCGTGGGTCTGGTCCAAATGACCTCGACCACATCGATTGACCAGAACATCAAGATTTCCAGTGATTTGATCCGACAGGCGGCGGCGCAAGGGTCAGAACTTGTCGCCCTGCCTGAAGTTGTGAACCTGATGCAGCGGGATCGATCACAATCGTCGAAGGTTGCAGCCCTGGACTCTGAAGATGCCTCTCTGGCGGCCTATAAGGCATTGGCGCAGGAACTTGGCATCTGGATTCATGCTGGGTCGCTGGTCATTCGCCTGGCCGATGATGATCGCTTCGCCAATCGCGGTTTTCTGATCGATCCCACCGGACTGATACAGGCGCAATACGACAAAATCCATATGTTCGATGTCGATCTGGCGAATGGTGAAAGCTATCGGGAAAGCAACGGCTTTCGCCCCGGCACCCATGCGACCCTGGCCCAGACGCCCTGGGGCGGCTATGGCATGGCGGTGTGTTATGATCTGCGCTTTCCCCATCTGTTTCGTGATCTGGCGAAGGCCGGCGCGCGCATTCTGGCGGTGCCCGCTGCCTTCACCCGCACAACAGGACAGGCCCATTGGCATACCCTGTTGCGCGCCCGGGCGATCGAGAATGGCTGTTTCGTCGTGGCACCGGCGCAATGTGGCGACCATGAGGATGGCCGCAAGACCTATGGTCATGCCCTGATCATTGATCCCTGGGGAGAGGTTCTTGCCGATGGCGGGGAAGCACCCGGTGTCGTCACGGCAACACTGAACCTGAACCGCGTTTCCGAGGTTCGGGGAATGGTGCCGTCGCTGAATAATGATCTGCCTTACGATAAACCCCAGGAAGTCGCGCTAAACGCCGCCGCGGAGTAACTATTCGCGGGGCTCTCCACAGAAGCCACGGACGGCATCGCCAATGCGGCGGATGTCAGTGCTGTCACGTGTTGCTGGATCCGCAGGGGCCCCATCTGCAATGCGAAACCCCGTAATGCTATAGGGCATGAAGGATACAACAGACCCACCCCGGCCCTGAGCGGATGGGATATTCTGTATGCAGTCCCCGGCCATTTTGATCGGTGTTCGCCAGAAACCCAACGCATAGCGACCGGCACCGTTTGGATAAGAAACCCCTGTTGGCAGGCCTTTATCTCCCTGTGTATCCAAGGCATCGGTAACCATATCGCGCGACAGGCCTGTCAGGGTTTTGCCCCCCGTACTGTGTCGCAGAACCAGGATCAAGCGCACCAATTCACCCGTCGTAGGGTATAAACCGTTCCCCAAATCGGGAACCCGATGTTCGGCCGTATCCCCAACAGTCATCTGCATTTGCAGCCGCGCAATCCCGATTGCCTTGAACAATCGATCCTGCAATATCCAGCGCAAGGAGGCCCCCGCCCCATCCTTTAACTTGACCAGTCGATCCAGCGCCAAAGACAGGACAAAACTGTCCGATGTCCGAAACCGGAATACTGTGCCCGGTGCCCAGGGGTAATATGGGAATTGCTTCGCCACCGCCAGTTTCTCATCAACCGTTCGTGCCGCGCGGATTGCCTGGGCAGAGGGATCAGAATCCGCCGCAACGAAATTCACTGTCCGTTCCGGAGCAATTTCGCCAAGCCCACTGGCCATATTGATCATATCCAGTATTCGAGTACGCCGCCATTGCGGGTGATTGGCTAATTCAGGCACCAAATCCCCGATCGTCATCACCAGAATATCATGGCCTATACGATGGGCCAGATGGGATACCGCCACAAACGCCAGAAAACTGGGCGTCATGCTGGATATGCCGTGACGCATTTGACGGCAGAAGGGATACAATCCATGCCGCGTATTACAGCCAGACAGATAAACTGTTTCATCCACGATCAATCCGCTGACCGAAACCGCACCTTTCGATCCCAACGGGCCGTTGAAACCGGAAACAGCATCAACCCCAAAGCGTGCCGCCAGATCTGCCCAATCCTTATATTGGGGCGCACTGGACATCCGATCCTCATAGGCGGCGATTCTACTTTGCGCGCCCTCCACTTTGCCTGGGATAAATTCCGTCGACAGGGTCCCCCATATATCCGCTTCGCGCTCCGCAGCGGTTTCCTGAGAAAATTGCAGGATCATGTTGGAAACAGGCTTTCCATTGCCATACAGAAAACTGGCCAACCCATTGCGCACAGCGCCAAATTTGCTGTCGACAATACTGACTGGCAACAATGCCCTGGACTGACCGCGATCCCCCGGCTCAGTCCATATTCTCCCAACACCAAATAACAGCGTAAACCGCCGCCGCTGATCGATGACAACAGTTTCGGGCGCGGGAACGGGAACGATGCGATCTCCATGGGTGATGAGACCCAGCGTCTTTTCCGGCAGCGTCAGCTGCGACTCTCCCAATGCGCCGATGACATTAATCAGAAGGGCGCTTTGCCGCAGGGTCAACTGACCCTGAAGCGCTTCTCCTTTCCCTATTGATCGACCCCCAGGGAGAAAATTTCTCAAGGTCATAGGGGATTTGAGCGCTTCAGGTAAAAAGAACACGTCCGGTCCCAAGGCGCGACGCGTGTCATCCCAAGCAAATTCTGACAATTTAGCATCAGAATCGAGGTCCCTGGCCGGGGAACCGTAATGTTTCTGGATACCGGTCTCTTCCGCCATGCTGCAGCGCATGAAAAATGGTAAAAAAACCGTGCTAATCAGCAGGGACGACAAAGTCAGTGAGCAAAATTTAAGCATTACAAAAATCCTCTACCACTGTGATTTTCCGCCGCAGCCTGCACATTCGCAACAAAGGATTTTTGATTAAATCGCCAGAAATCGGGAGAAATCAGAGAGAATTTCCGACTAGATTATTTTTAGGGCGGAAAATTGCCTAATATTTGTGCGTTGCAACACGATAAGAACGCTTGATTTCGAATGTGTTATCTGTCAATTATTGCACTGCAACATGATCCGCCTAATCATGTTGTGACGTGAACACTGCAGTTTGTGCTTTAGCACTGTAAACCTGCGCTGTTACGTCCGTATTGGGCGTTTCCTCCCTAAACTTGGGCCGCGTTTCGACGCGGTCCTTTTTTTTGCAGGCATAACGCATCGCATGAGCAGCAATTTCTGAGGGAGGGGGAGCTATACCGCCCAGACCATCACCCGGTTGTGGCGTAAACCACCCAATGGCCCGCTTCTGTCAGACATGCTGTTTCACGACCGGAAACCGTATTACCGTCGACATTCACCTGTGCATCATATTCGCGACATATACGACCCTGCGCATTCAGGAAGGTACGCATGGGGGTGATGCTGCCATGGGTGCCGGTGGATTTGTTCTGCCACGTCGCCGTTTCCCCGGCGGGAGCCTGTGTCAGGCTTTGATATGCCGTCTGCTGCATGGAGGTCCTGTCATACCGGGTCAGGTTATCCGACAGCAGTTTCCCGCCATAGGCACCCGCAGCCCCTAATCCCAGTGCCCATAACAGCCGGGTATCATCATTGCCAAAATACTCATACCCGATCAAACCGCCCACAACCGCGCCGGCAACAGCACCGATTGCCAGTTTATCGTCCCGGGATAATTCTTCCTGTCCGGTCGTACACGCGACCTGAGAAAATAGAAGACTGCCAGACAGCACCAAGGCGCACAGCCGTTTCGCTATCGGTCGCTTACTGGGATGTGGCGTTAGAGTGGATGCAAAAGCCGGGACAATTGCCCCGCAGGTCGGATGATTCTTCATTCCGTTTCTCCTGGCAAAAAGGTGGAAAATCCTTCTGGGCCGCCCCTGTTCACCATCTGACCTACCAGAATTTGCAACGAAATGCCACTGTAATTAAGATTTTAAGACTTCCCGTAGACTGGCTGCTCTACCACGGGGGCAAGGACTCACGAAAGAAGTGCAACACTGCTAGAACGGTGTTGCGATGGGAAATTCATATGATCAGCTCTGTCTTTCGGAGCGTATAGAGATCTACCGCCTTCATGAAGGCGGTAGATCTCTTCGAG
>NZ_JBLZHT010000008.1:0-194473 GCF_048892525.1 Hwanghaeella sp. LZ110 | reverse complement strand
ATCCAAAACGCCCAAAACCAAACACCCCGAAAATGTCTTGGGTTCAAAACCCCCTTCGAGGTATTTAACGAAGGATCAATAACCGTTGCACTTCAAACGTGACTCCACCTACCCGCCTGCGCGGGTAAGACGAGGGATCTTTTAAAGATTTACCGCAAAGGGCGCGGAGAAGGCGCAAAGGACGCTGAGGGAGTGGTGCTATCTTTGCGCCCTCTGCGTTACTCAGCGATCTCTGCGTTTTCACCTTATTGAGAAATTAGGACCGTCACCCCGGACGTGATCCGGGGTCCAGGGCGGTACGCAGACAGTTGGACGTTTGGTCTTGGATACCCGCCTGCGCGGGTAAGACGAGGGTCTTTTGAAGAATTACCGCAAAGGGCGCGGAGAGGGCGTGGAGGACGCTAAGAGTGTGGTGCTGTCTTCGCGCCCTCTGCGTTGCTCAGCGCCCTCTGCGTTTTCACCTTATTGAGAAATTAGGACCGTCACCTCGGACGTGATCCGGGGTCCAGAGCCGCAAGCAGACAGTCGGACGTTTGGCCCTAGATACCCGCCTGCGCGGGTAAGACGAGGGATCTTTTAAAGATTTACCGCAAAGGGCGCGGAGAAGGCGCAAAGGACGCTGAGGGAGTGGTGCTGTCTTTGCGCCCTCTGCGTTACTCAGCGATCTCTGCGTTTTCACCTTATTGAGAAATTAGGACCGTCACCCCGGACGTGATCCGGGATCCAGGGCGGTACGCAGACAGTTGGACGTTTGGTCTTGGAGACCCGCCTGCGCGGGTAAGACGAGGGTCTTTTGAAGAATTACCGCAAAGGGCGCGGAGAGGGCGTGGAGGACGCTAAGAGTGTGGTGCTGTCTTCGCGCCCTCTGCGTTGCTCAGCGCCCTCTGCGTTTTCACCTTGTTGAGAATTCAGGACCGTCACCCCGGACGTGATCCGGGATCCAGGGCGGCAGGCGAAATTGCCTTAAAACTGCCCGGACCCGCTCATCACGCGGCCCCGGATTGCGGCTTCCATTTGTTTTTGCTGATGATAATTCTTGGGCGGCCATTGGGCGTTGCTCATATAGGTCAGGCCGACCTCTGCAATGCCGGTCTCCTTACCGGCGATCGGGCGGCCTTTCTTCAGGGCATCCCACATCGTCATGACCCGGTCCTGATACAGTTGCTGCCGCTCCCGATTGGTGGAGTGATATTCCTTCACCGCCCGGGTCCAGCTGTTGCGCTTGTGGCGCAGGTCCATCAGGAAGGACGTGGCATAGGCCACATTATGCACCGGATCGAAGGCTTCGTTCAGATCATCGAAATTGCTGCCGTGATAATAAAGGTTCACCTGCATACAGCCGACATCGATATTGGTCACACCCTTGGCCTTCAGGGCCTGAACCTCGGCAATGGCGGCTTCCTTGCTGGGCAGATATCGCCCCCTGCCTTCGGCCATGACCGTCCAGGGCCAGGCAACAAAGGCATCATCATCCGCACTCCACCGACCGCTTTCCGTCAGGGAAATGGCCTGCAGCAAGTGTACCGGAATATTGCGCGCCCGTTCCGCCACAGAAATCGCCGCCGCACAAGGCCCGGCCTGGGGTCTGGTTTCCTGATCCGCACTGGCCCAGGCGCTGGACGGACCCAGCCCGCCGATTGCCAAACAGACAATGAACCCGGCACATATCGTTAGAACTCTCATTTGGCCTCTCCAAGCCGTGTCAAACGCTCTCTCTGCCCCTAATAGAAGCAAGCACCATGCCAGAGACGGCAAAGCGACAGGCCCCCAGCCCAGCACAATTGGATTATCCCCCGGCGCTGTGTAAGGTGGCGCGGTTCTTGATGGAGTTTATGATGACCAAACCACGCTGCCTGTTGATCGCCAACTTCGCCCCCTTGAGCTCCATCTGGGATATGGGGCGCGGCATGCGCACGGCGCTGGAAAATGCGGGCGTGTCGGTCATGGAATATCTGCGCAGCGATTTCCCCAATGAGGGGCTGAACCGCATCATGGTCAAGGCGATCACGGAATTCAAAGGCCCCCGCTTCGTGCTGGATATCAATGCGAATGAGAATTACCGGGTCCAGAATGGCTCCCTATATGATGCCTATCGCCTGCCCAGGATGAGCTTTATCACCGACTCCCCCCTGCGCCATATGGCAAAGATTCAGGCGATGCCGGAACACAGCATTCTGGGGCTGGTGGATGGGGATTTCCCAGACATCCTGGCCGATTTTCCGTGTCCCAGCCGCTGTCACATCCCCTTCCCCCATGCCGGTCCCCCGCCGGAGCCAGCCCCCCTGTCCAATGACCAGCGCGACATCCCCGTCCTGTTTGTGGGCAACATCACCAGCGCGCCCAGCCAGGACGACTTCCTAACCCGCCATGGCGGCAGCGATACCGGTCGGCGCAAGGCCCTGTCCCAGGCAATGGAGGCAGCGCGGGAGACTTATGCCCCCCTGTATGCCCTGTGCAAGACCGCCCTGCCCGGCAAGTCCCCCCAGGACTGGCTGGCCGCGACCAATGATCTGGAAACCCATCTGGTCAGCACCCGCCGGATTGCCCTGCTGAACAGCCTGAAACATCACAAAATCGTCTATTGCGGCGTCATCGACCCGTCGCTGCGCACCGCCCTGCCCGGCACGATGGAAGATCGCGGTGCCGTCACTTTTGAAGACGCCGCCGACCTAATGGGCCGCGCCCGCGTGCTGATCAACAGCAGCCCCAGCTTCCGCAATGGCGCGCATGAGCGCGTGTTCTATGGCCTGTCGCGGGGCGCATCGGTCGTCACAGAGCCCAGCCGTTTCCTGACACCGGCGCAGGCAACGACGCTGGGCATCACCACGCTGCCCTTTGCCGCAGACCGGGCCGCCACCGCCATAGACCAGGCCATGGCACGCACCGACGACGACCGCCACACGGCCCAGGCACACTATGCCCGCACCCATACCTGGACCCAGCGGATGGAAACGGTGCTGACCTGCCTGAAAGAGCAGTTCTGGACCGCGCCCTGAGCCAAAATCCGGGCCACAGACAAAAATCTGTCACACCCCGATCAAACGCTTGAAGGACCCGCCCCACGGTGCTATTCACCCTGCCGCAGCAAACGCACAGCGTGCAGACTGCAAAAGGGCGCGTAGCTCAGTGGGAGAGCACTGTGTTGACATCGCAGGGGTCGGAAGTTCAATCCTTCCCGCGCCCACCATCGAAACCCCCAGGGAAACCTGGGGGTTTTGTCTTTTCTGGCCTTCGGCCTCTCCGACAAAAACCCATTCTGTTCACAAACATTCACAAGGTCAATTGTGAACGTCGTCTTTCAGTGCTCTCCCACTGAGCTACGCGCCCTTTTGCAGCCTGCACGCTGTGCATTTGCTGCGGCAAGGTGAATAGCACCGCTCCGGCTGACCTACGGATCGTGATGTTGGGAGTTCGAAACTCTTGGGGCGCGCCATTCTTTTCAAGGGCTTAGCGGAGAATTGCTAAGTCCTTTTTTTGTGCAGGAAGTAGGTGAAAGCGTAATTGAAGGACCATCGAATTATAAACGAAGTCTCGAACTCTGATTTTGTCTTGCAACAAAGTATCGACCGAATACGGGAAGTGGATTGGTGTTAGATGCCTTCGGTCTCTAATTTTTGAAAGAAACTATAATTCCTCACTCTCCGCGTAGTGGTCCATGTAAATTGTTCCAATTTTTTCCCGACGTGGTCGTTTACGTCGTAATGTCCGCTCTCAAGCTCGTGACCTGCGACCCAAGTATACTCCATTCATAGGGAGAGTCCTTCAGCCGGTTCGCCTCTGATACTTCAAGGCCGCCAAACTTGGCTTTCCACTTGTAGAAGGTCGCTTCTCTGACACTGCGACCGCGCCAAACATCCGCCGTCCTCTGACCAGCCTCCTGCTCCTTCAATATCACGATGATCTGTTCTTCAGTGAACCGGCTGCGCTTCATAAATCCGTCTCCTTCACGTCGACAGACTGTACACAAATCTGGAGGAATTTTAAGGGCGTAGGTCACGTAGAATGAATAACTAGCTAAAGTATTTGTTCCGATATCACATGTTGCAATTCTTAACATTTAAGCCCTTGTTATAAAAATGTAACTCAGGTTGTTTGACCGACTTCATTTCCAACATTCCTCGCTTTCCAGCCTGGCTCCCGCATCCAATCGTTGTACAATTCAAAGAATCCTACTAACCACATATAAAATCTTCAATATATGTAAGAAAAACTGGAGGAAACTTCAATTGGATCGAGGGCACGGAGAGGATTTGGACCCAAATGATAGGTTGTTCAAAGAACAGCAACATCGTTTCAGAGGTCTGGTTTCAGCTTTTAGATCAAAGCGGTTCGTCAAAGATCGAAAAGTCGCGCGCTCCCATGCCTTCAGAAGCAATCTGTCGACTTTATTTTTAGACGTGCGCGCCGAGATTCCATCGTCGCGGTTCCGGGAAATGCTCGAGTGGATATCTGATTTAGCCGGAACTCAAGTAAGAGAACTGAGTCAAATTCCGATTGAGTACGATGATCTCTCCGGCATCTACAAATCTGCTCCCATCTTACCGCTAATGACCGAGTTGGAATGGGTTTGCGAACGCCTACGGGTCGAGCGCAACACCATCCGCAGTTACTTAAATCAGAAGGCCTATGCAGAAGAGGCTACGTTCGCCGGGCGATATGAAGAAGCCATACTGTCCATAAAACAAATTCAAGATGTATATGGCGTCTCTCTTTGGTCCGTTCAGTTACGCTTGGCCCTCGAGCATCAAGCGGGAGGGCTCGAACGTCAAAAGCAATACTCTGCCGAAGTCAGGGCTGTACACAAATTTGGCCTTCTTGGGTTTGTCGCATACTTTACGAGTGTTAGGAATGAAGACAGAACGACTCTTTATAAATTTCTTGATGATGTGGAATCGAGGTTAGAGAATCATCTCGTTTTTGCAGACGCAACAAAGACCTACCTGCGGTTTAGGTTAAAAAATGAACTACCAATTACTGAAACTGAACTGGCAGATGTCCTGAGGGTAGAGCAGAACCATGGAATCATCGACCTTTACGAAACCTTCGTTTGTATCCTTCAGCACATCGTATCAAATTCTTTTCTGATCAAGCAACGAACCGCTATTTTAAGCTTAGTTCAATCTACCGAGATTGCGGATCCACGCCTCGACAAGATTGCGTGGCACGTCGCACCAACGCTCCCTCATTGTATTCAAAATCGCGAAACAAAAGTTTCAGAGCACCTGTTCAACGGCCGTCTAAAGCAATGTGTCTACGACGCTCGTGCAACGATACGGAAAGTACGAGATCCGTGGATACTAATCTACGCAGGATATGCCCTTGCACATAGTGAACGGGATCGCCCATTCCCGGTACCTAAGCCAACAACAATTGCAAGAATGATCGGGCATGTTGAGAATCGCTGTGAATATTCGGAAGAAGCTTGGGCTAAGACAACCAAACTAACCTTGAATTATAGTGGTCTCCCAATAGCCGCAGGTGTCCTAAGCCTACTACACCAACTTCGTCGTCCAAGTCCTGGAAGTGACTGGAAGCCTTGGCTAATCGGTTTAAACAGCGCCACTTTTGGGGCAGAGGATGTGCGTTGGGACTGCGCTCCTGTGAACGTGCGGCTTCCGAATGCTAGACGCACAAACGAAGTATGGACGCACATCCAAATTGGCCAACGACCTCCAACTTTCAAGCCCGCCATTCTTGCTCACGCTGTCGGGTGTGTTCAACGTGGAGAAATTTCCAACGCGTTAGAAGCTCTTGGAGAAAGTGTGGAGGATTGGCCGAAGCCATTGCATGCGTTGCGGTCACTCATACAACTCCACGCGTGGCACGGTTTAGGGGATCGACAGAAAGTTATTGAGCTGATTTCCAAAGAAGGCGCTCGCAGTCTCGCACACAGCGATTTTATGCCGATTGAAGCGACGCTATCAGCCTATAGCTGGGAAGATTTCAAGCTCGTTGATCGACAGCTTTCAACCCCAATCGCATTGCATCTTCTTTGGAGTCGCCAGGAGGACGGTCAGACACTATCTCGCCTTCGATTTAGCACAGGAGCAGCCTTACGCAATCTAAAGGTTAACAAGCCATCAAAACTTTTCGAAATTTCTCAGAGTTTCGACCATCACGAGTTAGTTTACTTTCTGGATAACGTCTGCGTTCCAGAAATTTTAGATACCAGCATGTTGTTCGCTAGTACCCGCGAACTCTTAGAAGAGAGATTGGAAATTGTAAGTAAGCTTCAGGTATTTGATACAGAAAATTCATCACATTACTCAGATGAAGTCATGCATATCTCGAACCAGCTTGCCCTGGATGAAGGAAAATGGATTGTCGACAGTACGCGCATTCATGTCGACAATGACTCTATGGTACGTTGGGCATTGAGGGAATTGGAAGAAGATTTCAATCGCTATCGTGATCTTGCATCTCTCAACGTAACCACTCCGCAATCATTTGATGATGTTATACGGGGTATAGTCGAAAATACTCCACAGAAACCCGCGCTGTCACCTGATAATGAAGCGGATGCCGTACTTCTAAACATAGTGAAAAAGTTATCTGATGAATTCCTGACAAACTCTACCTATGGGTTGGATTATTTTCTTTCCAAGAGAATTCGTCACCAATCTTTTATAGGACTTATCCGCGGACCTCTCGAATTTTCAAACCTAATAACAACAAAAGACTCAGAAACTGGAGAATACCATAGGAATGATGTTTGCTTGAATCGTTTTACCTGCACTGAATCAGAAAAACTAAACAAAATTGACGATTCATTAAAAATTTTCTCTCGAAACTTCGACAATATTTTGACGACCGCAAAAGACAATTACTTCCATGTTCAGTCCCAAGAAAAGCCGGACGGGATGATAGTTCTGCCGATTTCAGAGGCGTTGTTTTCTCTTATCAAGGCCGTTGCTACAGTGGATGTAGATTTGAGGAATTTTCTAAGCTTCTCTATTTCAACTCTTTGGGCCGCCCTAGAGACTTCCCTCTCAAGAGTTCGAAAAACTATCTCGGAGGATATTAAAAACGAGCTGATAGCATCATTTGATTCTACGCGCGCGACAGTGCGTAGCTTAGCGGAGGGCGATCCAGGATTTTTAGGGTTCGACGCAGATATGGGGAGAATCTCAAACGAAGTTCAGGTGAAACTCGATGAAGCTGCTCAATGGTTTGTCCATGCAGATACCGTAGCAAACAGCAGAACTTTCACACTTGAGCAATGCGTCGAAATTGGTCTCGCCGCAGTCCAAAAAACACAGCGAGGATATTCACCGCAAATTTCCCATCGATCAGTTGGGGAAGTAGCGCTTTATGCTGGTGACCTAGTCTTCGTGCATGACGCGCTATTCGTAGGCCTTGGAAATGTATTTAAACATTCCGGTCTTAAAGACCCGTGTGTAGATATTGTCGCGACGTGGAATGAAGTTGAATCGACCCTTGAGTTTGAGATTGAGAGCGACTGCAGAACTAGTGCTCGAATCGAGAAAGAGAAACGCGCCAACGAAATCCGAAATGCAATTGAAAGCGGAAGTTTTTCGCGGCGGACCAGATCAGACTCGGGTAGCGGCTTTGCCAAACTTGCAGCGTCTGTGAAAAAATCGAATCGTGGGAATCTAAAATTTTACTTCACAGAACAGGGTCGCTTTAAGCTGGAAATCACATATTCCGTCGTTCTCCAACGAGAGGATTTATAGATGCCAGTAAAGCCAAAAATCCTTCTTGTCGAAGATGAATCACCGAAACTGACTCACATTAGCGCACTACTCCAAAAACTCGCACCGACAGCGCACGTAGTAACCGCAAGATCGGTCACGTCCGCACTTCGTTTGATAGAATCCGAAGAGTTTGAGTTGCTAATTCTCGATATGTCACTTCCGACCTTCGATATCGGTGAAAGGGAGAGTGGAGGTCGACCCCAAGGATTCGGCGGGACAGAAATATTGCGTCATGCGTCTATGGCAGAACGCCTAGGTCCTACGATAATAATTACGGGGTACGAAGGGTTTCTGAGAGAAGGTGGAGAAATTGTGAATTTAGAAATTCTAAAGGCAGAATTAATTGATGAATTCGAAGAGCATATTGTTGAGGTTCTCCACTATAATTCAGCTTATGATAGATGGAAACTTGCTCTAAAATCATCCCTAAATTCTTTAGGCATTATTGGAGAAGAGAAATGAATATTTTGATCGTTGATGACAATCCGAAAAGATATGGGAAACTCCGCCCAGAGATCGAAGCTGCTGGCGTTAGCCCTGAAAATGTGGACATCGTTGTTTCGATTTTTGACGCGAAGAGAAGCATTCAATCGAAAAAATATGACCTGCTTATATTGGATATTTTGATTCCGCTCCGACCGGAAGATGACGCGCATACAGACCACTCAGTTGATTTTCTTTTTGAAGTTCAAGAAGAGTCGTTCGTCAACAAACCCACTTGGATACTTGGAATTACCTCGGATCGTGAGATAGCGAGTGATGCAGTTAGGCGGTTTTCCGATTGCTGTTGGACGGTGCTCGATTATTCGGAAACTGACGACGAGTGGATCAAGCGTACGCTGAATTGCGTAACGTACATTTTGGGTCAAGATCATAAAAAACTTGTGGAAGAACCACCGATTGACCTTCTCATTGTGTGTGCTTTGCAAGCCCCTGAGCTTACTAAGGTGCTAGAAATTCCGTGGAATTGGAAAACCGCTCGCCCTGTCGACGATGTAACTTTTGTACACGACGGCGAACTTGATTCTAACGGAACAACGCTCTCAGTTTGCGCGGCAAGTGCTCCAAGAATGGGGATGGTTGAAACTGCAATCCTAACCACCTCACTACTAATCAAGCTTAGGCCAAAAATTGTGGCCATGACTGGGATATGCGCTGGTGTACGCGAAAAAGTGAAGTTGGGAGACGTGTTGTTTGCTGATCCAGCTTGGAATTATCAGAGCGGTAAGCAAACGAAAGACAAGGACATTGCCCGGTTAAAAATTCGCCCTCATCACATCCCAGCCAGCACAAAAATTCGCTCTCATATTGCCCAGATTAGCGCTGAAGTAAGCACTTTCCGCGAAGCTATGTCTACATTTAACGGTGACGGTCCAGGTTTTAATCAATTGCGGATTGGTCCTGTAGCATCTGGGACCGCAGTACTTGCGGACGGTGACATCATCAAGCAAACGAAAGATCAACAACATCAAGAATTGATCGGCGTTGAAATGGAAATTTATGGTCTATTTGCCGCAGTCAAAGCGGCATGCAGCCCTCAGCCAGAGGTCTTCGCATTGAAAGGCGTTTGTGACTTCGCAGATCAAGACAAGGCCGATGAATGTCAAAGTTTTGCGGCCTTTGCAAGCGCTCGGGTGCTGCAACTGCTTATGGAAAAATACGGGAACAGGCTGGTTTAATACGAGTGACTCGTGTCCCAGGATATAAGACCCAACGCCACACATATGCCGCACGGAATAACCCCCCGCGTCCAAGGACAGGGCGGCCAAATGGCCTAACATTTTTATTTTGACCTGCGCCCTTAAAATTCCTTCAGATTTGTGTAGGGTCTGACCATCTTAGAGTCTGCCCATTCGATTAGTTAACGACGGCGATATCGAATAGAGCGGCCAGAGACCTTTACGAAACGGGGGCCGCCGCCCCGTATTAGTTGTTACATAACCAAACACCTTAATAGGGTTTCAATCATGAGAAGTATCTATCCTCAATAGGTTAATACGGGTAAGGGGTCCATGTGGGACCCTTTGAACAAAACACACCCCTAAGAAGGGTTCCGGGGGACCATTTTTTTATCCATACAGTTACTTTTGTTTTCGAAGGACAACGCGCCGGACCGATGTCGGGTGCCATTCACCTCCTTGCTGTGTTGTCACGCCACGAGCGTTCAATGCGTCTGCAATCGCTCGATATGTGATCGCACCAGTTGCTTGTATCTGTGAAATGACCGGCAGCACGTTCATGGCATGCTGCTTCGCTTTCAAGCGTCGTGCAGCACTTCCAGCTTCGCTCAGTCGTTTGCCGTCTCTCGTCCCCAGACGCACACCACGGGCTTTTGCAGCAGCCAGAGCAGCCTTTGTGCGTTCGGAGATCATGTGACGCTCTCGTTCTGCAACAAGGGCGTGGATGCCGAGCATGAACCGGTCCAGATGGGGTTGATCACAAACATGCAAGTCAATCCCTGCGCGCTTTACCATGTCATCGAATGTGAGCAAGAAAGTTGCGTTCCGACTGAGGCGGTCAAGTTTAGCGACAACAAGAGTCGCGCCGGTGCGACGACTGTCGCGAATTGCAGCATTCAATTCCGGCCGATCATCAATCTTGCCACTTTCGACTTCTACATATTCGCGGACGATCTGACTGTCTGTCTGCTCGGCATAAGCGGCAACAAGTTGCCGTTGTGCCTCAATGCCAAGACCGGTCCGCCCCTGTGTCTCAGTTGACACTCGAAGATAGGCGATAATTTGCTGTGTGGTCATGTTGCGACCCTCCATATCGGTTCAAAACGTTCGTCTTATTCCGATACAAACAGGATTTACGCGGACCTCAATAGAAACCTTGGTTTTTCAATAGGTTATCCAGGAATGCATGATTCCCTCAGATCGCGTGCCACAGAAAGTCTGTGACGGAAGGGGGGGGCCTATGCTCATGCGATTTCAAAGAGTGGATCGGGATGTACGGAATTTTGACCCGGTTCTGACCCAGAACACCTATTAAACTATTGAAAATAAATATAAAAAACTGAATCAAAGGCTAGGTTGGACCTTTGTTTTTTGATTCGTTTGATTTGGTAACACCTTTCAGGAATCGCAGAAAACCAGCGTTTCTTAGTTTATGAAATGGGTCAAAAACGGGTCATGACCTGCTTTCTGACCCGTTTGACCCGTTTTCTGACCCACTTTAGCCCGTTCTTTTTAAAAGTTCCTGTCTCACACTTGTCAAAATCATAAAAATGACTGGATTTCGAACCCCCACTTTTCAGATTTGAAGGCGGCAAACACAGTTTTAATTGGAGATATTTGATGAATTTACCACTTGCACGAGGCATTACGTTTCATACTATCGGTATGCGTTATTAAGTGTTACCAACCAAGCACTTGGATCGATATTCATGCAGTTTTCCTATGTCTTGGTGTTACTATCTGGGGGATTAAATGAAAGTTCGTGTATTTATTCTGGCTATTGCGGTTTCAGGCTGCAGCTATACGACAAATGTAGAAACCAAGTGCTACCGGGATGGTGAGCTCGCGTATGTACAAGAAATGACAGTTGCGTCTTCCGCTACCGGATTTGGATCTGCACAGAGTTCATCATCCATGAAAACCACCTATACGGCCGATTGGTATGACCCATCCAAGCCTGCTTTAGATTTAGCTTGCACTAGCAGTGCTGTAACTAATTAATATTTAATTATGTTGCCGGAAGTTGATAACTTCAGGCGGCGCTACGCGCCGGCGCGGACGCGGAGCGTCCGCACTCACTCAACGTTTATAATTGTTGGAAGTAAAATTATAGGATGCTTTTCCAGAAAAGCCTCTATCCCCCCGGCACATGACATAAAACTTTTCTGACTGATAATTTAATAGGGGCTGTCATGTGCCGGGGGGATGTAACGAAGTTCTTTTCCGTCAAAGGGGATTTGCACCTTACAGTTTTGAGTGCTGTAGCGTGGTGGCGTCCATTTACCACGCTTGCGGTGCCGACATCCTCGCTGTTTCCAGCGAACGCGGTTACAAGCTAAAGAGCTTGATCGACTGCCGAACGCAAAACCCTCTACGTTCGACAGACCAGCGCTCGTGCTTCGAGCGCTATCTTTTTGCAACTGAACTTAGGCCTTGTTGCGATCAACCCGGCTGTAGCTGCCTTATAGTGTCGGTCTAGAGTCCCGATATCACCAGAGGATTTTTTGGCTACTATGAATACTGTGGTTTCATCCACAGCAATGCCTGAGCGATCACAAATTTTCGACAAGACAAGTATCTTAAGTAGTTCTCTCGGTGAACGGCTTCAAGATCAGCTCCCAAAAATAATTACCCATTTCTGGGTACTCAAATCACTCAAGCAGCCTGACTACATCTTTAACATTTAAGTGCGTATAGCGCTGAACACTACGAACGTCACGGTGCCCACTTACCATCATAATTTGCGCTTGGTTAAACCCCTGTTTTGCAACATTCGTAATTCGCGTATGGCGCAACTGGTGCAGTCGAACATCATCATCCAATCCAACCTGCTTTCTAGCACGTCTAACAGCCGTAGAGACGCTATGAGCTTGAACGGGGTACACGAAATCATCTAGACTAGAACAGTGCTGTAGGGCGCTCTCAAGCAGCTCTACGGCCCTTGTTGTGAGCGGGACCGATCTGTCACCGGTCTTTCCATCGATAACAGAAAGAATTCGCTCATTAAGATCAATGTGACGCACCCTCAACCCCACTATTTCCCCGCGCCGCATCGCGGTCTCAAATGCGAGTTCGACGATACTAGCCATGACTGCTGAAAGAGCACCTATAAGCCGTTGAAGTTCGTCTTTGTCGACGACCCGACTGCGAGGCTTACTGGCCTTTGGCATTGGAACTTCATTGCAGGGTGAAGGATACAATTCTTTGTCTAGGATCAGTTCTCGATTCGCCCATCTATAAATTCTGTGGATAATCTGGAGTTCCTCTCGAACTGTTGTGGGCGCGACCATATCAAGCCGCATTAATCGATATTCATTGACATCCATTTTTGTGATTTTCCGAACGTCGCCTTGCAAGTGCAATGCAATACGCCGGATGCGTCCAAGTGTGATGAACCGGGACGGTTTGTTCTTCAAAATGGTATTGCAGTATCTCAGACCAAGCGGCGCGAAGATTAGGTCGTTTGGTTCGGGTCTGGATACACATGGAAGGCCCGGAAGTTTTTCAGTTCGAACCGCCCATGCCATCGCTTCGTCATAGCTAAAAAAAGTTTTGGACTGAGGCTTCTTACCCCGGTGACGGATTTGAACGTTGTACCGACCGGAACGCAATACACGGATACTTGCCATTCACTTCTCTCCCTTGTGAAAGGAGAGGCAAAGACTTGAAATGACTGATAAGCTACCTGCTTGACATCGCAGGGGTCGGAAGTTCAATCCTTCCCGCGCCCACCATCAAAACCCCCAGGAAAACCTGGGGGTTTTGTTTTGTTTGGGGCTGTTGTGGAATTCCAAATTGGAATGCCCTTTGCCAGATATTACCAAATACTTTCGACCGTTGCTAACGACACGTTCTCAGAAGCGTTTGCCGCGAAAGACAGAGTGACCACCGCGTCGCGTTTTGATTCGTAGTCACGAAAAACTCGGCAATTTCAACTAGATTAGCTAGACCGGATCCGCCTCGGCGAGCCGGTTCAGGCTCGTGCGACCATCCTTTGTCACGTATAGGATCAGATCACTCGTGTGGCCTCACCCCTCAAAATTCTACCTAAAAAATTCCAGACCTCGTCTAACTTTCGGGGAAAAGTCTTCCTTGTATAACACTTTCAATTTCTTCCATCTTGGGTTCAACCTGCTTTTCGAAGATATCCAGAGCCTCCAACAGGAAATCCTTTCTTGCCGCCGCATCTCCCAAGCGCACATCGGTCGTGCGGGCGGCCCAAGCTTTCCGAAGATAGCGCCTGATTTCTTCGAACTTCGTGCTGATCTCTGGGCTCAGAAAAATGCGGTTCTTTTGCAAATAGGTCTGAAATTCCAAATAATCTTCTTCGGCTTTTCGTAGACTTTTGTAGTCAAGAATACGATTGAATGCAGACATCCGATCCGGTGCTTTGGTGACCGCATCTTTCTCGCCACACTCCAAATCAAGCCCATTGAGCCAATCTGTGAAGTCTTCTTCCTCCATGTTGTTGATATCCGGCATCCGGCGGAATTCCATGAGAGCGCCTTGCAAGCTCGCTTTCGCATCGCTAAGCCGCGACCAGATTTCTGGGAAGACCTCATATTCCTTATCGTGTAAGCGCATCCGCTTTGCGGCGTGAAAAGAAATCGCGCTCTTCGCGTGTTCCAAATCCTTGGCGAATTGATGTTTGATCCAGTTCTGCCCAAGAATCTTGAAAACCCCATAGGCAATAACCGCACCGCCGCCTCCCGCGGCCAAGAACTGAGCGATCCAACCGAACTCTATTGTGGCGGCTTCTCCTGTCATTCGCTTAGTTACCTCTCATTCAGAAAATGCACCATCACAGTTGGGCCCCCTCACGACCGCATCCCCACGCCTCATCTATTTGCTCGGGCGATACGAGATATCGCCCCACACCTTTCTATATATTTTTGACGGATTCGTGCCCGTGTTATAGTTCGTATGACATGCCAGAACCTAGGGAACGGTCGTCTTCAAACCGTCGCCTATTACAGGGCGGTATCATAGTTCGCTTTTCTCGCGGTCTTATATACCGCGACTTGTTGAAGTGCATAGTCGTAGGCCAACAGTCCGTTCAGAGAGTCCATAAAGGATGCTTCCTTTATCCAGCCATGAGCGTGCAGATGGCGATATGCCTTATTTGGTTTCGAATCGACATTGGTCGGGTCGAAACTGTCAAATGCTTTTTCAAGGTGGTTCACGAACGCAACGGCACACATAGTCTCGGGCGAAATCGGCTGATCGAGATTGACCAGTGGGAAGTCCTGATTTTCAGACTTAACGATTCCCCCCAGTTCACGCCCCAATTTACCTCTTCGCGCACTAGCAGTGAGCTCGCTCTGCAACGCCTTCCACCATTCAGGATCGGAAAAAAGAACTTCCTCGCGGATCAGCGCTTCCAGTTCCGCATAGATGGACCGACAAACCGCCACGTAAGCGCCTTGGGTTTGGCAGGTCAGAAACTCCTTGTACCTGCTCTTCCGGGTGTCCGTGTCGAGACTATCTGGAAATCGTGCCCAAAGCCTTGCACGAATGCGCCGCCAATTGCTGCGAACATCATCGGAGGTGAAATCCGGCTCAAAGAGGTCGATATAAATCGGATGCAGAATCGTGCCGCTTCGTTCTACGGAAGCATAGCGACGGAACTGCGGTGTTTGGAACAACTCCCCCATTTGGCTCAAGATCTGCATCAGAGGTTCCATTACGCGGAAAATCGGCGCGATCCGAATATGAAGCTGTTCGGCGACTTCGAAGGTAGGCCGAAGCCTCTGGTGCATCTGGCTAGCGAATTTAGTATACGGACGGAACTGTTCTGCGAGTATTGCCGATTGCTTAGCAAATCCGCTCAATCCGTCCATTTGGGGATATGTCGAGAACCACTTCGCCATCAATGCTCCCCCGCCACAATTTCGAGCGTGGCTTTCAGAACCTGAAATCCGACTTTCGCGTTTTGCAACAATAATTTGTGGATCCGTGATAGTTTTGGACACGGGAGCGCTGCCTCTTGGTTGCCTGCATTTGCATCATACGGTTCGACTGACGCCTCACCAAACGTAGTGTCGCATACTAGATCATGTGGTGAACAATTAAAAGGTTACAATATAGCTGCTCCAAATTCATTAAAGAGTGCAAGTCTTTCCAACAACCAACTTCCTCGATAGTCATGGAGTACATTCGCAGTTCCTTAAGGTCACAAGTGACGAGAATCGAATAGTGTAGAAATTCGCTAGAATTTAGAGAAATCCAGGCATGGCTCTTTCCCCGTTCCGCCATTAGTATTGCGCCATACCATCCGTGCCTTTTGGGGAGCCATCGCACATGCCCATACTCTCTTTTCCACATGATCTGTCTGACTTCCCGGTGTTGCCGGAGATTCCGGCCTCTGTCATTGCCTCCGGGGCGCCGGTTCATCGGGGGGTGGATTTGTTGGAGGTGCCCGCACTGGGGCTGACCGCTGGGATTTGGGCGTGTACGGCCTGGACGGCGCAGATGGGGCCTTATTCGGTGGATGAGTTCATGATCGTGCTGGAAGGGGCGGTGACGATCCGCCTGGAGTCGGGGGCGGAGATTACGGTGTCGGCGGGGCAGAGTTTCTTCCTGCCCAAGGGGCTGGTCTGTGCCTGGCATCAGACGGGGAACATCAAGAAGGTCTATATGATCTTTGAACAGGGCGCAGCCGGGACCCTTGAGGAGGTGGGCCATGACGGATCGGGACTGGTGATTGATCCCGCCCTGCCGCTGGTGCCCTCTGTTGGGCCGGGGGCGGATATCCTGATCGGGGCGGCCCCCGAACAACAGGCTGTTGAGGTCTATGAGGATGCGACCGGGCAATTCATCGTGGGGCTGTGGCAGTCCACGCCCTATAACCGCAAGCCGGTGCGGTTTGAGCGGTATGAGCTGATGCATCTGCTGTCTGGATCGGTCACCCTGACGGAGACCGGACAGAAACCCCGGACCTTCACGACGGGCGAGACCTTTCTGGTGCCGCTGGGGGCGGAGGTTGATTGGGTCAGCACAGAAGATGTGCGCAAGATTTACTGTTCGGTCACACCGGCGGCCGGGTGAATGCGCATCACCCGTCGCAAAGTGCTGATCGGCATTCCAGCGGTCCTGATCGGGCTGCCGGTGCTGCTGATCCTGATCTATGGCGTGGTGCCGGTGCCAGTCACGCCACTGATGCTGATGCGCGACGCGCCGATGGATAAGGACTGGGTCTCTATTGAGGAGATCGCGCCTGCCCTGCAACGGGCGGTGATCGTGTCGGAGGACCAGCGTTTCTGCACCCATCGGGGCATAGACTGGACGGAAATGTCCAAGGTGCTGGACGAATTACAGGAAACCGGTGCGGCCAGCCGGGGGGCCAGCACGATTACCATGCAGGTGGTGAAAAACCTGTATCTGTGGCCCGCCCGCAGCCGCATTCGCAAAGTGATCGAAATCCCCCTGGCCGTGATGATGGATTTCCTGCTCAGCAAGCGGCGCATTCTGGAACTGTATCTGAATATCGCGGAATGGGGCGATGGGATTTATGGGGCGGAAGCGGCGGCCAGGCGGCATTTCAATGTCAGTGCCAAGGACCTGACCCGGAACCAGGCGGCGCGGCTGGTGGCTGTGCTGCCCAACCCGCTGGAGCGGAACCCGGCCAATCCCGATGCGTCGACACAGGCGCGTGCGGACAAGATTGCGGGCGATCTGTACCGCGCACCGGCGGAATTGTGGGGGTGCCTATAAGCATCATCCGGTAGGATGAGCTTTATAAATACTCCCAGCATCATGCGACCGCATGAGCTTAACGAATAATCCCAGCATCATCCGACAGGATGAGCTTAACAGCATCTTGTTTGAGCTCATGCGAGCGCATGATGCTCTAGCGCGTCTGGATCGTGCCGATCTGAACCACATCCCCTGACTCTTCAACGCGCAGAAATATCAACTCGCCCGATTGCGGATAGTGGCCGGTCAGGGCGGTGATGTTTACCTGATGCGTCACCAGAACGGTCGGCTGGGTCAGCGGTGCCTCGCGCAGCCATTCCCGCAATGCCTGGGTCTGGGGTCCCTGCATCCCCCTGTTCTGAAAGAAGGAATTCAGCGCTGGCATTTCCTGTACCGCCCCCAAGGACAGGCCCCGTGCGGTTTCCAGACAGCGGCACCATTGGCTGGAATAAACCTGTGCTGATTGGATGCCATTGTCCCGAAACAGGGTGCCGATGCGGTCTGACTGCTGATGGCCTTCCTGGGACAGCACCCGTTGTGTGCTGCAATCATTCACATCGAAAGTGTCCGGATCACCGGTACCAGGCGCAATCGCATGGCGGATCAGCACCACATGCCCGCCCGATTGCAGGGACTGCCACAGATTCTGAGTATCCGATGCATAAGTCGGTGGTGCCAGCATCACGACGCCCAGCAGCACAGCGGCCACAGCGGTGACGATGGTCGAGCGGTAAAACCCGACACTGGAAAAATCAGACATACAAATCCCTTTCACACGGCAAGCCAGAATAACGACCCTTCTTTCATGCTACGTCGGGGACGGTTATTCAGATTGCATCCTTTGGCAGGGATGGCGCGATCTGTCAGGTCAGATCAGGTGACAATGCGACTGGGGGGGATGGTTAGGGTCACGCGAGTCCATTGGCCGACAACACTGTCGATATTCAGGCTGCCGCCATGCACTTCCATCAGTTTCTTGGCAATCGGAAGGCCCAGGCCCGCCCCTTCAAAAGTCACCTCTGCGGTGGGGCGTATCTGAATAAAGGGTTCCAGAATACGCTCCAGATCCTCTGATGGAATTCCGGGGCCGTGATCCAGAACGCAAAACGCGACACCGCCCTGTTCCGGGACATGGGCTGTGATTGAAATTGTCGTGTTCGGATGGGTGTATTTTATCGCATTCTGAATCGTATTCACCAGCACCTGACGCATCAAACGGGCATCTACAGAGATATTCGGCAATGCCTCTGGCACTGTCACCTCCAGCTTCACCGCCTTTTTATCCATAGGGTCAGAGATCAGACGCAGGGCTGATTTAACCAGATAATCTGGCGCGATCACCGTTTCATTCAATTCCAAATCACCCGATTCAATTCGGGTGATGTCCAGAATATCACTCAACACCTCCATCAGATGGTTGGATGAGTTATAGATATCCATGGCATAGGCCTTGTAGCGCTCGTTCCCAATCTTGCCCATCAGTTCATGGGACATGATCTCAGAAAACCCGATGATCGCGTTCAAAGGGGTCCGCAATTCGTGGCTCATATTTGCCAGGAACAAGCTTTTTGCCCGATTGGCCTGTTCAGCCTGCATGCGCGCCCATTCCGCATCATTGCGCGACAATTCCAGTTCCTGTGCCGATTCAACCATCGCAACTTCAAACCGGACCGTGCCCAGAATGACGGCACATCCAATGCAAAACACAAAAACGGATGCCGCCACGATATACCAGACTTTTGAAGAAACCCGCGGCCAACCGCCCTTTGGGGCGGCAATGATTACCCATTTTCCGCCAGGCACGTAGACATCCACATCAATGGGCGCTTTTGGCATACCCTCCATGGTTCCCCAGAATGGAGGACCCGACATTCCTTTCGCATCACTGCCGACCAAGGCGATATCATAGATTTGTGAGTAACTGGATATCTGGATGGCTTCCAGAAAGCGTTGATAATCAATAACCAGCGAGGCTATTCCCCAAAGGTCCGGCTTCCCTTGACTATTGTCGCGATAGATCGGATAGCGCGTGATCAATCCCATTCCGCCTTGCGCAAGTTCCAAAGGGCCCGCCAGCGTTATCTTATTCTGTTCGATGCTTTGCTGAACAGCCGGCCATTGGATTCTATCTTTCCGATAATCCAACCCCAGGGCCGCTTCATTACCCGCGGTCGGATAAATATGCGAAACAACCAGGTCTTTAGCCAAAGCTATATTGCGTATCAGCCCTTCATCTTTGCCGATTAAGAAACTCGCTACGCTGGAAAAACTGTCTTGAGACACATCCGGGCTGTCAACGACATAGCCCACGAGCCCTTGTACACGCTGAGTGTTGTTATTCAGCACACCTTCAATAGAAATCCTTAGGCTGCCCATTTCTTTCTGCGCCTCGACACGCATCTGCAACAGCGCGTCCTGAAGGATCATACGCTCAACAAGGACGCCCAGTGCCGAACAAATGATCAGCAACAACGCGAACCGGACGGCGGCTTTCCGCAATATCAGAACGTGTTGTGATTTACCTGCTTCTGACACCAGAATTCTCCAATTCACATCCGGACAATCGCTCTGAACGCCGTTTCAATTGCGGTTCTGACGCACCCGCCTTACCGCCATACAAATCTCCCAACAGCCAGTACTTGGCCTGAGATTCCCCTTTGGTTTCCCACTATAGCCAGTTTGGCGCCTTATGGTATTTTGATTTCCGGCACCAAGGTTTTTTCGTCTTATGGCTGAATTACAATTCACAGGTGCGTTAGGGTGGCAGGCCGATCTAAATCCATAGTCGCATCGCCAGGGGGCATGGCCCTACCTGCTGAACTTTGCTAAGACAAGTCCAGAAATCACATCCATCGATCCAAAACCGGAGGAATCCTTTATGAGCAGTTGGACCGAAACATTCCGTGGTGCCGTTCTGGCATCTGAGTATGACCCGGAATCATCGATGAATTCGCGTCTGTATATCGAACGGTTCGATCAGGCGACATGGTTCCTGTTGCATGGGATCGGGGTCTCTCCGCGTTCAATCAAGAAAGCAGGCCGACGTATCGCCGTTGTGCGTCAGAACTTTCAGTATATCCGGGAACTGCGCGGGGGGGAGTTGGTCCGCGTCGAAAGCGGTTTTATTGCCGTGGGTCGCAAACATTTGCGGCTGTTGCATCGCATGTTCGATGTGGAATCAGGCGCTCTGATCGCAACCTCTGACGTAACCGCGGTTCAAGCCAGCCTGGAAACCGGTACCACCGTTACCCTGCCGGAGGATCAGGCGAAAAGCGCAGAGGCATTGACCATTACGGATGCCAAAATAGACTGACAGAAACATCTTGTTTCAGGCTGATGCAGCGACGCATTCCGGGGGAAGGAATACTGTGACGATGGTGCCTTGCCCCGGCGTCGACTGAATCGTGAGCGTTCCTCCATGCTGTTCTACCAGCATTTTCGACAGCGGCAGGCCGAGCCCGGCCCCCTCATAGTCCCGCGCAAGATGGGTCGATATCTGTCCAAACGGGCTTAACGCCAGGGGTATCTGTTCTTCTGATAGGCCAATTCCCGTGTCACGGATCACAATTTCCACACCGCCCGCAGGACCTGTATGCGCGTCAATAACAACAGATCCGCGTGATGGTGTGAATTTAACGGCATTCGTCACAAGATGTGAAATGATCTGGCGAAACTTCACCTCATCCACCCAAAGATCAGGCAGGTCCTCTGCCAGAGATAAAGAAACATTGATCTGCCCGTCACCTGCCATCGATCGAATTTTTTCAACTGCCATGGTCAAGATTACGGTGATATCCACAACAGAACGCGCAACGTCATCGCCTCGTCTGTCGACACGCGAAAAGGCAATGATATCATTCACCATTTCCAGCAAACGCTGGCCGCCATCATGAATGTAACGACCATATTCGACGTATTCGGGCGAATTGATGGGTCCTTGAGTCTGATCCCGGATCATCCCGGAAAATCCGATTACCGTGTTTAACGGGGTGCGCAATTCATGCGTGACCCGGGTCAGAAAATCTGATTTCGCTTCAACAGCTTCCTCCGCGGCACGCAAGGCCCTGACCTCGGCCTGCCGCGCCTTGTTTAAGGCAATGCTCATTTCATTAAACCGTTTGGTAAGCGCCCTTACTTCCACCGGAACAATGCCGCCTGGAACAGAAACAGAAACATCGGCGTCGCCATCCGCAACGCGATCCGCAGCCTTTGAAACAGCTTTAATCGGGCCGGCGATAAAGCCACCAATGGCAAACCCCAGTAAAGTGGATAAACCAACACCAAAGGCGACGATGAAATAGGCCGACTTTTGCACTTCATCGGCCTTGGCCTGCAATTCACGATACGGCTGAGGTATCATCACCCCCCATCCCGTAGCGGGAACGGTTGTGAAACCCGCAATCATATCCTCCTTTGCGGCGGGTGAGAAAAACTTGG
Source organism: Hwanghaeella sp. LZ110 (assembly GCF_048892525.1). NCBI lineage: Bacteria > Pseudomonadati > Pseudomonadota > Alphaproteobacteria > Rhodospirillales > Aestuariispiraceae > Hwanghaeella > Hwanghaeella sp. LZ110. The sequence goes on along the minus strand of NZ_JBLZHT010000008.1, from coordinate 172,947 downwards.
AGACCCCGGTTTCCCCTTTGATCATTCGAGCAACTGGGTCGACGGCAGACAGGTCTTTCAAGTCCCTTTCCCAATCCGCACGGGGATGACCTACGACACGACCGATGGCATCGACGATAGCCGCATGCCCTCCCTCGCCGAACGCCACAGCACGCTGGGTTGTTCGCAAGAATTCCGTGCTCAACTCCCCCAGCGCCAGCACATTGGGTTCTATCATCTTCAACAGATAAATTGCCGGCTTGCCGGATGGATTCAGCATCACATTGGTGAAAACCAGTTTGCCAAGACCATATTCCGCCACTTCAATGAACCGATCCAAAGGCGGTAGAACAATACTTTCCATGCTGTAAGTGGCCGATGGCGTAACGGAAACCACGCGCTTCGTGTCAGTTTCGATCAAGCAGATATGCCGAAAACTGAGCGATGCCAACAATGTTCCCAAATGTTGGGACCCGCGCAATTCCGGATCAGTTTCAACGACATGGGAAAACACCGCCGACACATCCTGGGCGTACCGCTCCAGGGCAAGACTGAGATTCCGGGCGAGCAACAGGTGCCTGTCCCGAACTTCCTCAATCTCCCGGTCCAATGCCGCTGAACGCACCCAAACGGCCCAGACCGATAAGGGAACAATCGACGCAACCATGAAGGCCAAGGCCAGGATCACTCTGAGACCCAGTTTCACATATGCTCCCTTATCGCATCTGGTATCTGCGTACCATTGCTATGATGTCTTGTCGTCGCTGTTGGCTTTACTTGTTTTTTCCGCCGGGGGGCTGGTTTTCGGAGTTGATTTGGACGCGGCGCCCTTTGCCGTTGTGTCGGGCTTACTCGCCGGGGTGTCGCTGGCATTCTGATTCTGGTCGGACTTAGAGTCCGGTTTGGTTACTGCATCATCAGAACTGGACTGGCGACCCCGCATCGCTAAATACGCGACCCCGACCAAAGACAATGCCACCAGAATTGACAGCCAGAACCGTTGCCGCGCCAGGGCATCGCGCTCCATTTGAACCTGGGCCAGCATGTCATCGCTGGATTTCTGGTCCGCCTGCGCGGTCTCCAGCGCCGCCGTGGCTTCCGCGGCCTTTGCCTCCAGTGCTTTGTTTGATTGGGTCAAGGCTTCGACATCTGCCTTCAAATCTGAAACAGCCTGGGCATTGGACTTTCCGGCATCGACCTGGGCGGTCAGATCCTCAATCACCGTACGTGACTCCGCCAAATCCTTTTGCGCTGTGTCTAACGTGCCCGACGCTGCGATCAGATTATTCTGCAATTCATCAATCAGGGCAGCATTCTGTTTCCCTTCGGCTTTCGCCGCCTTCAGTTCATTCTGTGACGCTTCCACTTGCGCCTGTAATGACTGAATTTGCTCTGATTTCTCTTGTAACTGCTTGGCCATTGCGCCGATGGTCTCATTCAAACCACTCATCTGCTCGCCAAGTTTGTTGAGAATAGGAAGTCCCCCGGGGGGAGCGGTCTCAACAGAAGGCAGCGTTGAGCCGGTTTCCCCGACTTCAGCCGTCCCATTTGTCTGAGACCATGCCATCGAAATGGGCGCCGCAACCAGACCAAGCGCCACCAGGGGGCCCACACATATGTGCTTAATTCCGCCCTGATACCGCAGGCCATCCGTGATCTTGCTGTAAAATGACATCACCAGAGTCCCCCTAAAATATAAGTTGTTCGCAGTCTAACCTGTTAAAGCGGCGGGGTCACCTATCGCGTGGGGACGATGCCAGGTAAGAGCAGAAACCGCTCAAATTAGTTCTCTTTCAGGGGCACATAGATTAGGCTGATGCAACAGCAATCACTGTCTTTTGTTCTGAAAGGGTTCGCCAACAATGCGCTTTACCTCCTTGGCTTCTTCGCCCAAATCAAGCTGCTCCCTACCAGGTGTTTTCCTATTCTGCGGCCCATTTCTGGTGATTGGCTTATTGGTTTTGTCATCGGCGTCTACGGCTCAGGCAACCGGCCTTTTGGACAGTGCGAAATCATTGCTGAACCAGAACCTGAATTCCTCTCAGTCCACTGCGCCCGACGTATCCGGGCTCAGCAGTGCCGACATCACCAAGGGGTTGAAAGAAGCTCTGCGCATCGGCAGCGAGCGGGTCGTCGATACGCTGGGGGTAAAAGACGGGTTCAACACCGACCCTGTCGTGCATATCCCCCTGCCGGATCAGCTAAAGACAGTACAATCCATGTTGTCCAAGGTTGGCCTGGGCAGTCTGGGTGAGGAAGTTGAGTTAAAGATGAACCGCGCCGCAGAAAGCGCGATGGAAGACAGTGGCGAGATTGTCATCAACGCTATTCAAGCCATGAGTGTGGACGATGCCAAAGGCATTCTACAGGGTCCCGATGACGCCGCGACACAATATCTGGCACGCGTGTCAGGCGACGACATCAAGGCGAAAATCCGCCCCATCGTCGACCAGGCGCTGACAGAGGTTGGCGCGGTAGAGGCTCTGGATAAAATGATGGCCAGCTACAAGAAAATGCCCTTTGTTCCAGATGTGAAGGGTGATCTGACAACCCACGCAACCGAAAAAGCCTATGAAGGGTTGTTTCATTATGTTGCGCAGGAAGAAGCCGCCATTCGCGAAAATCCGGCAAAACGAACCACAGAACTGCTGCAAAAGGTGTTTTCGAAATAGCGCATCAGGCTCTTGGCGGATGCTACAGCATGCTGCGCAGCATTACTCTAAAGTGGCCAGCTTGGCCGATCCATGGAAAAAGTTTCTGTGATCCGCGCATAGTCGCGATAGCCTAACCGCGCAATGGGATCGACTCTTCTGATATCGACAATGCCGTCCACCAGAACAGCGTCGTCGATATGAAGGCCTATCACCTCCCCAAAGATAATGGTGTTGGACCCATTTTCCTGGGTCGAAGGAAGGTCGACGACTTTCACCAATTTGCATTCCAGCTGAATTGGGCTTTCCCGAACGCGTGGCGGCGCCACCAGAAGGGACGGCACCGGGGTCAGTCCGGCCAGTTCAAATTCATCAACCCCGTGCGGTGCAGAAACCGCCGATATGTTTACCGCCTCCCGCAAGGGCCAGGTCGCAATATTGTGAACGAACTCACCTGTCTCCAGAATATTTCTGACGGAATCCTTTGGGCCGTCATGCTGAGTATGGGGACCCGTAGACGAGAACATGACCTGTGGCGGGAAGTATGAAACACCATTAAAGAAAGAATACGGTGCCAGATTGACGTTACCGTCCTTATCCATACTGGAAATCCAGCCTATTGGACGCGGGACAATCAGACCATTGAAAGGGTTATGCGGCAGGCCGTGCGGTTCGCTGGCTTTGTAAAACATACCACTCCTTATGGACGGAAAACGGATCCTGAAACGCGCCCTGCCTAAAGGTCCGGATTGTTTCGCATTGCCAGGATCTGATCGCACATATTCAGGTTCAGCTTGATCATCTTATCCAGCAATTCGGGTTCCCGCGCGCCGCCATCGGCCATCGCAACTGTGACCTTCGTCATAAAATCGCTGATTTTCGACAATAATCCGGCCGTTTCAGTGGTCACATCTTCTGAAAAATGGCGGGGCAGAAAGTTGGAGATAAACCGCCACAGGAAGAGATTGGTTTCCAGAATGCTTTGCCAGGCCTCCCCGGAAACATTGTTCAGTTTCGCGGCCTCAATCTGTTCCGCCATGTCCAGGAACGGAAGCGCCATATCATCGATCAGCTCTTCACGAGACCGCCCCTCCAACATCGCTGAATCAATTCGAATACCCGCATTGCTGTTTGACTCGCCCATACTCAGCCCCCTGTGCGTCGCAAATTTCTTCCCAGTATAGATTCCGGGCGCGCTCAATTCCAGATCGCGCATGGATAATGTCGCATAATGCGGTCGGTTGCGTCTATTTAAATAGTAACCTGCACATTAAACGTGTATGCGTTTCTGTGCATTTATCCGTCTATACCAAAATGTTAATGTGGCCTGAGAATTCCAAAAGCGACCAATGCTGCAATTTTTTGGACATTCAACACTAGTTGTGTGAGTATGGGATTAAGGATGGGTAAGAAATCCAACAATAAACACCGCTGATGATTAAAAAAATGTGCACCGCAAGATTTCGGTTTGCAAAACGTCATCAGATTTGGAATATTTTCTTACCTAACCAGAATAGAGCTGCGATAGCAGCCGTTTGGGAGCATTAAAAAGGGCCTGAGCAAGCTGCTTGACCAGTTATGAAACTGGCAACAACCGAAAGAATAGGGGACAATACCACATGAAACTCAAATCAATCCTGGTCGCAGGCGCGGCTTTGGCAATGACGGCTACCGTCGCCAATGCAGCCACGCTTGAAGACGTTAAAGCAAGTGGCGAACTGAATTGCATCGTCACCACCGGCCTCGTCGGCTTTGCATACACGGATGCCAACGGACGCTGGAACGGCTTTGACGTCGATTTCTGTCGTGCCACTGCGGCAGCCGTGCTGGGCGATGGCGAGAAAGTGAAATTCGTCCCGACCACGGGTAAAACCCGCTTTACCGCCCTGAACTCTGGCGAAGGCGACATCCTGTATCGGAACACAACGGTCACGATGAGCCGTGACGCCGACCTGAAACTCACCTTCCTGGGCGTCAACTACTATGACGGTCAGGGTTTCATGGTGAACAAGGCTTTGGGTGTTACCTCTGCGAAAGAACTCAATGGCGCATCGGTCTGCATCCAGACCGGGACGACAACGGAATTGAACCTGGCCGATTACTTCCGTGCTCAGGGCATGTCCTATGAGCCGGTTCCGATCGAAACCAACGAAGAAGCCCGGACCAACTATCTGAGCGGTCGTTGCGATGTGTACACCACGGATGCGTCCGGTCTTGCGGCAACCCGTGCGACCTTTGAAGCACCCAAGGATCATATCCTGCTGCCAGAAATCATCTCCAAAGAGCCTTTGGGCCCGGCCGTGCGTCAGGGTGATGATGCCTGGGCGGACACGACCCGTTGGGTTTTGAACGCACTGATCGAAGCCGAAGAATATGGCATCACCGCAGCAAATGCTGATGAAATGGCCGCCAATCCGCCAAACCCAAGCGTTGCCCGTATCCTGGGCGCCGAAGGTAACTACGGCGAAATGATTGGTCTCGACAATCAATGGGCCCTGCGCGCGATCAAAGCCGTGGGTAACTATGGTGAGATCTTCGACCGCAACATCGGTCCGAACACTGAAATCGGTCTGGAGCGTGGGTTGAACGCTCTCTGGAGCCAAGGCGGCATTCTTTACGCACCGCCAATCCGCTAAAGACTGAATGAGTATCCGAGGCGGTTCCGAAAGGTGCCGCCTCGGTTCTTTCAGCCCTATGTTCCTTTACAAGCTTGGCTCCCGTTTTGTGCTGACCGGCAATAGGTCATCGTAACCGGACGGTATTTGCCATTCACACCCTTTGACGAGGCCCCAGTTACGGCAAACCTCGAGGGAGACTCTTGATGTCTGTAGCATCTGACACTGATTCCACACCGCAGCGTGGCGGAATAATGCGATTGTGGTACGATAGCGAAGCACGACAAGTCATCATTCAGATCTTCACGATCGCCGTTCTTTTCGCACTGGTCTTTTACCTTATTCGCAATGCCATCATTAATCTGGACGCGATTGGTAAAACGCTGGGCTTCGAGTTCCTTCTCCAGCCCGCCAATTACGACATCAATCAATCTTTTCTGGAATATGACTCGCGCAGTACGAACCTGAAAGCTGCTGTCGTCGGCTTGCTGAACACATTCCTTGTCGCCGGGTTGGGTATCCTCATCGCAACGGTTGTCGGCTTCATTATGGGTGTTCTGCGATTGAGCAAGAACTTCCTGATGAACCGTCTGGTCTATTGCTATGTCGAAGCATTGCGCAATGTTCCGGTTCTGCTGTGGATCCTGTTGATGCACGGCTTTATCGTGATCAATATGCCTGGTCCTAGGCAGGCGCTTGGTCTGGGCGAGTCCTTCTTCTTCTCAAATCGTGGCATCAATATGCCAAGCCCGGTTCCACATCCGCTGTTCTGGGCGACGGCAATTACCTTTATTCTGGGAATAATTGGCGCGATTATCTTCAAGCGTTATGCCAAAAAAATACAGGATGAAACGGGTAAGATTTTACCAGTCCTGTATGTTTCCCTGGGTCTGATCGTTGTGCTGCCCGTGATCGTTTACTTTATCACCGGTGCACCCCTGGACTGGGACACGCCTGTTATGAAGGGGTTCAACTTCCAGGGCGGCTATGTCGTCAAACCGGAACTGATTGCCCTGACATTGGCTTTGGCGCTTTATACCTCCGCCTTTATCGCGGAAACGGTTCGGGCCGGCATTCTGGCCGTGAATTATGGTCAGACGGAAGCCGCGGGCGCCTTGGGACTTCGCAATAACCGGACCCTGCAACTGGTGGTCATTCCCCAGGCGATGCGCGTTATTGTTCCGCCTTTGACCAGCCAATATCTGAACCTGACCAAGAACTCATCCCTGGCCATTGCCATTGGATATATGGACATCACTGCCACGCTGGGGGGCATCACATTGAACCAGACCGGGCGGGAAATGGAATGCATGGTCCTGGTCATGGCGATCTATCTGTGCATCTCGCTGGCGGTGTCAGGCTTTATGAACTGGTATAACAACCGAATTAAACTGATAGAGCGATAGGAGGCTGAGATGAGCGACGCAAAAAGCTACGAGCCAGGTCAACATCCCAGCCTTGCGCCCCCGAAGAACCTTGTCGGCTGGCAACGCTGGATTTGGGATAACCTGTTTGGAACCGTCACCAATACGGTACTGACCCTGCTGTCAGTATATCTGCTGTATCTGATCGTGCCGGGCATACTGGACTATTTCATTTTCGATGCCGTTGTTAACGCCAGTTCACGGGCAGAATGCGCAGAACTCGGAAAAGGGGCCTGCTGGGCCTTTATCGGGGACCGGTTCCAGGTTTTCATCTATGGGTTCTATCCAAATGAATTGCGCTGGCGCCCCAATCTGACTTTTGTCCTGTTGTTCGTTGCCTTGGCGCCGGTGCTGTATGACAACATCCCGTTCCGTAAATATGGCCTGATGTTCTCTCTCGCCTTCCCAATCATCGCGGGGGTTCTGATGGTGGGTGGCGTGTTTGGCCTGGAACCTGTTGACACCCGGTTGTTTGGCGGCGTGTTGCTGACGATCGTGATCGGCGTCACCGGCATTACCTTCTCGCTTCCATTGGGCATCCTTCTCGCTCTGGGTCGGTATTCCAACCTGCCCGCGATCAAGATCGTCTGTACCGTCTTTATCGAATTCATCCGGGGGGTTCCCCTGATTACCTTGCTGTTTGTCGCTTCGACGATGTTGAGCTATTTCCTGCCGCCGGGGACGACCTTTGATCTTCTGCTGCGGGTTCTGATCATGGTGACCCTGTTTGCCTCTGCCTATATGGCGGAAGTTATCCGGGGGGGGCTGCAATCCCTGCCCAAGGGCCAGTTCGAAGCCGCCGACGCCATGGGTCTGAAATATTGGCAGACGATGCGACTGATCGTTCTGCCGCAAGCCTTAAAGATATCAATTCCAGGTATCGTGAACACCTTTATCGGCCTGTACAAAGATACGACATTGGTGATCGTGATCGGGATGCTGGACGTTCTTGGCGTTGCAAAATCCGCGGTGTCTGACCCGGTCTGGAATGGGCTTTCCGTAGAAATCTACGTTTTCGTGGCAGGATTCTTCTTCATCTGCTGCTTTGGTATGTCCAGGTATTCCATGTATCTGGAGAAAAAACTGCACACAGGCCACAAACGCTAATCGCGCGACGAGAGGATACTGACATGGCAGAGGTTGCCACAAGTAAGGTTGAAAATGAAAACGCCATTGAAGTGCGGCAAATGCACAAATGGTATGGTGAATTTCACGTTCTCAAGAACATCAATCTGACCGTTAAACGGGGCGAGCGGATCGTAATCTGTGGCCCATCCGGGTCTGGTAAATCAACAATGATCCGCTGTATGAACCGGCTGGAGGAACATCAGCAAGGTCATATCCTGGTAGATGGCATCGAACTGACGAACGATTTGAAGAATATTGATGCGATCCGCCGTGAAGTCGGTATGGTGTTCCAGCACTTCAATCTGTTTCCGCATCTGACGGTCCTTGAGAACTGCACGTTGGCGCCGATCTGGGTTCGCAAGACACCCAAGCGCGAAGCAGAAGAAATCGCCATGAAATTCCTGGAACGGGTCAAAATCCCGGAACAGGCATTAAAATATCCGGGTCAGTTGTCCGGTGGTCAGCAACAGCGCGTTGCCATTGCCCGATCCCTGTGCATGAACCCGCGTATCATGCTGTTTGATGAGCCGACATCTGCCCTGGACCCGGAAATGATTTCCGAAGTGCTGGATACGATGATCGACCTTGCCTCAACCGGCATGACAATGCTGTGTGTGACCCATGAAATGGGCTTTGCACGCAAAGTCGCCGACCGTGTAATCTTTATGGATGGCGGGGAAATCATCGAGGAAAACAAACCTGAGGAATTCTTCACCAATCCACAAAACGAGCGCACGAAACTGTTCCTGAGCCAGATACTGGGACATTAAACCCGGCGAAAAAATTGCCTGAGTTTAGGGAGATATCAGACTAAAGAGGGGATGGTCGCCACCCAATCGCAGTGGCACCTCATCAGCAAACGGGCGTCAGTGGCAATCCTCTGACGCCCGTTTCCTATCGCGCTACAGTGCGGTGAAGAACCGATAAAGGGTACGAAATGAAGATTGCGATTGTTGGGGCGGGTGCTATCGGGGGCATGATCACGGCACTATTGGCCAGGATTGGGGCGGACCCTCTGTTAATCGCGCGCGGTTCGACTTTGGCTGCGATCCGCCAATATGGCCTGACCTTTGAAGATGCCACATTCCAGGACGCTGCAAGCGGTTTCACCTGTCACCCCAGAGTCACGGATGCGCCACAGGTTGAGGACCCACAGGACCTGATCATTATTGCCGTCAAGGCCCACCAGATTAAAAGCGCCCTGCCCATGATTACCCCGTTGATGGGTCCCGGCACCCATATTCTAACCGCCATCAATGGCCTGCCCTGGTGGTTCTTCCAAGGCGCGGACGGTCCCCACAAGAATCACATCCTGAAACATGTGGATCCGGATGGCACCCTGTCACGGCAGTTCGATCCGTCCAGAATTATTGGATGTGCCGTCTATCTGGCTTCAGAAGTCATCGCCCCCTACACGATCAAAAGTTCAGGGGCGAACAGACTGGTCATCGGCGCCATCACACAACCGCCCCCTGCCATCCTGTCAGAAATCGCACCCGTCATGGAAGCGGCGGGACTGACATGCACCGTGTCGGAAGCAATCCGCGCCGACGTGTTGAACAAGCTGATGGGGAATTTGTGGGCGAACCCGCTTTCTGTCGTGACCGGCGGAACACTTGATATCATGACCCATGATCCACAGATTTCCGGGATCGGGCGGCGTATGATGGAAGAGTTCTCAGACCTGTGTGCCGCGTTGAAGGTTTCCCTGTCCGTCACCATCGATCAGCGGTTCCAGGGGGGCCTGAAACTGGGGGCATTCCGGACCTCCATGCTGCAAGATTATGACCGTGGACGCGCCATAGAACTGGATGCGATCCTGGGCGCGGCGATAGAAGTCGCCGACCTGCTGAAGACGCCGTGTGATACAATGCGCATGGTCTATGCCCTGACCCGAATGCGGGCAGAAGCGACAGGCTGTTATCAAAAGCCCGTATAGGGTAAATCGGGGCGTTCGTCCTGTGGTCCGTCTTTACCTTAATCGCAATTTGCTAGAGTATCGCTTTGCCGCTCATGCGAACGCATGATGCTAGCATATTGTTTGTCAGCTCATGCGAACGCATGATGCTTGTGTCCTGATCTCCCACGGTGGAATTGTAAATGACCCGTGAAAAGCCGCCATCGTCAACGGTCCTGGCCCAAACTCAGGAGTCTTTCGTTAGTGATAAGCCCAATCGACGCCGCATCCTCGCCACGAGCCTGGGGGGTGCTGTGGCGGGATTGTTGCTGCCAACTCCGTTTACCCCCCTATCGGCGCAGGATGAACGCCCCAGCCTTTCCTTTTTCCGGATCGGGACCGGCCCTTCAGCAGAGTCACTTTACAGCCTGGGGACCGCCATTTCAGCAGGGATCAGTCGTCCCCCCGGCAGCAGCCCGTGTGATGAAGGGGGCATCTGCGGTGTTCCCGGACTGATCGCGGTAGCCCAGACCCGCGCTGGGTCCATCCCCAATATTCGTGACATTCGCGATGGCGTTCTGGAATCAGCGCTGGTCCACGCAGATATGGCCTATTGGGCCTTTACCGGCGGTGGCCCCTTCGCGGACGAGGCCAGCGTTCCCGACCTGCGTGTAATCGCAGACCTGATCCCCGTCTCCCTGCATATTGTTGTTCGGGCCGATTCCGGTATCAACAGCATCCGGGACCTGAAAGGGCGCACCATATCCCTTGGCGCCAGAGGGGCCGGGACAGGCACAATCGTAAACACGCTGTTGCGCCTGAATGGCCTGAATCTCCAAGACATCAAACCGGTATATTTGCGCCCAGGCCCAGCCGCAGACCATTTGATCACCGGGGTTATTGACGCGTTCTTTGAAATGGGGGCAGCCCCTATCGAAGCCATTTCAGAGCTTCAACAGGAAGAGACCATAAAACTGTTGCCCATTGACAATGCAGCCCAGCAAACACTGAAGGGCTTCTTCCCATTCCTGTCCGCAGGAACCATCCCATCCCAAGTTTATCGCAAGATTGAAGAAATCACGACCGTGAAACTGGGTGTTAAATGGGTGGTTAAAGAAAAAATGGATGCTGTATTGATACAAAATATCACGCGCGCGCTGTGGCAAAGCAGCACGGCAGATTTATTCAATCACAACAATCCGGGTTTGACCTTCCCGACGGTAGAGGAAGGGCGCCCGAAAGGACGTGTTCCGGTCCATCCAGGTGCCCAAGCCTACTACGATACAATTCACAGCAGTTGATAGAAACTCTAGCGCATCATGCCTTCGCATAGGTTCACACAGGCTTTGTTCTAATGCGACATCAGAACGGGCACAGTCATTTCCTTCAGGATCGTGTGGGTCACGCCGCCCAGTATCGTTTCCCGCAAGCGGGAATGGCCATACGCTCCCATTACAATCAGATCCGCACCAAGATCAGACGCTTCATTCAGAACGACTGAGCCGACATCCACACCTTTTCCAGGGGAATGGCGCAGTTCCGCAGAAATGTTATGTGACGCCAGCAATCGCGCGGCGTCATCGGCTGATACAGCAGGATTCTTTTGGCTCTCCCCAACACTCAACACCGTCACTTTTGATGCTTCATTCAACAGGGGGATAGAATCTGACAGCGCCCGTGCAGCTTCGCGTGTATCGGTCCAGCACAACAGAACATGCCCGCCAATCGGCTTTTTCTTCCCGATATAGGGAATGATCAGAACCGGGCGACCGCTTTCCAGCACGACATTATCGGGAAGATCTTCAATTTCCACGAAATCCGTGTCCGGCTCGGACTGACCCAGAATGACCAGATCACAGCCCCGTGCTATGCGCGACAAGGCGCGGGTCGCATCCCCTTTTGCCATCACGAATTCGGATCGATCCGTCCAACCGGATGCCGCCACCAGTTTTTCGAAAGATACTTTTGCTGCTTCGACATAGCGGCGCTGTTCGTCTGCCATTGAAGCAATGACATCTGCTGGAATCTGTGCCGCAGCATAGGTTGGAATGCGCGGCTCTGCCTCTACAGCGCAACCAATCAGATGCGCATCCTGTGCTTCCGCCAGTTCCAGCGCGGCGGATAGCGCACGCTCAGAACGTTTGGATCCATCAAAATGAACCAAAATTCGCTTCACAGTCATATCATATCTCCTCGCATAACACTGATTATTGCCAAATCTTATGGCAGCATCCTATGCCTCCCACTTCGGGACCGCGTTGATGCAAATCAAGGCTGCAAAGAAAATGTGATTAAATCATACCCAGCAATCGCCACCACGCAAAAGTCAGGGGCAGAATGATCAGGACACTTAGAATACCAACCAGAACAACCAGTTTGGTGGCATCGATCAACCGGGCGCCGGTCATACCGATCGCCAATACCAGCGGGGGTGCCTGATAGGGTAAAATGGTTGTGGAATAGGACAGGACAACGCTGGCCAATACCGTTTGCAGCGGCAAACCAGAGGCGACATGCAACGGTTCGGCTAACGGAACCATAACTGCAGGCAGGCCCGGCATCGTGGATACAAGCGATGTCACGCCCCCCCCCAATGCCAATGAGAAGAAATTCTGCACCGCGGCCCCTGGAGCCAAAGGAAGAATATCGGCCATTGCCGTCCCCAACAGCGCCCCAAGACCACTATCAGCAATCAGGGCCCCCATGCCCAGAATACTGGCAACATAGATTGCAGGGGCAATATTGATCTGTTTGAACGCGTCCTTTGGCAATACGCCGACACCTGGCAGCAAACACAATACAGCCGCCACCAGCCCAATCCAGGCGGGTGAGATGCCATGCCAAATATCCGTCGACCATCCCAACAGGGCAAACAACAGAATAAAGGCCAATCGTCTTTCTTCAGCCGACAAGGGCGAAGACTGTTCCGTTTCTGTCTGTATTGTGACCGATTGACGAAACAGGAAGCAGCCAACCAGCCAAATCAGGATTGCTTTCCCAAACCCTAGCAAAGGAAAGTGCAGCAACATCCATTCGCCATATAGGGGGGCGACACCATAGATTTTCTCAACCGCACCGACATAGACCATGTTGGGGACGGTGGCTGGCAATATGCCGTTGGGAGGATTGAAGCAGGCAAACCCGACAACCAGCGCCACGCCGCTGCGCCCCAGTGACTTCTCCGCCAGACCATAGCGATCCGCCAGGGCCAGCGCGATGGGCATCAACAACACGATGCGACCCATGCTGGAGGGCATAAAGAAGGAAATAGCCATGGCAACAAAGATCAGCCCCGCGATCAAGCCGGTATAATTGGCTGGAAACAACCGCGCCAGGGCCCGGGCGATGCGGGCCCCAAGTCCGGTTTTATGGATTGCCAGACCAATCACCATGCCAGATACAACAAGCCAGAATGCCTTGCTGGCGAAACCGGTAAAGACCAGGTCCGCCGGGGCAATACTGAAAACCATGGCAAATGCGAAAAACAACAGCGCAGTCAAATGTTCTGCCACCGCGCCCGTTGCAAACAGGGTGATTGTCCCAGCCACCAGCCCCGCGACAGGCGCCACTGTTGGCCCCAACCCTAAGGGATCCAGCACACCGATAACAACTGCCCCCGCCAGGCCGAACCATGCTAAAATCGAAGTAGACGATACAGACCCTGACATGATCCCTAACTTTTCCCGAAAATTTTAATTCCCTAAGCGGGCATTGCTTGTTTGCGTAAACCAGCGATAGGTATCCTCCAACCCCTGTCGCAAGGACAAAGCGGGCTTCCATCCCAACCCTCGCAACCTGGAAGAATCCGCGAATTTCCGGGGTGTTCCATCGGGCTTTTCGGAATCAAAAATCAGATCCCCCTGAAAACCGACGACCTCACAGATCAGTCTGGTTAAATCAGCGATGGTGACCTCTTCCCCTGATCCGACATTGACCATCGAATAGGGCGTGTCATTTTCCAGACAATAGCGCGCGGCGGCTGCCATATCATCGACATGCAGAAATTCACGCAATGGCGTTCCCGTGCCCCAGACCGTCATGGTCCTGGCCCCCGCCAGTTTTGCTTCATGCGCCTTGCGCATCAGGGCCGGAATGACATGGCTTTTCTCAAGGTCAAAATTATCACCGGGCCCATACAGATTTGTCGCCATCAATGTGATGGAGGACAAACCATATTGCTTGGCATAAGCCTCACACATTTTAAGCCCGGCTATTTTCGCAATTGCATAGGCCTCGTTGGTTTCTTCCAGGGGACCGGTCAGCAAGTGATCTTCCTGGATCGGCTGGGGTGCAAATTTTGGATAGATGCAGGTCGACCCCAGATAAATCAGCTTGGCAACCGCCTGTTGGCGACACGCCTCAATGACATTGGTCTGAATGGCCAGGTTGTCATGAATGAAGGTTCCCGGAAAATCCCGATTGGCCACAATTCCGCCAACCATAGCCGCGGCGCAAACCACATAGCGAGGACGTTCCGCAGCGAAGAAATCCCGAACAGCCGATTGCTCTCTAAGGTCCAGTTCGGATGAGCGTTTGGTAATCAGATTGGTATAACCCGCCGCCTGCAGCGCGCGGACAATTGCCGATCCGACCAGACCGCGATGCCCGGCAACAAAAATGGAATCTGATAGACCGGGTTTCGTCACAGGCTTTATGCCCCAACCGGGCTGGGAACCGTATGACCAGCATCCAGCAAAACCTTTTCGCGACGCGCCAGGTCCATGTCGTTATCAACCATCATGGCAACGAGCTCCTGAAAACCGACCTTTGGCTCCCATCCCAATTCCTTTTTGATCTTGCTGGGATCCCCTAGAAGATAATCAACTTCCGTCGGGCGCAGATAGCGTGCGTCGAATTCAACATGTTTTTTGTAATCCAACCCGGCATAGCCAAAGGCTGCTTCCAGGAATTCCCGCACGGAATAGGCCTTGCCGGTCGCAACGACATAATCATCTGGCTTTTCCTGTTGCAGCATCAGCCACATGGCCTGGACATAATCACCGGCAAAACCCCAATCCCGTCTGGCGTCCAGATTGCCTAAGAATAACTTATCCTGCAGGCCAAGCTTGATGCGCCCAACCGCCCGGGTGATCTTCCGGGTCACAAAGGTTTCTCCCCGGCGTGGGCTTTCGTGATTGAACAGAATGCCATTGGCAACATACAGGCCGTATGCTTCCCGGTAATTCTTACAGAACCAGAATCCCGCGACCTTTCCCACGGCATAGGGGCTGCGCGGATAGAATTCTGTCGCTTCGTTCTGCGGTGGATTTGCCGCGCCAAACATCTCAGAACTGCCCGCCTGATACAGCTTTGCAGATTTCTTGGCCGTGTGAATATAATCCCGCAAGGCTTCCAGCAGCCTTAAGGTTCCCGTCCCAACAACATCGGCTGTATATTCAGGCTGATCAAAACTGACCCGGACATGGCTTTGCGCGCCCAGATTATAAACCTCGTCTGGTTGAACATGTTCCAGGATCCGGCGCAGACCTGATCCGTCCGCCAGATCCCCGTAATGCAATTTCAAATGCAGATGGCTTTCATGGGGATCCTGATAGATATGATCAATCCGCTCCGTCGTGAACGTGGACGCCCGGCGCACGATGCCGTGGACCTCATATCCCTTTTTCAACAGAAACTCCGCCAGATAGGAACCGTCCTGACCGGTAATCCCCGTGATCAACGCTTTTTTCATTCGAAACACCTTGCTGGATAAATCAAATCCCGACAGACGCCCCTGTCCGGGACGAAGTATTTGTTTTTATAACACCATGCCAAATCACCCTATATGGACTCACGCGATTGCATCTGGTTTTGGCATCCTGATCTAGCTACGCGCCCCGCCCCGGACGGTCAAGGATTCGCGCAAGGTATGGCACCAAAGCGCAATTTAATGATACGCTGCGGCAATACAGCATTTTCTTATCAGAAAGTCCCCCATGCCAGAATTGAACGATATTCAGAACTATCATGCCCATGTCTATTACGATGCCGAAACCATTGATCAGGCCCGTGCCCTTTTGGTGGAAGCGCGCGATACATTCGGGTTGGAGATGGGGCGTATGCATGAGCGTTTGGTGGGGCCCCATCCCCGCTGGAGCTGCCAACTAACGGTGCCGGTGGAGACTTTCGCCACCGCCATCCCCTGGCTGAATTTAAAGCGCGCCGGGCTTACAATTTTCGTTCATCCCCAAACCGGAGACGATCTGTACGATCACCGGGACGCGGCGATCTGGCTGGGCGACAGCGTCCCTTTAAACATCGAAATGTTTTTACCCTAGAGCAAATTCGTCGGACCCGAACTCGTTACCGATGACTGTTTTGCGGAGAAAACATGGGGAAGAGCCTCATGCGCTCGCATGACGCTCTCAATGTATAAGCTCATGCGCTCGCATGATGCTCTAATGCATGTTCCAGCAATTCCAGGCGGTCCTGGCCCCAGAACCCCTCTCCCTTGTAGGAATACCAGGGCACGCCGAAACAACCCGCCTGCAGGGCCAATTCAGATTCCGCCACGCCCTTCGCTTTAATGGCATCGGTCTGAGCCTCCGCCACCAGGGCGTCCCCATTCAGGCCGGCCTCAGTGCCAATTTCCGCCAGCGTTGACCAGTCGGAAACATCACGGTCCTGCTGCCATACGGCCTTCATCACGGCATAGGACAAGCTGCCCAGATCAGCGCCCGCCTGCGCCGCAGCAAGAGCAAAACCAAGAGACGGGCGATCATCCACCGGGAAAAACTTTGGTTCAAAGTTGATTGGCATGTCCAGATATTTCGACCAGCGTTTCAGCTCCACCATCCGGTACGCGCGGCGTTCGGGCGGGCGCTTTGCCAGGGGAAGACCGCCTGTCTTGGGAAACACTTCCGCAACGGTGATGGGGTGAAAGTTAATCAATACGCCCCGACGTTGCGCCAATGACAAAAAGCGCGGATGCCCGAAAAATGCCCAGGGGGATACATGGCTGTAAAAATAATCAATCTCTTGGGGCATGTCGGCTCCTCCTGTTGGTGTATTTCAGGCTGTTTCTAAGACAAGTCGGCCAGATAAGCAGCAGCAAGGCGTTGGCATGCCATATCGGGCTGACCATCTATCCTGTCGGGTCGAAAGCGTCGTTGAAATGCTGATATCCGATTCTCTGCCATGGGGTCATAGCCGATGCGGGTCAACAAGGAATCCAAGTGTTCCTGGGTATCGATACCAGCCTTTGGAAAGACCCCGATATCAGCTTCTGCCAATGCAGGCCAGGGAAACAGTTCACCAGGATCCAGCTTGCGATCCGGCGCAATATCGGAATGCCCGACAATGCCCGATGCAGGAATATTGTGTCGGTCTAGAATACCCTTCGCCAGATTAATCAAACTGTCAATCTGCGCCGTGGGAAAGGGTTGATACCCGAATTCATGCCCCAGATTCTGCAATTCAATCCCGATGGAGCGTGAATTCACATCCTTTTCCCCCCTCCACTGACTAAGACCCGCATGCCAGGCGCGCTTTTCTTCGGAAACAAGGTGATGGACATCCCCCGCTTCTGTAATCAGGTAATGGGCGCTGACCTCTGCTGCGGGGTCACACAATCTGGCCAAAGACTCCGCAGCGCTGCGCATCCCGGTATAATGTATGACGAGCATGCTTACCGTGTCGCCGTTGCGACGATCACCAAAATTCGGGGACGGTGTTTCGATCATCCGCATCCTGGTCTCAAACTCTCTAATGGGGCCGAACAGGAGCGATTTCGCCCCGCGCGGCCTGACGCAATGCGACGATGCCAACACCGACGATGATCAATCCACCGCCAATCACCATCTCCATTGTCATCGCCTCTCCCAGTGCCAGAACGCCACCGGCAACGCCGACGACAGGCAATAATAGTGTGAAAGGAATGACCCTGCTCAACGGATAGCGTTTGATCAGACCGTACCACAAACCATAGCCGACGATGACAACCAGAACCGATTGATACAGGACAGAGATCACCGCATTAACACTGATCATGCGCATCGCGTCCCATTGTCCGGTTTCGGTCGCCAAGGAAATCAGCAACAGCGGCGGCGTGGCGAACAGCGCCATCCAACCATTCAGGGCAAAGGGACCGATGGAGCCCAACTGCTTTGCCTGAACGGCCGCTACGGCCCAGGCAAATGTGCCACCGACCACCATCAGAATTGGCAACAGGGCACCGTCGAAGCGGGGTTCACCGGCTATGACGAAACATCCACCAAAGGCAATCGCGATACCCAGAACCCGCTTCCATCCCGGATAATCCCGAAACAGAACCGCCGATAATATCACCGCAAAGGGGGTGTTTAACTGGCTTAACAAGGCAACCGTGGATGCATCGATCAAGTGGATCGCGTTGAACATCAGGCCGAAATGGATAACGCCCAACATCATGGAATAGGCGATCAGCGCCTTACCTCGACCATGAGGCCATTTGATAAAAGGCACTAGAAACAGGGCAACGACGCCAAAGCGCAGCGCCATAAACAAAAAGGGCGGAATTTCCGCCACACCGATTTTAACGAAAACAAAATTAAGACCCCAGATCGTGACCACGAACAGGACAATGGCAAGATCAAAAGGTTTCATGCCCCCGCGGAACCCTTCCGCTTACGGATACGGTCATAGGCGGCGTTGATTTTGGCCAGACGTTCATTGGCAACAGCAACGAATTCCTCCGGCATGCCTTTGGCAATCAGCTTGTCTGGATGATTTTCAACCACCAGCGCCCTGTGCGCCTTCTTGATTTCTTCCTCGCTGGCATCCCGGGACACGCCGAGTATTTGATACGGATCAGCCTGTTCGCCATCCAGCTGCAAGGCGGTCACACGTTCAAATTTCTGATCATCAAATCCGAAAATTTGTGCAACACGTTTCAGGAATTCCAATTCGCCCGGATGTATCACACCATCCGCCTTGGCAATATGGGCCAGGCACCATAACAGTTCTTCCAACACTTCCGGTGTGGATTGGAACATGCCGGCAACCTGTTCCGCGTAGGGTTCGAACCCCCTGGCATCCTGACGCGCCTGATTAAAGATGCGCGCGACATTCTTCATCTCGTCTTCAGGCACCTTGAAGACTTCCTTGAATGCCGTGACTTCATCTTCGGTCACCACGCCGTCGGCTTTCGCCATTTTGGCGCCCAGCACGATAACCGCAATGGTAAATCCGACAGAGCGTTTCGCGCGATCCGGGTCCACCTCGCCGTCATTGCGCATGCGGTCGACAAAATGGCCACCAACCGCACCCACCAACAGCCCAATAGGACCCCCCAGCGCCAAACCGGCGGCACCGCCAACAATCTTTCCCCAGATGCTCATCTATCCAAACCCAATCCTACGTCGAAATGCGGTTATGCAGTTATCCCCGCCCTGCCCCGAACCGGCAAGACAGAAGTGACAGGCCCAACTATACAGGACGCCGATTCCGCATCATTCCCGTCGCGGATCCGGTGCGGGGCCAACCCGCCCAATCCCAGGCAACTTCAAATTCATATCTTGTGGATCCAACCCGATTGTCAGCCCCAACAGATTCACTTCCGCCCCCTCATCCAGGGCCAGCGTCACACCCAACACACCCAACAGGCTGACCTGCGCACCAGTGCCGCTGGGTGTCCAATCCACCAGCCTGAACCCGCCCAGATAATCCTTGCCCACGGCATGGGGGGGCATTTCCAACTGCAACTGTGGTACTTCCCGCCCAATCCAGGCGATGAAGGTATTGCTGTTTGGCCCCGGCCACGCCGTATAGCTATCGGGATAGGGATAGCTGGCGACGGCGGCTTCCACCGCGTCGATCAATTCCGCCGCACGATCCCCGCGCAGGTCCAGAATCAGATCCGGTTTCGATCCATACCAATGCCGGTCCGGGGCCTCCCAACGGCTGATCACCTTGTTACCGGATCGCCATCCAATTACGTGATGAGTTTGATATTGCGCCGCATCGGGGCGTTTTGTAGCGATCCAGGTGTGCACAGCAAATGCCCCCCGCCAGCCAAATGTCCGCGCGGCATACACCTGAATGACAGCCTTGGGTTCTTGCGATGGTAATGGCGCAATACCTGCAGAATCAGACCGCGCCGACCGCCAGCTTTGGGCCAGCCGTGTATCATCAGCGACCAGCACTGTAGCGGGCCCGACCAGCAATACGCCCAGCACCATAATGATCAGAGTAACCGCCCGAAGCGGCCTTTGAATAAGCCATTTTTTCATAGTTCAAAGATCTATAGGGCCAGCATGGCAAAAACAGGGCAGAACAGTAATTAATTGCCCCTAATCAGGAATTTACCCATCAGGCGATAGCGCAGGGTCCCCTTCCTGGACGCGAATGGCACGCACAACGGTTTCAGCCTGTCCATCACTGAAAGACTCCCCCGCCGGGGCACAGTAATAGCCCAGAAGGTGGCGCGCCGGAATGTCACCGTCAGGGCTGTAGCCCTGAGCGAACGAAACACAGATATTAGGACCCATGGTAAAGCGTCGCCAAAGAACCGGCCCAACGGCATTCCGACTGGAATACAGGTCCTGAAACACCAGTTCCCTTTGCGCCAGAATATCCCAATTGCGGGTTGCCTCTTCCGGCGTTGGCGCATCGCCCATTGGGGCGCCATCCTTGTGGCGCAGTTCCAAAAGGGATGCGGATACATCGTTTCCAGGCGGGCCACGCCACGTACGACGTCGTTTCAACACGTCTGTTTCCCGGTCCCATTGTTCATCATAAAAGGATGCGCCATCGGTCAAGGTTGGCACGTCAATTTGCAGTAGAATCGGAATTGTCCCTTCCCGCATTTGGGCAATACGGGTCGCCTCGCTGGTGTCCAAAGGATTCCAGCCCAATTCGTCGCATGCGGCCAAAAGTCCGCAAATCCCGAAAAACAATAGTATTTTAGTCAAATATCTCATGGTACCATGAATCTTGTCGGATAGATTCCCTTGTGTCAAAGCGAAGCCGCGCTAAAACAAGGGGAACAGCGTGCATTGATTCCGACCTTTTTGGGGTTTAAGACGCTACGGTCGCACATTCTGACAGGGATACTGAGTGTGAAATCGGGCATGGGGGCATGGATTTATGGCATGGACGGGAAGAGAATGGGGATTCGGTCGGGCCTTTTTGCGCCAACCCCCGTCTGATCCTGGCGGGCATATCACCGCCTTTCCAAATCAAACCAAATCCAAAACCGCCACCCAGAATGTGACTGATAAGGACGCCATGCCAGAAAACGCCCCTGCAAACGCACAAGAACAGCCACATCCGTCTGGCACGAGCGAGTCATCAGAATCCGCCGACAACGCGTCGGACAAGTACGCCCATATCGTTGTCGTTGGCAATCAGAAGGGCGGCTCTGGCAAATCCACGACGACCATGCATGTCATCGCCTCGCTGCTGTCGACGGGTGCCAGTGTCGCCAGCATCGATTTGGATGCGCGTCAGGGAACCCTGACCCGTTACATCGAAAACCGGCGTAAATACGCGGAACGACGCGGTATTAATCTGGTAATGCCGACACATCGCCCCATTGAGCCATCCAGCGTTGCCTCAATTGACGTTGCACGCGCACATGATGCCCATTCTGTTGAAAAGGCCGTGCAGGACCTGGCCCCGCGCCACGATTACATCGTGATCGACACGCCAGGGACGGATAACTTCCTCAGCCGCGTTGGACATTCTTATTCCGATACGCTGATCACGCCCCTGAATGACAGTTTCATTGATCTGGATGTTCTGGCGATGATTGATCCGGAAACCTATGCCATGACCCGTCCCAGCAAATATGCGGAAATGGTGTTCCAGGTTAAAATGCAAAAAGCCCGCCGGGAAAAAAGCAATCGAACCTTTGATTGGGTCGTGATGCGCAACAGAACCGGTCAGCTGGAATCACGCAATCAGCGATCCATGGAAGAAGCCCTGACGAAGCTCAGTTCACGCATCGGGTTTCGCCAGGTACCCGGCTTTTCCGAACGTGTGATCTTTCGGGAGCTTTTCCTGGACGGCTTGACGCTGTTGGATCTGAAAACGCCCGGGACCGATATCCGCATGAATATGTCCCATCTGTCCGCCCGACAGGAAGTGCGCGATTTGATGGCAGCAATTGGTCTGGACCGGGAAGCACACTAGCCAGTTGGGCAACAAATCCAAGGCATAGGGTGACGAATGGCGCAAAAAGCCCATATATAAATCTATGAGCAAACTGCCACGCAATCATAACGCCACCCACGATGTCGACGCGTTCCTGGAAAAGGTCCGCCGCACCCCGGCTCCTGCCGTCCCATCCGGCAAGCGGGGCCGCCTGATTTTTGCGCTGGACGCGACGATGAGCCGCCAGCCAACCTGGGATGTCGCCTGCCAGATCCAGGGGGAGATGTTTGACGCAACCCGGGCAATCGGGGGCCTGGATGTTCAACTGGTCTATTTTCGAGGATTCGGGGAATGTAAGGCAGGCGCCTGGCAACCCGACGCCGCTGGCCTGGCCCGATTGATGAGTAAGGTTGCCTGTCACGCGGGAAAGACCCAAATCGGCAAGGTTCTGACCCATGTCAAAAAGCAGACGGATCAAGGCAAGGTTGGGGCCGTGGTCTATGTCGGCGATGCTTTCGAAGAAGACATTGACGATGTCTGCCATACAGCCGGAGAATTGGGCATTCTGGGGGTTCCCGTCTTTGTTTTCCAGGAAGGCGCGGATCCGATTGCCCAACGGGCCTTTCGTGAAATTGCCAGACTGACCAATGGCGCCTGGTGCCCTTTTGACCTGGCCAGCGCAGATCGGTTAAAGGCACTGCTATCCGCTGTTGCCGTTTATGCCGCAGGGGGCCTGAAGGCGCTGGAGGATTATGGCCGAACAGAGCGTGCCGGCGCGGCCACCGCCTTGCTGCAACAGCTTCAAGGGCCAAAAGGTAAGCCACCACGATGACATGGTTTCTGCTGGGCATTGTCGCCATGGTCGTCCTGTTCACAGCGTTGAATTGGGCGCGCAACGCCAATCCAAAGGATATCATTAAAACGATAAAATGGACCGCGATCGGCCTGGGTGGAGCAATCCTGCTGATCGTTCTGCTGACCAAGAATTTTCAGCTGATCTGGGGACTGGGCGTATTCCTGATCCCGTGGCTTATGCGCCTGAATGCACTGCGCCGCCTTTGGAAATCAATGAAAGGCCCATCCGGGGGGCAACGTTCTCATATTTCCGCCCCATTCTTTGATGTCTATCTGGACCATGATACCGGGGTCATGGACGGGCGCATCAAGGCAGGTCCGTTTGAAGGGGCGCTGTTGTCTGAATTATCGATGGCGGAAGGCCAACAGCTTTACACCCATATCGAAGCGTCCAACGATCCCAGGTCCTTGCAATTGCTGGAAGCCTTTCTGGACCGGGCGCATGGGACCGCCTGGCGTATGTCACAAGGGGAAAAGTCGGAAGAGAACACCGCCGGCTCCACCTCACAGAGGAATCATAGCGGCCAAATGTCGGTCGACGAGGCACTGAAATTGCTGGGCCTGAAGCCCGATGCGACGACCGATGAGATCAAGGCCGCGCATCGGCGCCTCATGAAACAGGTCCATCCGGATACCGGCGGCTCTGCCTATCTGGCCGCACGGGTCAACGAGGCGAAGGACATATTGCTGAACCGTTAAACCGGGTGGGTTGAACAGTTCATTTCCGCCGCATTGCCGGTTGGCTGCATAATCACATTTGAAATCGGATGGGGGCTGACCGACTGTGCATAGGCAGCCTTGTGCGTATCTAGTTGCCCCAGCAAACCAACGCCTGCAGCAATCAGGAAAACAGCGGATAAAACCAAACGGGACTGGCTGCGGGTTCGCGCCAAACTGACCGTGGTGTCGGTGCTCTTATTCATCATAACCTGTACTCCCCTAAGGAATGATTTAGCGTTTAAGTGATTCGATAAACGGTCGCGTAACAACCTTTGACCCTTTTACTACGCACCTGAAATTGGGCGAAAAAGGGGCAGCATCGCGGCAAATCGCTGTTCAATCATGGTTTGTCATGACCATTCAATGACAAGCAGGCCCGGAACGCACCCTTCCGCTTGCCCTTGGGCCATTGCCTATGGCAATACCCAACGGGACTTTCTCGCCTTTTCCTAAAAGGCTGCATGAGGAGCATTGAATGGTCGCGCGCATCAGAAAGGCAGTATTTCCCGTCGCCGGGTTGGGTACACGGTTTTTACCCGCGACCAAGGCGATGCCAAAAGAAATGCTGACCGTCGTTGACAAGCCGCTGATCCAATACGCCGTTGAAGAAGCCGTGGCGGCCGGGATCGAGGAATTCATCTTTGTCACCGGTCGCGGCAAGCAAGCAATGGAAGATCATTTCGACCTGTCCTATGAATTGAACGAGACACTGGACCGACGCGGCAAGACCGCCGAATTAGAACAGGTCAATGAATTCCTGCCGCCCCCTGGTGCGATCAAATATGTGCGCCAGCGTGAAGCATTGGGACTGGGCCATGCGATATGGTGCGCCCGCGATATGATTGGCGACGAACCTTTCGCGATTCTGTCGCCCGACGATCTGGTTTTGGGGGAGCCCCCCTGCCTGGCGCAACTGGTGCAGGCTTATAGCGAAACCGGTGGCAATGTGGTGGCCGTGATGGACGTGCCCCGCGATCAGACCGACCGCTATGGAATACTGGACACGCCAAATCCACAGGATCGACTGGCGGAAATCACGGGTCTGGTGGAAAAGCCAAAACCCGCTGATGCTCCCTCCACCCTGTCGATTATCGGTCGCTATATTCTGCACGGATCCGTATTTTCCCATTTGGACCGGCATGAAAAAGGTGCTGGCGGAGA
Source organism: Hwanghaeella sp. LZ110 (assembly GCF_048892525.1). Lineage (NCBI taxonomy): Bacteria > Pseudomonadati > Pseudomonadota > Alphaproteobacteria > Rhodospirillales > Aestuariispiraceae > Hwanghaeella > Hwanghaeella sp. LZ110. Next base: position 148,445 of record NZ_JBLZHT010000008.1, on the reverse strand, counting down.
GATACAGTTGACCGATGCCATGGCCCGAATGATTGGCACCCAGCCCTTTCATGGCCTACGTTTTCAGGGGGAACGATTTGATTGTGGTACCAAAGAAGGATGGCTGGCAGCCAATATAGCATTTTCCCTGGCCCGCGATGATCGTCGCGACCAGACCGAACAGATTTTAGCGCGTTATCGCTGAGGCGTGCGCGATCACACCAAACCATCCCAATCACGGGGAGAGATATGAAATGCAGATTGCAGTAATTGGGACCGGCTATGTCGGATTGGTGTCCGGCGCATGTTTTGCCGATCTTGGCCACACCGTTGTCTGCGTTGATATCAATCCGGAAAAAATCCGCAAGTTGGAAGCGGGCATTATCCCAATCTATGAACCGGGTTTAGATGCGATGGTCGCCCGCACTGTCGCGGCAGGAAACCTGTCTTTCACAACTGAAATCTCTGAAGCAGTCCCAGGCGCGGATGCTGCCTTTATCGCCGTTGGCACACCCCCGCGCCCTGAAGATGGCCATGCCGACATGCGCTATGTGCATGCCGCCGCAGAAGCCATCGCCGCAGCCATGACCGGTTATACCGTCATTGTTGATAAATCCACGGTTCCTGTCGGCACCTCGCGGGAGGTAACAAAGATTGTCAGCCGGATGCGCGATGCCACAGAATTTGATGTCGCATCCAATCCCGAATTTTTGCGGGAAGGGGCAGCAATCGGGGACTTTATGAATCCAGACCGGATTGTCGTTGGCATGCGATCCGACCGCGCCAGAGAGGTCATGGCAAATGTGTACAGGCCCATGACCGATCGCGGTATCCCCCTGTTGATGACGGACCCGGATTCCGCAGAGCTGATCAAATATGCCGCCAATGCATTCCTGGCGACCAAAATCGCCTTCATCAATGAAATCGCAGATATCTGTGAACGCACCGGCGCAAATGTCTATCAGGTTGCCCAGGGCATTGGCATGGATACCCGCATCGGGCCAAAATTCCTGATGCCGGGCCCTGGTTATGGCGGCAGTTGTTTTCCAAAAGATACGCTGGAACTGGTCGCTACCGCCCAGAAGTTTGAAACCCCCAGCCGGATTGTCGAAGCAGTCGTTGCGTCGAATGATGCCCGTAAACAAGGCATGGCCAGCCGTGTTGCGACCGCATTGGATGCGCCCGTAAAAGGCAAGCGCATTGCCGTTCTGGGCCTGACCTTCAAGGCGGAAACCGACGATATGCGGGAAAGCCCGGCAATCGACATCATAGCCAGCCTGCAGGCGGAAGGGGCGGACGTCGCTGTGCACGACCCAAAAGGGATGGATGTCGCAAAAACGCTTCTCAAGAATGTGAAATGGTCTGATAATGCCTATGATGCGATGAAAGGCGCGGAAGCCGTCGTCATCGTGACGGAGTGGAATGACTATAAAACAATGGATTTAAACCGTGCTAAAGAGGTTCTTGCCCGGCCAATAATGGTCGATCTGCGAAATCTCTTTGAGCCCCAAGAAATGCTGGAACTGGGTTTCCTGTATTCCAGCGTTGGGCGTGTGACGCCCGGCATGTAACAATAGGTGCATAATCTTGGGCGCGTAAGACTGGCGGTATCCAGTGGGGAAGGACGAAGTAAGTATGGGGCATCGTTTCGATCCCGAGATTTTACGGGAATATGATATCCGCGGGGTCGTTGGCCAGTCGCTTTCGGCGTCCGATGCATTGGCCCTGGGGCGCACAATGGGAACGATTGCCGTCGCAGGCAGTGGTCGCATCGCCGTTGTCGGCTTTGATGGACGGATGAGTTCCCCCATGCTGGAAGAGGAATTGTGCCGCGGTTTGGCCTCCTGTGGTCTGTATGTCTTGCGCATCGGTCTGGTGCCCACGCCCTGTCTGTATTTCGCTGCGAAAATGCTGAAGGCGTCTTTGGGTATCATGGTGACCGGATCCCATAACCCGCCAGAATATAACGGCTTTAAAATCGTCCTGAACGGGATGCCGTTTTATGGCGCAGAAATACAGCGCCTCCGGGACCTGTCCTATCGCGGTGTCTGGGCACGCGCCAAGGGCGCAATGGTCGAAACAGATACATTGGCTGCCTATACGACCCGTATTCTGTTGGGATTTGAGACCCAAAGATCCATGCGGGTCGGTTGGGATCCGGGCAATGGTGCGGCCTGCCCCGTCGTCTTGCGACTTGCGCATCGGTTACCGGGGGAGCATTTGCTGATCAATGAAACGGTCGATGGCACCTTCCCCGCGCATCATCCAGATCCAACCGTCGAAGCAAATCTGGCGCAGCTAAAGGATCTGGTGCTGACGGAAAAGCTGGATATGGGCCTGGCCTTTGATGGCGATGGCGACAGAATAGGGATTGTCGATGATAAGGGTCGCGCGATCTGGGGCGATCAGCTCTTGGCCCTGATGGCGCGCGAAGTCCTGAAAGAAATGCCAGGTGCCCCAATTCTGGCGGATGTAAAGGCCAGCCAGGTCTTGTTCGATGAGATTGAGCGTTTGGGCGGCAAACCGGTCATGTGCCCGACCGGCCATTCCATTATCAAGACAAAGATGCTGGAACATAAATCGCCCCTGGCCGGGGAAATGAGCGGTCACATCTTCTTTGCCGACAAATACTATGGCTATGACGATGCGCTGTATGCCGCCGTGCGTTTCATGGCGATGGTTGCCAATTCCGGTAAGAAAGCCAGCGAGCTGTTGGATGAATTGCCCAAAATGCTCAATACGCCAGAAGTGCGGATAGACGTGCCCGACGCGCGGAAATTTGCTGTCGTTGAAGAAGTCAAAGCCCGCCTGATTGAGGCTGGTGCCGTTGTCAATGACACGGACGGGGTCCGGGTATCAGATTTTGGGGGTTGGTGGCTGTTGCGTGCCTCCAACACACAACCGGCATTGGTTGCCCGCTGTGAGGGGCCAGACGAAAAGTCCCTGAAAAATTTGAAAGAACAGCTTCTTGCCCAACTGAAAATCAGTGGTATCAAAATTGATGATGCCAGTGATCTGGCCGCCTGATTGATGCAAGCGCCCTTAGGTATTCTGTTTGATAAAGACGGCACGCTGCTGGAATATCACGCAACCTGGATGCCAGCCAATCATGCGGTTGCCCTGGAACTGGCGCAGGGTGATTTGAACACAGCCCACCATTTGCTGCGTGCCGGGGGATGGGATCAGGCAACCGATCGTGTCGCCTCGGGCAGTCCCCTGGCGGCGGGGGATCTGGAAGACATCGCGACCCTGTGGCAGGACCTGTTGCCCGACGGCCCAGTCCGCACGATTGAAAGCATTGTCGCCTATCTGGACAGCGCCTTTCCCGCCAATATGGTGCCAACGCCGGTCTGTGATCTGCCCGCCCTGTTGACGCAGTTACAGGCCCGCAATATTGCCCTGGGCGTTGCCACCGCTGACAGTGCCAATGGCTTGCGAATGTCCCTGGCCCCGTTTGATATTCTGCATCGCTTTGCCTTTGCTGTCGGCTTTGACAGCGGCCATGGACGCAAGCCAGAACCCGGCATGGTGCATGGATTTTGCGCCGCCACAGACCTGCCCCCGGACCGCATCTGGGTGATCGGCGACAATCGCCATGACATAGAAATGGCCCTGTCCGCTGGGGCGACAGGCATCGGGGTCCTGACCGGCACATCCAGCGCTGAAGAACTGCGCGCTGCGGGGGCTGCAATGATATTGGACTCGATCGCCGCTCTGCCTGAGATGCTCTAACCGCGAATACGATGGAACGCGCTGCCATTGGGACCGGTCTGACGCCAGAACCGCAGCGTCACCGCGATGGCGCAAAAGCCCAGCCCAATCATCAGGCCATACCAGACACCGACACCGCCATAGCCCAGAACGAACCCCATGACATAGGCCCCGCCAATGCCAACAACCCAATATCCCAGGAATGCCAGAACCATTGGCACCAGCGTATCGTTCAGCCCGCGCAATATGCCCCCGGCCGTGATCTGCACCCCATCAAATAATTGAAACAGCGCCCCGACCGCTAAAAAGGTCGCGCCATAGGCAATGATCTGCGCCCGGTTTGGATCATCGTCGCTAAGGAACAGGCCAATAAAGAGATAACCCACTGTCCAGAACAGGATGGCGCAGCCCAGCATGAAAACCAGCGTCGTTTCCAGTATCACCCGACCCCGCAGGCGAACCGCGGCCAGGTCCCGTGCGCCTGCTGCCAGGGCGATGCGAATTGTAGCAGCCTGGGACAGACCAAAGGGCACCATAAAGGTGATCGACATGACCTGCAGGGCGATCTGATGCGCCGCTAATTGGGTAACGCCAACCCACCCCATCATAATCGCCGTCGCGCCAAACAGGCCATGCTCCATGACCCAACTGCCGCCAGACGGCAGGCCGATGCTCAACATCTGGCGAAAGCGCGGCCAGTCCGGTCGCCAGAACCGCACGAATAACTGCAGCTTTGCGAATTTCGGCGTGAAATTGATATACAGAACGGCTAGGACCAAAATGTAGATATCGACCACAAAGGTCGCCAATCCTGCCCCTGGCAGGCCCATAGCGGGAAAGCCAAGGCCACCGAACATGAAGACCCAGTTCATCAATGCGTTCAGGGGCACACCAGACCAGGCAAACAACATGGCAGGCCGCGTCACCCCATAGGATGCCATGGTCAATCGCAAGGGGATGGTGACAAACACGATGATAAGAACCGGTGCCATCCAGTTCAAATAGCCTTGCGCAGCATGGGAAATTACCGGGTCCTGACCCAGAAAGATAAAGGCGGCCTCTCCATATTGCAGGATCAGGGCAAACGGCGTTCCCATCATCAACCCGATCCACAGGCCCTGGCGCGCGCTGCGCCGTACACCGCGATCATCATTTTGCGCAACGGCCTGGGCGGTCAGGGACGACACCGCCCCCAATGTGCCAATGCCAAACAGCAGAAAAATAAACCAGGCATTCAGCGCCAATGCCGCCGCCGCGATGGCATCCTGACCCAGATGACCGATCATCAGCATGTCCACGGTTTCCATCATGATCACCGCAACCATGGTCATGATCATGGGCCAGGCGAGCGAGAATGTCGCCCCTACCTCCGCTTTTCGGTCCAGAACCGTGGGAGCCTGTATCGTTTCATCCTGTGTCATGCCGAGGCTTATGCCTCAATTTTAGGCAGTGGGGAAGGAAATAGAGGATATACCGGGAATGAAAAATCTAGACCTGATTACCGCCGATCAGGGAGGGCTTCCCGGGCGCGACAGAATATACAGGGATACCAATGTCAAAACCGCTGCAATCCCCCCATAGGTCCAAACAGATAAATCCGTTACCGCCAGCATGATCGCCATGCTGACCACCATCATCGCCGTGGACAGGATCTTCGCGCGGACCGGGATCACACCATGCTGGTCCCAATCTCTAAGGGGCGGGCCGAAGCGGGGGTGATGATACAGCCAGTCATGAAACCGCTGTGACGAGCGCGCAAAACACCATAACGCCAGCAACAGGAAGGGAACCGTCGGCAACAGCGGCAGGAACGCCCCGATAAAGCCGAGCCCGACAAACAGGCATCCAAATATAAGATAGACGATGCGCGGCATCGCCCGCTCCAATCCTAAGCCCGCGCCGGAGCATCCGTTTCAGCCGCCGCTTCGGTTTCCAGCGCCGCCAGGGCCGTTTTCACGATCCCTGCCGCATCCAATCCAGCCTCTGCAATCTGACGATCCGGCTTGTCCTGATCAATAAAGCGGTCGGGCATGAACAAGGTGCGCAATCGAATGCCCTGGATCAGATCTTCCACCACCAGAATGTTCAACACCTGGGTCGAAAAACCGCCAATGGCCGCTTCTTCCACCGTGATCAAAACATCATGGGTCTGTGCCAATTTCCGTACCAGATCGGCATCGACCGGCTTGGCAAAGCGGGCATCGGCAACCGTCGTTGAAAACCCATGGGCGGCCAAATCTTCTGCCGCAGTCATGGCATCCTGTAGACGGGTTCCCAAAGACAGAATGGCAACCGTCTTCCCCTCCCGCACAATCCGCCCCTTCCCGATCTCTACCGGTTCGGGGTTCTTGGGAATCTCAATCCCAATGCCCTCTCCCCGCGGATAGCGGATGGCGGATGGATGATCATCAATACCAGCGGCGGTCACTACCATGCGTGCCAATTCCGCCTCATCCGACGGGGCCATGACGATAAAATTGGGCAGACAGCACAGATAGCTTAGGTCGAAAGCCCCGCAATGGGTTGCCCCATCGGCCCCGACATAGCCTGCGCGATCAATGGCGAAGCGCACCGGCAAATTCTGAATGGCAACATCGTGGACCACCTGGTCATAGCCACGCTGTAGAAATGTTGAATAGATCGCGGCGAAGGGTCGATATCCCTCTGTCGCAAGACCCGCAGCAAATGTCACCGCATGCTGTTCCGCTATACCGACATCGAAGGTCCGGCTGGGATGGGCCTTTTCAAACAAATGCAGGCCTGTGCCCGATGGCATGGCGGCAGTGATAGCCACGATTTTGTCGTCTTTTACTGCCAGATCGCTCAATACCTGACCAAAAACATTCTGATAGGCCGGCGCATTTGGTTTGGGCTTGTGCTGGGCACCGGTCACGACATCAAATTTCGCGACCCCGTGATATTTGTCAGCAGACGCTTCTGCGGGGGGATAGCCCTTCCCCTTTTGCGTCACGACATGGATCAGGACCGGACCGGATTCCTTTGCAGACCGGACGTTCTTCAGAACCGGCAGCAAATGATCAAGATTATGGCCATCAATCGGGCCCACATAATAAAAGCCCATTTCTTCGAACAGGGTTCCCCCCGTCACGAAACCACGGGCATATTCCTCAGCCTTTTCAACCGCGCGCTCAAAAGACCGTGGGAAGCGTTCTGCAATATGTTTGCCGATTTCCCGCAGGCTTAAATACTGTTTCGACGACATCAAACGCGACAGATACGCGCTCATCGCGCCGACGGGGGGCGCAATTGACATATCATTGTCATTCAAAATAACGGTCAGGCGGGAATTCATCGCACCGGCATTGTTCATCGCCTCATAGGCCATGCCAGCCGACATTGCGCCATCGCCGATCACGGCCACGACATGGTTGTCATCGCCACTTAAATCCCGCGCAACGGCCATCCCCAGCCCGGCAGATATGGAGGTTGACGAATGCGCCGCGCCAAACGGGTCATAATCACTCTCATCCCGCTTGGTAAAGCCGCTTAACCCGCCGCCCTGGCGCAGGGTTTCGATGCGGTCCCGCCGCCCGGTCAGGATTTTATGGGGATAGCATTGATGTCCAACATCCCAGATCAGGCGATCATCGGGCGTGTTGAACACGTAATGCAGCGCCACGGTCAGTTCGACCACGCCCAGCCCCGCGCCCAGATGCCCCCCTGTCTGGGACACCGCACGAATGGTCGCGGCGCGCAATTCATCAGCCAATTGCCGCAATTGCGTTGGCTTCAAATCGCGCAGATCAGACGGCAGGGACACCGTATCCAGTAAGGGCGTGGCAAGCATGGGGCTTACATCTGTCACAAATGACCACTTTCACAGTGATTAATAGTTCTGACACATACCTAGCCCGGAATTGCGGTGCTTTCCAGACCGAATTCAATCCAAATCACGGCGTATTATTGAAATTCCAGTGATTTCCAAGGTCAGACGGATGTGGACTCTCTTGAAAAATCGATATGCAGATGGTTGCCATCCGGGTCATGGAGATTGATCTGGGTGATCGGCATCCCTGGCACATCAACGCGGTGATAGGGGATTCCTTCCCGCTGCAGGATCGCCAGAAACCCCGTCATGTCGTCGGCAGATATGGCGAAATGTTCCAATTGCTGGTCGGGTCGATAGGGGGCGGGTGGGTCGCTGACACCGATCAGGTGTACGATGGGAAACCCGTCGCAATACAGCCAGGCACCTGGGAAATCGAAATCAGGACGCGCGCCCATTGTCAGTCCCAGGACATCGCAATAGAAATCGATCATGCGCTGAAGCTGAGCGGTGCGCAGATTGACATGGTCCAGACGGCGCAGCATGGCTCAGAAATTCTCCTTCTTATACCCAAAGTCAAAGCGGCCTGCTTCCCGTGACAAAACGCGCGATAAGCCTTCTGGCCCGCAATAGAAAACATCAACCGCCTGGTCCGGATGGGCCTGTCGGATTGATTTGAAAACAGACTGCCAATCGGGCCTGGACAGGCGTGTGGGTGCGTGCAGACCGGTCAACAAATCGCGCCCTGTCTCCTGATGGTACACTTCCATCGCGACTGTCAGGCTGGCAGATGTCAGCTCCGCCCGCAATCCGGTCAAATAAACCTGAATTTCGATCACATCGCGCGTTGCGGGATCTTCTTCCAATTGCGCCATCAGATCGACAAACCATTCAAAGGCTTTCTGATCCCGGTTCATCCAGATGAAATAGATCCGCTGCATCTGGCTGGCGGCCCCCTGTTGGCGCTGATGCAGGATGGACCGCAAGATGGAAGCAAAGGGCGTTACCCCGATCCCTGCCCCGATCAATACGGGGATCTTGCTGTCAAAAATATCGGATGCCGGCGACCCATAGGGACCATCCAGATAGACCCTGGGCCATGCGGCCGGTCGCTCTGGAATAGGCTGCTGTGCCATATCATGCAGCTTGTGCGTCCAATTTCCCACGCCCCGAACATGCAATTCCAGCATTTCGGTTTCTTCCGGGTTGGAGGTGGCGGTGAATGGGTGCCATTCGAAGCTGGAAATCATCGGATGTTTCAGGAAAACATACTCGCCCGGCTGATAGTGAAACCAGTCTGGCCGTGTCATTCGCAATCGCGTGACATTGGAAGACAGCGCATCTGCTTGCTGCAAGTCCGTGGTTTTCAACCCGTGCACCAGCCGGATGCCCCGTTCAATAAGATACAGCGCGCCGGGACCAACCACCCACATCCAGAATCCTGGAACATGCAACAGGAAGAAAGCAAACCACAGCCAGTAGAGTTGATGGGTGATATAGAACAGGTCAAACAACCCCTTGTCCCGCACGAACCGCAGGGAAAATATCCACATCACCAGAAACAGTCCGATCAGGGTCAGGCCGGTCCAGCCAACCCGTGATTTGAACAATTCGCCATACACAACATCACGTGTGAAAAAATCCGGGTCGATGATGCTTTCATAGGCCCCGATATAACCGCCAACATGGATGACCGCGCATAAAAAGGTCACATGGCCGACGATCTTATGAAATGCGATCGCATGGTCCAGTGGCAGGAACGGCCCAAACCAGGTGTGCCGCAGAAAGGTTAGGGAGTGGCGCAACATGGCGATAAGAATGATCGCCCCGTTCAGTTTCAGGCAGGCCGCCGCCCCCTGGGCAATCTGGGTGAACAGATCGGACCCAAGTTGAATTTCGGCCAGTATACCGCTGCGAAACATCCAGGCATTAGCCGCGAAATACAGCACCAGCAGGACCAGCCAGGGGCGCTCATTCTCCCACAGGCGTGTGACGCCTTCGGTCAAGTTATGCAGCAGGCGTCCATGCGGGCGGCGACGGTCGCGCTCGATGCGCTCTGGCAATCGCAGCCAGGTGGCGGAATTCGCAACCATCTGGTCTTTCAATGCCGGATGGGCATCGATGCAGGCCTTAAATTCCCCAAAGGTGATGGATTTGCTGCCATCCGCATCCACCTTCTGAAACATCGCCTCGCTTAAGGCTTCCAGTTTCTGCGGTGGAATATCCAGATGATGTTCATTCAGACTGCGATCCAGGATATGGGTCAGCTCTGCCTGATCAATCGTACCATCGCCATTCAGATCATGTAGATCAAAGACGATACGCAGTTTTTCATCCGGCGATCCAGTCAGCAGAATCTGTGCAAAATCAATAAATTCCCACAGCGTGACAGTGCCGCTGCCATCCCGATCAATCAGGCTAAAGATGCGGGCGGCATAATCTGCATCATGCAGCCCCAGCCCCGCCTGCAACTCTGCCTGATCAATTTTTCCATCTTCTCCCGCAATCACTTTAAATCGGGTTTCAATGTCACGCAGTTGAGAGATTGCGTCGCGCCCCAGTTTGACAATTGTCCCTGTATCATTTTTGGTCATTGCCATGGCTCCTAATGCGCGTTCTTGCCGCGTAGACAGTGTTTTCTTGTAACAGATTCTTCTGATCTGAAAGCAGGGGTTACCATTGCCGAAAAATAGAAAGTATTTTATCTTATATCCATGAAGACATTCATTATAAGCCTTTTGGTCACACCGCTGCTGCTTTGGCTGTCACCGGCAGTGGCCCAAGATGTCTCAGGGGACCCCGCCAATGGCAAATCCCTGATGATCGAAATGAAATGTCCAAAATGCCACGGCGAAACCGGGCTCGGGCGATCAAAAACGCCGGGTGTCCCGCGCCTGGATGGCCAGTTTGAGGTTTATCTGATCAATCAGTTGCAGAATTTCCGGGATGGCCGCCGCCCCCATAAGTTCATGGAAATTTATGCTGGCCGGTTGGACGGTCAGGCAATCCGTGACCTGGCGGCATTTTATGCCTGTCAGGGGGATGGCGCGCAATTGCTGGACGACCCTTCTCGCTGTGCGCCTGTGAAATGAGGTTTGTTATGCTGCGCCCGCTGCTTTTCGCAATCCTGTGTCTGACATTCGGTCTCGTGCTTCAGGCCCGACCGGCGCACGCACTGGAATGCGATGACCAGAATCCTGATTACTGTGCAAAATGCGAGGATCTGGAAAAAGCGTATAAGGGCAAGGATTTAAATACCATTCTGGTACGGGGCCGTTCCGTCTGGACACCGCTCTATGCCGCCTATTTTAAGGATTGCCCAAAGATTGCCGTGCGCTATCTGGAACTGGGCGCCAATCCGGCGGTTGGTGGAATGGAAGGCGATATGCTGGCCACCGTTATATCCTGGGATCGATGGGAGGTTGAAAAGCGCTCCCTTTGGGTCAAGATGCTGGTCCTGGCGGGTGCCAGATTGGATGCCCCGCCGATCACAAAGCGCACGACGCGTGAACGCCTGATGCAGGAATATGGCAAGCGCGACGACATCATGGCCTTGATCAAGGTCGCGGAACAGAACGGCGGATAACCCCTCCCCCGCCGGTTTTATGCAAAGGAATAGTGTTTAATGAAATCCGTCCGACTGGGCCGTACAGGCCTGACTGTCTCTGAATTATGCTTTGGCACCATGTCCTTCGGCGGCGATGCGGACGAGGCGGAGGCGGGCCGCCTGTATGCTGCATGTAGGGATGCAGGCATCACCTTCTTTGACTGTGCCAATGTTTACAATGGTGGCCGCGCAGAAGAAATTCTGGGGCGTCTGATCGCGTCGGAAAGGGACAAGCTGGTCATCACCTCCAAGGTCGGCATGCCGCTCAGCGAAGGCGGCCCAAATGACAGTGGCTCCAACCGCCGCCACATCACCCGCGCGGTTGAAGACAGTCTGCGCCGCCTGAACACGGATCGGCTGGATATCTATTTCCTGCATAAATGGGATACGGAAACACCTATTGAAGAAAGCCTGCGTGCCTTGGAAGACCTCGTGCGCGCCGGCAAGGTCCTGCATATCGGGGCCAGTAACTTCGCCGCCTGGCAATTGGCCAAGTCATTGGGCATCCAGGACAAGAATAGCTGGTCCCGGTTTGATATCATCCAGCCTATGTACAATTTGGTGAAGCGTCAGTCAGAGGTCGAAATCCTGCCCCTGGCGCAGGCCGAAGACCTGGCTGTCATCTCCTACGGCCCCAATGCCGGTGGCCTGCTGACGGGCAAGTATCGCAGCGGTCAACGCCCCGAAGGCACCCGTCTGGTGCAGAACAAGATGTATTCAAAACGCTATGACGTGCCTTGGTACTATGAAACCGCAGAGAAATTCACGGCCCTTGCCGATGCACGAGGCGAACACCCGGTCAGCCTGGCCGTCGCCTGGGCCGCCCATCACCCCGGCATCACCTGCCCCATCATCGGCGCGCGCAGCGTCGAACAACTCCAGGCCTCTCTAGATTCTGTAAAGATCGATATGACCGACGCCCTATGGACCGAAATCGCCGGACTGTCACAACAGCCCGCCTCGGCGACAGACCGGAATGAGGAACTCTAGCGTTCGAGTCCTGGATTGCACGGCAATGGACTTTTATATTTAGGCTAGGAATTCTAATGAATGAAGAGCAATTGCAAAATGGGTACTACAACAATTCCAGCTGCGGTGCCCGGCATCTGACACCACGCGACGAAGAACGCCAAAGTGCGATTGCAACCCTGCAGGAAGCAATCAATGACGGGCTGAACAGCGGAGTTCCTGAACCGTTTGATCCCGCGATTTTCTGTCAGTCAATGCGGGCAAAGTATAAAACTCGTTAAACCTTCAGGACATCATTCCCGCGCGCAATCGCGATGACGCCGGAGCGGGCGACTTCTGTGTCGCCTAGCGCGCGCATCAGTTCGATGAAGCTGTCGACCTTTTCCGGGTCGCCATCGATCTGAAAGACGAAGCTGTCCAGCGTCGTATCGGCGACTTTGGCGTGGAAGATGTCGGCGATGCGCAGGCTTTCTCGGCGGGCATGATCCTTGGCGCGGACCTTAATCAGGGCCAATTCACGTTCCACATGCGCGCCATCCAGGGTCAGGTCATGAACATCATGGACCGGAACAAGGCGGTGCAATTGCGCCTTGATCTGTTCAATGATCATCTCCGTGCCGGTGGTGACTATGTTGATGCGGCTGACGCTTTCATCTGCCGTGACGGTCGACACGGTCAGGCTTTCAATATTATAGCCTCGGCCAGAGAACAGCCCAATCACGCGGGCCAGCACGCCAGGCTCGTTATCGACGATCACCGCAAAGGTGTGACGCCGCACGGTTTCGTCCCCGCTGGCAAAGGTATAAGCTGCGCCCGGCTGACCCACGGTCCCTGAGTTCGCCATCCCAAAACTTCCTTCCGGCATTGTAAAATCACCCTATTTCAAGTGTCGTCTTAAACCAGCATTTTCCCAGCATTGCCAATGGCTTCTTCACCTTCAGCAACCGGACCCAACAGCATGTCATTATGGGCCGCCCCCGATGGGATCATCGGATAGCAATTTTCGGACTTATCGACCATAATATCCGCGATGACCGGACCATCATGGGCCAGCATTTCGTCAATCACATCATCCAGCTGACCCGCATTTTCCGCCCGCAGGCCCTTCATGCCATAGGCCTCACCCAGCTTCACAAAATCTGGCAGGGCCTCGGAATAGCTTTCCGAATAGCGACCGCCATGCAGCAATTCCTGCCATTGGCGCACCATGCCCATATATTCATTGTTCAAGATGAAAATCTTAACCGGCAGGCGATATTGAACGGCAGTGGAGAGTTCCTGAATATTCATCTGGATTGAGGCTTCGCCCGCGATATCGATCACCAGACCATCGGGATTGCCCAACTGCGCCCCAATGGCGGCAGGCAGGCCATAGCCCATGGTACCCAATCCACCAGATGTCATCCAACGATTGGGCTTCTGGAAATCAAAATGCTGGGCCGCCCACATCTGATGCTGGCCCACTTCGGTCGTAATAAAGGTATCCTTGCCGGTTTCCAGCGTCTTTTCATACAGACGGCGGATTGCCTGCTGAGGTTTGGCAACGGTTTCACCATTTTTGAAGGACAGGCATTTCAAGGCCCGCCATTCATCGATCTTGCCCCACCAGCGCTCCATTGCCGCAGCATCGGGCTTCTTCTGGCGCGCCTTCATAACCTTGATCAGGTCTTCCAGCGCGTATCCAGCGTCCCCAACGATGGGCAGGTCGACGCGCACATTCTTGTTGATCGAAGACGCATCGATATCGATATGGATTTTCTTCGAATTCGGAGAGAACGCATCCAACCGCCCGGTGATGCGATCATCAAAGCGCGACCCAATGGCCAGCATGACATCACAATCATGCATCGCCCAATTCGCCTCATAGGTTCCGTGCATACCCAACATGCCCAGATATTGCGGCTCGTTGGCTGGGAATGCGCCCAGGCCCATCAGGGTCAGCGTGCAGGGGAAATTGGTCATACGGACAAATTCGGTCAGCAGTTTTGCAGCATTCGGCCCGGCATTGATGACCCCGCCGCCCGCATACACAATCGGGCGCTTGGCCGACAGCAGCAGATCAACGGCAGCTTCAATGCGGGAATGATCCGGCTTCAGGATCGGCTTATAGGTCTTGTGCGCCGCTGATTTCGGCATTTCATAGGTGCCGGTCGCGAACTGCACATCCTTTGGCAGGTCAACAACGACTGGCCCGGGACGGCCGCTGGTCGCAACATAAAAGGCCTCGTGCATCGTGCGGGCCAGCTTGTTGACATCCTTGACCAGATAATTGTGCTTCGTGCAGGGGCGCGTAATCCCGGTTGTATCACATTCCTGGAACGCATCATTGCCAATCAGATGGGTCGGAACCTGTCCGGTCAGGCAGACGATGGGAATGGAATCCATCAGCGCATCGGTCAGACCGGTCACCGCATTGGTCGCACCGGGACCCGACGTTACCAGAACAACACCGGGCTTTCCGGTGGACCGCGCATAGCCTTCTGCGGCATGCACAGCGCCTTGTTCATGGCGCACCAGAATGTGGCGCACATGGTTCTGTTTGAACAGCGCATCATAAATCGGCAGAACGGCGCCGCCTGGATAGCCAAATACGACATCGACACCCTGATCTTTTAGGGCTTTAATCACCATTTCCGCGCCGGAAAGTTGCTGTGTCGACATGTCATTCATCCATCTTGTTTAAAAAAAGCACCCCAGCGGGGTCATTCATTTCGGGAAAGGATTCTATCGCCAGACAGACGCCTCATCGCGTGCGGCGCACAATACGGGCGGCTTAAACCCGAATCAACCCGTTTTCTTCAATAAATGCAAAAAATTTGCCCTCTAAACTTTCCGAATATTTCTCTTTTATGAGAAAATTTGGAACAATCTGATTTTTAGCCCAGGTGGCCTGTCTTTTGGCATAGCGTCGCGTTGCCGTCTTTGCCTGCGCTAAGGCTTCCGGCAGAGTGATTTGCCCCATCAGATGCGCAGTCAGTTCCGGGACGCCCACGGCCCGCATGATCGGGCGATCATCCGGCAGGTTGCGGGCCATCAGGGCTGAAACTTCCCCCATCGCCCCCTGTTCCACCATCGCATCCAGTCGGGCATCGCACCGCGCGACCAATTCTGCCCGAGGCGGCACCATAACACAGGTCAGAAATGTCAGCCCAGGCGGCGGACCATCCAGCGGATCATTCTGCCATTCGGTCAGGATGCGACCGGTTGCGGCGTAAATCTCCAACGCCCGACTGATGCGCTGCATATCCATCGGTTCAATGCGGGCGGCCGCCACAGGATCAAGCGCCTGCAACCGATCCCAGGCTGAAACGCCAGGTGCAGCGGCAACTTCAGCCCGTATTTGCGCCCGAATTTCTGGCGGCACCTGTGGCATAGGTGAGAGGCCCTGGATCAGAGCCTTGATGTAAAACCCGGTTCCACCGCACAGAATGGGGATCTGACCTGCCGCCTGCGCCGCCTGAATTTCCCGCTTCGCCATATCCCGCCACCGGGCAGCAGAACAGACATCATCCCCATCCAGAACACCATACAGGCGATGAGGCACCAGGGCCTCCTCCTCTTCTGAGGGTCTGGCACTCAAAATCCGCAAATCGCGATAAATCTGCATCGAATCAGCATTGATGACGACACCGCCAAATGCGCGCGCCAGCGCCAGCGCCAGCGCCGACTTCCCGGAAGCCGTCGGACCATAGAGCACTATGCAGGGGCTGATACTGTCAGATTTCAGGGGCACACAAACATCCTTCACGCTGCAACGCGGCGCAGTTTAGACGTTTCCCACCGACGGGGCGAGACCGAAGCGTATAGATCAGAAATCCGCCAGCGTCATGAATTTGTCGCTTGCGGGAATGGGCCACCTCGGGTATCGCGACTCCCCTATGCAAAACGTCATCACATTGGTTGCAAACCGCAATCGCACCGCTCTCAGTGAAGATCATTTGACCGCCGCGCGCACCGCTGCACGGCGCGCAGGGGCTGTGCCTTCCACGGACACCAAAACCCTGGCACGGGGTTGGGCTGCGGAGTTTATCGCGGATGGTGCCACGCAACTGGCATTGATCGCCGCGTTGGAAGATGCCCCAGGTCTGGACGGTATAGATCGTGCGGTCCAAGCCCCGGAAGGCCGCCGCAAACAAGTCCTTGTCTCAGATATGGACTCAACAATGATCCAAAATGAAACCCTGGATACATTGGCGACCGCGCTGGGATTTGGTGATGCGGTTATGGCGATCACGGCAAGATCGATGGCGGGGGAGCTTGATTTCATTGAGAGCCTGCGCGCCCGCGTCGCCCTGTTGAAAGGCTATCAGGCTACCGAGTCGATGGCTGTTGTGATGGATCAGATTCTCCACACAAACGGGGCGGAACGTGCCGTCAAGACAATGGTGGCAAATGGCGCGCTATGTGCCCTGGTATCGGGCGGCTTCACCTTTACGACCGAAGTGGTGCATGCCCAGCTGGGCTTTCAGGAACATGCCGCCAATACTTTGGAAATTGGCGATGATGGCTGTTTCACCGGCAATCTGACCGGCAAAATTGTTGGGCGGGCAACGAAGTTGGAAATCCTGGATGAAATGTGCATCCGCCAGGCCGTGCCCCGCAGCGGCGCAGCGGCGATTGGCGATGGTGCAAATGATCTGGATATGTTGACCGCGGCCGGGCTGGGCATCGGCTTTTTCCCAAAGCCCATCGTTCGGGAACAGACCCGCGTGCGCATTGAACATACAGACATGACGGCCCTGTTATTTTATCAAGGCTACAGCGAAGACGAATTCGCCATCTGAAGCGGTAAAATCCGCGCGGGCTGGGCAATGGGAACGGGCATGGCATGCACCAGATGTGTGCGCGCAGCCTCCAGACCCATAATTTTCACGGTCAAGGCCACATGGTGCAAATAACCACGATGGGCGGTGCAACTTTCCCCATGGCCACACCCGCCGCCTTCAGGACATTCCCAAGCAACAACAAGTTTACGGGCACGGGCCCAGTCGCCTTTCAACAAGGCCCCTTCCACCATTCGTAAACTTAATGTGCAATGCGGTGACATTCTGCCCATTTTTGTGCTCCCTTTGCATCACCGGCGGCTGATGTCATAAAAATGACAGCGATTTATTAACAAATCGTAATCGGTTTCGCGAGGCTTGTCATTTCTCTCGCTGTGCGAGTATCACATATCGTAGGGGCCCACCCGCCTGAACCGCATCGAAGGGCCAGCAGGTGACAAGGGCGATATACTGACCCGGACTTCCCAATGGCACCTGCAAATGGTCCTTATGCTGCACGGACGCGTCAATCACGCGATATTGCGCCACTGACTGATCGGCCTTTTCCCATAAAACCGGGTCGCCCGATTGCAGATCCTGCAGCATCAGAAAATGGGTATCACGATGCCCGAAAAAGGCCGGAACGTCGGCTCCTGGTGTCAGGGTTGGACCGAAGGCCATCGCCCGGGGTGATGCTCCGGCCAGGGCGATCCTGTCCCGCCCCAGACTTGGGAAATGCAGTTTCGCAATTGGCTGAGTATCGGCCCAGGGCCAGGGCTTTACCGCATCGCCTGTCTGTCCGTCCTGCACCGCCGCCCAGGCCCGCTGGATCAGGATCGGGGCCAGCCACGCCTTTACCAGGATCACTGCAGACTGCCCCACCTGCCAGACCCCAAACCCGGCCAGGATAATGGCCAGCACCAACAAAGGCCGATTGCGTCGGGGGGATTGGGAGTTTTTGGCGTGCTTGCCGTCGTCTTGCGCCGCAACAACCCTCATTTCCGCGCCCCAAAGCGACGCCTGCGGCTGATCAACAACAGCACAATCGAGCCTGCAATCAGCCCCACGCCGATCAGAATCATCCCCTGCCATCCGGTTGCCCCTGCAGGCCCGGCAAGGGACGCCATCACCATGCCGGCGGGCAGATTATTGGGCATATCACGTTGCCGCAGGTCTTCCGATTCAGGACGGCGAACCGGACGATCCACCGCGACAAAGCTGGTATAGGCAGTTGCCAATCGATGCGGAAGGGCAATATCCACAACAGCAAGACGCCCTTCCTCCGGACCAATCGCGCCCCGGCGAATATCATCCTCAATCGATTCAACCTTGGTTCTGGCCCATAATTTCGCGATCCCTTTGGCGGGGCGCAGATCTGCGCGGGTCAGGTGAACCACCATATCGTCCAGTGCCATTTTGCCGGTAAATGTCAGGTCCCCACCCCAGTTTTCCATCGCAATTGGCACAATCAGCGCGCGGGCGCCATACAGATCAGGCAACCTGTCTGGATAAACCTCCATCCGGGCAGCAGGATCTGCCGTCACGTCCAAATCAATCGCAACCGGTGTTTCGATTCGTTTATAGAATTCCGCCATTTTCGGGGCTGCCTCAGACACATTGGCTATGTTTAGGGTTTCACCCGCGCCCAATTGAGCGGATTTGCGCATGAACCATCCATTTGGCGCAGAGCCGAGGGAAACCGTAAACAAACGAGCATTGCCCAGATTGGCTTCGATCATCTGAAACAATTCGTCTTCATTGCCGACCAGGCCATCGGTCAGAAACACGATCTGGCGCAAAGCAGTTTGATCGGTGCGGCCTTCAACGGCATGTCCAGACGCCAGCGCAGATCGAAGCGGGGGCATCATTTCCGTCCCCCCATCGGCTTTCAGGCCCGCGACAAAGCCAATCGCCTTTTGGATGCGCGCCGGTGTCGCCGGTTCTGTTTGACCAAACAGGCGCTGAAAGCTGGAATCAAACTCTATAACATCAAACCGATCCTTGGGGCCCAGCGCCGCCAATGCCTGGATAAGCGCGGCGCTGGCCGCCTCCATCGACTCCCCTTCCATGGAACCCGACGTATCGATCACGAATGTGACGTCGCGGGGACGCTCCAATTGCTTGGCCTGATCTGATCGGGGCGGCTGAATCATGGCCAGCAGGTAATCCACCGCGCCGATCCGTTCATGGAACAACATCGCACCCGGCATATCATTGCGCTGGGTGCGCCAGCGCAAAACGATGTCACGATCCGCAGGTTCTGCTTCCAATCGCAGGCCGATTTTGTACTTTTCCCCCTCGCGGGTCACAACCAAATCATGGCTTGGACTTTCCAACGTCGCCAGCTCGGCCCCGGCGTCCAACGTAACCTGCAATCCTGTTGGGTTTGACTGGCGCTGTTCATCAATCGGGAAACCAAGGCGTGCGGCATCCGCCATCTGACGGTCAATCTCCGCTTTAACCTGCGGGATTTCCAGGGCCGACAGTTTCATATCCGGTATATACCGGGGGGCAGTCACCAGCGGCATGCGAAACTCAAACAAATCGCCATCCCGGTCGACCGTCGACTGAAACTCCAACGTGACGGAGATCATTTCCCCCGGACCGATATTTGCCAGAGAAAGCATGAATTGATTGGGGCGGTTCTCATCCAGCAGGGCCGCGGTCTGACCCGCCGCCTTTGCTGCATCATACTCCTTTTTGGCGGTGCTGCGCTCTCGAATCTCCCCTTCAACGACGCGATCGTTGACGCGAATGGTCAGGCGATCAACCGCAGCCTTATCGGGCAAAGGAAAGCGATAGCGGCCTTCGACCCAATCCGTGCTGTCATTTCGGAACAATTGAATGACTGTTCCCCGCGCAACGATGGCGGCAATATCCAACTGCACCGATTGCGCCAGTCTGGGGGCTGAGGCAAAGGGGGCCTCGGACTGGCCCATTGGCCGCAGATACAGACCGTCATTCTGCACCTCCGCCGCGCTGGCTGCGCTGGTCATCGCCAGAACCGACGATATCAGCACCGTCAGAAACGTGATCAGGGCGATTGCGCCGATCAGATACCGATCCCGTCTGGCCTGACGATAGGATTGGCTTGTACGATGGGAAAAGAGCTGCACCTTCATAGTCCCAGTCTCCTCGATTGAGTTAATCTGGAGCGTATCCTGCAGGGCAATCACGGCAGGCTGGGGCTGGTATCGCGGCAAGCTAAAGGTTGTTTTGCGGCGGAACTGTGGCCTGCCTGTACGTTTACGCAACAGTTCGGGTCTATTCGCATGAATTTTGGCCGGAACGGCGTTGCAGCATCCGGTCGTTCGGCGTAGGTTTCGCCCATTCGCGCACAACATGATTTCAATGCTTAGGAGCTAGCAGGACCATGGCCTTTCTTGCCGATCGATTGAAGCGAATTAAGCCCTCCCCGACCGTTGCTGTGACCGCAATGGCGAACGAATTGAAAGCGCAGGGCGTCGATGTTATCGGCCTTGGCGCGGGGGAACCTGATTTCGACACCCCGGAACACATCAAAAAAGCCGCCTATGACGCCATCGCTTCGGGTAAGACCAAATACGGCCCGCCCCCAGGCATCCCACAATTGCGTGAGGCGATTGCCCGCAAGTTGAAGCGCGATAACGGTCTGGATTACGATATCTCGCAGATCACGGTTGGAACCGGCGGTAAGCAGACAATTTTCAACGCGTTCATGGCGACCGTGAATGCCGGTGATGAGGTCCTGGTCCCGGCCCCATTCTGGGTCAGCTACACCGATATCGTGGCCCTGATGGAAGGGGAGCCGGTTCTGATCGATTGCCCAGCAGAGGCGAATTTCAAGCTGCAACCGGACCAGTTGCGCAAGGCGATCAACCCGAAGACCAAATGGTTGATGTTAAACAGCCCGTCTAACCCGACAGGTTCAGCCTATACACGCGCGGAATTGAAAGCCCTGGCAGATGTCCTGATGGAGCCTGCCTGCCAGCATGTCCATGTCATGACCGACGATATGTATGAATTCATCGTCTATGACGGTTTTGAATTCTCCACCATCGCGCAGGTCGAACCAAAGCTGAAAGAACGCACCTTGACGCTGAACGGCCTGTCCAAGGCCTATTGCATGACCGGGTGGCGCCTGGGCTATGCAGCGGGCAATGCGGACCTGATCAAGGCTATGAATATGCTGAATTCCCAATCCACCACCTCGCCTACGACATTCGTGCAATGGGCCGGTGTTGCCGCATTGGATGGGGACCATGGCTTTATCGAAAAGCACAATGCCATATTCAAGGATCGCCGTGATCTGGTCGTGGGCATGCTGAATCAGGCATCGGGAATCACCTGTGCCACACCGGAAGGCGCATTTTATGTCTATCCATCCTGCGAGGGTGTGATCGGGCGCAAAACGCCATCGGGCAAAGTGCTGGAAACCGACCAGGACTTCGTCACCTATCTGTTGGAAGACAAGGGCGTGGCAACGGTGCAGGGCGCGGCGTTTGGCCTGTCCCCTTATTTCCGCATTTCCTATGCCACATCCACGGAAGCCCTGGAGGAAGCCTGCCGACGCATTCAGGCCGCATGCGGCCAGTTGAGCTGAGGTAATATTCACAAATGAGTCAATCCGACGATACGCCGGACACGACCGCGCTGCGCTTTGCCGACGTGGTGATAGAGGAATTACGGGTCCGGGCGCGGGAGGATATAACGCTCCTTCCGTTCCTGGCCCCGTTGATTCGCGGCGCGCGGGACGGATTTGTTGCACAACCAGCGACGAACCCTGCGCCCGCCCCGCCAGCTTTTCAGCCCAGTCTGGATAATTTTTCGGGATCGGAGGCATTGCGCCAGGCCGTTCAGGATACCGCGCCCCTGTGTCATTGGCGCGATGTTGTATCCGCGCATCCTGATGTTGATCCCGCCTTATCCGGCGGAATGCATGCTGCCCATATTTTTGGTGAATTGGGCATTCTTGGCATGCCTGGCATGCGCGCGGGCTTGTTCACCCTGGCCCCCAATATCGATTATCCGCTGCACAGTCATGGTGCCGCAGAGCTTTATTTTTGTCTCTCCGGCACGCTGACGCTGCGTCATGGCGTGAATGGTGCGCCTTTTTCACTCAATGGCGGTGACTATTCGATCACTCCGATAGAGCGCGTTCATGCGCTTTCCACCGAGTCTGAACCCGTTTTGCTGTTTTTTGCATGGGTGGGTGCGCTGGGGGCACCAATTTATTGGTGGCATCAGGCTAAAACCGGTATATGGGAGCGTGTCGAGTGGTCACGTGACTCAACGGGCGTCTGGAACCGAGGCAAGGCACAGCCGGTCGATCAGGACATGTTGGCCCAACAAACTTTAAGTGAGAAAGAGTAATCCATGAACAGCTCCATTGGCAGGGCTCTGGCCTCTGCGCGGCTGGACGGGACAAAGCTTGCGGCTGACCCTGGCCCGACCCCGAAAAGCCTGACGCAGGCCTATGAAATCCAGGACGAGATGATCGAGACGATCAGCGTGCCTGTGGTCGGATGGAAAATCGGGGCTAACAGTCCCGAGGCCCGCGCCCGACTGAATACGGATCAACCCTTGTATGGTCCTCTATTCGATCGCTGGACCTATGCTGCGCCGACCCGGATACCGACCCCGAATGGCGCCTTGATGGTTGTCGAGGTGGAAATCGCCTTCCGATTGAAGCGCGATCTGGAACTGCGCGACGAAGCATTCAGTGAACAGGATGTCGCGGATGCCATAGGATCCGTCCATCCCGCCATTGAAATCGTGGACCGTCGCTTTCGCGATACGGGCAAGCCGGTGGATGCGAAATGGTTGATCGCCGATGGCGCGGCAAACCATGCCTTTATCTATGGCGAAGGCCGCACAGATTGGCGCGCATTGAACCTGCCAGAGCTTGCCGTATCGGTCGCGATGGATGGTAAGGTTATGGGCACGGGGACAGGCGCTGAATCCATGGGCGGCCCGCTGAAGGCCCTACATTGGCTGGCGGAAGAATTGCGCCAGAAGGGCAAACGGTTGAATGCCGGGAACTATATTATCACCGGCTCTTTGGCCCCCGTCTTTGAAGGCAAACGAGGTGTCCCGATTATTGGCGACTTTGGGGCATTGGGTCAGGTTGAAATCGTCCTGGCCTAAGGCTGATCCCGCAAGGGTCATTCTGCCAACGACACTGGTAATTTGAAGTGAAAGACAGTACCGTCTGGTCGAATCGAAACCAAGGAAGACAGCATCATGGACATAGTTCGCATTATCATCGCCCTGTTTCTGCCTCCCGTTGCGGCATTCCTGACGGTGGGTCTGGGCCTGCAATTCTGGCTTAACCTTATTCTGACATGCTTCTTTTTTCTGCCAGGCTCGATCCATGCGCTGTGGCTTGTTGTGAAGAAATAGTAGTGTGACCGTGACTTCAATCGCGGCACTGGAAACACCCTGCCTTCTGTTGGATCAGGCGAAGCTGGCGGACAATATCGCGCGCATGACTCAATCGGTCACCCGATTGGGCGTGCAATTGCGACCGCATCTGAAAACCGCCAAATCCGCGAAAGTGGGCGTGCTGGCAACGCAGGATCACAAATTTGGCATCACGGTGTCTACTCTGCGGGAGGCTGAATATTTCGCCGATCATGGATTTAAGGATATCACCTATGCGGTGGGGCTTGCGCCGGGCAAGCTGGACCGTGCCGCAGCCCTGATCGCGCGCGGCGTTGATTTAAAGGTCCTAGCCGATACGGTCGATGCGGCCCGGGCGATTGCTGATCACGGTGCAGCGTTCAAGCTGCTTGTTGAAATTGATTGTGGTGACGGGCGGGCCGGGGTGTCTGCCACCGGGCAAACGTTGCTGGAAATAGCCGACTGCCTGTCTGGGTCCAAAGCGGCCCGGTTGGATGGGGTTTTGACCCATGCCGGTCATTCCTATGGCGTCAATGACATCCCAAAAATCCAACAGATTGCAGAAGATGAACGCCAGGCCGTGGTTCATGCCGCAGAACGTTTGCGCACCGCCGGGCATGCCGTAAACACCGTCAGCGCCGGATCCACCCCGACTGCCTTGTTCAGCCAGGATGCGACCGGGCTGACCGAATATCGCGCAGGGGTCTATGTCTTCTTTGATCTGGACCAGCAATCGCGCGGTGTTTGTCAAACCCAGGATCTAGCCCTTAGCGTTCTGGCAACGGTTATCGGGCATAACCGGGAATCCAGCAAAATTCTGCTGGATGCCGGGGGCCTTGCCCTGTCAAAGGATATCGGTGCCAACGCCTTCCGTCCTGAAGTCCGCTACGGAGCCGTGGTGGCCGTGGATGGCCCGGCCCTGGACGATGTTTATGTGACCTCTGTCAGTCAGGAACATGGGCATGTGAAGGTTACGGATCCGGCCCTGTTTGATCGGTTGCCGGTGGGCAGTCAGGTGCGGGTTCTACCCAACCATGTCTGTATGACCGCCGCCGCCTATCCCGTCTACAATGTGACGGATGGGGAGACGGTCTTTGACCAATGGGACCGCTGTAACGGTTGGTAAGGTGATTAGAGCATCATGCGTTCGCATGAGCGCACACATGACACTCTAACCACTTGTTTCTTTAGCAAATGCGTCGTCGCAAACGATTCCGTTTGCTCGGGATTTGCTCTAAAGACCAGTCTGAACCGGTTAGCCGCAGCGGGACCAGCCACAGCTTTCGCAGGTGTCACAGCCTTCCTGATGCACCAGGCTGGGCTGACCACAGCGCGGGCATTGCGCGCCGCCCCTGTCTGTTGATCCATGGGCCCGCTTGGTGCCTCTTGCGGGTCGCGTGATCTCCCCATCCTCATCACTGCCCAGAAAGCCGATGGCGATCATATGACGCTCAATCACTTCCCCAATGGCAGCCAGGATGGAAGGGACATAGCGCCCCTCTACCCAATAGCCACCGCGCGGATCGAAAACCGCCTTTAACTCTTCCACCACGAAGGCAACATCGCCGCCCCGCCGGAACACCGCACTGATCATCCGCGTTAAGGCGACGGTCCAGGCGTAATGTTCCATATTCTTGGAATTGATAAAGACCTCGAACGGGCGGCGTCGACCCGACGATTCGATCACATCATTGATGGTGATATAGGTCGCATGATCGCTTTCCGGCCAGCGCAACTTATAGGTCTGCCCCTCTAACGCGCCGGGACGGTCCAGGGGTTGGGACATGTAAACCACATCCCCTTCTGCCTGCGCTGTCTGCGGCACGGGGGCAGCGTCCGCAGGCGGGGTCGCCTCAACACTGAGTACTGATCCAGTGACCTCATTGGGGCGATAGGTTGTGCATCCCTTGCATCCCAGGGCATAGGCGCGGGCATAGACATCCTTGAAGGCCTGAAAGGAAATTTCAGCAGGCAGATTAATGGTCTTGGATATCGAACTGTCGATAAACCGCTGCGCGACGGCCTGGATTGCCAGGTGATCCTCCGGCTGCAGGGCCTGTGCGTCGACGAAATAGTCCGGCAACTCACTCTCTGCACCGAACAAGTCCCGATACAGGCGATAGGCATAGTCCACAACCTCGTGACTTTCCCGACTGCCATCGGGTGCAAGGACCTTGCGATGGGCGCGAAAGGAAAAGGCAGGCTCGATCCCCGATGACACATTCTCCGCCACCAGGGAAATCGTGCCGGTCGGCGCGATGGACGTGACCAGCGCATTCCGGATACCATAGCGCCCGATATCCTTGCGAATATCCTCTGGCAATTCCGCGATGCTTTCCCCGGCCAGATAGGGTTCCGCCTGAAACAATGGGAATGCACCCTTTTCCCCCGCCAGATCAATTGAGGCGCGATAGGCTGCATCGCGCAGGCTGGCCAACCATTGTTCCGTTAATTTCAAGGAATCCGCACTGCCATAGCGCGTGCGGCACATCATCAGGGCATCTGCCAGACCGGTCACGCCCAGGCCAATACGCCGTTTCGCCATCGCTTCCTGCCGTTGCGCATCCATTGGAAAACGCGACAGGTCGATCACATTATCCATCATCCGAACCGCGATGGTCGCCAGTTCCGCCAAAGCATTCACATCCAGATGCGCCGCTTCCGTAAACGGTTGTTGGATCAAACGCGCCAGGTTAATCGACCCCAGCAGGCACGCGCCATAGGGGGGCAAAGGCTGCTCTCCACAGGGATTGGTCGCCTGAATCGTCTCACAATAATGCAGATTGTTGCGGGCATTGATACGATCGATGAAAATGACGCCAGGCTCCGCATGGTCATAGGTGGACCGCATGATCTTGTCCCACAGATCCCGCGCCTTAACAGTCCGGATCACAGCGCCACCGAATACAAGATCCCAGGGCCCATCGGCGGCAACGGCCTCCATAAAGGCATCACTGGCCAGAACCGACATGTTGAAATTGGTCAGCTTCCCAGCCGTGCGCTTGGCAGCGATAAATTCCTCAACATCAGGATGATCGCACCGCATCGTCGCCATCATGGCGCCCCGGCGATAACCGGCGCTCATAATCGTGCGACACATAGAATCCCAGACTTCCATAAAAGACACCGGACCCGACGCATCGGACCCGACGCCTTTAACCAATGCCCCCCGCGGGCGCAGCGTGGAAAAATCATAACCGATCCCGCCGCCATGCTGCAGCGTCACCGCCGCTTCTTTCAGATGGTCAAAAATGCCGACCATATTGTCTGGAATCGTGCCCATCACGAAGCAGTTGAACAGCGTTACCTCACGTTCGGTCCCGGCCCCGGCCAGAATCCGCCCGGCGGGCAGAAACTTAAAATCTGCCATCGCTTCATAGAAGCGCGGCTCCCATATCGAAGGGTCTTTTTCCACTGACGCCAAGGCCTTAGCCACCCGATGCCAGGTATCCTGTAACGTTTTGTCCACAGGCGTCCCATCCGGCTTTTTCAGCCGGTATTTCATATCCCAGATACGCTTGGAAAAAGTACTAAATTCCAAATGGTTATCCTCGTTTGGATCGTTCTGAGATTGGTGTGAAATTGGCTACAGGCATTTCCAATTTCCGCCTAACTATCAGATATATAATGACTTTTTTATTATAACGCGCAAATGCGATTCAAGTCAATCGATGTTCTGTTTTTGTTTGATGACAGTCAATTCAAGAGATCTTGGGCGATAATTTGGATAAGATTTTGAAATCAAAGAAGTTCGGGCAATTCATGCTGCCCTGTGAAACACTCCACAAAGTTATCCACAGGTTTCTTCACCGATCCGTTTGCACTCTGATTCTATTACATTTTCCAGCCTGTCCATAAAGCTTTGCCGGTCAAGACCAGGCGGTATGGCAGGCAGGATGGAAACAGTGATCGTGCCCGCCCGCTTCAGGAAACTGTTGCGCCGCCAGCGCATCCCCGAATCCAGCGCAATCGGGATCACCGGAACATTCAACGCGCGATACAGGGCATAAACGCCCGGGTGATAGGGCGCGGTCACCCCCGGCGCAACGCGTGTCCCCTGTGGATAGATAACGACCGAATAGCCATCTTTGATGACGGCGCGCCCCTGCAGCACCATGCTGCGCATAGCCGAAGCCCCGGCGGCGCGATCAACGGCGATCATGCGCATTTTGGAAAGATACCAGCCAAAGAACGGAACTGATTTCAGTTCCTGCTTTAGGACAAAGACCGGCTTTGGCAGAATATGGCTGAACGCCATCGTTTCCCAGGCCGATTGATGTTTGGACGCATAAATCGCAGGGCCGTCGGCCAGAGCCGCCCCTTCGGCATAAACCACCCGATATTTTATCCCGGCAAACAGCCAGGCACAGGCCACACCATAAAATATCCAGAACCGAAAGAACGGTCGCCCGATCCATTCAGGCAACAGGATCAAGGGCAGATAAAGAAATCCGATAACAATCGTTCCGCCGTAAAAAGCAAATCCAAACAACAGCGACCGCAAAACCGTCATAGTCTCTCCTCCGGGCCGAGCACCAATTCCCGAAGGGTTTGACGAATCCAGACCAGAATAAATTTCGTATATTCTCCCGCGATCAGGGCTGCCGTGCCTGGATAGCGGTACCACCTTTCATGTTTCACATGATCAGGGGAAACGGGATGCGGAACAATCTTAATTCCCGGCATCACAGCGCGAAATTCCAGCAAACTGCGCGGCATATGATAGCCAGCCGTCACCAGTCGAATAGAATGAATTCCAGCCTCCTTAACCCAGGCGGCCGTTTCCTGGGCATTGCCATCGGTGTCCACCGCGTCATGCCCTAAAATGATGCAACATTGCAGTCGATCCGGCGCGCGCTTTTGAATGCGCAGCAATTCTGCGACATCCACGCCACGATGCACCCCGGACACGAACAATCTGTCAGCCGCCTTTGCCTCCAACAGTTCGATGCCCGCCTCCAGCCGCAGCGTGCCGCCGGTCAACACAACAATGGCATCTGTCTTTTCCGATAGGGGAGCCGGGGTTTCCGGGATCGTGCTGGCAAAAACGACAAAGCCCAGCGCCCAGCCCGTCGCCAGCACTGCGACAAGTAGCAATCCAATTGGGTAGCGCCGCTTTCGGCTGTCCCTTCGTCGTGCCATCGCGCGGCCTCCTAGACCATCCGCGCCAGCGCCCGCATCACTGTGATGCGCGCCGCAATCATCGCGATCAGGGCTGTCGCCAACGGCAACAGGGCCAAAACAGCCCAATCCAATGGCGCCAGCACCGCAACCCCCGGCAATACGGCCCCGGTTGATGCCGCCCCCTGGCCCAGCCCGATGACAGTCAGGGCCGTGGCAAAGACCCCAAACAATCCGCCTTTAAGGCCAGCCTTCATTGCCTCCCGGGCAAACTGGCTGGCGACATAACCGTCCCGTGCACCAAACAGATGCAGCAATTCAATGGTTTGACGATGGGCCAACAATCCTCCCCGCGTGGCAAAAATCACCATGATCAAACCCGCCGCCGTGACAATCGCGACCAGCACCGCCGATACCAGTCTCAACGCGCCCAGAAACGCCACCAGACGTTCCTGCCATTGCCCATGATCATCAATCAGCACACCAGGTGCAACTGCATCCAATCGGCGCCTTAAATCACGCAAATCAAGATCTGACGCAATCAGACCGCCTTGCAATTCAACGGCAATCAAGGATGGAAGCGGTAAATCACGCGGGTCAATATTTTGACCCAGCCAAGGTTCCAATAGACGGCGCATCTCTTCCGTGGCCAGGGCCTTCGCCGATGACACACCCTTGGTACCGCGCAGAACGTTCAGCGCCGCCTCAACCTTTTGGGTCTGGACATCCGGGGACAGCGCTTCATCCGAAGGGGGAGGGATCTGGATGGTCAGTGACCCAGTCAACCCCGCTTCCCATCGATCCGCAAAGGCCGATAGAACAAACGCCCCGGCCAGCGCCAGCCCGGCAATGTAAACCATAACAGCCACAATCCAGGGCATCAGACGAGAGGCCGGATCCTGATTGAACGGAATATCGGTCTTACGTTTAGCCATCGTAAACCGGGTCCTCTCCTACGCGGCTTAGAATGCCATCTTCCAGATGCAGGACGGGATGTCTGAACTTTTCAATCAAGGCACGGTTATGGGTCGCGATCACGACGGTTGTTCCCTGGCGATGCAATTCCTGCAACAGGAATAACAGCCGCACTGCATAGGCATCATCCACATTCCCCGTGGGTTCGTCGGCCAACAGCAATTGCGGCCGCGTCACAACGGCCCGCGCAATGGCGGCGCGTTGCTGTTGCCCGCCAGACAGGGTCGCAGGCCGGGCATGGGCCTGATCATTCAACCCGACCCAGGCCAGTAACTCCCCGACATGCTTGCGAATCATGCCCTCGGACGCCCCCTTGATCTTCAGCGGCAGGGCAACATTTTCGAACGTGGTCAAATGGCCCAGCAGTCGGAAATCCTGATACACAACACCTATTTGGCGACGCAAGGCGGGCAGATCGGCCCGGGGAATCGTCGACAAATCACGATTGAAAATGTCGATCAGGCCACGACTGGGGCGATGGGCCAGATACATCAGCCGCATCAAGGACGATTTGCCTGCACCACTGGCCCCCGTCAGAAAATGAAAGGAGCCTGGGGGCAACTCAAACGTCACGTCGCGCAGGACCTCAGGGCCGGTCCCGTATCGCATGCCAACATTTTCAAACCGAATCACGCCGGTTGTTCCATTTACCATGATTAGACAAGTGAATCTGGGGTCTTGTGACCCCGCGCACAATGGCACGCGTCGCAGGTCTTGGCAAAGCCGGGCCATGCCCATATCCGGCTTAAAATTGACGCCGCTGAAACCGCTGGTAAAGTTGCGCGAATCGCCAAAATCTGCGATGACAATTTGACTATCCTGGTTTTCCTATGAAAGCGGCGCGGTCCTTATGATTCTGACATGCCCCAATTGCAGCACTAAGTTCCGTGTCAAAGATGACGCGATTGGGCCAACGGGTCGCAAGGTAAAATGCCGGAATTGTGCAAATGTCTGGCATGCCATGCCAGAAGGAATGGAAGAGCCTGCCCCCGCCCCATCGTCCACGCCACCTTCCAGCCAGCGCCCTGCACCCACGCCAGTAGAACAGCCCGAATTTGTGGCTCCTGCGGACCGAATGGAGGAAGATTTCGCGCCGCCCCCCGCCGCCGCCGCACCGCTGCGATCGCCCGCGCCCAATAGCATGTCGGCCAATGATATGAATTCACCGCCGGATGGCATGGACCCGCCGCCGATTGCACCGGATGGAGATTTCGTGCTGCGTCAGCGCCAGCCCAAGGTGGAAAAGAAAAGTCCCGTCATGGCCTGGGTGATTTTACTGATTCTGCTGATCGCCACCGGGGCCGTCGGTTTCTTCTTCCGCGATGGCATTGTCGCCGCCTATCCCCCCATCGCCAGAGTCTATTCCTGGGTAGGACTGGACGCCAATCTGCTGATCAATGGTCTGATTCCAGAGGCCGATGACGCCAAGGCCATCCAGACCGAAGACGGCATTCGACTGGTCTTTACCGGTAAGATCACATCGAAATTGTCAGAGCGCGTGGATATTCCCCTGCTGCGGGGATCTTTAGTGGATACCAACCAGCAGGAACTGCATGTTTGGACCTTCACTGCGGACAAGCCTGATATCCTGCCAGGGGAAACGGTTTCTTTCACGACAGAGGTTGTTAATCCGCCGCCGGGTGTGACCAATGCGAATTTCACGCTGCTGCCCAACACCGAAAGCGCGATTGATGACGGTCCTACCGGAATGAATGCTGATGACCCTTCCAAGACTATGGACAGCGAAAGTCATGGAACAGACTCTCACAGCACCGAAACAAACAGCAATTAGAAATGCAGCCTCCCCCCTTTCATGTTAAGCAGATAGATCACATTGTTTTACGGATTGCTGACCTAGGGAAATCCTTGCGGTTTTATCGCGATAGCCTGGGGTGCACGCTGGAAAAGGAACAGCCTGATATCGGCCTGTTCCAATTGCGGGCGGGCGACAGCCTGATCGATTTGATTCCGTTAAACGGTCAATTAGGGGCTGCAGGCGGCGTGGGTCCTGGAAAAGAAGGGCACAATGTCGACCATTTTTGCTTGCGGATCGATCCCTTTGATCCAGAGACCCTGTGTGCTCACTTGCAAGCCGTCGGCATTCCCGCACGACAGCAAGATATTGCATCCCGCTATGGTGCAGACGGTCAAGGCCCTTCGCTATACATCACGGACCCAGACGGGACTGTCGTGGAGCTAAAGGGCCCCCCAGACCGGATTACCAACCCGGTTGATTAGTCGCCAAACAGACTGGTCAAAGGATAGGAATAGTGCAGATTGATGACTTCGGTGCCGGGGTTGTTTTCATCCAGTCCCGCATTCGACAGATGATACAGGCTGAGGCCAAGACGGGAGCGATCATCGAATCGATAGGCAAATTCAATCGCAGACCGGAACTCAACCGGATATCCCAGATCCTTGCCGTCGCCATCATGATACAGGCCCGGCGCAAAGGATGGGGTGATCACAAAGCGACGCCCCATGAACAAATCCAACCGAATCCCCGCATATCCATAAAACGCCGTATCACTGGTCGCCATTACGCCGACGAAGGGATTAAAGACCCACCATTTCGAACCTGAAATATACTCCAGATGAAACTCGGCCGCGCTGTGGTCGTCATTGATATCGTAATAGCCAGATCCAAATCGAATAAAGGACGGTTCTTTATCTGTGTCTTGCGCCATAGAAGGCGACATAGACACACTATAGACAGCCGCGAAAATCGCGAAAATCAGGCTAACACGTGAAAACACGGCTCTTCCCCCAACACACCACTTGATCTTTGAGCTCTCTCGAGCGTCGAGACTATGCCCCAACATTTTGAAAAACTCACGAAAAATGCGCAAATGTGCCAATCAGACGCATTTTATGTAGCCAAAGCGCAACAAGACCTTAAAACCGGCGCGAAAGGCTTGACGACCAGGGGTCCGATACCCTAAATGCACCGGCTTTCCTGGATGGAGACATCCCAAGGGGGCTTATAAGCAAGCAATAACGCGGAAGAAAGCCTGCCGCCGAAAGAAGAGCGGGTGGAACTTCTGAAATGACTGGAAAGGACTAAAGCCATGTCTCGTCGGTGCGATATTTCCGGCACAGGCGTGATGAGCGGTAACAACGTTTCTCACGCTATGAACCACAGCCGTCGGCGCTTTTTGCCGAACCTGCAAGTTGTCCGCCTGCAAAGCGATATCCTGGGCGAGCGCATTCGCATGCGCCTGACCACCCGTGCCATGCGCACGGTGGATAAAAAGGGCGGTATCGATGAATTCCTGCTGAACACGCCGGCCCGCAAGCTGACGGATGAAGCCAAGAAGCTGAAGCGCCGCATTGTGAAGCGCCAGGCCGCCATCGCCAAATAAGGCGAAGGGTGCCGCGCAAATAGCGTGTGCTAGAGTATCAGGCCCGCCCCTTTAACAGGGGCGGGCCTTTTCTATTCGATTGCCCATTCCGCCAGAACGTCAGGGTCGGTTTCCGGTTCCATTCGCTCAGACTTTAAACGCTGAAACTCTGTCGTCGATAATTGGCTCAAGGCCCAAACTGCCGCCCCCCGCACAATCGGATTAGGATCAGCCAGCAGGCCAATCACAGCAGGCACCAATGTATCATTCCCGCTATTGCCCGCCGCGATCAGCACATTGCGCAAAAACCGGTCCCGCCCGATGCGCTTAACCGGTGACCCTGAAAAGCAGGCCCGGAACGTCGCATCATCCAGACCCAGATACGTCGCCAATGTCGCCCCTTGAACCGTCTCGCGGGGCAGGAACCACGTCTCCTGGCTGGGGGTGGCAAATTTATTCCAGGGGCAGACCGCCAGGCAGTCATCACAGCCATAGATCCGATTGCCCATCGCCTTGCGGAATTCCACCGGGATGGGCCCCTTATGCTCAATCGTCAGATAGCTGATGCAGCGCGTCGCATCCAGGGTATAGGGCGCGGGGAAGGCCTGTGTCGGGCAGATGTCCAGACAGCGCCGACACCCGCCGCAATGATCCCCCTGCGCTTCATCTGCGACCAGATCCAGGGTGGTATAAATCTCCCCCAGAAACAGCCAAGACCCATAATCGCGGGACACCAGATTGGTATGTTTACCCTGCCAGCCAACACCAGACAGCGCGGCCAGCGGCTTTTCCATCACCGGGGCGGTATCGACAAAGACCTTAACATCCCCGCCATACTGACCAACGATCCAGCGTGCCACCTGCTTCAGGCGTTTTTTGATCAGATCGTGATAATCACGGTTGCGGGCATAGCAGGAGATATTGGCAAGGTCCGGTTGCTCCAGCATCGCCATTGGGTCTTCTTCCGGCCCATAATTCAT
The DNA here is from genome assembly GCF_048892525.1 of Hwanghaeella sp. LZ110. Classification (NCBI taxonomy): domain Bacteria; kingdom Pseudomonadati; phylum Pseudomonadota; class Alphaproteobacteria; order Rhodospirillales; family Aestuariispiraceae; genus Hwanghaeella; species Hwanghaeella sp. LZ110. The sequence goes on along the minus strand of NZ_JBLZHT010000008.1, from coordinate 114,831 downwards.
CGCCAGAACAATCACGCTGCGCACATCGGGCCACAACCCTTTGGGCGACCGCCGCCGGTCCAGATGATCACCCATCCAAGCCATATCCCCATTCTGCCCGCTGTCCACAAAGGCCTGCAACCGCCCCTGCTCCCGCTCGCCCATCGCGGCGGGCCCAAACCCCACAGCCTGAAACCCGGCCTCCAGCGCCTGGGAGCGGATAGCTTGTTTTACTTCATCTGATTGGACGACTTGCATAGCGGCAGAGTATCGAGTTTTACAGCCTAACGCACTGGGATATCCCCAACCGCCCGTTCCGCATGGAATGCTGCCTCAAAATCCTGGAACCGAGCGGCTTCAATCGCACCCCGCATGCCGGCCATCAATTGCTGGTAATAGGCCAGATTGTGCCAGGTCAGCAGCATGGGCCCCAACAATTCCTGCGCCTTGATCAAGTGATGCAGATAGGCGCGGCTGTACTTGGTGCAGGCGGGACAGGGGCATTCCTCGTCCAGGGGTCTTGGATCATCGGCATGGCGGGCATTCTTTAAATTGACCGTACCGCGCCTAGTGAAGGCCTGGGCATTGCGGCCCGACCGGGTGGGCAGGACGCAATCAAACATATCAATGCCGCGCTTTACCGCGCCCACCAGATCGTCGGGCTTTCCAACCCCCATCAAATAACGCGGGCGATCCCCCGGCAGGGCGGGCGTCGTGTAATCCAGAGTGGAAAACATCAACTCCTGCCCTTCGCCCACGGCCAGACCGCCCACCGCATAGCCGTCAAATCCAATATCGGTCAGCGCCGCGATGGAACGATGGCGCAGAGTTTCATAGATCCCACCCTGGACAATCCCAAACAGGCCATAGCCAGGCCGCGCCTTAAACGCTGCCTTGGATCGCGCCGCCCAGCGCATGGAAAGCTCCATGGAGGCAGCAGCAACATCCTCTTCTGCCGGGAAAGGTGTGCATTCATCAAACGCCATGGTGATATCGGCATCCAGTTGATGCTGGATCAGCATGGAACTTTCCGGCGACAGGTTTTGATAGCTGCCATCAATATGACTGCGGAACCGCACGCCCTGTTCCGTGATCTTGCGCAAGGCCGCCAGGGACATGACCTGATAGCCCCCAGAATCCGTCAGGATCGGACCGGGCCAATTCATGAATTTATGCAGGCCGCCCAGGGCCTCCACCCGCTCTGCGCCCGGCCGCAGCATCAGGTGATAGGTATTGCCCAGCACGATTTCCGCACCGGTCGCCGCCACCGATTCCGGCATCATCGCCTTCACGGTGCCAGCCGTGCCAACGGGCATGAAGGCCGGTGTTTCGATGGATCCATGCGCCGTTTGAACCCGCCCACGCCGCGCGCCGCCATCGGTTCCCATCAGGGTAAATCCAAACTCAGTCATATCGATGCCTTTCAAAATTCAAACCTGTAATGCGCCCTTTTCCGAACGCCGCCCCAAGAGAGCGTCACCCCGGACGTGATCCTGGGGCCGGAGCATCACGCCCCCATCTCACCCGTCGCCCTGGATTCCCGCCTGCGCGGGAATGACACAAATCGTCACCCCGGACTTGATCCGGGGTCCAGAGCATCACGCACCCATCTCACCCATCGCCCTGGATTCCCGCCTGCGCGGGAATGACACCGAACCGTCACCCCGGACTTGATCCGGGGTCCAGAGCATCACGCACCCATCTTCATCCCTCAACAGGAACGCAGTCCAACAGGCTGCTGTCGCCATAGGAATAGAATCGATAGCCATTGGATATCGCATGCGCATAGGCCGCCTGCATCCGGTCCAACCCCGAAAAGGCACTGACCAGCATGAACAGGGTCGAGCGTGGAAGATGGAAATTTGTCATCAGGCGGTCCACCGCGCGGAAGCGATAGCCGGGCGTGATGAATATGTCGGTCTCTCCCTCAAACGCCGATAGGGTTCCATCTGAGGCAGCGGCGCTTTCCAGCGTGCGCATCGGCGTTGTCCCCACCGCCACGATCCGCCCCCCAGACGCTTTATGGGCGTTCAGGCGCGACGCCGCTTCAGGGGAGAGTTGCGCCCACTCACTGTGCATGGGATGGTCGTCGGTATCTTCCACCTTCACCGGCAGAAAGGTTCCCGCCCCGACATGCAGCGTCAGGCGCACAATGGGAATCCCTTTGGCGTCCAATCGCTGCAGCAAGGTTGGGGTGAAATGCAGGCTGGCCGTCGGGGCGGCGACCGCCCCTTCCCGCTCCGCAAACAGCGTCTGATAGCGGTCGCGGTCTTTCGCATCGGTATCGCGGTCCGGTGTCCGGGACCGTTTGATATAGGGTGGCAGCGGCATCGTTCCGCGCTGCCACAACGCTTCTCGCAGGGCCGCCCCCTGACAATTGAACCGCAGGGTGATTTGCCCATCCGGGCGTTTATCCTGCACCACAGCCGTCAGGCTATCATTGAAGACGATTTGGTCCTGCAGCTTTAGTTTCTTACCGGGTCGCGCAAAGGCATCCCAAAGATCGCTGGCACGCTCCTTGATCAACGTCACTTCGATTCCTGCCGTTCCACGCTGTCCAAACAGGCGGGTGGGCAGAACCTTGGTGTCGTTTACGACCAGCAGATCCTGAGGCTGCAACAGGTCGGGCAGGTCTGAAACACGTTGATCTGCGAAGGCCCCGGACCCGGGCACAAGCAACAGTTTGGCAGAGTCTCTGGGCTCTGCCGGGCTTTGCGCGACGCACCGGTCCGGGAGTTCGAAATCGAAAAGATCAACTTTCATCGCTGGATCAGACGGCCATGCCGCCCTTTTCTGCAGGGGCAGGCAGCAGGGTCATCAAGGCCCGGAAAACAGGCAGCAACAGCGTCGCCATTGCCACCTTGATAACGAAATCCCCCAATGCCCAGGTCTGCCAGGGCAGGCCGGTCCCCATGAAGGCAATGGAGAAAAACAGTGCCGTATCCAGGGCTGACCCTACCAGAGTGGACAGGAACGGGGCCTTCCACCAGGTCCCCTGACGCAACTTGTCAAAAACAAAGACGTCCAGCATCTGCGCCACCAGGAAGGCGGACCCGGAGGCCAGGGCGATGCGCATATCCGCCAGGATCAGGGACAGCAGAACCCCAAAGCAGAACCCGACCAGAATCACCCTGCGGGCCGCCGCCGCGCCCAGCAGGCGATTGGTCGTATCTGTGACCAGAAAGGCGATGGGATAGGTGACCGCGCCATAGGTGACCCAGTCGGCGACATTAAAGCTGCCGATCATGGCCTGAACGGGAAATTGAACCAGAATGTTGGACGCCAGGATGATCACACCCATGGCAATGATAGCGGGCAACAGCCGCGCAAAAGACGACGCATCCATTTTCATGGCAATCACTCCTTTTCGTGCTGGGCGCATCAGGGTCTTATCGCCGCCGAAGGGCCGCCCCAGCGGAGAACATAGCCCCGCCCCCAGCATCCGCTGAATGCGCGGGTGATAAGCCCTTGTGCTTTCGCGGTCAAGAAAAGAGCGAAGAAACATCATTTGACTAACCTATCCAAAGGCGACTCGACTATTTTAGATGAACTCGGCATCATTACTCTCATTTGCTGACTAATGTCTAAAATGAAGAAAAAGTTGACCTAACGATTTCTATTTTGATAAAAATGGCTCCTCCAGAACCAGAGACAGTAGAATAAATGGAAGATTTAGAAACAAAGTTGAATAAAATATCAATATTGGAACAAAAATGTCGAGAAATTCTACTATACGACTTTGTCCGATCCAAAATTTTAGAAAAAGATGGTCACCACGATGCATTTTGCTCCTTACTCGATTTCTTAGGTGATTCGAATCAGTCTCTTGAAACAGTTACCACAAAGAACAAGAGAAAATCTTATGATCCATACGTATTGCTTTATTTCTTACTACAAACTTGCTTTTCTAGAGTCATATCATTGAGACATGTTCTAAATTTGTTTGATTTATATTATCGAGATATTAAATTAGAAAACAATTTTATTGAGGCTCGAGACTGCGTTATAGGTCACCCAACTCATAGTAATAAAATACCGCACGTTGTTATTAGAAGTATGCTTGATACAGAATCGTTTTCTTATGTGTCGTATAAAGGGAAAACGACAATTAAAAGTGAAACGCTATACTATGAAAATTTAATTCATGATCATTTAGAAAAACTGACGATTGGCTTGAATAGGATCTATAACTATTTTGCTGAATTTGAAAATAAAAGACGAAAAGTTCTGCGCGAAGACCCCTTCTATAAAAAACTAGTGGGAGTTGAATACCTTGCTAGCAAAATTTATCCTTCCTACGATGTAGAACATCACATTTTATGCAGAACACATGTCGAGTTACTAAGAAATACACTATCATCAGTTAAACATGACTTTGACTCCCGCCTAAGAAAAAATGCAAAACATGTAAAAATACAATCCATAATTGATTGTTTAAATTTCATCGATTCTATTTCGCCTATAAATAACGAAGTTGATTATAATCGATTTGATATTTTATCTGATGGAATTCGAATAAACGTGAAAAATATTCTTGATACAGCTACAGAGTTTGAAAAAACTGAATCTGAAGATATCCCATTACAAGTTTTGAAGTAACGAATCGGGGGAAATCGTGAAGTCGCCAACAGAAACATCTATTGGCACCATGCCAGTGACCCACCATATCGGCCATGATGGCGCAGCGTTGCAGCCACCGTTTGACGCGGCCATCGTAATCCCGACACTGCTGCGCCCCAGTCTGGCGCAAGCGCTGCGATCGATCTTTGCCCAGGAAAATATTGGGCGTCTTCATATTCTGATCGGTGTCGACCGGGCAGAAGGGGACATCGCTGCGATTAATCCCGTATTTCAGGAACAGCCCGATAATTGTGTCACGACACTGGTCAATCTGGGCTATTCAACATCCACCCGGCACGGTGGGGTACATGCCGCCTGGGATGGCGGGGCATTGCGCACCATCCTCAGCTATATGGCCAACAGCCGCTATGTTGCCTATCTGGATGATGACAACTGGCTGGCACCGGATCATGTGGAAAAATTGCTGAAGGCGATACAGGGGCATGATTATGCCTATACCCTGCGCTGGTATGTCGACCCGGCAACCCTGAAACCATTATGCGTTGATCGGTTGGAATCCGTCGGGCCGGATGCAGGCGGGTACAAGGACTCCCTGCGGGGCTTCGTCGATCCCAATTGCCTGATGCTGGACAAGATCGCCTGCCTTGCCGTGCTGGGCCTGTGGAGTGTTCCGATGAAAGGGGACGATACCAATCTTTCCGCCGACCGCCAGGTCTTTGCAGCCCTGGTTCAACACTTCAGGGGCGGCCCAACCCATACGCCGACCGTCTTTTATCGCCTGAATGAGCTGGATAAGGGATATTCCAAACGCCTGGAATGGATCGCCCGACAGTCCAATAAAAATGCCGGGACCCAATGATCGGGCCCCGGCACCTTTCGTAGGGATTACATTAACCCTTGAAGCGTTTGATCTCGCCTGACTTCAAACGACTGAGATAGGAGTTCAGCTCCTTCTTAACGATTGGCATCAGGACATACAGGGCGGCAATGTTCACAACCGCCATGGCAAAGATCGCCGCATCAGAGAAATCAATGACCGGCCCCAGGCTGGCGGCCGCACCGATTACCACGAACACACAGAACATCACCTTAAAGGTCAGTTCCGCACGCTTGCTTTCCCCAAACAGGAAGGTCCAGGCCTTCAACCCGTAATAGGACCACGAAATCATGGTGGAAAACGCGAACAACACCACCGCAATGGCCAGGACATAGGGGAACCAGCTGAATGCTGAGGCAAAAGCCGCAGAGGTCAGCGCCACACCGGACGTGCCCCCGACAGTCTGAATCATATTGCCATCCATCAGATAGTTGCCCGTTGCCGGATCCACCATCAACTGACCGGAGATCGTGATAACCAAAGCGGTCATCGTACAGATCACGACCGTATCGATGAATGGTTCCAGCAGGGATACGAAGCCCTCTGTAATCGGCTCCTTCGTGCGCACGGCAGAGTGTGCAATGGCAGCAGAACCAACCCCGGCTTCATTCGAAAACGCTGCCCGCTTGAAGCCCTGGATCAAGGCCCCGACAAAGCCACCGGCAATACCAAGACCGGTAAACGCCCCTTCAAAGATCTGACCAAAGGCCCAGCCGATCTGGTGATAATTCGCGGCGATGATGATAAGCGCTGCCACGACATACAAAACCCCCATGAAGGGAACGACTTTTTCCGTCACGCGGGCAATGGATTTGATCCCGCCAACGATGACTGCAAAGACTACGGCTGCGAAAATCACACCTGTGATCCAGCCTGGATAATCCCCCAGGATACCGGAAATCTGGGCATGGGCCTGGTTCGCCTGGAACATATTCCCACCGCCAAGGGCGCCCAGGATACAGAAGATCGAAAACAGGATCGCCATGATCTTCCCACCCGGCATCTTGCGTTCGATGAAGCCCTTGGAAATGTAATACATCGGGCCACCCGACACGGTGCCGTCTGGATACTCATTGCGATATTTCACGCCCAGGGTACATTCGGTGAATTTGGACGCCATGCCTAACAATCCAGCCAGGATCATCCAGAATGTTGCGCCAGGACCGCCGATCCCTACAGCGACCGCCACCCCGGCAATATTTCCCAGACCGACCGTTCCTGACAAAGCGGTTGCCAGCGCCTGAAAATGACTGACCTCCCCCGCATCATTGGGGTCTGAATAATCGCCCTTCACCAATTGAATGGCATGTTTGAAGGCCCGGAACTGAATGAACCCGAAATACAGCGTAAAAATCGACGCCGCGACGACCAACCAAAGCACGATCCAAGGGAAACTGGTTCCCGGAAGCGGTGCAAAGATAAGATTAACGAAAGGCCCAGTTACCGCCGCAAAAGCTTCATTGACGGCCTGATCGATCCCGCCGGCTTCTTGTGCGAAGGCGGCAGACGGTGTTGAAAGCAGCCCTGCAAGGGCCGCGAATGACAGTTTTTTCATGATTTTCTCCTCAGCCGACAACGGTCACAGGGACGGTTGCATGCATGACCAGATTGGCGGTCGCCGTGCCAAACACACGTTTCACGAAACCGCCTTCGGACGAACGGGCAACCACGATCTGGTCGGCCCCTTCATCTTCAGCCACCTTGTTCAACAAATCCGCGACATCGCCATGTCGAACGATGCCTCGGGCCGAGAAGCCGTCTTTCTTCAACGCGGCGACACTGGGCGTTACGACACGCTCCAGAGCCGCTTCGATTTCTTCCTCGCGGCGTTTGTGCCGCACCGCATTTTCTTCCGCTGTCTGGAAAGAATACGGCGACCATTCAATCACATAAACCAGGATCAGTTCGCATGTCCCCATGCTCTTTGCGAGCTTCTTTGCGAAGTCCAGGGCACGCATGCCTGATCCATCCCCGTCGAGCCCAACCACGATACTTGTTGTCATCTTATTTCCCCTATTTATGAACAACAAAGTGCTGCACCATTTCGGCACAAAAACATCCCACGGATGTCTTGATTAAAAAGTGGGCACCAGAATAGGATCGGAAACAAGCGTTTTGTGGGCTTCTCAGGAAATTTATTGCAGTTTTATGAAAGTTCGCGCGAGACAATAATACCGCTATAGTTGTTCTTTCGCGATGAACCAGATCATGCAAATGAGCCGGTAGAATCCAACGCTGCGGCTTAAACCCATACTATTTCAAGGGATTATTTTTGAATGCATTGCAACATGTTCGCAACTGCAACAGTCGGTAAACGGGCAGGTATACTTGACTGCCGACTTACTGAATCATGTCACGGCTTTCTGCCACTGAGTATGGCGTGACCGGCGCGGTAAAAGCTGACATCCACCGCTTGAAACCCTGATTCGCGCATCCAGAGGCATTGACCTACCAAAGAGGACGGCTTGTCGATTGGATCGGCATCCGGTGCGAGAAAGAAGTTCCACCCCAAACGCTCAAACGCGACCAATGCACGGAGGTCTCCATACTTGGCCATCGATTGCGACCGCACAATGTCTTCCCATTGTTTGGCTGCAATTTCCAATCCAATAGGTGTTGTTGGCATAATAATATCAACCAATACAAACAAACCACCCGGATTTAACGCGCAATACAGATCATGAAACAAACTCTGCTTCTGTGGACCATCCAGATGATGCACTGCGAGCGATGAGACAAAAGCTGTCGGCTTGGGATTAACATCTCGCCAATCAGACTCCGCCAGATTAAATAATTGTGTATCCAATCGATCTGTATGCGCAGCGCAAGTCTCGCGCGTTTCCGCCAACATCGCTGGCGACCCGTCCCAGGCAGACATTCTTGCACTTGGAAAGCGTTCAAGGATTGCTGCTGACAGCTGGCCAGCGCCGCAACACAGTTCAACAACATGCGGCGTTTCAGAGTCAGTAATAGCGGGTGCTAATAGGTTCAACACCGTCTCGCGCAGCCGATCCCCTTCTGGTGTAAATTCAGGCCCATAGGCGATAAAGTCGGCACTGTCCTGTTCCGACCAACCTGTATCGGGAACTGATGTCAATTCACTCTCAACCATTGCATTCTCCCCACCCTCTAATCCCCCGCATCCGGGACAAAGCCTGCGGCCAGGATACCGGCAATTGCTAGGGCCTCGTCATACTCTCCAGCCTCTCCTGCCACGCCTACGGCACCGACGGTGTTGCCGGCTGGGTCACGCATGAAAACGCCGCCCTTGGTCGCGATCAGGGGCAGGCCCATGCGCTCCATGGAAACACGGCTGATGCCATCAAACCAGGTCGGGAATTCTTCTGCCAGGGCCATCATGGTCTTGGTCGGTTTGCCATAGCTGATGCAGGTCTGTGCCTTGGCCTGGGCGATATGTGCCAGCAGGGCGGGGGCATCCTCTTCCCGCTCCAGCGCCAGCAGATGACCACCAGCATCCACAACGGCGATGGCGACGCGGCGTTCAGGTCCTGATCGGGGGGCCGCCATGGCCTGGGTAAGGATCACCCGTGCTTGCGTTAAAGTCACCGCTTTCATTTTCGCCTCCCTGCCCTGTTTCGGTCCCTGGATCGTTGTCCAACCCTACCGGATGTGTCAAATACAACCGCCCATTCTGCCGATATAAGGAGAGTGCCATGCTGGGACCGATTGATACAATTCGCGTGTTCACCACGGATCTGCCCAAAGCGATTGCCTTTTATCGCGATGCCCTGGAAATGAAGCTGGCAATCAGTGACGAAACCATGGCGATTTTTGCCAATGGCGAAACCAAGCTGATGCTGGAGGCAATTGACCCTCAGGACGAGGATGAAGCGATTGAACTGGTTGGGCGCCTGACGGGAATATCCTTCGCCGTGGCGGATATCCGCGCTGCTTATGCCGCCCTTTCCGACAAAAAGGTGCGATTTGACGGTCGCCCGGAGTTACAGCCCTGGGGTGGGGCACTGGCCTATTTCTTCGATACAGACGACAACATTCTGACATTAATCCAATATCCGCTGCCAGATTAACTGGTTTTGGGCGCTGTGTGTTGCGAAACGGCGAATCTGAGACTAGGTAAGGAAGATATTCCCCTGTCCAAAGGTCATGCCGTGACTCAGAAACCGTGCCGCATCGCGCCTTCCATTCTATCCGCCGATTTTGCGGCGCTTGGTGCAGAGATTGCAGCAATTGATGCCGCCGGGGCGGATTTCATCCATGTTGATGTCATGGACGGCCATTTTGTGCCCAATATCACCATTGGTCCTGGCGTTGTGGCCGCCCTGCGCGCCCACAGCAAAAAGATTTTCGATGTGCATCTGATGATTTCGCCCGTTGATCCCTATATCGAAGACTTCGCAAAGGCCGGTGCGGATATTTTAAGTGTGCATCCAGAATCCGGTCCGCATCTGCATCGCACGCTGCAAAGCATCCGTGCGCTGGGCAAAAAGGCAGGGGTGGTTCTGAACCCGGCTACCCCGGTATCGGTCGTAGAACCGGTAATGGATCTGGTGGATCTGATCCTGGTGATGTCCGTCAATCCAGGCTTTGGGGGCCAGAGTTTCATCATGTCCCAATTGGACAAAATCGCCACACTGCGAAAAATCATTGACGCCACCGGGCGCGATATCGACCTGGAAGTGGATGGCGGGATCAATTTTGAAACGGCCCCACAGGCGATTGCCGCCGGAGCCGACGTGCTGGTCGCCGGCACCGCCACATTCAAGGGCGGCCCCGATGCCTATGCCGATAATATCCGTCGCCTTCGCGGCGTGTGAAGACAGTAACTGAAAGGCCGAATACCCCTATGGAACCGGTCGCCCATTCACCCAGCCTGATTGGTCAGGAATTGCGCTATATCCTCGCACGATTGGCGCGCGTTATGGGGCTGTATCGATATCTGCTGTCTGGCCCCCGCCCCGGCGCGCCCAGTCGCAGCATTGCCGATCCGTGGTCGGGCGATCCCGCATTGGGGCGTGCGATTGCGTCCGGGCGCTATATTTTTGCAGGCACGACCCAAACCCCGCAAGGCTCCCCATGGGAGGCCGCCGACGCCCCTCCGGGATGGCTGCGCGAGGCGCATGGCTTTAGCTGGCTGCGTGACCTGGCGGCGGCTGGCGGCAGCGGCGATGACTCCTCCCGCAGTGCTCAGGCCCTGGTTGGTCTATGGCTGGACTGGGACGCCACGAAGAAGCCGGGCGCTGATCGCATTGCCTGGTCTGCTGCCGTAACCGGGCGGCGCGTGCGGGCCTGGCTTAATCATTGGAGCATGCTGATCGGGGGAGAGTCCGGCACGCTGGGTCCGGAAATCCTGAACTCACTGGGGCGACAGGTTCGACATCTGGATATGATCGCCGGGGCAGAGGGGGATGGTGAAGAACGATTGACCGCTATATTGGGTCTGGTTCAGGCCAGTCTGATGGTCCCCGCCTTTCATCCCCGCCTGTCCAGGGCCGTTGGCCTGATGGAGCGGGAATTGACCTATTCCATCCTGCCCGATGGCTGTCATGCGACCCGCAGCCCCCGCCTTCAGTTCGAGGTTATGCGCGACCTGGTGGGCCTGCGCGAGTTGTTCAGCGAGCTACAGGCCGAAGTGCCCATCTGTCTGGTGACCGCCATTGACCGAATGGCCCCGGTCTTGCGGTTTTTCCGACATGGCGATGGCGGGCTGGCCCTGTTCCATGACACGCGCGAAGGCGTATCAGCAGATATTGATGGCGTTCTGGGGCGCGCCGATGCAAAGGGGCGCGCGCCCACGCGCTGTCCTCATGGCGGGTTTGAACGGTTGGTTTCCGGTAAACTGAACGTCATTGTCGATGCGGGCGCGCCGCCTGGTGCCCCCTATGACAGCCACGCCCATGCCGCCCCCCTGGCAATGGAAGTCAGTTATGGGGCGGAACGCTTAATCGTCAATTGCGGCGCGTCCAAGGTCATTGATGGGGACTGGGCTAAAGCGCAACGCAGCACGGCGGCGCATTCTACCGTTGGCGTTGAAGATACCAATGCCGATGAAATCAGCAATGATGGGCGCATCGGCAGACGCCGCGCCAGCACAGTGGTAGAGCGGAACGAGACTGACGGGGCTGTCTGGATCGACATGTCCCATGATGGCTATCTGAAGCCCTTTGGCGTCACCCATCGCCGCCGCCTGTATCTGGCACCAGAAGGCACCGATCTACGCGGAGAGGACCGGCTGGAAGGAACGGAGGGGCGGACATTCACCCTGCGCTTCCACCTGCACCCGAAGGTCCAGGTCTCGCTATTGTCGAATCATTCTGCCGCCCTGCTGAAAACCCCATCGGGCAGCGGATGGCGATTGCGCGTCAGCGGGGCGGAAATGTCCCTGGCCGACAGCATTTATCTGGGCGGCCCACAAGACACCAAACGCACCCAACAGATCCTGTTGACAGGCGTCACAGGCCCTGAAGGGGCGTCGGTGAAATGGGCGCTTCAGCGCGAAACCAAGCGCTAGTGTGGTGCGCGGTTATTTGGAATCACCAGGATCTCTTTATCGGCCTGTCGGCTAGAAGAGAGCGTGCAGGCGATGTGGTTCATCGTCAAACGCTCTCGACGCCGTCCGACGGGCCGATAAAGGGACCAAAGGCGCTGTTTGCGGCGCTCCGGGCCGCGTCGCCTTCCGCTTGCGATGCCCCGCATCGCTTCGCGAAACGCTCCTAACCGGAGCACCGCAAACAGCGTCCTGGTCGATCCCAAATAACCGCGCACCACACTAAAAGATCTCAAAAACCTGTCCAGTCTGCAGTCCTTCAACACTTTTGGCATAGCCCAAGGCAGCGCGGGCTGCGGGGACTGGATTGTGTCCCCGGAAGTAAGGTCCATAACCTTCCATCGATTCCACGATCACGCCGGGACTAACAGAGTTGATCCGCTGTTTGGCGGGCATTTCAATGGCGGCTGCCCGAACAAAGGCATCCACCGCCCCATTCACCATGGACGCCGAACTGCCATAGCGGATCGGATCCTTGCTGAGTATCCCTGTGGTCAAGGTGAAGGAGGCTGTGTCGCTGACATAATCACGCCCGATCAGAACCAGATTGACCTGGCCTATCAGCTTGTTGTCGATGCCGATGCGATATTTCTCCTCATCGATGTCGGCCAGATCACCGAAATGGACATTACCCACAGCAGAGACAACAGCATCGACTGTGCCCAGTTTTTTATAGGCAGCCTGAATACTGGCCGCATCCCCAATGTCGATGACGATATCCAACCCGCTGCGCGACGCACGAATGATATCGTGACGAGCTCCCAGTTCCTCAGCAGCAGCCTTGCCCAAAGTGCCAGAGGCACCAACGATTAAAATCTTCATAATGTCTGTATCCTTACAATGCGTGTTTGGTGAGGAATATATGGGCATGCAATGCTTGGACTGATAAGATTATATATTTAGAACTTATTGTTTAATGGAGTAAACAATGACGCAATATGTCATGGAAATGTTAAGTTTTGCCGCTGTTGCAGAACAGGGCGGATTTACGGCAGCCGCCCGAAAGCTGACTCTGTCAAAAGGCCTGATCAGCCAGCATGTAAAGCGGCTGGAAGAGGCATTGGGGGCGCAATTGCTGTTTCGCTCTACCCGGCGTATTGAATTGACGGAGGCAGGGGCACAATTCCTGCCCTATTGCCAACGCATCATTGGTACGGTGCAAACGGCATTTGAAGATGTCTCCGCCCTTTACACGCGGCCTGAAGGTCTGGTGCGTATGACCGTTCCCATCTCTTTCGGGGAGGTCTTCCTGCATGAAATATTAACCCAGTTCCAGACCATCCATCCTGGCATCACCATTGAATTGGAGATGGAAAACAAGTTTCAGGACATGAAGTCTGCCAAACTGGATATCGCAATCCGGAAGGGCCTGACAGAAGACCCAGATCAAGTCGCACTGCCAATTGGCCAGTTCTCGGAACATATCTGCGCGGCGCCACACTATTGGGAAACCTGCTCTAAACCCCGCACACCATTAGATCTGGCAGACCATCCCTGTATCGTGAATTTTCATCTGCACAAACTGGGGGAATGGATTTTTTATGCCGATGCGGACCCCATCGCGGTGAAGGTCACCGGTCCGATCCGCCTGAACCATTATCCCCTGATCCGCGATGCGGCGATATCTGGTTTGGGCGTCGCCTTGCTGCCCCGTTATATTCTGGAGCCTGAATTGCAAAAGGGACGGCTGGAACTGGCCCTGACGAGCTATAGAACGCCCACCAGCCCGATCTATATCGTCTATCCCTATCAGGGTCATCTGCCCCTAAAGAACCGGCTGCTGATCGACTTCATTCGGGACTGGTTTCAATCCCGCCCCGCATTGTTGGCACCAATAGACACAGGCAATTAGACATTGAAGCGGAAGTGGAAGACGTCGCCGTCCTGGACCAGATAGTCGCGGCCTTCCAGGCGCAATTTGCCGGTTTCCTTTGCGCCCTGTTCACCACCCACAGCGATGTAATCGTCATAAGCGATGGTTTCGGCCGCAATGAATCCCCGCTCAAAATCCGTATGGATGGCCCCGGCGGCCTGGGGTCCTTTAGCGCCCCGGAACACCGTCCAGGCGCGCGCCTCTTTCGGGCCAATGGTGAAGAATGTGATCTGATCCAACAGCGCATATCCGGCACGAATGACCTGGGTCAGACCGGTTTCTTCCAGGCCCAGAGAATCCAGGAATTCCTTGCGTTCTTCATCGGTTTCCAGCTGCGCGACCTCTGCCTCAATAGCCGCAGAAATCACCACGGCCTGGGCCTTTTCCGCGGCTGCCTTCTCAAAGACCTTTGCGGAATGGGCGTTACCCGTCGCGGCATTGTCTTCTTCAACATTGCAGATATAGACGACAGGCTTGGACGTGATCAGGTTCAGGCGTTTGAACGGCACGACCTCGTCCTTGCTTAAGTCAGCCAGACGCGCCGGCTTGCCATCGCGCAACAGATCCAGTGCCTTGGACATCAGGTCAACATCTGCCTTGGCATCCTTGTCACCGGATTTTGCCTTCTTTTCCAGCGGCACAATGCGCCGTTCCAGGCTTTCCATATCCGACAGCATCAGTTCCGTCTCCACGATTTCCGCATCACGGATCGGATCGACAGAGCCTTCCACATGGGTGATATCGCCGCTGTCGAAACAGCGCAGAACGTGACAAATCGCGTCCACTTCACGGATCGTGCCCAGGAATTTGTTCCCCAGCCCTTCGCCTTTGGACGCCCCCTTAACAAGGCCTGCAATATCAACGAATTCCAACTGAGTCGGGATGATTTTGGCAGACTTGGCGATCACGGCCAGCTTCTCCAAGCGCGGATCAGGCACCGCAACACGGCCCACATTGGGTTCAATCGTGCAAAAGGGGAAGTTTGCCGCCTGCGCCGCCTGAGTCTGGGTCAAGGCGTTGAACAAGGTGGATTTCCCAACATTCGGAAGCCCGACGATACCGCAATTAAAACCCATGACAGGGACGCTCCTTCAAAAAAATAATACAGTCAGTTTTTCTTCGCATCGCCGGATAACCAGCGCTTCATTTGGGCCGCAAGACCGCCCTGTTGTTCCGACGTCGGTTCCGCCTTCACTGCGGGAGGGGTTACGTCAGGCGGGTCAGTCTTGACCGGCTTCTTTTCTGCTGCGGCAGGCTTAAGGTCCATTGCCAGTTTGGACATAAAGTCCGACGCCTTGCCAGCCGCCAGCAGATCAAATCGATCCGAAATTCCTTCCAACAGGCGCTGAAATTCCGGCTGTTCCACCTTGGCAAAATCAGACAGAACATGACCGATCACCCTGGACTTGTCGCCTGGATGACCAATGCCGATGCGCAGCCGCCAATAGTCCACACCAATATGGGCATCAATGGATTTCAGCCCGTTATGGCCGCCATTACCGCCGCCCTGTTTCATTTTGACCTTGGTCGGGGCCAGATCCAATTCGTC
Organism: Hwanghaeella sp. LZ110; assembly: GCF_048892525.1. Classification (NCBI taxonomy): domain Bacteria; kingdom Pseudomonadati; phylum Pseudomonadota; class Alphaproteobacteria; order Rhodospirillales; family Aestuariispiraceae; genus Hwanghaeella; species Hwanghaeella sp. LZ110. Next base: position 99,446 of record NZ_JBLZHT010000008.1, on the reverse strand, counting down.
GTAGATAACGGTGACATCCGCAGGCTGCAGTTTAAAGAACCGAATCGCTTCGCCCACTGCACGACCGCTTTCATTCATAAAAGTGGCGGGCTTGAGGATCAGTACCTTTTCGCCCGCGCAGTCCCCTTCAGAGACAAGACCCTGAAACCGACTGCGCCAGGCGCTAAAGGAATGGCGGCGGACAATCTCGTCCACCGCCATAAATCCAACATTGTGGCGGTTCCCCTCGTATTTCGGTCCGGGATTGCCGAGCCCTACAACGAGACGCATGGGACGCCACCTTTCTGCTTAAAGGGCAGGAGGATTACTCTTCCGATTCTTCTTCAGAATCGCCTTCACCCTCTTCCTCTTCGCCGTCAACTGCGTCTTCGTCTTCTTCGTCCTCGTCCACGGCTTCAGAGATCACCGGATCAGCGATAGACGCGACAACGAAGTCACGGTCCTGGATAACAGGTTCAGTGCCTTCCGGCAGTTGAACCATGGAAATGCGGATCGTCGCGCCGATTTCATAACCGGTCAGATCGCAGATCACTTCGTGCGGAATGTCTTCCACCGGGCACAGCAATTCGACTTCGTCGCGCTGAACCGTCAGAACACCACCCTCGTCGATACCCGGACATTTGTCTTCATTGATGAAGTGGACCGGAATGTTGACGTTGATCTTCGAGCCCTTCTTCAGGCGCATGAAGTCAATGTGCAATGGCGCATCAGAAACCGGATGGAACTGCACATCACGGGGCAGCGCCTTTTCCTTTTTTCCGCCTTCAACATCGATCGTATAAATCGTGTTGAACAGCGCGCCGATCTGAAGCTGCTTCATGATCAAGCGTGGGTCGATGCTGATTGTTTGAGGGTCTTTGCCGTCGCCATAAATGACGCCGGGTACCAGTCCTTCACGACGGACTGCGCGGGCTGCCCCCTTACCTGCCCGATCCCGCATTTTCGCGGGGAAGATCGCTTCTTCAGCCATCTTGTTTCTCCTTACAATTGGTACTCTCCACCGGAACGCCCTCGTCCCGGCGACCGACCTCCAGGGGTGTCGGCTGGGGTCCCAGCAGGACCAAAGATTTCGACGCCGACACCCAAAATTGCGGGGTCGACCTCGAAAAGCGGCGTCTTGTACACTTAATCGAACAGGCTGGAAACCGATTTTTCTTCGTAAATCCGCTTAATCGCCTCCGCCAACAGGGGCGCAATGGTAACCTGGCGCACATTATGGCTGACCCGGACGGCTTCTGTTGCCTGGATCGAATCGGTAATCACCAACTGTTCCATGGGAGAGGCCGCAACCCGCGCCACTGCCCCACCAGACAGAACACCATGGGTCACAACGCCATGAACAGACGTCGCCCCGGCATCCATCAGCGCCTGGGCGGCATTGCACAGGGTGCCTGCGGAATCGACGATATCATCGATCAGGATACAGGTCCGCCCGCGTGGTTCCCCGATGATATTCATCACTTCGGAAACACCGGCCTTTTCGCGGCGCTTATCAATGATCGCCAGATCGCATTCCAGACGCTTTGCCAGCGCGCGCGCCCGAACCACACCGCCAACATCGGGCGATACGACCATCAATTCGCCCTTACCCTTCAGGGTTTCCGTCAAATCCTTATGCAGGACTGGCAGCGCGAAGAGATTATCGGTGGGCACTTCAAAGAAGCCCTGGATCTGACCGGCGTGCAAATCAAGCGTTAAGACCCGGTTGGCACCCGCCGTTTCAATCAGGTTGGCGACCAGCTTCGCCGAAATCGGCGTGCGGGGGCCGGTCTTTCGATCCTGTCTGGCATATCCATAGTAAGGAATGACCGCTGTCACCCGCCGCGCCGAACCGCGCCGCAGCGCGTCGATCATCACCAATAATTCCATCAGGTTGTCATTGGTTGGATAATTCGTCGACTGAATGACGAAAACGTCTTCCCCCCGAACATTCTCCAAAATCTCCACGAAGATTTCCATATCGGAAAATCGTCGGATAGAAGCTTTGGTTAAGGGGACGTTCAGATAGGCTGTGATCGCCTCGGCAAGCGGCTTGTTTGAATTGCCGGCGAGAATCTTCATGAGATAGCATTTCCCTGGCGCGCTAAGAGGGGCTTTGTCTCGCTGGACTAGGCCTTCCCCCACTCTCAAAAATGAATTACCGAACGCGAATTCCCCTGTCTCTCTTAAAAGTCACCCCATATCGAAAGACATTATCGGACGTCACATTCGGTTACGCGAGATGGGTATACCAAGGGGTACCGGACCTGTAAATGACCTCGACACAGTTTAGCGCGCCCTGGGATGCGCCTTTGCGTATTCGGCCATTAATCGGGCGGTATCGACCTGTGTATAGCGCTGTGTGGTGCTCAACGATGCATGGCCCAGAAGTTCCTGTATGGCCCGCAAATCGCCCCCTGCTGACAAAAGATGGGTGGCGAAACTGTGCCGCAAGGCATGCGGTGTGGCCGTATCCGGCAGGCCCAGCGCAACACGCAGCAACCGAATAGGCTTTCGCGCGGAATCCTGATTTAACACACCACCCCGAACACCCCTGAACAAGGGCCCATCCGGATCACCCGCATAGGGGCTGATTGCCAGATAATCCGCAATCGCCTCCCGAACAACGGGAAGGACCGGGACGAAGCGTTCCTTGTTCCCTTTTCCCAACACTTTCATGGAATCGGTTGTCGGGGCATCCCGTTCCCGCAGGGACAGGGCTTCTGCAATCCGCAAACCACAGCCATACAGCAGGGTCAGCAAGGCGATGTTCCGTTTCGCCAACCAGGGCTGATTTTCAAAATCCCCAACCGATTCCAACAGTAACTGAGCATCCGGCACAGTCAGCGGTTTTGGGATGGAATGCGGCAATTTCGGAGATTTGATCAGGCCGATGCGGTCATTTTCAACCAGCTTGCGCCTACGAAGATAGTGAAAGAAACTGCGCAGAGCCGACAGCTTGCGCGCCCGGGACACGTCCTTAATCTCGACGCGCGCCAAAGACGTCAGCCAGGCGCGAAAATCCAGCAATTGCAGATTTGACAGATCCTCCAGCGTCGGTGGTTCGCCCAGATGATCCGACAGAAACATCAGAAAATCAGACAAATCCCGCTGATAGGCGATAACCGTTTTCGGGCTATAGCGCTTTTCGTCCGCCAACCAACCCAGAAACGCGCGGAAAGCACTTGCCACCGCACCATCGCCAGCAATGGGATGATTGGACAGATCAAATCGATCTTTTGGCATGACCCCACCAAATATATCGGTCGAACCAATCTGGTCCCACCTATTCCGGTAAGTCTAGCCAGATTCGAACCAACTGCGCCAGAACCGCAGACAGGAAGCAGATCAACTCCGTCGCCTGACCGGGGTGGAATTTCTCCGGATCCCGATGCCCGAACGCCAACAGCGCCGCTGGGGAGGCCGATGAAATGTGCAGCCGCACCAAGGCATCGCTTTGCACCAGCGTTGCAGCCCCATCAAACAGGTCCGGGTCGCCGGAAATATGCGCCCGCAACAGCATTTCCTTATCCGGGCCCATCAGGCGATTGACGAAGCCCGGCGGCACCAGCGTGACACTGCGCACCGGGAAATCTTCCGCATTTTCGGATTCCACGGCCAGCGCAACGACATCCATATCCAGCACGACCGCAACATCGGTCTGGATCAGATTGATCAATTGTTCGAATGAATTCGCCGCCAGCAGACGCAGCACACATTCATGGACCCGCGCCTGACTGTTCAGATTTTCGCGGCTGGTATCGATCAATTCCCGCGCGACATCCGTCGTTTCCTCAATCCGGTCCCGCAGGCGACGGATCATGGCATTCTGGAAGTCGGAAACACCCTTCCCCACCGACCGTGTGGGCGGGTCCAGTTCGGACATCAGATCAGGATGTTCATTCAAAAAACCCGGATTGTCGCGCAGGAAGGAGACAACATCCTTCGCTTCGATCGACACCGGGACAGACTGACTGCCGGGAGACGCTTTCATACTTTTAGACCTCCTTCGACACAGGGCCCCGGGGATGCGGGGCCTGGATAACCCTTACAGAATGCTTTGGCCGGTGGCTGCCCAGTCTTTCATAAAGCCATCCAGACCTTTATCGGTCAGCGGATGGCCAAACAATTGACGCAGTACTTTCGGCGGCAAGGTTGCAACGCCAGCCCCCATCTTTGCGGCCTGAACCACATGCACGGGATGGCGAATGGAGGCGACCAGGACTTCGGTGGCGAAATCGTAATTTTCATAAATCGTGACGACATCGGCGATCAGGTCCATACCGTCCTGACCGATATCATCCAACCGGCCAACGAAGGGGGAGATGAATGTCGCCCCGGCCTTTGCCGCCAGCAGCGCCTGAGCAGCGGAGAAACACAGCGTGACATTGACCATGATACCATCATCACTGAGCGCCTTGCAGGTCTTCAATCCAGCTTCCGTTAAGGGCACCTTGACCGCGATGTTATCGGCGATCTTGGACAGCTTGCGGCCTTCCTTCAGCATGGTTTCGAAATCCAGCGCGACACATTCCGCAGAAACGGGACCATCGACGACGTCACAGATTTCCGCTACCACTTCCAGGAAATTGCGCCCACTTTTGGCGATCAGGGACGGGTTGGTTGTCACCCCATCCACCAAGCCTGTTGAGGCCAAATCGCGAATCTCTTCAATGTCTGCCGTATCGATGAAAAATTTCATGTTCGCCTCGCTCCGACCCCACCGCCTGCTGCCCGCTCTGTCGGGGCGGCGATGGAGCCCTATATCTGTGGGGATGATGCCCCGATTCGCGGATGTAAACCGCTTTCCTAAGCGTCTTGGATCAAACACCCGTCGATTAGAGGACAGGGGAGTATGAGCCGAAACACGCTGCCTGAAACCCAGTCTTTGTTCCCTCCCGCCCGTCGGGTCAAGGTCCTATTGCCGCTGCCGCTGGCGGGGGGCTATGACTATGGCGTTCCAGACGGGATGTCCGTGGACTTTGGCGATTTTGTCGAGGTCCCCTTGGGGGGGCGTCGCATCATCGGGATTGTCTGGGATGACCCGCCCGATCCAGACGGTGTGCCCGAATCGAAGCTGCGCCAGATTGAGGCCGTGCTGCCCGTCCCGCCCCTGCCCGATGCGTCGCGCCAGTTTGTGGAACGCATCGCAGCCTATACCCTGGCCCCGCCCGGCAGCGTGCTGCGCATGGCGATGAGTTCCCCAAAATCTCTGGAGCCACCCCCCGTGCGCACGGTCTATACCGCCGCAGACCCCGTGCCGGGGGATTTGCGCCTGACCGGTGCCAGGCGCCGCGTCATGCAGGTTGCCCAGAACAGCCCGGCTTTGTCTGCCAGCGACCTGGCGCGGGAAGCCGGCGTCACCCCCGGTGTCATTCGCGGCCTGGCCGATGCCGGCGGCCTGCTGCCCTTGCGCCTGCCGGATCGGGAAGCCTTCGATGTCCCAGATCCTGCAAAGCAGGGGCCGGACTTATCACCTGATCAGGCGAAGGCCGCCGTTGCCCTGTGTCAGGCGGTAAAGGCCGATACATTCTCTGTGACCTTGCTGGACGGCATTACCGGGTCCGGCAAGACGGAAGTTTATTTTGAAGCCATCGCGACCGCCCTCGCAGCAGATCAGACCGTACTGGTTCTGCTGCCCGAAATCGCCCTGTCCGCACAATGGCTTGAGCGATTTCAAGAGCGGTTCGGCGTCCGCCCAGCCGAATGGCATTCAGACCTGTCGCCCGGCACCCGCCGCCGCACCTGGCGCGCCGTGGCAGAAGATCGCGTCCGGATCATGGTCGGGGCCCGATCCGCCCTGCATCTGCCCTTTCGCGATCTGGGCCTGATCGTCGTCGATGAGGAGCATGACGGGTCCTTCAAGCAGGAAGAAGGCGTGATCTATCACGCCCGGGATATGGCCGTCCTGCGGGCGCAGATCTTTGAATGTCCCATCGTACTTGCCTCTGCAACACCCAGCCTGGAGACTTTGGCGAATGTGGAGGCAGGCCGATATCAAAGCCTGCATCTGACGGACCGCCATGGCACTGCCAGCCTGCCCGACATAGAAATCATCGACCTGCGCAAGACACCGCCGCCGCGCCAGAGATGGATATCGCCCCCGCTGCAGGATGCGCTGGAAGAAACCCTGGCGCGGGGGGAGCAGGCCTTGCTGTTCCTGAACCGTCGGGGCTATGCACCGCTGACTTTGTGTCGCACCTGCGGGCACAGGATAGAATGCCCGATGTGCGATGCCTGGCTGGTCGAACATCGCTTTGGCCGTCGGCTGGAATGTCATCATTGCGGCTATATGATGAAGACCCCGGAAATCTGCCCCTCCTGTGAAGATACCGGCAGCCTGGTTGCTTGCGGCCCCGGTGTCGAACGCTTGTTTGAAGAGGCCAGCGCCCTGCTGCCAGAGGCCCGAATTGAGATTGTCACGTCCGACACGCTGCAAGGCCCCTTGGCCGCCGCTGCCTTTGTGGATCGCATCACCAGTGGCGAGATCAACCTGATCATCGGAACCCAGATCGTTGCCAAGGGCTATCACTTTCCCCTGCTGACCCTGGTTGGTGTGGTGGATGCGGATCTGGGGCTGGCAGGCGGTGATCTGCGTGCGGCTGAGCGCACCTTTCAGATGCTAAGTCAGGTCGCCGGACGGGCGGGCCGTGCCGGTCATGCCGGACGGGTCCTGCTGCAGACCGCCAATCCCACAGCCTCCGTATTGCAAGCGATTGCGCATAATGACCGGAATGGATTCTATGCCGCAGAGGCAGACATGCGTCGCCAACAGACCTGGCCCCCCTATGGCAGGCTGGCCGCGTTAATCGTGTCAGGAGAGGATGAGGGCCAGGTGGAGCGGGTCGCCGCCGATCTGGCACGCACCGCACCACAGGCAGAAGGCCTGCGCGTCCTGGGTCCTGCCGCGCCACCTTTGGCCCTGTTGCGGGGTCGCTATCGCCGTCGCCTGCTGATGAAAACCGACCGCAAAATCAGCATCCAGAAGGCCGTCAGTGATTGGTTGGGCCGGGTAAAGCCCCCCACCAGTGTGCGCATCCAGGTCGACATAGATCCATACAGTTTTATGTAAGTGGTTGAATGCTGGATGCTTATGATTGCGCGACAGTCCCCGGAAGGGTAGTAAGTCTTACTTGCTATTTCCGGGAAGGACCCGCCGGTTCCATGCTGTTCAACCTGCCCAATTTATTGACCCTGTTTCGCATCGTCGCCATCGTTCCGATTGCAGCATTTATTTATGTCGATGCCTATTGGGCGCATTGGACGGCCTTTGGTCTGTTTTCCGCAGCGGGCATCACGGATTTCTTTGATGGATATCTTGCACGCTCTACGGGTCAGGTGTCCAAGCTGGGGCGGTTTCTGGACCCGATTGCCGACAAATTGCTGATCGCCGCCGTGATCTTCATGCTGGTCGCATCGGGTGGCTTGTCCGGCTGGGCGATCCTGCCGGGGCTGATCATTCTTATCCGCGAAATCACGGTATCAGGCCTGCGGGAATTTCTGGCGGAGCTGCGGGTCGGCATGCCGGTCTCAAGCCTGGCGAAATGGAAGACAACCATTCAAATTTTCGCCCTGGGATTCCTGATTGTCGGCACTGCCAGCCCGGCGATAATCCCAAGCGTCCTGATTGGTGAAATTCTGATCTGGCTCGCAGCCGGGCTGACGGTTGTCACCGGCTTTGACTATCTTCGGGCCGGTCTGAAACACATGACAGACTGACCAGCAGGGGGATGCACAAACATGCGCCTTCTGGGCATCGCGGGCTATAGCGGCTCTGGCAAGACAACCCTGGTGACCAAATTGATTCCGGCGCTGACCGCACGGGGATTGCGCGTTTCAACCATCAAACACGCGCACCACAATTTTGATGTCGATACGCCGGGCAAAGATTCCTATCAGCACCGCCATGCTGGTGCGACGGAGGTCCTGATCTCCTCTGCCAATCGCTGGGCGTTGATGCATGAACACCGCGGCGACGTAGAGCCCAGCCTGGACGATCTGGTTGGCAAATTGAGCGATGTCGATCTGGTCCTGGTGGAAGGGTGGAAATTTGGCACCCATCCAAAACTGGAAGTCCACCGCACCGCCACGGAAAAGCCGCTGTTGGCGAACAGTGATGACAATGTCATCGCAATTGCGACGGATACCGACACTTTAATGGGCGTGAAACAGCCGATCCTGCCTATTGATGACATCCCCGCGATTACTGATTTTGTGATCGGGTTTATGCGCACCGGCACAACATAAGTGAATCCCTCTTCCTGATTATCAGGAAACAGGCCAAGATGCTGAAATTAGGGAGGAGATTTGGTGTGCTGAAAGCCAATTCAATCGGGACTAAAATATACTCAATCGCCCTTGGCCTCGTGCTGTTGATGATCATCGTGTCATCCGCCTCAGTATATATGGTCAGCCGAGTCCGAACCGAATTGGAACTGCAATCAACGATCTTCCTGCCATTGAGCAACCATATCGCAGACATCGAATCCCAGGTGCTGGAGGGGGAGGTTCTGATTGAACGTCTGCGCACAGCCCTGGAGGATGAGCGTGTTCATCTGATCTCGAAAGATGTTCATAAGACAATTCGTGATGCGGGTATTGGTGTCCATGATCAGTTCAAAGGGGCCTGGTCCATTCTGGACGCGATCAATATGGATGACCTGACGAAGGCCACCGCCGTATCCACCACAAAAGTCTCTGCAGCCCTGAAATCAGTTGAGCAGCAATACCGTGATTATGAAGCGGATGTGAACCGCCTGTTGGAAGCCCATGACGCAGGCAATTTCGCCAGCATGCCCCTGCTGGATCAGATGCTGACGCAATCTGAGGCCCGGATCTACGAACAGTTGGATGCGTTGCGCCGCGAGATGGGAGATCATGTTGTTGAGGCTGTCGATCAAGTCGTCAGGCTGGACGATATTCTGGATGTTCTGATGGCGGTTCTGACCGCAATCGCCGCCTTGTTGGGCTTGATCTTCGCTGCCATGGTCACAAGCCGGATTGTCACCCCGATGAAGAGTCTGGTCGAAGGATTGAAGCGGGTTGGCGCAGGTGATCTGGAAACCACCCTGGCCGTCACAACGCGGGATGAAACAGCAACCCTGGCCATTGGCTTTAATGAAATGGTTGAAGGCCTGCGCGCCAAGGAACGTATCACCGACACATTCGGTAAATATGTCGACTCCCGCGTTGTGGACGCCCTGATCAGCAATCCGGCTATGACCAAGCCCGGTGGCGACCGGCGCTATATGACGGTCCTGTTTGCCGATATGCGGGGCTTTACCAGCCTGTCTGAGCGCCTGTCGCCGGATGCGCTGGTCACTTTGTTGAATGTATATCTGGAGGATATGTCCGTCCCGATCCAGGAAACAGACGGCGTCATCGACAAATTCATCGGTGACGCGATCATGGCGTATTGGGGCCCTCCCTTTGTGGATGCCACCCATCAGGCCCAAAATGCCTGTACAGCGGCCCTGCGCCAGTTGAACCTGATCGCAGCCTTCCAAAAGAAAGTGCCGGAAATTCTGGGGGTCAGAATTGATGGTGATCCCATCGACATCCACTCAGGCATTGCCAGCGGGCCCGCCCTGGTTGGAACCGTCGGATCCGCCCACCATCGTAATTATACGATCATGGGCGACACGGTGAATTTGGCTGCCCGGATCGAAGGGGCCTGCAAGATTTATGGCGTGCGCCTGTTGGTGGACGAAGCGACACGGAAAGACACAAAAGGCATTTTGTTCCGGGAAATTGACGCCTTGCGGGTAAAGGGGCGCAGCGAACCTGTGAAGGTCTTCGAAGCCATGGTATTCGACCCCGCACCAGAGCCCAAACAACGCCTGGCGCGATGCTTTGACACCGGTCTGTCTGCCTATCGCAGGGGCAGTATTGACGAAGCTGTCAGCGCATTTCAGAAATGCCTGGAAATCGAGCCACAGGACGGCCCGTCCAAAGTCTTTCTCAATCGGCTGGATCATCTCAAAAACTCACCGCCCCCCAGTGACTGGGATGGCGTTTTTGATATGCTAAGCAAGTAACCTGGAAATATCCCCCCACGACGGCTTACCAACAGCCCAACGATGTGGTGGAAAAGGAGGGATACGCCGAATGGCGCAACTGACCGATGATTGTTTTGCCTTTGACGGCCCGCTTATCACAGCTGCCGCCGCACTGGACCATATCCTGACAAAGCTGGTTTGTGTGGCAGAACCGGAACCCTGCCCGGTATCCAAGGCTTTGGGCCGGATTTTGGCGCAAGATGTCATCGCTCCAATGCCGATTCCGCCCTATGCCAATTCCGCCGTTGATGGATTTGCTGTTTACCATGCCGATTTATCCTCCGACAGTGACACGATCCTGCCTATTGGCGGGCGCGTTGCCGCAGGCAGACCCCTGCCACGCCCCCAGAAACGCGCCGAAGCTGTGCAAATATTCACCGGCGCCCCGATGCCACTGGGAGACGGGGTGAAAGGTCCAGATACCGTCATGATGGTTGAAGACTGTATCATTTCAGAAGATCGCCAACAGGTGACCCTTAAACCCGGAATCAAACAGGGTGCAAATTGCCGCCCGGCAGGGGATGACGTCGCAGCAGGCACCAGGATACTGACCAAAGGAACCCGTCTGCGCCCGCAGGAAGTGGGGATGATCGCCGCCTGTGGCCTGGCGGAGGTTCAAGTATTTGCCCCCCTGTCCGTCGCCTTGTTTTCGACGGGCGATGAAGTCCGGCAACCGGGAAATCCCATCCCCAATGGAACGCTGTACGATTCCAATCGCTATACAATTGGGGCCGCCTTGCAAGCCTTGGGTTGTGCGGTCGAAGATCTGGGCATCTTACCAGACGATGCGGCCGTGATCCGCCGCACATTGTCCCAGGCCGCAACGCGCCATGCCGCCATTGTCACCACGGGCGGCATGTCGATGGGGGAGGAAGATCACGTCCGCGCCGCCGTCGAAGCCTTGGGCAGTCTGAATTTCTGGCGTGTCGCAATCAAGCCCGGGCGCCCGATCGGGATGGGCCTGATCCGCCAGGAAGACGCCCCCCCTTGCGCGGTGATCGGCCTGCCGGGAAATCCGGTCGCGGCGTTGACGACATTTGCCGCATTGGCCCGGCCTGTCCTGATGACCCTGGCGGGCTTGCACGTCACCGCCCTTCCCCGGTTCCGGGTCTGTGCGGATTTTGACTATAAGAAAAAAGCCGGACGGCGGGAATTCGTCCGGGTACGTCTGGACGGGATTGACCCGAACACTGGCCTTCCCCGGGCCATTAAACATGGTCGCAGCGGGGCTGGCGTTCTATCGTCCCTGGTCGGGGCAGATGGATTTGTGGAATTGCCCGAAGATGATACCTATCTAGAGTCTGGGACGGCCGTTGATTTCCTGTCCTTCGCGGAGGTGTTTTGAATGAGAATCCTATATTTCGCCTGGCTGCGCCAGAAGATCGGCACCGGAGAGGAACAGATTGATCCCCCGGAAACGGTGGCAACCGCCGGCCAATTAATTGATTGGTTAGCGACCCGTGGCCCTGGCTATGCGACAGCGTTCAAGGATGCCCGTGCGGTTAAGATTGCTGTGAACCAGACATTCGGGGATCGCGAAACACCGATTGCCGCGAATGATGAGGTTGCCTTCTTCCCCCCTGTGACGGGCGGCTGAGACATGACGGTTCGGGTGCAATCGGAAGATTTCGATTTGGGACATGAACTGGATGCCATGACCAGGGGCAATACCGGCATTGGTGGGTTATGCAGCTTTGTCGGATTGGTTCGGGATATGAATGACGGGGCGGGTGTTGGCGGCATGGTCCTGGAACATTATCCCGGCATGACCGAAAAGATGCTGGAAGAAATTGAAGCACAGGCCCATGAACGCTGGCCATTGCAGGCCAGCCTGATTATACACCGCTATGGTCCCTTGCAGCCGGGCGATCGGATTGTTCTGGTCGCAGCCGCCAGCCCCCATCGCGACGCAGCGTTTCAGGCCTGCAATTTCCTGATCGATTGGCTGAAGACAAAAGCCCCCTTCTGGAAAGCGGAACAATTGGACAGTGGCGAAACCCGATGGGTCGAGGCCCGCGAGGGCGATGAAAAAGCAGCATCAAAATGGTAGTGGACGAGGTGGAGCGAATGGAAACAGGACCCCTGGAAATCGTGCGGGCCGGAGAGAATGATGCCGATCTGGTCGCAATCATGGTCCATCGCCTGTTACATGAAATCGGTGCCTGGCACGGTGCGCCGGATGATGAGCGTATTCACGCCGTCTGCCGCCAACTGCTGGAAGAAGACAATCAGTTCAGCGCCCTGTTAGCCTTTGATATGGAGCGACGCCCGGTTGGCGTCATGACGCTGACCGAAGCCGTCGCGATTTATGCGGAAGGGCGTTTGGGAATCATCATGGAATTGTATGTTGTCCCCGATGCGCGGTCAGCCGGGATCGGCGACCGCCTGATTCAGGAAGCCCGGCAGATTGGAAAAAGCCGCGGGTGGAAGCTGTTGGAGGTCAACAGCCCCGATGGTGAAGAATGGACCCGAACCCGAGCCTTCTATGAACGGCAGGGCTTTCGCCATGTTGGCCCGTTCATGAAGCTCGAATTATAGATAGGCAAACGCCTTTTCTTTTGACATGTCCTTCGACAGCTTCTTGGCAACGCGCGCCAATAACTTTGTGCCCACCTTTGAAATTGCCAATTGATCCGGAAAGGGTGGCCCTTTGCTTACCCGATCCACCAGACCATATTGGGCCATCAGGATCAGCAGGCGACGGATCGTTTCTCTGGAAACGCCAATGTTTCCGAAGATTTCAAACAGGGCAGACTGGCTTAGATTCGGAAAAATCCGGATGTTTCCTGGCGTGTCAACTTCATGTCGGGCCAGTAGTGCGGCGAACTGCTTTTCAGTTAAATCAGATGACGCATAATCCTCCAGAAACAAGAGGATCGTATAGCTCTGAATGCTGGAAAGCTGAACCGCATCTTGTCTGGCAAGCGGCGTTCCTATCCCGTTTAGCAGTTTCTCAACTTCCTTCTCAAACACACGCAAAGCTAAGGCTGGCGCACGCAGGGTCGGGTCGATTGGAACTACTGTTTTTTCTTTAGGCATATAGGTTCCTTTTCCCACCAATTAAACCAACGCATCCTTGGGCTTTTAACTGAGCCCAGACTGCGATAAAACCCTCCCATCAGAATCAGTATATCCCATTCTGACAAACAAAGCATTCCTCAGATACAACATAACCTGTTAGGTCAATGACTACCAACACTTCAATGACGAAACCAGTATTACTTTGCATTCTGGACGGGTGGGGCGAGCGCGCCTCAAGCGATGACAACGCTATCGTCGCGGCTCAGACCCCGGTCATGGACCGATTAAAAAAATCGAATCCATTCGCGGTTTTAGAAGCTTCTGAAACTTTTGTTGGCCTTCCCAGCGGGCAAATGGGCAATTCTGAGGTGGGTCATATGAATTTGGGGGCGGGGCGTGTCGTCTTGCAGGATTTGCCCCGAATTGATCAGGCAATTGCCGATGGCACCCTGGGACAATCGCCCAAACTGAAAGATTTTACGCAGCGCTTGAAGAAGACCGGCGGCACAGCACATCTGCTGGGCCTGATTTCACCGGGCGGCGTGCACAGCCATCAGGACCACATGGTTACCCTGGCAGAACATCTGCGCGCCGAAGGTGTACCTGTCGCCATTCATGGCTTTCTGGACGGGCGCGATACGCCCCCGCGCAGCGCACTTGATTATGTGAAAAAATTCCAAGCCGCCGCCCCGAATGTTCCGATTTCAACTTTATGCGGCCGATATTGGGCAATGGATCGCGACAATCGATGGGATCGTATCCGCAAGGCATTTGACGTTATCGTTCAGGGTAAAGGCAGCGCTGCCCCAGATCCGATTGCAGCCATCGAAGCCTCGTACAACAATGACGTTTCAGATGAATTCCTGGAACCGGTCGCACTGAATGGATATCAAGGTGTTAAGGACGGCGATGGCCTTTTGATGACCGCCTTCCGGGCCGACCGCGCGCGGGAAATTCTGACTGCGCTTCTGGACCCTGATTTCAATGCTATTCCAGGATTGGCGCAACCAAACTTTGCCGCCGCTCTGGGGATGGTGGAATATTCAGACGCCCATAATGCCTTTATGGAAACCCTGTTCCCGGCAGAGGCGCTGAGCGATGTCCTGGGCGATGTCATAGCCCAGGCAGGCGGAAAACAGCTGCGCATCGCCGAAACGGAAAAATATGCCCATGTTACATTCTTTTTGAATGGCGGGCGTGAAACGGTGTTTGAAGGCGAAGATCGAATCCTGATCCCCTCCCCCGATGTTGCCACTTATGACCTGAAACCCGAAATGTCTGCTGCGGAAGTGACCGACAATTTGGTGGAAGCAATTGAAAGCGGTCGCTACGATCTGATCGTCGTGAACTATGCCAATACGGATATGGTTGGCCATACCGGGGTCTTTGACGCTGCGGTCCAGGCTGTTGAAACCGTTGATCGATGCCTTGGTCGCCTGGAGGCCGCAATTCTGAAACAGGGCGGGCGGATGTTGATCACCGCAGACCACGGAAACGCGGATATGATGGTGAACCCCGATACCGGCATCGCCCATACGTCCCACACGCTCAGCCAAGTACCCTTAATTCTGGTCGGGGCCCCGGCGGAAGAAGTGTCGGGGCTGAATAACGGTCGGCTGGCCGATGTCGCCCCGACCGTATTGGACTTGTTGCGCCTGCCACAGCCAAAGGCGATGACTGGACATACCCTGCTGCAGCGCGCAGCCCGCCATGCAGCCGAATAGGTGCCTCACCCTGCCTCTTTTCCGCCCCGTCGGGCTTGCCCTGGCGATCCTTATCGGTATTGGTCTTCCCGGTCATCATGTTCTGGCCCAGACAACAACCCCGTCCGATGAAGCCCAGCGGGTCGAGACGGAGTTAAAGGCCGAACAGGAACGCAGCCGTGCCCTGGAAACCAAGGCCAGACAGCTTTCGCAAGAGTTGGAAGCGTTGCGGGTGCAACTGGTCACAGTGGCCAAAGACACTCAGTCTCGCGAGGCGCTGATTTCCAATCTGGAACTGCAAATCGAAGAGCTGCGCGCCGAAACCGATCAGCGGCGATCTGTCCTGGCGGAGCGGCATCGACAATTGACCGGCACATTAAGCGCCCTGACAGGATTATCCGAAGATGCGCCCCGTGCCTTCTTTCTGTATCCGGGCGATCCTTTGGAGGCGGTTCGGGGATCCATTCTGTTGCGCGCGGCGATACCCGTCATCGGGGAAAGAGCCTCAGTGTTGAGAGAGGATCTGGCGGCCCTGAGCGCCGTGCAGAAGGATTTGAACGGCAAACTTGAACGCCTGAACCAGGAAGATCAGTCCCTGATGCAGGACCGCGCCAAAATCGAATCCCTGCTGGAAAAAAAGCGCGCGCTGTATGATGAAACATCCCAGGCATCGCGCAAAACCAATGAGCGCCTGCGGACGCTAACAGAAAAATCGGCATCGCTGAAAGAACTGATGGCCGCTCTTGAATCGGAACGCAAGGCCCGCGAAGCACAGGAAGCCGCCCAGATACAGGCGGAAGAAGACGCCCGAAAACAGGCCGAAAACCAACCGTCTGTGACATTGCCGACGCCCAATGCGCCCCCCCCGGAACCAGTTGCAAAAGACGGGGAAGCCGCCCAATTGGCGGCCCTGGCGCGCCTGCCGACGCGCAAACCCGACGGCATTCGTCCCTTCCCGGACGAGGGCGTGGTGACCGCGCCTGCCGTTGGTTCCCTGATCGTTCAGTATGGGCAGGAAACAACATTTGGCCAGATATCCAAGGGAATCGTGGTAGCAACCCGACCAGGAGCAAGCGTTCTATCACCCTTTGATGGAAAAATTGCCTTTGCGGGTCCATTTCGGGACCTTGGGCAAGTCTTGATCATTGAACATGACGGCGGATACCATACAGTACTTGCAGGCTTTCAGCGAATTGATGTCGCAACAGGCAATTGGGTTCTAGCAGGTGAACCGATTGGCATCATGCCACAGGAATACAGTACGGTCTCTGAGAGCGCCGTGGGCACAAAAACTAGTGGCGGAAACCGTCCGCAACTCTATATGGAATTACGGCGCGGCGGCCACCCGGTCAATCCGCTCCGTTGGATCACAGCTGGCAGTATTAGGATGAACGGATGATCGTGCGCGAACAAAAATCTCCCCTCTCCTCCAAACAGGGCGAGGCTGGCTCCGGGGCACGGTCCCTGCGGCATCTTGTGTTAACAGGTGCCATGCTGGGCGGCTTGTGCATGGCCTTTATGGCAAGCCCGTCGAGCATTGCCCAAGCGCAAGAGACCACGAATGCTGATACGCCAGACACCTTCGAACTGCTGGACCTGTTTGGAGAAGTCTTCAATCGCGCCCGTGAAGATTATGTCGAAGAAGTCAGTGACAAAGAGCTGATCGAAGCGGCCATTGAAGGCATGATGAGCAGCCTGGACCCCCATTCGACCTACATGAATTCAGAATCTTTCGAAGCCCTGCAGACCCATACAAAAGGGGAATTCGGCGGCCTGGGGATTGAGGTCAATATGGATGAAAGCGGGCTGGTCAAAGTGGTCAGTCCGATTGATGATACGCCTGCGGCCCGCGCCGGCATTGAAGCAGGCGACCTGATATCCAAGCTGGATGGCGAGAATGTCAAAGGCAAGACGCTGAACGAGGCCGTGGAGATAATGCGCGGTCCTGTTGGTGCGGAAATTGTGCTGACGATCATTCGTGAAGGTGTCGCCGAACCGTTCGAAGTAACCCTCATTCGCGACAAAATTCAGGTTCAATCTGTCCGCAGCCGGGTGGAAAACAATATCGGCTATATCCGGATCACCAGCTTTTCCGGTCAAACACAATCCGGCCTGGAAAAAGCTATTGAGTCCATTCAGGACGAGGCGGGCGACGCCTTGTTGGGCTATGTTCTGGATCTGCGCAACAATCCAGGCGGATTGCTCAACCAGGGTGTCTCCGTTTCTGACAGCTTCCTGGAAAAGGGGGAAATCGTCTCCACCCGTGGCCGCACGCCTGAAAATATTCAGCGCTTTCAGGCGACGCCCGGGGATCTGACCAATGGCATGCCCATTGTCGTGCTGATTAACGGGGGATCGGCCAGTGCGGCTGAAATCGTTGCGGGGGCCCTGCAAGACCAGCATCGTGCCATTCTGTTGGGCACACAGACCTTTGGCAAAGGCTCGGTCCAGACCATTACGCCGTTAAGCCGAAATGGCTCCGCTATCAAGCTGACAACCCAACGGTTCTATACACCCAGCGGCAAATCGATCCAGCAATTGGGGATCACGCCGGACATCACCGTAGAACGCGCCCGTGTCGAAGTGATCGAGGCGACACCGCAACGCAGCGAAAAAGACCTGACCGGATCCCTGAAAAATGAAGTCGAAGGGGCTGTCGCCACGGAAAATGTCGCCACCGATACCGCAATAGAAGACTATCAATTGGCCCGCGCACTGGATTTGATCCGTGGGATTGGCCTGTATCGCAGTCAGGCGGCAAATTAACGTCGGCACTAATTCTGTTTATGCGTATGGAACCGAGGCCAAATTCCGAATTTGGCCTCGGTTTTTTTGTGATCCCACGCCAAATCGCCCAGATACCGGGGCCGCTTGAATCACGGTGCAAATCAAGGCACATTCAAAAGGCTGATTTAGTCGGTAAGGTCGCGAAATCAGAAAGTTAGAATTAACTCTGACGGGGGAGTGATGCGGGTGCCTGCTGCGCGGCGATAAACAGCCTCGCGCAAGAACCTGCCAAAGGCGCTATGAAGCTTGCGATGCCAAAGCTCAATTTTTCCGGCCTGATGGGCAAGGTCAAAGGCCTTGGCCCGGCGGTGAAGTCGATGCTTCCTGGCAAGCTGGGGGGCAGCAAGGGCGGCACCGCAACTGCCGCGCCAGAACCCGATTACGATGATATTCCCGAACATCTGCGCCCAACCTTTTTTCAGCGCAAGGCGCATGTCCTGCCCGTTTTCGCCGCCTATGGCCTTTTCCTGATGACTGGTATCGGAATTGCCGCCTATCTGCTGATCAAAGGTCCCGCGATCGAGGCGGAAATGGAAGCGAGTATCCCCCGTGCGGAGATTTCGGAGTTCCAATTCGTCGATGAAAGAGGCGAGATGGGACAGGATAGCGGCACGGCAACTACCGCTGAACCCGTTGATGCACCAGGCGAAGATACTGCCGATGCGTCCCCATCCGATGCCCCGGTCGAGGCACACAGCGAACCTGCAATACCCGATCAAATGGAACAGCCCACAGATACGGCAATGACCCAAGCCGCATCCGATGCAGATGAGCCGCCCCTGGCAAATGACGGCCCGGACCCCTATGCTGGCAATCTTGCCGCCTATCCCGATCCAGGACTGATTGAAGACATTGCATCGGTTGGCGAAGTCCCAACCGCGGGAGCAGATGGACGGGTGCCGTGGAAAGTATACGCCCGCCCGTCCAGCAGCCTGGAGACCCGTCCCCGGATCGCCATCGTCGTGATTAATCTGGGGCTTTCCGTACAAGCGACAGAGGCTGCAATCGACCTGCCCGGCGCGGTCACCCTATCCTTTTCGCCCTATGCGCCGAATTTGAAGGACTGGATCGCCCAGGCACGCAATGCCGGACATGAAGTCATGGTGGGTCTGCCAATGGAGCCCCGCGATTTCCCCCGCAGCGATGCCGGCCTGTTATCCCTTATGACGGGCGTTGAACCAGCCCAGAACATTCTGAACCTGCAGCGCGTCATGAGCGAGGGAAGCGGATATATCGGACTGGTGAACTATCAGGGATCTGGATTTACCGCCAACCGGGCGGCACTGGAGCCTGTGATGGAAGACCTCTCCAAACGGGGGCTGGTCTATTTCGATACGCTGGACAATGCCACCAGCATCGCACCGGAAGTTGCCCAGTCCGTCGGAATGCCGCATGCTACCGCCGATATGATGATCGACGCCACCCAATCGCGGGGCAGCGTTCTGGAACATCTGACCCAATTGGAATTGTTGGCTAAAACTCAGAAGACAGCAATTGTCAGCATCAAGCCTTTTCCAATGATTTTACAACGGGTTAAGCGCTGGAGCAGAGAATTAAGTGGCAAGGGCATGGTACTAACGCCACTTTCCGGTATCATTACCGCCCGCCTTCGCGAAGGCTGACACGTTTTCGTCGGAATCGGGATGGCTGGGGCCAGCCAGACCTTGCCAAACATATAATAACGACCCCAGAAAAGGGGTCGACCAGTTGGGAGTGGAAATGACTGACACAGATGATGGGGATGTGCCAACCCGCACGGGGCCAGTGGCCATTACGGATTCCGTTGATCCGTTCAGGGATGATCCACGCCCCTATCGGCCCTGCGTCGGGCTGATGCTGTTCAACAGCAAAGGAGAAGTGTTTGTCGGCAATCGGATCGATGTGCCCGGCGATCACTGGCAGATGCCTCAGGGCGGCATTGATGACGGAGAAACGCCTTTGGATGCTGCCTTGCGGGAATTACAGGAAGAGATTGGAACCAATAAGGCCAAGGTCCTGGCAGAAAGCGCGACCTGGTACCCCTATGATTTGCCTGCGGGCCTGTCGCGCCGGATTTGGAAGGGAAAATATCGCGGTCAAACCCAACGATGGTTTGCGCTGCGGTTTCTGGGCACGGATGACGATATCGATCTGACCTGTCACAAGCCGGAATTCGGGGAGTGGCGCTGGGTGGATATCCAAACCCTTCCAGACCTGATCGTACCCTTCAAACGCCCGATCTATGAGCGGGTGCTGGCGGAGTTTTCAGATTTAGCGCATCCCTGAACCGGTCGCTTTACTCAGGCTGCGTTTATTCAGGCCGCCTGCCCCCCATACCGGTGAATGCCGCATTCCGTCTTACCCATTCCGGCCCAGCGTCCAGCCCGCGCATCTTCCCCGGGTTTAGGGGCCGATGTGCAGGGACCGCATCCGATGGATCGATAGCCGTTCAACCACAGGGGATGGCGCGGCAGGGCATAATTGTCAAAATAGGCATCGATCTGGTCAGGTGTCCAATCGGCCAATGGGTTCAGCTTCACCCGGCCCGGTCCATCCGGTTCCGCTGTTGGCAACACGGCGCGCGATCCGCCCTGGAACCTTTTGCGTCCCGTGACCCAGCAGTCAAACTGGCTTAGAGCCTGATCCAAAGGGCGCACTTTCCGGATATCACAGCACGCATCCGCATCTGATTTGTGCAGATCGCCGGTTGGATCCCCGATCGTCCGATCCGTCGCCGGGCCAATGGATCGGACATCGGTCAATCGAAAGCGATCAATCAACAAATCCCGGTAATCCAGTGTTTCCTGAAAATGCTTTCCCGTATCTATGAACAGGATCGGCGTGTGGCGATTTACCCGCGCGACAAGATCCAAGACCAGCGCAGACTCCGCCCCGAACGCAGAAACCACACAGGCGCGGCCAACAAACACTTCCTCCAACGCCTTGCTCAACAAGGGTAAGTCTGAAAGGCCGATTAAGGTATCTATCGCAGATTGATGCGAATGGGTTGGCGAACTATGGTTCATTTTCATACGTTTTCTCCATGTTAATTATAAATATATACATGTAATTTATGTGATTCAATATATTTAACACTGAAGTATGATTTTTTAGGAAATTCATGGCTATGGCATTTTTTCAAAAATACCGATATCCTTAATTTGGAACGGGGCAGAAGCTTCCAGGAACCCGCCAATTTTCAGCAAGAAATGCGTAAATTGGACGACATCGGACCCAACAGGGACCGCCTTTCAAAGCGACGATCAGCACACAATGCTCACGCGCAGAAAGGCTGCCTTCTAACGTCTGTCGATACTGGTTATGCAGATACAGTCCGTCAGCGCCGCGATTGTCGCCACACAACAAAGCCCTGCCGTAACCGCGGTACAGGCTCAGGGTTCCGTTGCGCCCCTATCGGCCCAGACCCAACCCATTCGCGAGGATCAGCGCGCAACTGGCTTTGTCTCTGGTCAAACACCTTTGAGTCAGGAAGCCGTCAGTGTTTTGCAGGCAAATGCCGCAAATGCGCCCCAAAACACCGCCAATGACCCAACGGCTCTGGCCAATGCCAACGCGCTGCCACCCCTCTTTGCGCACCCCCCGCCTTCCGCCCCAGAACAGACGGAAGAGGCCACGCCAGCACAGGATGAAGCCGAAGATGCCGCCGCCCAGGATGAGGAAGGCTCTGACGGTCTGACACCGCAAGAGGAAGAGGAAGTTGCAGACCTGAAGCGACGCGATGCAGAAGTGCGCCGCCATGAACAGGCCCATGCTGCCGTCGGGGGGCAATATGCGGGCTCCCCCCGATATCAGTACGAGACCGGCCCGGATGGCGTTCAGTATGTTGTGGACGGAGAGGTCAGCATCGCCGCAAGCCCGATCCCTGGTGACCCTGAAGCGACAATAGAGAAGGCAAAACAAGTCCGCCGCGCCGCATTGGCACCGGAAAGCCCCTCTGCCCAGGATCAGCAGGTCGCAGCCCTAGCACAGCAACAGATCAATCAGGCCCGCGCTGAATTGGCCCGCCAGGAACGGGAAGACCCCTTGGCTTCTATCGATAACGAACAAGGCCAGGCCCCAGATCCAACCGCACGGCCGGACCCAACGGCTACCGAAGATGACAGGGCATCACGCAGCCTTTTCGCGGCACAGGCTTTCCAACAAAGCCAGCAATTGGGTTCACTGCAGCGCCCATCACAGATTAGTGGCTGATACCTAACTGGAATTGAATGATACCAGCGTAGGGAATGGTGAAAAATGGGCCGGTGTTTCGGAATGCGATAAGACCGACTTGTCCAGCATAGCCGCAGAAAGCGTTCTCTCGCCTTACAGTTTTTGTAAAAGGCACTGAAATACTCTTTGCTCTTCTTGATTAAGGGGAGAAAGAATTTCCTCCAGGATCTCTGATAATGAACGGCGAAAAGCCCGGACTACCCCTTGCCCCTTTTCTGTTAAAGCAATCATGCGAACCCGGGCATCTTCCGGACATTGTTGACGCTTTATCAACCCATTAGCCTCCAGCACCTTGATGGACCGCGTAATCTGCGACTTGTCGCGCTGCATCTGCTGCACAACCTCGTGAATCCGCGCCGGCTGTATGTCAGCCAAAGTCAATAATAACAAGCAACCGATCTGACCGATCATTTCCGTATCGAATTCATGAGACTGGGAATGCACAGACGCGTGGAGCCGCCGCATAAAGCGATCGACCTGATGAACAATATCGGTACTGAGGGCGGAATGCATGATTGTTGACATAGTCCACATTGTGCGCATAATTGGATTTAGTTGATTATATCAACGAAATTCCAGATATAACACCATAATCTCAGGTCCATATAATTTTGCCAAACGACATCTCGCCTTGCCTGATCCCACGCCAGATGCGGCTATCTGTAAAACAGGGTCCCACGGAATGAGAAATCTGCTTATCCTGCATAAATGCCGTATTGTTGAGGGCGGGGTCATGCGCTGTATCGCGACGGTGCTTATTACACTGGCGATGCTATCTGGATGTGACGATCCTGTCGCTTACGCCCCAAAGGAACCATTGCGCGTTGGTGTCGTAAAAGCGGAAAAGCTACCGATCATTGGCACCGCCACCCTGACCGGGGAAATCAAAGCACGAATCCAAAGCGATCTTTCCTTTCGGATAAGTGGACGTGTCGCATCAATTTCCGCCGATGTGGGAGATCATGTGGAAGCTGGCGGCGTCCTTGCGACCTTGGATACGACGCAACTGGAATCAAATTTGAAGGTTGCAAAGGCCAGCCTGCACTCTGCCCAAGCGACATTGAACCAATCAACGATCGAATTGGACCGCAAAAAATCGCTACTGGATCGGGGCTTCACAACGCGTGAATTGTATGACGACGCCAAACAGGAATATCTGGCGGCGAAAGCGGATATGTCAAATGCCAAAGCCGATCTGTCTTCAGTCCAGAATGACATCGACAATGCTGTTTTGCGGGCACCCCGAGCGGGCGTCGTGACCGCACGAAATGCGGAAGTCGGTCAAGTCATGGCTGCAGCTATGCCGGTCATTACCTTCGCAAATGATGGCGACCGCGACGCTGTTTTCGATGTGCCAGAAGCGCTGATAGCAGCAGGCCCCCCAAACGGCACCATCACAATCCACCTTTTGTCACAGCCAAATATAAGCGCCATTGGCGTACCACGCGAGCTATCGCAGGTCGTTGATCCCGCAACAGGATCCATTCAGGTAAAGATCGGCATTGAAAACACCCCACCAGAAATGACTTTGGGCGCAGCCGTAGCTGGTCTGGGACAATTCAACCAACACGCCCTGATCCGGGTTCGGTGGACAGCCTTTTTTACAAAAAGGGGCGAACCAGCAGTCTGGACCATCAATCCCGACACGAATGTCGCATCCCTAACGCCAATTGTTATCGATAGCTATCAGACCAAGGATATCCTCATAAAGGAAGGCATCAACCCCGGTGACCTGGTTGTTGTGGCGGGTGCCCAGCTTTTGCGACCCGGCCAAGTCGTGGCGCCTATCCTCATGAATCAATCAACGGGGGGAGCAACACAGAAATGAGACGGAATCTCATTCTCTTTCTGATACTGACAGGTCTTCTTGCACTCACGGCGTGTGATGACACCACAGATCAATCGGAAGAAAAGCCGATTATACGTCCGGTCCTGACATTAGAAGTGCGCCCCGAAATCATGCGATCCACCACATTCGCAGGCACAATTGATGCGCGCTACAAGTCCGTTCGAGCATTTCAGCTTCTGGGTCGCATCACTCAGTTCAACGTCACTATTGGTGACATCGTCACGATTGGCGAAATGCTGGCGCAATTGGACCCAACAACTTTTGATCTTGCGATTCGGTCAAGCGAAGCAGAGCTGGACAAGGCGCAATCCGCGTTACGCAACGCACAGAACAGCGAAGCGCGTACCCAGGGGCTTGTTTCTAAAGGTGTGTCGTCCCAGGCGGCGCTGGATTCTGCAATTGTCGAAAGAAAAATCGCCCAAGCCGCTGTAGACCAGGCAAAGGCCCGCCTCGCGTCAGCCCATGAAGATCGCAGCTACGCCAATCTGGTTTCGGATATCAACGGCGTCGTCACAAAAAAGACCGCAGAGTTAGGACAAACCGTCAACGCCGGAGAGACGGTGATTGAAATTGCCCAAACAGACCCGCTTGAAGCAATAATTGATGTACCGGAAGAGACGGCCAGGGCCCTGAAGCCAGGCATGCCCTTCACGGTTACGCTGGATGCTGACAACACCGTTAGCGCCCAGGCCCACACGCGCGAAATCGCACCGGAAGCGGATGCCAAGACCCGGACAAGACGCGTCCGGATGACCCTGGATGACGCTAACTACGCCTTCCGAATCGGCGCCACAATTTTTGCCACGCCGCACACAGAGGTCAAAGATGGCGCGTTGCGAATCCCTGCCACGGCGATCCTACGGCGCGGAGAAAAGACCTTTGTCTGGATCGTGAATGAAACCTCACAAACCGTGACATCCATGATCGTATCACTTGCCCCATCGAATGATCCTGACTCCGTCGTCGTAACCGCAGGGTTATCGATTGGAGATCGTGTTGTCATTGCCGGTGTTCATAGCCTCTCGGAAAACCAGACCATTCGTCTGGAAGAAAGCGTAGAGTAATGACGTCAAAGTTCAATCTTTCCGAATGGGCGCTGCGCCACCGTTCCATGATCTGGTACTTCATGATTGTGGGTATGGTCGCTGGCGCATTGTCTTTCTACAATCTGGGGCGCGCTGAGGATCCAGATTTCACGATCAAGACAATGCTGATATCGGCGAGTTGGCCGGGGGCCACCACTGAGGAAACCATCAATGAGGTTACCGATCGGATAGAAAAGAAGCTCGAAGATATAGAGGATTTCGATTACACGAAAAGCATCACGACGCCAGGACATACCACTGTCTATTTGAATCTGAAGGCCACGACGGATCCAAAAACTTTGACGGCCAAATGGAAGCGCGTTCGCAACCTGATCTCCGACATAAAAAGTGACCTTCCTGCCGGTGTTGTAGGGCCCACATTCAATGACGATTTTGGCGATGTCTTTGGCATGATCTACGCCTTCACATCTGATGGGTTGAGCAAAAGAAAGTTGCGCGATTATGTCGAATATGCGCGCACCCGATTACTGGCCGTTCCGGGCGCCGGAAAAATCAATATTGTCAGCGCGCAGGATGAGGTGATCTATCTGGAATTCTCAACCCGCAGGCTCGCCGCCCTTGGCCTGACGGAACAACAGGTCGTGGAACGTCTTCAGGCCCAGAATGAAATAACTCCCTCCGGCACGATTGAAGGGGATGGGGAGCGGGTCAGTATTCGCGTCAGCGGTTCATTCACCTCTGAAGACAGTCTTCGCGCGATCAATCTGAACATCAACAACCGCTTCTTCCGCCTGGATGATGTCGCGACAATCACCCGCGGATATGTGGATCCGCCGACAACCCTGTTCCGTTTCAATGGACAGCCTGCAATCGGCCTGTCCGTTGGTATGGCAAAAGGGGGCAATATCACAGAATTTGGCACCGCCCTGGAAGCAGAGATGGACAAGGTGGTCGCCGAACTGCCCATTGGTGTTGGTGTTCATATGGTGTCCAATCAGGCCGATCTGGTTGTCGATGCCGTAGGGGGCTTTATCAAAGCCCTGATCGAAGCCGTCGTCATTGTACTGATTGTCAGTTTTATCAGCCTGGGTGTGCGTCCCGGCCTTGTCGTTGCCATCACAATACCGCTTGTCTTGGCCCTAACCTTTGTTGTGATGGACGTCTATGGCGTCGGATTACAGAGAATCTCACTCGGGGCCCTGATCATTGCTCTGGGTTTGCTGGTTGATGATGCGATGATCGCCATAGAGATGATGGTTTCCAGACTCGAACTCGGCGACTCTCTGCATAAAGCGGCCACGTATGTTTATACCTCGACAGCCTGGCCGATGCTGTCTGGGACACTTGTCACGATCGCCAGCTTTATGCCCGTGGCCTTCAACTCCAGCAGCGCCGGCGAGTTTACCTTCACTCTGTTCGTTGTAATCGCCGCCGCCCTGATCATTTCTTGGGTTGTGGCGGTTCTTTTTGCCCCCTTGCTTGGTGTGGCATTGCTGCCCAAGACAATAAAATCCCATCATGAAGGGCCCGGCCGCTTTGGACGGATGTTCGGCACCATCCTGCTTTTCTGCATGCAATGGAAATGGGTCACAATCATTGTCACCCTGATTCTGTTTGTATCCGCCGTTGGCGGCATGCGATTTGTGGAACAGCAATTCTTTCCGGCGTCAGATCGCGATGAATTGCTGGTTGATTGGACCGTTCGACAGAATGCGTCAATTTACGAAACGCTGGAGCAGATCAAGCGATTTGAGGAGACGGCCCTGAAAGGGGACGATGACATCGATCATTGGTCTACCTATATCGGGCGTGGCACCGAACGCTTCCTCTTATCGGTTGATGTGCAACCCGCCTCCGCGAATTTCGGTCAGATCATAATTGTCGCCAAGGACATTGAGGCCCGAAATCGCCTTCGCACGAAATTAGCAGCCATCGTCACGAAAGATTTTGTAGGCACCGATGCCTATGTTCACTTACTGGAAATTGGACCACCGATCGGTCGCCCCATATTGTACCGGATCAGTGGTCCTGATATCCAGGCCGTAAGACGACTGGCGCAGAAAGTCGCTGGTATCATTGGATCGGACCCCGAAACTGGCGAACCCGTCTACGACTGGAACGAGCCAAGCCGAGTTCTGAGGGTTAATGTGCGCCAAGATAAGGCGGCAAAGCTAGGGGTAACATCGGAATCAATTGCAGTTGCTCTGAACAGTGTTGTTGGCGGTGCCGTCGCAACACAGGTGCGAGACGACATCTACCTGATTAATGTCGTATGGCGCGCCGATGATGCGGATCGCGCCTCTATCGAAACGCTCCAGAATCTTCAATTATCCAACAGCAACGGTGCACCAATTCCTTTGTCGGCGGTGGCAGACATCAGTTACGAGTCCGAAGCGCCCACCATCTGGCGGCGTAACCGCCTGCCAACAATAACCGTGAAGGCAAGCATCATTGGCTCAACACAACCAGCCACCATTGTTTCCCGCTTAGCCCCAGAGATTACAAAGTTGAACGACTCCCTGCCCTCTGGATTCCATATAGAAACCGGAGGAGCCGTTGAGGAAAGTGCGAAAGGCCAGGGCCCGATTATCGCGGTTGTCCCAATGATGCTGATGGCCATTGCAACGATTATCATGATCCAGATGCAGAGCTTCCAACGGGCATTTCTGGTCGTACTTGTCGCGCCGTTGGGTCTTATCGGAGTTGTCACTGCTTTGGTTTCAAGCGGTGCTCCGCTTGGTTTCGTTGCGATTCTGGGGATTCTGGCCTTGATTGGCATCCTGATACGAAATTCCCTGATCCTTGTGGTGCAAATTGAAGATTTGCGGAAGTCTGGAATGGATCCCTGGAACGCCGTGATCGAGGCCACAGAACATCGTATGCGACCCATCATGCTGACAGCCGCCGCCGCCAGCCTGGCTCTTATTCCAATCGCGCGGGAAATTTTCTGGGGGCCTATGGCCTATGCCATGATGGGGGGGATCATTGTCGGGACGGTTCTGACGCTGCTCTTCCTGCCAGCACTCTACATCGCCTGGTTCAAGATAAAGCCGCCTGCAACGAATAACACAGCATAACAGTCCAGGCGCATGGACATAGTCTCGATTGAGATCAGAAAAACGGGGGGTTCTGTTGCTAGGCCCCCCAGGCCCCACCTAGCAGAGGATAAGTCCACTAGGAATTACGACTTTGTTACCGAGACTGCTTACGCAGCGACAGCAACTGGGTGGGCTGCAGCGCCCATCACAGATCAGTGGCTGATACCCGCCTGTGGTTACGAAAAACCGTCGCCTTGAAATGCTATAGCGTGGACATATCTAACATCGCAGCGGGAATTGTCATTGTTGCAATTGTCCCTTTCCCCGGTGCGCTGTCGATAGAGATTCGCGCGCCAATCGCCTCAGCAGATCGACTTGTAAGATATAATCCCATTCCAAAACCGGTCTTGTTGGTCGCATAGGCGTCTCGTGAATTAGACCGCAAAAGAGTTTCAAGCTTTTCAGGATCAATTCCGGGCCCATCATCAATCACACTGACATTCAGGTCAGAGCCCATTTGCCAATCCACATCGACCTTAATATGCCCGCCTTCTTCGATATGCTTCGTGGCATTGCCAATCAGGTTCATTAGAATTTGCTTAACCAATGTCTTTTCCGCCCGAATTCGGGGGGCGCGAATGTTCGTGGGCACCAACAAATCGATACCGCGCCGCTGGGCAATTGGGGATGCGACGCGATGACAGCTATCCAGACAGTCTGACAAATCCGCCAGAAGGTCCTTCGTCCGGTCCAGAATATCCGTGTCTTCGGTCATCGACAGAGCAGAATTCACCTGTTCCAGCAGAATTTCGCCACTGAGCTTAATGTCATTAACATAGTCATTGTAGCGTGGATTCATCTTTCCAAAAGGTTCAGACAGGATGAATTCAGACATCCCGAGCACCGCATTCAACGGGGTCCTGAGATCATGGCTCAATTGCGCCATAATAAGATCACGCATATTGTTTACGGCATTCAACTGACCCAATAGGCTGCGCAGTTCATCCTCAATCCGTGCCCGTCTGGCGCATTCGTTGTTCAGGGTATCGACAAGCGTCGTCAATTCAATGAAACGGTCAATGCTGGGATTGCCCTGGAAAAACCTTAAGATAACGGCCGCGCGATCCCCATACTGCGTTCGCCAGCCTTCAACACGCAATGACGTCGAAACGCCATTTTGCCCGCTTTGTTGGAAAATTTTTGGCAAAGGCTCCCTGGTTCCCAGCCAATCCCTTAAAGCCTGCTGAAAAAATTCCGTCGAGTTGGAGAAGATATCTGTCAGCTTTTTCTCTGATTTCGGACGTATCACATGGCCAAAAGCAGAGGCGAAGCGATCATTCCCTCTTAAAACAAACCCGTCGGCTGCAATTAAAAGGATTGGCTCTGGAATAGAGCCCCAAATAGCAAGGGCTGCATCCTCATCGCTATCCTCTGGGTGAGGGGCCGCCATTAGGGATCCTCATCAATGCGAAAATATTCTCGCCCGCTTGCTTTTTCCTTGTCCGACTCCTGCGGGTTCAGCCCAATACGAACCAGACATCGATCATTTCCAAGCGCAAATGATTCTTCGACTTCGACACGGGCATATCCCAGATTTTCTGCTGTGATGCGACCGAAAACATTTGATGTCATCATACACAGGGCGGGTCTACCGCGCACATTTTCCCCAAATGGGCATTTCCGATTGCCCAGCACAATTTCCGTTTCGTCTTGTGATATCACATAGAAATCACCGTCAATGCGCTGCTTAAGATCAACCATAGCTTCAACCGCCTGGTTTGCAGTCAGTCGGCTCTGGCCAAATGATTTCCGATACAGTGTATTTAAAGTATCCCCCATACGCGCGCCGACAATGGACACGAACCCGCGGGCTTCTTGCATTCCAATGGAATCCTGCAAAACCCCCGCCAAATCACGCAACATACTTTGCATAAAGCTGTCACGATCCAACGGCACATCGATTTCAGAGCGGTTTTTGCGTTTCTGGGACATCATATCCTCTAGAATCAGGCTTAAAATAAGCCTATGCTATTAATTGTTTCATATTTACCACCCGCTATCAATGCCATAGGCAGGTGACTATCAGATTAATCGAACCGACCTTCCCTCCTTAAATCGGAGGAATATCAAAAATATTGCACAATCGGCAGCTTTTCAGAAAACGGGGGGTTCTGTTGCTAGGCCCCCCCAGGCCCCACCTAGCAGAGGATGAGTCCACTAGGAATTACGACTTTGTTACCGAGACTGCTTACGCAGCGACAGCAACCATCTCGTCGTTATCGTTCGCATTTAGCGATTTGGCCCGATACGGCGGTACCATGCCGGACGCAGACATCTGCCTTTACCACGCGTGTCGATCCTATTTCGCCCCCATAGTCCCTCCCTGTCTTTCAAGGGAGGTGCCGAGGGACCATCTTTACGCTGGCTCCATCGGCGAAATTGGTGGAGGCGCCGGGTACTGCCCCCGGGTCCACTACGCTTATTCCGCAGCGCCCTCTAGCGCCATAGTCGATTGCTCGACGAAATATATATAGGGAGTTCCCCGAATGAATGAAAGGGGTTTTCAGATTGCCTCAGAATCCTCTTTAATAGTGTCGCCATGAAGCAATACCTAGATCTACTGCAGGATGTCCGGAACAACGGCATCGAAAAGACCGACCGAACCGGGACAGGAACGCTGTCTGTTTTCGGGCGACAGATGCGTTTTGACTTGTCAGAGGGCTTCCCCCTGTTGACCACAAAAAAGCTGCATCTGCGCTCTATTATCCATGAATTGCTGTGGTTCCTGAAAGGCGACACGAACATCGCCTATCTGAAAGAACATGGTGTTTCGATCTGGGATGAATGGGCCGATGAAAATGGCGATCTGGGCCCGGTCTATGGCAAGCAATGGCGGTCCTGGGCGGCACCGGACGGACGCATCATCGACCAGATGAGCACCCTTTTGGAGAGCATCAAGACCAATCCAGACAGCCGCCGGCATATGCTCAGCGCCTGGAATCCGGCGGATATCGACTCCATGGCGCTGCCCCCCTGTCACTGCCTGTTTCAATTCTATGTCGCCGAAGGACGCCTGAGTTGCCAACTCTATCAGCGCAGCGCCGACATTTTTCTGGGTGTGCCATTCAACATCGCCTCCTACGCTTTGTTGACGATGATGGTGGCGCAAGCCTGTCGATTGGAACCTGGCGATTTCGTCCACACGCTGGGCGATGCGCATCTATATTTGAACCATCTGGAACAAGCCGACCTGCAGCTTACGCGCAGTCCCAGCCCGTTGCCGAAAATGACCTTGAACCCGCGCGTTCACGATCTTTTTGGTTTCCAGTACGACGATTTTACGCTTACTGAATATAATCCGCACCCCACCATAAAAGCCCCGATCGCGGTTTAGGCGGCAGGGCATGGCGGTCAGCAAAGATTATCTGGACTGGCTGTGTGAACGACTGGAGCCGCTGGGGCCCATCACGCCGCGCCGGATGTTCAGCGGCGCGGGCCTGTTCATCGACGGGGCGATGTTTGGCATTGTGTTGAATGACACGCTGTATTGGAAGAGCGATGCCCTGACCGCGGCACAATTCGATGCCGCAGACTGCGCGCCCTTCAGCTACCAGAAGAAAACCGGCACCACCATCGTCGCCGCTCTGCGCAAATGCCCCGATGAGGCCTTTGACGAGGATGACCTGCTGTTAGACTGGGCACGGTTAGGCCTGGAGGCAGGGCGTCGCGCAGCGTTGAAGAAGGCTGCACGTAAGGCCAGAACCAAGAAGCCTTCGGCTAAGGCCAGTCGGGCGAAAAAGGTAAAAACAAAACCATGACAGAAATTCACATCGCCTTTGTTGTCGCCATTGCCCGCAATGGGGCCATTGGTATTGAAGGGGGACTTCCCTGGCGTTTGCCCGGTGACCTGGCTTTCTTTAAACGCATGACGATGGGAAAGCCGATCCTGATGGGGCGCAAGACCTGGGAATCTTTGCCCCGCAAGCCCCTGCCCGGTCGCCCGAATCTGATTGTTACTCGCGACGCGGGCTATAAAGCGGATGGGGCCGAGGTGTTTTCCCATATCGATGATGCCCTGGCCCGAGGGCGCAATCTGGCACGAGAAATGGGAGTCGATGAAATCAGTGTTATCGGCGGCGCAGAAATCTATCGCCAGACCCTGCCTGTTGCGACACGCCTGTATATTACAGAGGTCGATGCAGAGCCCGAGGCTGATACATTCTTCCCAGACTTTGATCGCAGCCAATGGCAGGAAGCATGGCGAGAACCCGGGCCGCCACCAACGGACCCAGCCATTTCCGCCCCGGATTATTCATTTATTCTGCTGACACGGAAATAATCGCAAGGAAGCGGTTGCGGATGCGGGCCGGGTGATTATCTTGACGAAAGATCACCGCCCCCGCGCCACCAACAATCCAGCAGAGGACATCTCATGGCCCAGCAGCATCACACCAAAGTCCTGATCATCGGTGCCGGACCGGCAGGATACACGGCCGCTATCTATGCCGCGCGTGCCAATCTGGAACCCATGCTGGTTGCAGGCTTGCAGCCCGGCGGGCAATTGATGATTACCACGGATGTTGAGAATTATCCCGGCTATGAGGATGTGATCCAGGGCCCTTGGTTGATGGACCAGATGCAAAAACAGGCTGAAAAAGTCGGCACCAAGATCCATTATGACCTGATCATGGATGTTGATTTTACCAGCCGCCCGATGAAGGCTATCGGTGATGGTGGCACAGTCTATCTGGCCGACAGCATCATCATCGCAACTGGGGCCCAGGCCCGCTGGTTGGGCCTGCCCAGTGAACAGACCTTCATGGGCGGGGGCGTTTCTGCCTGCGCGACCTGTGATGGATTTTTCTTCCGGGGTAAAGATGTCGCCGTCGTCGGGGGCGGCAACACCGCCGTCGAAGAGGCGCTGTATCTGACCAATCATGCAAAATCAGTGACCCTGATCCACCGCCGCGACAGTTTGCGTGCGGAAAAGATCCTGCAGGACCGCCTGATCAAACATCCAAAAGTTTCGGTAATCTGGGATACGGTGGTTGAAGAAATCTGTGGCTCTCAAAATCCCCCCAGTGTTGAATCCCTGAAACTGCGCAATCGAAACACAGACGCCGTGTCCGAACTTGCCGTCGATGGCATATTCGTTGCCATCGGGCATGATCCCGCGACCGCTGTCTTCAAGGGCCACCTGGAGATGGATGAGGAAGGATATCTGATTACCGCGCCGGATTCGACGGCCACCAATCGACCCGGTGTCTTCGCTGCGGGCGATGTGAAGGATAAGATTTACAGACAGGCCGTCACCGCCGCAGGCATGGGCTGTATGGCTGCCCTGGAGGCCGAGAAATTCATCGCTGAATTGGAATCGTCCGCCGACTCTGAAGCTGCGGAATAGGTTCTCTCTTCCCATTCACGAAGCCTTTTTGAAATCTTAACAATGCGACGGTTGAACCTTGTCGCAGGCTAATCTACATTGATTAACAATTAGTTAAGGATTTCTACATCTGGTTCTTATGGGGAGGAGGAGTACCATATGTTCGGTTCAAAGGATCGGGAGCAACCACGGCCAGTCACAGAGACGCGCCCCGCGCAACGGTCTCACATCGCTGAGGGCATGTCTGTGATAGGCGATATTGATGGCGACATCGATCTTTTGCTGGATGGAAAGCTGGAGGGAAATCTTCGCTGTCGTTCCGTAACGGTCGGAAAAACCGGTGAAGTGTCCGGCCAGATCAAATCGCAGGAAGCCATTATCAACGGCTCTGTTTTTGGCAGCATCGAAGCCAAGATCGTGAAGTTGAACGTGACCGCCACGATGATCGGGGATGTCCGCCATGAAGTGATCGAGGTCGCTGCCGGTGCCAAGATCGAAGGCAATTACAGCCACATCTCAGAAAAGGCCTTACCCAAACCCACTCTGAAATCTTCGCATAAGACCGACAGTGGTGAAAAACCGCCAAAGACGCCAGCGGGCGCGATCAATCAGATCAACCCCGCCCTGTCTGAGACAGGGACCCTGTCAGAGAAACCAAAATCTGAATCGTTCAGCATAACGACAGAAGCGAAACCGCACTGAGTCAGATTGCAGCATCGGTCCATTCCGCTCATTGTAGGGGCAGGATGATTTTTGACCTTTGCCGAAAGTGCGACATGCCATGCTGATTACAGACATTACCCTGCGGCGGGTGGACCTGCCTCTGGAGCAACCGCTTCGGACCTCCATTCACCGCATAGACTCCGTCTCCTGCCTGCTGGTGACCCTGACAACGGACACTGGCCTTGAGGGTGAAGGGCATATCTTCGCATTCGGTATTGAGAAATTGCGGGTTCTGGAAGCCATGGTTCAGGCATTTGTCCCGATGGTCCTGAACCGCGACCCCTTTATGACAGAAGCCCTATGGGCCGACATGTTCCAGAACAGCAATTTCCTGGGCCAGGCGGGCATATCGGTCATGGCCATGACCCCAATCGACATCGCCTGCTGGGATATTGTGGGCAAGGCCAGCGGCCAGAACCTACACCGGGTCTTTGGCGGCAGCCGCCAGCGTGTCGCGACCTATGCCAGCGGCGGGATGTGGCTGGCCGCAAGCCCGACTGATCTTGTCCAGGAAGCACAGGATTTCCTGAAACAGGGCTTTAAGGCAATGAAGGTCCGGCTGGGTAAGATCCCCCTGGCACAGAATATCGAACGGGTTGAAGCCGTACGCGACACCATTGGTCCGGATATCAAACTGATGGCCGATGCCAATCAGGGCCTGTCTGTGCCTGAAGCCATCCAACTGGGGCGCGCCTTGGAACCATACAACCTGTTCTGGTTTGAAGAGCCCGTCCCCACCTGGGACCGCGCCGGTCACGCAGAAATCCGCACCGCCATCCCCATGGCCCTGGCATCTGGGGAGACGGAATATCTGCGCTATGGCATCCGGGATATGATTGAGCAGAAATCAGCCGATATCCTGATGCCCGATCTTCAGCGCATGGGCGGCTATACGGAATTTCGGCGGGTCATCGGCCAAATGGCGGCGGCCAGCATCCCCTTCTCCCCTCACCTGTTTACCGAACACAGCCTGTCCCTGGTCACCAGCGACTGCCTATTCATCGAATATATGCCCTGGTTCGCCCCACTGTTCCGCGAGAAGGTGACAATCAACCCAGACGGCACCCTGGACATCCCCACCCGCCCCGGCACCGGCTTCACCTTCGACCTGGACGCACTGGAGGCATATCGGGTTTAGAGCATTGCCTTAATGGTGATGGGTATGTTTGAGCGCAGGACTGTCTTCTGCCGCGTGCCCGATCGTCTGGGGTTCTGGGCAGGCATGATGGGTGCATTCCAATTCCAATGTGGCGTGGTGGATGTGGAAGTGGGAGGCTAAGCGGTCTTTGATCGCATGTTTGATCGCATCGGCCTGCGACCATTTGCCTTCTGTAATCACGACATGGGCGTCCAGGGCGTTTTCGTGTTCCTGCATCTGCCACAGATGGACATGGTGGATGCTGTCCACCCCAGGCACGGCGCGAATATCACTCAACACCTTTTGCGTATCCAGTCCGGGCGCATTGCCCAGCATTAGGATGCGGATGGCGGGGCCAATCTCACTAAAAGCCATATACAGAATATAGCCCGCAATCAGCAGCGTCACCAAGGGGTCGACCAGCCACCAGTCAAACAGGATCACCAGACTGCCTGCCAGAATAACCGCAACCGACCCCATCGCATCGGCCAGATTATGCAGGAAGGCCGCACGGATATTCATGCTGTCCTTGGACATCGAATAGGTCAGCAGGGCGGTGACCAGATCCACCACCAGCGCAACAGCGGCAATGATGACCACCATCCACCCCGCCACTGGTTCAGGTTGAAAGAACCGCATCACGGCCTCATAGACCAGATACAGGCCGATCACGATCAGGGTCGTATAATTGACCAATGCGGCAACGACTTCTGCGCGACCATAGCCAAAGGTCATATCCTCATTCGCCGGTCGCCTGGCGATCTTGCGGGCAACGAAGGCAATGATCAGCGAAATCGCGTCCGAAAAATTATGCAGGGCATCGGCGATCAGGGCCAGACTGCCCGACAGGACACCACCGACAATCTGCACCACCGTCAGGGCCATGTTCACGAACACAGCCCAGAACACTTTCGCATCCCCTGCTTCGGGATCAACGTGATGGTGGTGGTGATGACCCGCCATGGCCTTTCCTGGTTATTTCACTGCCTCCAGAATGGAGACGTAGTTGGCAACCGCCGCACCGCCCATGTTGAAGATACCGCCCAGCTTGGCATCCTTCACCTGTATATCCTCGGCATCGCCCCGGGTTTGCATGGCGGTTAAGACATGCATGGAAACGCCCGTCGCCCCAATGGGGTGGCCTTTTGCCTTCAAGCCACCGGACGCATTGACCGGCAACTTGCCGTCTTTCTGAGTAACACCGTCCAGAGCTGCTTTCGCCCCCTCACCACGCTTGGCAAGGCCCATAGCTTCATATTGCATCAATTCCGCGATGGTGAAGCAGTCATGGGTTTCGACGAAATCCAGATCATCCAGTTTCAGGCCGGACTTGGTAAACGCCTGATCCCAGGCGCGCGCACAGCCATCCAGATAGGTCATGTCCCGCCGGGACAGCGGCAGGTAATCATTCACCTGTGCCCGTGCCCGGAAAGCGACCGCCTTCTTCATGCCCAAGGCGGTATCCATATCGGCCATGACCAGCGCCGCAGCGCCATCCGATACCAGCGAACAATCCGTGCGTTTCAAAGGTCCCGCGACAATCGGGTTCTTGTCCGAAACGGTGCGGCAGAACTCAAATCCCAGATCTTTGCGAATCTGAGCATAGGGATTGTCACAGCCATTTTTGTGATTTTTGGCCGCGATGGTCGCCAGCGCGTCGGACTGATCGCCATGCTTCTGGAAATAGCCATTGCAGATCTGCCCAAAGACGCCTGCAAAGCCCCCTTCGACACCGCTTTCTTCCTTAAGGTAGGACGCCTGCAACAGGATACCACCAATCTCAGGTCCGGGCGTTGACGTCATCTTCTCCACACCGATGACCAATACGATGCGCCCCTGTTTCGCCTCCAGGAAGTTCACGCCCTGATGCACCGCAGCCGATCCGGTCGCACAGGCATTTTCCAACCGTGTTGATGGTTTAAAGCGCAATCCATCGACAGAGTTCATGACCAGAGACGACCCGAAATCCTGCTTGGAGAAGCCGCCATTGTACCAGCCCAGATAGATCGCATCGACATCTTCCGCCGCAACACCAGCATCGGCTAACGCCTGTTCGGCAACACGCCCGATCAGGCTTTCAACATCCTCATCTTCTAACTTCCCAAATTTCGTATGGGCCCAGCCAACGATTGCTGCGGTCATGATATCGTCTCCTCAAATGTTTTGTTTCTCTGACTCTATCCCAACTGGAAGAGACGGTCGAGGCCTCCCCCCTGAGCATAAAGTCACAGGTCGAAGAACACAGTCTCCCCATCCCCCTGCATGCGAATGTCAAAGCGATAAACAATTCCCTGATCCGT
This sequence comes from Hwanghaeella sp. LZ110, assembly GCF_048892525.1. Lineage (NCBI taxonomy): Bacteria > Pseudomonadati > Pseudomonadota > Alphaproteobacteria > Rhodospirillales > Aestuariispiraceae > Hwanghaeella > Hwanghaeella sp. LZ110. The sequence goes on along the minus strand of NZ_JBLZHT010000008.1, from coordinate 62,209 downwards.
CTCCAGACGTTTGGCGATCAGCGTATTGCGTCGGTCTTCCGGCACCAGGGCCAGAACGGGATCGCTGTCATTGGCGGTGGCTTCATCCTGGAAGTAAACCCGCGTATAGGCGTGGGACAACAGCCCCCTGGAAAACACGATCATATTGATATGGGGCGCACAGCCAGGCTCCGCACAGCCAGGCTTCACAGTCTCGAAACGATAGGATTTGTCCGGTGCCGTGCCCGTTCCACAGCGCGCAAATCCCGTGAACCCGCTGTTTGCGCCGCCGGGCGCACCAGGATAGCGTCCCTGTGCATCCGCCTGCCAGATTTCCAGCATGGCGTCTTCGATCACTGCCCCCTGGCCATCCAATACGCGCCCTTCCAGGCGAATACGCGGGCCACCTGCTTCTGCCAACCCTTCCACTTCCGGCCCGGCAGCGCTTTTCAACGGATAGCCATATTGTGTGGGCGTCAGGCCATAGGCGAAATAGGGCCCGACGGTTTGTGACGGGGTTTGACCCAGCTTTGACATTGGTTCACTCCTCCATCGGGGTAGCGTTGCGGCCACGCAGAACGATATCGAAGCGATATCCCAACGCATAGGCCTCTTGTGTCACATCAATTGCGAAATCCGCGACAAGGCGATCCCGTGCACCCTCCGGCGTTGCCAGAAAAATCGGGTCCAGCGCCAAGAGCGGATCTCCCGGAAAATACATCTGAGTCACCAGCCTTGTGCCAAAGCTGGGTCCGAACAGCGACAGATGGATGTGATTGGGGCGCCAGGCATTGAAATGGTTCGGCCAGGGATAAGCGCCTGGCTTAATGGTCATGAACTGATAGACACCCTGATCATCGGTGGCGCACCGGCCGGCGCCAAAGAAATTCGGGTCCAGGGGCGCATCATGCTGGTCCTTGCTGTGAACATACCGCCCGGCCGCATTGGCCTGCCAGATTTCCACCAGGGTATTGGGGATTGCGCGACCATCCTCATCCAACACGCGGCCGGTGACGATAATACGCTCGCCCTGGGGTTCGCCATTCACGCGCCCGTTGCGGGTCAGGTCGGCATCATGCTCAAAGACATGGTCCTTCCCAAAGCGCGGCCCCAACCCCTCTCCCAACCCTGTTGGCAGTTTGATCAGGGGCTGCTTTGGGCCCCGCAGACCGGTCGATTTGTATCCAGGATCTATATAGGCGGGGTGGCTGGCCCAATCGCGCGGCGACAAAGAATCCGTCATGGCGTCATTCTCCTGCTTTTTCTTCTTCGGCCATGGCGGCCAATTCACGCTTCACATATTTGATGGCATTGTTCGCGGCGGGCACCCCTGCATAGACTGCGACATGCATCATCACTTCGCGAATATCCTCCGCCGTGGCGCCTGTATTGCGGCTGGCGCGAACATGCATCGCAACCTCATCGTAATGACCAAGACCCGCCAATAAGGCAATCGTCACCAGACTGCGTTCCCGCTTGGTGAAATGATCTCCCGCCCAGACGGTGCCCCAGGCCCCTTCCGTGATGAAATTCTGAAAGGGAATATCAAAATCAGTCTTATTGGCTTCAGCACGGTCGACATGCTTGTCGCCCAGAACACTGCGACGGACAGTCATGCCTTTTGTGTAGCGATCTTTTGGACCCGATGATGTTGTCATTGATGTACCCTCCCTAACATTATTCTTCGACATCTAACTATTTTGATCACTTTAGCGCTGATCCCCCGACACCTCAATCTGAACGATCTTTGAGAATCGGAAAGACAGGCAGATTTACCGTCAGTTCTTCTATTCGATGTTAGGAGTAAATAAAATCGATAGGTTACTACAAGCCATCCAATCATGGATCGCTTGAAACCCTCTTCTTCGCGCTATAACAGCTTCAACAAGCTGATAGCACTTCATACCAGAGGCCTATAGCATCAGCAGAAAATTAAGAAGCGAAGTATTAAGAATGTCAAAAAAAACTGCTAATAAACCCAAGATCAGGATCATACATATTTGGAAATGTACCCCAAATTAAATCCAAAATTGATATCATTCCGACGGGAGACATTTTTCTCTTTCAAGGAAAGCATGTGGGTCCGAACAGGGGCTTCGGAGCCATACATATTTGGAGAGAACACGCCAAAGAAATGGCGCAAATCGGACTGACATCTTTTGATGAAGTCCCAAACTTTGTCTCAAACATTGTCCAAATTGGAACACCACTATACTTCGGTGACAGATACTCGCGTAAAATTCGACTGATGGCTGTCCGTCATGTCTCCGGCACTGCAATTCTGGAATGCATTCAACGAAACGACGGCACAATTTGGTCAATTGTCACAGCTTTTTCAGGAACAAATACGCACGGAACCCGTGTGGGATCCGTGCGCTAATTTAGGTGTCGCAGTAGCAGCGTTTCCTTAGCTCAATGGGTTCGGAAACCACCCGAAGTGTCCTGCGAATAAACTCCCTGCAGAGTTTACCATCCACATGAGCAGGCCGATTTACAGGTGACGCCAACTCAAAATGCTCTTTATGACACACATGACAGATAGGCGTTTTCGCGCCAAAAGTCAATTCCTCACAGAGACGCCCTTGATTAAATCGCCAGATATTCCTGGCGCAGTTCCGCGTTATCCAGCACTTCCTTTGCGGTGCCGTCGAACACCACCTGGCCCATATCCAGGATCAGGGCGCGGTCTGCGAGATGCAGGGCCGCAATGGCATTCTGTTCTACGATGATGGTCGTCATGCCCAATTTCTTGATTTCTTCCAGCGTCCGTTCAATCTCTTGCACGATCACGGGGGCCAGACCTTCATAGGGCTCGTCCAACAGCAACAGTTTCACATCGCGCGCCAGGGCGCGGGCAACAGCCAGCATTTGCTGTTCTCCGCCCGACAGGGTTGTCCCCTCCTGACTGCGGCGTTCTCCCAGACGCGGAAACAATTCATACAAACGTTCAATTGGCCAGCCGACCGGTGGGGCGATTTGTGCCAATTGCAGATTTTCGTGCACGGTCAGGCCCTGAATGATGCGTCGATCTTCCGGCACCAGACCAATACCGGTTCGGGCGGCCTGATGTGCCTCCATCGTGTGCAGGGGTTCATGATCCAGCCAGACCTCCCCCTGTCGTAACTCTGGAGAAGCCACGCGCGCCAACGCCCGTAATGTTGAGGTCTTACCCGCCCCATTGCGCCCTAAAAGGGCAAGAATTTCGCCTTCCTTGATGGAAAAGCTAACGCCCTGAACGATATAGCTTTCACCATAATAAGCATGCAGATTATGAACTGCGAAATAGGCGGTATCACCGCCAGAGGTCGCCGCCGGTTGAACGCGCGCGGCTCTTTGTGTCCCATTCATAGATGCGCTCCCCCGAGATAAGCTTCTTGAACCTTTTCATTCCCTTTTATTTTGGAGGGAACATCTTCAACAATTACCGTCCCCTGAGCCAGAACGGAAATCCGATCCGCCAGAGAGAATACAACATGCATATCGTGCTCAATCACGATCTTGGTGATGCCCCGGCCACCAATCTTTTTCAACAGATCGATTGTTGCATTCGTATCGGCGCGAGACATCCCCGCCGTTGGTTCATCCAACAACAGCAGCACCGGATCCTGAACCAGACACATTGCCAGTTCCAATCGGCGCTTGTCCCCGCGCGACATGCTGGAGGACGTCTTATCCCGATCATTGGCCAGGCCGACTTCTTCCAACATATGCATTGCCTTTTCCCGGATTTCGCCATGACGGGCGACATCAGAAAAAGCATTCAATTTGAAAGCGCCGTCCCGTTTGGCAAATGCCGGGATCATGACATTTTCCAGCAAAGATAATTCTGAGAAAATCTCAGGCGTCTGAAACACCCGCACCACACCGGCCTGATTTATCTCATGCGGTTTCAGGCCCAACAGCGATGATCCGTTAAACATCACCGACCCGGTATCCGGTGTCAGGCGCCCGATAAAGCAGTTCAGTAAGGTGGATTTCCCCGCACCATTAGGCCCAATGATGGCGTGAACGCTGCCTTCCTGGACATCCAGATTGACATTGTGCAGCGCCTTCAGGCCCCCGAAATTCTTATTCACATCTCTTACTTCAAGAATGCCCATGACTATTCTCCCGGTGCGGGTGAGGTTTCATCCTCATTTTTTGATTTGCGTCCTATCCCCAGTCGCCGCAATCCGAACCTGCCGATGCGGTTCAGTCCCTCTGTGACGCCACCCGGCAGGAAAACAACGATGATTACGAACAGGATACCCAGGCTCAAATTCCAGCCCTCGCCCACGAAAAGGGAGGTCACGGAAACAACACCTTCTCGCAATTGATCCGGCAGGAAGCTGAAGATATCGTTCAATGTCTGATCGTTGAAGGCCGAGAAGATATTCTCAAAATACTTGATCAGCGCCGCCCCCAGGATTGGTCCAATGATCGTACCGACCCCACCCAGAATGGTCATCAGCACAACCTCACCAGAGGCCGTCCATTGCATACGCTCCGCCCCGGCCAGGGGATCGATCACACATAAAAGAGCCCCTGCCAGACCGGCATACATGCCAGAGATAACAAAGGCCGCAAGTGTATAGGGTCGCGTATTGACGCCCGTATAGTTCAGCCGGGTCTGGTTGGTTTTTACGGCTTTCAGCATCATCCCAAAGGGAGACCGAAAAATCCGCATCGCCAACCCGACCATGATGACCAGCAGTACGGCAGCGAAATAGAATCCGGGCATGCCAGTCATCTCAATCCCTGCGATATGGGAGATCAACGGCCCCCCATCGCCAACGGTTGGCGCATCAAACAGACGGGGATCATCGCGCAACACCCGCAGGCCGGTTTCCCCATTGGTAATCGGCGTCAGAACCGAATAGGCCAGATTGTAACACATTTGCGCAAAGGCAAGCGTCAGGATCGAAAAGTAGATCCCAGAGCGACGCAGGCTGATAAACCCAATCAGCAATGCAAACAGGCCCGCAACAATGATGGCAGCAATGATTGCCGGAATCGGATTCATGCCCAGCAATTTGAATGTCCAGACCGCAGTATAGGACCCGACACCCAGGAAGGCAGCATGGCCAAAAGACAGATAACCGGTCAGACCAAACAGGATATTAAACCCAGTCGCAAATATGCCGTAGATCGCAAAGCGCTGCATCAGATCCGGATAGGCAGCCCCGAAGGGAGCCAGCCAGATCGGCATGGCGAAAACGACAACGGCAAACAGCGCGAGAAGAAGCAGGTCCGACTTTTCGGACGATTTTGTAAACAATGACAACATGGCCCTACTCCATCACGCCTTTGCGTCCCATCAGACCGCGCGGGCGGACCAACAGAATGACGATTGCGATTAGATAAATGATGATTTGATCCAGGCCGATGATTCCAACCTTCGCCAAGAGATCCCGAATTTCCGACATTGACGCAAAGGACTGCAGGATACCCAGAAGGAAGCCTGCGGATACAGCCCCGCCAAGACTGCCCATCCCACCAACAACGACGACGACAAAGGACAGAACCAGGAAATCCATCCCCATATGATAATCCGGTGGCAGGATAGGTGTGTACATCACCCCTGCTGTTCCGGCGACCACCGCGGCGATGCCAAAGACGATCGTAAATCGCCGATCAATATCAATTCCCAACAAGCCCACGGTTTCGCGATCCGCCATCCCCGCACGGACCACCATCCCGAATGTTGTGAATTGAAGGAAGGCAAAGACGGACAGAATCACAATCACGGAAAAGGCCAGGTAAACCATTCGCCATAAAGGATAAACCAGGGCGCCTGGATTGCCGAACAATGCCCCAAAATCAATCGCCCCCTGCAGCATTTCCGGCGCGTTCTGTTGAATTGGATTGGCACCAAAGAAGGCCTTGATGATTTCCTGCAAAACGATGGCAAGACCAAAGGTCACCAAAATCTGCTCTGCATGCGGGCGCTTATAGAAGTAACGGATCAGCCCGCGCTCCATCACCACCCCGATCAGCAACATGACCGGAATTGCAGCAATTATCGAAATAGGGACAGAAAAGTCGATGATCGTGAGACCAAGATCGCCAAACCATTCCTGCGCCAAAGGTGTGCGTATCTCCAACGGCGTGCCCCAGGCCGTGGTCTCCGTCTGGGACAGAACCACCTTTTGGAGCGTCAGCACCTTGTTGATCGTGACCGCGCAGAACGCGCCCAACATGAACAAGGCGCCATGAGCAAAGTTCACGACCCCCAAGGTCCCGAAAATCAAGGTCAGCCCCAACGCAATCAATGCGTAGGCCGCCCCCTTGTCGAGTCCGTTTAGAACCTGCAGGAGAATCGCATCCATGGCGACCGCCCTCCCCTCTTCAAAAGTAATGAATATAAACCTGAACAGCCCTTGGATTCGGTCGGCAGCCGCCCCTTTGGGACGACTGCCTTATCCGAAACTAGATCAGATGATCCTTTTAGCCGGCGTTGCAGGCACCAAGGTCCCCTGCAAACTCACCTTCGCTTGAATCATACGTGACCTGCTCAGTTGGAACTTCCTGGACGACTTCCAGCAAGTCAAACTGTGACGACGGGTTTTCTTTACCCTTCACAACCAGCACTTTCTTGAAGCACTGGTGGTCTTCGGCGCGATACAGCGTCGGGCCGTTGCCCATGCCGTCGAACTCAAAGCCTTCCAGCGCATCAACAATGCCACATGGGTCGAACGTACCAGCACGCTCAGCCGCATCGGCATACAGCAGCGCCTGAACATAGCAGGTATGTGCTGCCTGTGACGGCGGGAAGCCATATTTCGCACCAAAGGATTTCACGAAAGCTTTGGAGCCTTCATCCTGCAGCGACCAATGCCAGTTGGTGGACCCGAAGATTCCTTTAACGGAATCGCCGGCACCCTGTGCCATCAGACGGGAATACAGCGGAACAATGACTTCGAACTGCTTACCATTGACCATCTTGTCACGCAGACCGAACTGAACCGCCTGGGTCAAGCTGTTGACCATGTCCTTGCCATAGTGGTTCAACACCAGCACATCGGCGCCGGAATTCAGAACAGGCGTGATGTACTGAGAGAAGTCACCAGCACCCAGTGGCGTGCGAACGGCATTGACCGTTTCCCAGCCCATGGCTTCGGTATACTTCTTGATCGACCCTTCCTGAGACCAGCCCCAGGTATAGTCAGCCGTCAGGTGATAGGCTTTACGATCCGTGCCGTAATTGGCTTTCAGCACCGGCGCCAGGCCAGAACCCGTCATTTCGGTGTTAAAGAAATGGCGGAACCCGTTGCGACGACGATCTTTACCCGTCGTGTCATTCGAATGGGTCAGGCCGGCCATGAAGATAACGCCAGCTTCCTGACACAGAGACTGAACCGCGATAGCAACACCCGATGACGACCCACCGGTAATCATCAACGCACCATCTTTTTCAATCATACGCTTGGCAGAAGCGCGGGCCGCATCAGACTTCGTCTGTGTATCACCTGTGGTGAATTCGACCTTTTTACCCAACACGCCGTTACCCTTCAGGGCCAGCGGCTTCATCGTGTTCATCAGGCCGCCATCACCCTCACCATTCAGGTGCTCAACTGCCAGCTGATAGGCGCGCAATTCATCCGCACCTTCATCTGCATATGCGCCCGTTTGCGGTACGTTGAAACCAAGCACAACACTGCTCTTGTTCGTTGGGTCATTCACGTAGGCGCTGGCACCCTTGGTGAAGAAATAAGGAGAGGCAAAAGCAGCCGCCCCCAAAGCAGCCGAGCCCTTAAGCAGGGTACGACGGTTTACCGGTTTAATGAAACCACCCATGTTCTGTTTCCTCCTATTGTTCAAATCTCGTTTGCGCATCCGCCCCCTTATCAACGCAAGAGCGGCCGACGTGCGGCCGCATCCCCGTTATGGGTGATGAATTTCCGCGACGCAGGCACATCTGTAAATTAGTTTTGTCAAAAATTCAATAACTCATTGACTTAAAATGATTTTCTTGTAAAAGATAAACAAAATTAAGTCTGTGAACTGTCAAAACTTTACCCCGCACCGCACAAAAACGAAACTTTCTAACGATTTAGCCGATCATTAGGTAACTTTACCCCACGTAATTTCAGCCCATGGGCGAGGATATTAACGATGGCGCAATCAGCAATCGGTTTAAAAATTAGAGACCGGCGACTAAAACTTGGACTATCTCAAACGGAATTGGCACAGCGTTTGGGGATCTCCGCCTCGTATTTGAACCTGATTGAACGCAACAAGCGCAACATTGCCTCGCGCCTGCTAAATGGTCTGGCAGACCACCTGAAAGTCGATATTGAATGGCTGGACGGCGAAGCAGAACGTCGTCTGGTTCAGGAAATACAAGAATTGGCAACAGATCCGGTGCTACGGGAATTCGATCTCGGGGAAAGCTCCGCAGCGGATCTGGTTGCCCGCAGCCCGGAATGGGCGAAAGCCATGGTTGCGATTTATCGTGCATATATCAATCGTAACGAAACCGTTGCCGCCTTGTCAGATCGCCTGAACCAGGATCCGTATCTGGGTGAGGCTATCCACAAAATGCTGACCAAGATCACGACCATTCGCTCGACCGCCGAAATCCTGGATACGATCACAGATCTGGACGATCAGGAAAGGCAGCGATTTCAGTCCATGTTGGCCATGGAAAGCACCAATCTTTCCGGAATTGCAGAAGGCATTGCACAGTTCTTTGATACCGCTGATACCGAGACCGCCGCCATGACTCCTCTGGAGGAAGTGGACGATTTTATCTTGGATCGGAACAACCATTTTCCAGAAATCGAACAGGCGGCAGAATCTTTGCGCCGGGAAATCGATGCCTTTGCGATCCCCGTTGATTCTAAAATGATTGATTATCTGACACGGCGCTTTGGTATTGCCGTCCAGTTCGTGACCAGCGATCAAATGGATCGGGATCGGGTCTGGAACAATGTCGAATTCAACGAATCGACAAAGGTTTTCCATATTGAAGACAGTGCACCGGCTGCGGGTTATCGGTTGCAGATCGCCCGGCTGATCTGTCGCTTTGCCTTGCGCAAGGTGCTTGATACACTGGTTGAAACATCCCCCTTGTTGCGCAGCGATGAAGCCCGCAGCCGTGCGCAAGGGGCTCTGGCCTCTTATGGTGCGGCCTGTCTGCTGATGCCCTATCAGGTTTTTTTGGAAGATGCAGAGCGCGCGCGGTATGACATTGAATATCTTGCCCGAAAATATGGGGCCAGCTATGAACAGATCTGCCATCGCCTGGTTTCGCTACAGCGCCCGGGTGCTGAAGGAGTGCCCTTTGCCTTCATGCGCACGGACCCGGCAGGTTTCATCACCAAGCGAATGCCCCTGCCCCGCCTGCCCCTGCCTCGATACGGGAATGCCTGTCCTTTATGGGCAGTGTATAATGCGTTCCAAACGCCAGGGGCAATCTGTCGGCAGATTGCAGAATTCCCGAATGGGGAGCGGTTTCTGTTCATCGCCCGCGCCCAGGGTAAGGCGCAGAGCCGGTTCAATGCCCCCCGTCATCTTGTCAGCGTGATGATCGCCTGTGACATTCTGTATGCGGACCGCACGATCTATGCCGATGGGCTGGATTTAAACGCCGCCGCGCTGGAAGTGCCTGTCGGCCCCAGTTGCAGGCTGTGCACGCGGCGCGCCTGCGCCTATCGAGAGCAAGCGCCCCTGGTGGAACCAGGTAAATCGGCCAGCCCTTTCGAATCGACCCTTATGTCGTAATCATTGCGCAACCTGCGGTCCAGCGTTACCGTTCTGTGTATAAGCTGGAACAACCGGCATGATGCTATTGGGGAGGGTATGGCTGTGACGACACGCGTATTGGTCGCGGAAGACGAACCAAATATTGTTGAATCCCTCAGTTTTATCCTGAACCGATCAGGCTGCGATGTGACATCTGTCACCGATGGGGAAGCGGCCTTGAACAGCATCCGCGCAGACAAACCAAATGTTGTCATTCTGGATGTGATGCTGCCCAAAATGAACGGGTTTGAAGTCTTGAAGGCCGTGCGATCCGACGAGACCGTGAAGGATATCCCGATCATCATCCTGACCGCAAAAGGCCAAAGCCAGGATCGCCGCATGGCCGAAGAGATTGGCGCTAATGCCTTTGTGACCAAACCATTTTCAAACCAGCACATTATTGAAACCGTCCAGCAACTGAGCAGCCGTTCAGGGGAATTGACATGAGCCGCACGCAACGGACCGCAATTTCCGGCGCCGCCTTCGCGACCACCATTCGCAAATCCCGCGACATCGCGATGATCATTCCTGTTGTTTTCACCCTGCTGATCATGAAGCCAATGATCCATTTATTCGGACCTGAGCCAGGCCTGGCGGGCATTCCCGCAATCGTCGTGTATCTGTTCGGTCTGTGGACATTGGCCGTGGTATTAACGGCCTGGAACGCACGGCGTTTGAACACGCCCGAAACCAATGACCCCCTGGTCATGGATCCGCAGGATTCTCCCCCCTAATGCTGTCGGGTAATCTCGTCTTTGCGGTATCGTTGGGATATGTGATCCTGTTGTTCTTTGTCGCATTCTGGGGCGACAAGAAGGCACGCACCGGGTCTTCCGGCCTGTTCCAATCGCCGCTGATCTATACCCTGTCTATTTCGGTCTATTGTACGTCCTGGACATTTTATGGCGCGGTCGGATCGGCGGTAAGAAGCGGGTTGGAATTTGCGACCATCTATATTGGTCCAACCATCGTCTTTATTGGATTCTGGTATCTGTTGCGAAAACTGGTCCGCATCGGGCGCGTTCACCGCATCACCTCCATCGCTGACCTGTTGTCATCCCGCTATGGCAAGGGCGAAAGCCTGGCCGTGCTGGTCACCTTGATCGCGGTGATCGGCACGACGCCGTATATCGCGCTGCAGCTAAAGGCGGTGACCAACAGTTTTCAAGTGATCAGCGGCACTGTTGTAAGCGATCTTGCCCATCCTGTTTTTGGCGATCCGGACTACACAACTGCCTTCTGGATTGCGTTTGGCATGGCGATCTTCACAATTGTCTTTGGCACCCGCAATATTGATGCGAATGAACGCCATCACGGGGTGGTCGCTGCCATCGCGCTGGAAGCCTTGGTCAAGCTGTTCGCCCTGCTGGCGGTTGGGTTATTTGTCGTCTTTTCCCTCGCGGATGGCCCCGGGGAAGTCTTCTCCTGGGCGCCGCCAGATTTTCTGAATACTGAGGATGTTTTCGGCCCGCGTTGGGTCAGCCTGACATTTCTGGCGGCGACGGCCGTAATCTGCCTGCCCCGACAATTTCAGGTCACCGTTGTCGAAAATTCGGATGAGCGGCACTTGTTCACGGCATCCTGGATGTTCCCGCTTTACCTGATGCTGATCAGTCTGTTCGTGCTGCCTATCGCTATAGCGGGACTGAAGTTCCTGCCTGAAACCGCGAATCCGGACATGTTCGTGCTGACCCTGCCCATGGCGATGAATCAGCACACCTTAGCGCTGATTGCATTTCTGGGAGGATTTTCATCGGCAACATCCATGGTGATTGTCGCCTGCATTGCGTTGTCGACCATGGTATCGAACCATGTCGTTATGCCCCTTGCCCTGCGGCTGCCCTGGATTGAGATGAAGGCCAGTGGCGACATCCGAAAGCTGCTGTTATTCAGCCGCCGAGTCAGTATCTGTCTGGTGCTGCTGCTGGGATTTGTCTATTTCAGGCTCAGCGCCAAATCAGATGCCCTGGCATCCATTGGCCTGATCGCCTTTCTGGGGGTTGCCCAATTTCTGCCCAGTCTGATCGGCGGCCTGTATTGGCGCCAGGCATCCGCGAAAGGGGCATTTGCCGGGCTTGCGGCGGGTTTCATGCTATGGCTGTACACCTTGTTCTTCCCAAGTTTTGAAGGCCAGTTTGTAATGCCGCTCAGCGTCATTGAGAATGGACCATGGGGGATTGGCTTCCTACAGCCTCAGGCGTTGTTCGGATTAACCGACATGGACCCACTGGTCCATGCCCTGTTCTGGAGCCTGTCGATCAACACATTTCTGTTTGTGATCGTCTCCGTGATTTTTGACCCAAAACCGCTGGAACGGCTACAGGGCGCCCTGTTCATCGATGTTTTCCGCGCACCGGCTGACAATGAATCCCGTTTCATCCGCCGCTATGCCGCCAGCAGCGATCTGTTTGTCCTGGCCCAGCGAATTCTGGGCACCAATACCGCCTATCGCCTGTTCAGCGATTTTGCCAAGAAACAGGGGGTATCCGGCCATCTGCCGCGCGCCGATGATGAGTTTATCGGTCATCTGGAACGGGAACTGGCGGGCAGTGTCGGGGCGGCGACGGCCCGGGCGATGATTTCCCAGGTGGTGAAAGGGGAAACCATCAGCCTGGATGAATTGATGAAGATCGTCGATGAAACGCAGCAGGTCATCGACTACAGTCGACAGTTGGAAGTCAAATCCCACCAGTTGCAGCAAACCGCACGTCAATTGCGCGACGCCAATGAGCGGTTGAAACAACTGGATATGCAGAAAGATGACTTCCTGAGTCAGGTCAGCCATGAACTGCGCACACCCATGACCTCCATTCGCTCCTTCGCACAAATCCTGCTGGAAACGCCAGATATGACTATTGAGGAGACCCAGCGTTTTACCGGCATCATTCTGGAAGAGAGCATGCGCCTGACACGATTGCTGGATGAAATCCTGGACCTGGCACGGTTGGAGGGCGAACAGGTACCCTGGATTCTGCAACGGGTTGATCCAGAAGAAACCCTGGAACGGGCCGTGGCGACCTGTCATGGCCTGGCATCGCAGGCGGACACTAAGATAGAGTTTGGAGCGCGCGCGGCGGGTATTGAGGTTAAAGCGGAAGCCGACCGCCTGCGCCAAGTCTATCTGAATCTGATTACCAATGCGATCAAGTACAACACATCTGATAAGCCCGTTATAACCATTCGCACGACGCTGGAGGATGATCGCTATTGTGTCTATATCCAGGACAATGGCGAAGGAATACGCGCCGATGACAGGGAGCGTATCTTTAAGAAATTCTCCCGAGGATGGCGCGAATCCAAAGATGGCCGCAGCGGGACGGGCCTGGGCCTGGCCATCAGTTGGCAAATCATGCAACGCCTGCAGGGTGACCTGGAATTGCTGCCTCAGACACCGGGAGATGGCGCATGTTTCCGGGTAACGCTGCCCTTCGTTTCCATAAAAACCTCAAAAGCGGCTGAGTGATGCTGCTGCGGGCTGCGATCCCCCCATTCAGATGAAATTCATTCGATTTTCCATGAGTATTTTCGATGTTTCGCTGAACCCCAGACAGGTGTAGGGGAAACATTGAAATGCCGTCATTATTCTCTTTGGAGTTTCGCCCATGACCGCTCCTTTTCTTTCCATTTCTCGCCGCACCCGCAGCACCCCTTTTAGTCGCCGTGTCACCCAGGCCGGGGTTAAGGCCTATACGGTTTACAATCACATGCTGCTGCCCACCGTGTTTAACTCGCTGGAGGATGATTACTTCCATTTGCGAGAGTCGGTGCAGATCTGGGATGTCGCCTGCGAACGTCAGGTCGAAGTGCGCGGACCGGATGCAGCACGCCTGCTGCAATTGCTGACACCGCGCGATTTATCGAACATGCAGATCGGGCAATGCTATTACACCCCGATGGTTGATGAAACCGGCGGTATGATCAATGACCCGGTCACCCTTAAGCTGGCCGACGACCGCTATTGGATTTCAATCGCCGACAGCGACTTGCTGCTGTGGGTGAAGGGCCTGTCTGCCGGAACCCGCATGGATGTTGCAGTCACGGAACCGGATGTGTCCCCCCTGGCGGTGCAAGGCCCGAAAGCGGAAGATGTCGTTGCCGCTGTATTTGGGGAGCGCGTGCGCGGCATCAAATTCTTCCGCTTCGAACCGATGTTGCTGAATGGACAGGAATATATCGTCGCCAGATCCGGTTATTCAAAACAGGGTGGCTTTGAAATCTATCTGCAGGATTCCGCCTATGGCGAAGCGCTGTGGGATGCGATTGAAGAAGCCGGCAAACCCCACGGTATTCGCGCCGGGGGGCCAAACCTGATCGAACGGATTGAGGGAGGCTTGTTGTCCTATGGCAATGACATGACCCGCCTGAACACGCCCCATGAATGCGGTTTGGGGAAATTCTGTCAGACCGTGGATGCCATTGGCTGTATCGGCCGCGACGCCCTGATCCGGACGATCATGGAAGGCCCTCAGCGCATGATCCGTGGCTTGAAGATCAATGCCAGAAACTTACCCTTTACTATTGAACCATGGTCTGTGCTGACCGCTGACGGCCACCATGCCGGACAGGTAACCTCCAGCGCCTGGTCCCCAAGGCTTGAGACCACCGTTGCAATTGCTATGATTGAAAAAGACTATTGGGAACCTGGAACAGCGCTGGTTGTAGACACGCCATCCGGTCCACGCGATGCACAGGTTGTATCGCTGCCCTTGTAAAAGCCGAAATCGTTTGAAAGGAAGTCCATGTTCAAAGCACTGATCGTCGACAAAGACCCGGAAGGCGCGGTTTCCGCCCAGATTCAGGACATTTCTGAAGACCGGTTGCCCGAAGACGGGGATGTCACCGTTGCGGTCGACTATTCCACCGTGAATTATAAGGATGGTCTGTGCATTACCGGGACAGGTGGGCTGGTTCGGACCTTTCCCCATGTGCCCGGTATTGATTTCGCTGGCACCGTAGAATCATCAGACGACCCCCGGTACAAGCCGGGCGACAAGGTTGTTCTGACTGGCTGGCGCGTGGGCGAAATCTGGTGGGGCGGTTATGCCCAAAAGGCGCGGGTCAAGGCCGATTGGCTGGTCCCCCTGCCCGAGGGTTTATCGACGAAACGCGCCATGGCGGTTGGCACAGCCGGTTTCACCGCCATGCTGTCCGTTCTGGCCTTGGAAGCGCATGGCCTAAAACCGGGCGGCGCGCCTGTGCTGGTCACTGGGGCTGCGGGTGGCGTAGGCTCTGTTGCCACCGCGATTCTGGCGAAACTGGGCTATGAAGTAGCCGCCGTGACAGGACGACCTGAAACATCGGACTATCTGAAAGACCTGGGCGCCAGCCAGATCGTGGCTCGGGAAGAACTTGCCGAACCGTCCGGAAAACCACTGGAAAAGGAATTGTGGTCTGGCTGCATCGATGCCGTTGGTGGCAGCATGCTAGCAAAGGTCTTAACGCAAATCTGCTATGGTGGTTCCGTTGCTGCCGTCGGTCTGGCGGGCGGCCCGAAACTGCCCACAACCGTGATCCCCTTCCTGCTGCGCGGTGTAAACCTGTTGGGCATCGACAGTGTCATGCGCCCAACCGCCGACCGCCTTGCCGCCTGGGACCGCATCGTCACAGACCTGCCCTTCGATAAGCTGGACGCAATGGTCGTGGATAAGAAACTAGGCGACCTGCCTGATTTGGGCCCAGCCATTCTGAAGGGTCAAATCCGTGGTCGTGTCGTCGTCGATGTGAACGCGTAACGCCCTTTCCTTCGAGACGGCGCTGTCGCGCCTCCTCAGGATGAGATTTTAGCCCACACATGTCTTACCCGCGCAGGCGAATATCCAGGGCCACAAGCACAAACTGAGCCTGCGGCTCTGGACCCCGGATCAAGTCCGGGGTGACGGTCCGATTTTCTCAATAAGGTGAAAACGCAGAGACCGCTGAGCAACGCAGAGGACGCAAAAACAGCACCACTCCCTCAGCGTCCTTTGCGCCTTCTCCGCGCCCTTTGCGGTAAATCTTTAAAAGATCCCTTGTCTTACCCGCGCAGGCGGTATCCAGGACCAAACGTCCGACTGTCTGCCTGCGGCTCTGGACCCCGGATCAAGTCCGGGGTGACGTGCCTGGATTTTCTGTAAGTTGAGAACGCAGCAAACGCAAAGACAGCACCACGCCCTTAGCGTCCTTTGCGCTTTCTCCGCGCCCTTTGCGGTAAATCTTTAAAATATAGCCTTCGTCATACCCGCGCAGGCGGTATCCAAGACCAAACGTCCAACTCTCTGCCTACCGCCCTGGACCCCGGATCAAGTCCGGGGTGACGGTCCTAATTTCTAAATAAGGTGAAAACGCAGAGACCGCTGAGCAACGCAGAGGGCGCAAAGGCAGCACCACTCCCTCAACGTCCCCCGCGCCTTCTCCGCGCCCTTTGCGGTAAATCTTTAAAATATAGTCCTCGTCATACTCGCGCAGGCGGGTATTCAGGGCCAAACGTCCAACTGTCTGCCTACCGCCCTGGACCCCGGATCAAGTCCGGGGTGACGGTCCTATTTTCTCAATAAGGTGAAAACGCAGAGACCGCTGAGCAACGCAGAGGGCGCAAAGGCAGGACCACTGCCTCAGCGTCCTTTGCGCCTTCTCCGCGCCCTTTGCGGTAAATCTTCTAATGACCCCTCGTCATACCCGCGCAGGCGGGAAGGTTTGCCATCAGTAAATGCCGGCATCCAATCCGGCAGCGGCCAGCATGCCGAGTTCTCGGCAGTGGTCAGGGAAGGCCTCGTCCCATTCCCCTTTGCACAGGACGGGGTCCTGGATCGCCTTCCAGCCCAGACCGCCCACGATGCTTTCCACCGCGCGGCGTGTGCCGGTACCGTCCAGCCCTGCACGGATATACAGGCCATAGGCCAGGCCCTGCTTTTCCTCAATCACCTGATAATAGGTGCGGTCAAAAAAATCCTTTAATGCCCCGGACATATAGCCCAGATTTTCGGTCGTCCCCAGAATGATCGCATCGGCAGCCAGAACATCCTGTGGCCCGGCCTCCAAAGGGGCCTTCACGACAATCTCCACCGCCTCGGCTTCGGCATCCTGGGCTCCGGCCACGACCGCATCGCGCAGGCGCTTTGTATTGGCCGACGGCGCATGGCCGACAATCAACAGGCGTTTCAAGGGGACCTCCTATAAATCCAATGTCAGCGATTTTCCTTTGGCGCGGGAAACGCACACACACATCATGGAATTTTCCGCCTGCTCGTCGCTGGTCAATACGCTGTCACGATGATCGACCTCGCCTGCCAGCACATCGACGATACAGGCACCACACACCCCCTCCGTACAGCCGAAATCGACAGCCACACCCGCCTCTTGCAGGCTGTCCAGAATAGACCGGTCGGCAGGGACACGCAGGCTGCGCCCGCTTTTCGCCAGCACGATTTCAAACGAATCCGACGGTCCTTCCAATGCATTGGGATCGGCGGCAAATCGCTCAAAATGAACCTGATCCTCTGGCAGACGGGATGCTGCCGCATTCAGGGCGGCCTGCAACAAGGGTTCCGGCCCACACACATACAGATGCGATCCCACCGGCGCGGCATCCAGCAGTCCGCCCAGATCCACCAATCCATGTATGTCATCATAATGACAGGACAAGCCATTTCCCAATCCCAACCCCTCAAAGGCGGGCTGAAAGGCTGCATGCGCCTGGCTGCGGGTCAGGTAATGCACCTGAACCGGGCGGCCCAGATCGCACAGGCGCGCGGCCATGGCATAGATGGGCGTTGCCCCGATTCCGCCCGCCAGCAGGATCGAATGGGGGGCATCCTCGTCCAATGGGAAATTGTTGCGCGGACCATTCAGGGTGACCTGTGTGCCGATGGTCAGGGCATGCATCGCCTTCGATCCTCCCCGGCCGGCATCTTCCCGTTTCACGGCAACGGACCCGCTGCGCCCGTCTGGTGCCCATTTCCACAATGAATATTGCCGCAACATTTCATTGGGCAGCAGAATATCAATATGGGCACCGGGTACAGCGGCCTGAAAGGGCATTCCTTGTGCGGCCTCAAAGGTGAAGCTGCACACCTCATCGCTCAAACGGTCGATGGATGTCAGAATTGCGGAAAAGGGGGTCGGCGACATCAGCAAGGCTCCCATCCCTCTCAATAAGGGTGATTTGTATCGTTTTCGCGGTATTTTCCACGATAAATGTGCGGAAACGATGCCTTAACCAAACAAGGTGCGCAAGGACAAGGCGGCGCATCTTGGATACAATAATCCGCAGATTGGATTGTGTTGAACTCAATCGAGGCTGCAAGCTTCGGGTCATTATCACAAGTAGGTGAGACCCCCGATGGCCCGACGTCCCTATGACCTGCCGCCCATGACAACGCTGGCTGCATTCGAAGCCGCCGCTCGCCATTGCAGCATGAAGACGGCGGCATCTGAACTGAATGTGACGCCAGGCGCGGTCAGCCGTCAGGTAAAGGCGCTGGAGGAAGAATTGGGACGCGCCTTGTTCGTGCGCGTTCATCGTGGGCTGGAACTGACATCTGAGGGATCAGAACTGGCGGAAACTCTGGCGCTGGGATTTGCGCGCACGGCAGATGTCTGTCGCCGCCTGCGCAGCCAGACCGATACGCCCAGCCTGACGGTTGGCGCGACGACTGCCTTTGCCGGATACTGGCTGATCCCCCGCATTGGCAGCTTCTGGCAACGTTTTCCCGACGTCACGGTCAATCACGCGATTTCCGACGATCCAATTGACCTGCGGCGGGGCGATATAGATCTGGCCCTGCGCTATGGCGATGGCACATGGCAGGGCATCCGCGCGATACGCCTGTTTTCAGATCACCTGATCCCCGTCTGTAGCCCGGACTTTGCCGCCACCCATCCCGGCATCACCGCAGCGGATTTGCCTGATCTTCCGCTGCTGCGCATGACGGGTGTGGATGCGTCCTGGATTGACTGGGACGCCTGGTTCGCCTGGGCGGGGGTATCCGGCACAAGTGCCCAAAAGCGGGGGCGCAGCCTGAATAACTACACCGTCGTCCTGCAAGCTACACGGGGCGGTCAGGGCGTCGCCTTGGGGTGGGAACGACTGGTCACCCCGCTGCTGGACAGCGGCGAACTGGTGCGCCTGGTGGACCAGGCCATGCCCTCACCCGGCGCCCATTACGTCATCTGGGACGAGGCCCGCACCCCGTCCCGCCCCATGGTGCAATTCTGTGACTGGTTGCAGGAACAGGCCCTCGCGTGAGTTTTACGCATGCGACCGCGTATTTTTCCACAGTTGAGCGCCAATGCCATTCGGACTTATGGATAGAATTCAGACTGACAGTTGAATTCCTATCTGGAGAGCCGCCATGCCGTTGGATTCGATCGCCCTGAACAATGTCATGCAGCCGATTGCGAAAGCGACCGGCCTTCCCAATGAAGCCTATATCGATCCCACCGCGTTTGAGGTTGAGAAGCAAAAGGTCTTCTTCGAAAACTGGGCCGGGATCGGATTTGGCAAGGATGTGCCGCGCGCGGGCGATGCGGTGCCGATTGAGTTTTTGGGCATCCCCCTGTTGATGCTGCGCGACCGATCCGGCGCGGTGCGGGTGTTCCAGAACATCTGTCGCCACCGCGGCATGATCCTGGTGGCGGAACCGACCACAATCCGGGGCGTCATTCGCTGCCCCTATCATTCCTGGTGCTATGGCCTGGATGGCAGCCTGCGCAGCACGCCGGATATCGGCGGGCCGGGCGTCAATGAACATCCCGATGTCGACAAGACCGGTCTGGGCCTGCAGGAAGTCCGCGCGACGCTGTGGCGCGATGTTGTCTTCGTCAATCTGTCGGGTGAGGCCCCGGCCTTTGAAGACTATGCCGCAGAGCTGATCGCGCGCTGGAAGGAGTTCGACAAGCCGATCCATCATGGCGGCCCCGAAAGCTCCTTTAATCTGTCGGTGAACTGCAATTGGAAGCTGGCGGTGGAGAATTACTGCGAAAGCTATCATCTGCCCATGGTGCATCCGGGCCTGAACAGCTATTCCCGCCTGGAAGACCATTATCATATTGAAGAAGATGGGAAATTCTCCGGTCAGGGGACGGTTGTCTATAACCCGCAACTGGACAATACGGGCCGCGCCTTTGAGAATTTCGACGGCCTGTCAGACAAATGGGACCGGGCGGCGGAATATGTGTCCTTCTTCCCCAATGTGCTGTTTGGTGTCCATCGCGACCATGTCTATGCGATCCTGCTGGAGCCCAAGGGCCTGGAAGAAACCAACGAGCGGGTCGAAATCTATTACGCCAATCAGCGCATGCTGGACGGCGACTATGCCGATCTGCGCGACCGCAATTCCCGGCAGTGGAAGGGTATCTTCGTCGAAGACGTCTTCGTCGTCGAAGGCATGCAGAAGGGCCGCCACGCCCCGCGCTTTGACGGGGGCCATTTCTCCCCCGTCATGGACGGCCCCACCCATATCTTCCACCGCTGGGTCGCGTCTAAACTGACCAGTTAAGCGACCAAGCTCAGAACACCGGACGGGCGTCACTTCGGTAAGAGGATGGGGTGAGACAACAGCTCAATCATGTTGTAACCGAACAAGATTAGCATCCCCCATTTCGCCCACCAGACGAAGTAGGATACCCGCCGCAGCAAAAGATACCCACCCAAGCCTTTCTGGCGTGGTGTCGTATGCGTTCGATCTTCTGTTTCGGCCAAGGCGGAGACCCGCTTCGTCACCAGATACCGCGCGACATTGTAAACAATAGAAAAGACAATGAAGACAGTCGCCATTGTGCCATCGCGAAGACCGAGCATGATTTCCCATAAAGGGACTTTTTCACACAGATTTCCTGACACGTCGCAAACCGCCTCTGGATTTGCATAGGTCGCATAGGCGCTTACAGCCACTTTTAAATAGGCCTTGCCAAGCAAGCTTATCACAAAAATCAGCACCGGGATGATGGCAACGACCAAATTCAAACCGGTATATTCACCGCGCAGATATGTCCAACTATCCACAGATTTGCCAGTAAACACGGTTCCGTCGACTTGCGTGCAGTCGGGCTCAAAATCTTTCGCGTTGGACAGATCAGATCGATCAAATACCGCTCTTTCCATTTTCGTATCTTTAAAATTCGTCTCCACAAACTCGGCACCAGTGGCGATCGCACGCGACATGTTACAATCAACAAAACTGGCATTCGAAGCGTCCACGCCTTTCAGGATCGCCTCCGTCAAATTGCAACCCTCAGAGAAATCGGCACCCAACAGGATGCTGCCGGAAAAGTCTGTTTGTTGAAACAAACATCCCTTGAACACCAAGCCCGACAGGTTGACATTCGCAAATTTTGCTCTTGAAAAGTCACAGTTTGAAAAGATAACGTCGGTCGGGGCCTCGGTGCCGCGCAAGTCTACCTCTTTGAAGTTGAGACCGCTTACCACGCCTGTCGCAGCTTCGAAATCAGCTTTAGTTGAAAGCGGGACGGCTTCAGTCCCGGCCTCAGCGGTATTCTGATCCGAAACAACGGCGCCATTCATCATTCAGCTTTCTGATCATTGTCATCGAAGAAAGCGGCATAGGGAATATCCAACGTGGTATGTAACTTCTGAATCGCGTTGTAGCTCAATCCGCGATGCCCGTTCAGGATTTCAGATATATGACTGCGCCAGATTTTCGTGTCACGGGCCAGCGCGGCCTGAGACATATTTTGCTGCTCCATACGAAATTGGATCATTTCAATGGGCGACAGCGCCGGAATGGGAAATTTCTTGCGTTCATAGGCGTCAATCAGAAGCGCCAATGCGTCCATCACAGGCA
This sequence comes from Hwanghaeella sp. LZ110, assembly GCF_048892525.1. NCBI lineage: Bacteria > Pseudomonadati > Pseudomonadota > Alphaproteobacteria > Rhodospirillales > Aestuariispiraceae > Hwanghaeella > Hwanghaeella sp. LZ110. The sequence goes on along the minus strand of NZ_JBLZHT010000008.1, from coordinate 40,724 downwards.
CGTCTTCATCCCTATCCGCCAAGATAAGCCGCTCCAATTGCGCCAAAGCTTGGGCATGATCCTGGTCGTTTTGAATAACCTTGATTTCCGTCATTTACTGGACCTTTTTAACAACGATTGATCCGTTCCCTTTGAACCCAATAATCGCCGTAATCGTAACGCCAGACGCGCTCATCGGGAATTCCCACATTTTGCCACCACCCAGCGAACGCGCCTGGGAGAAGGCTGACTGAACATCCGCTGGGCCAACCCAATTCGACTGTGTTGCAATTGCAAGCCACGCCTTGAGATCGCGCGCCATTATCGACTGGGGCGATTTATTGATCGCCGCCTGCAGAATGTTCTTTCCTGTTATACGCATATAATATGTTCCCATATTGGGATCAAGCAAAATGTTCCCATATTGGGATCAACCGTGCTCTCATGCGGAATTTACGCCCAAACGCCGTTATTTCAGCCATCTGTACTTGAAAAGGTCAATAATTTTCCCGCGATCTGACGCTGGTCTGACCCAAATAAACGGGGGACGCCGAAGGAAACGCCCGTTCAGGTCCGGATATAGTGAAGCGTGTTGAACCCCTGGCGCAGGGCGCGGGTTTCGTCGGCCAGGGACTCTGGATCGTTTGAGGTGAGCGCCCGGGCGATCAGGCTGGCCAATTCTGGGGCGTTCTGGGCTGTGACACCCCAGCGTACCAGTTCCGGTGTGCCGATGCGCAGCCCGTTCATATCGCCCGCGACGGGATCAATCGGCAGACCGATGCCACAGGCCAGGAAGCCTGCCTTGCGCAGGGTCTTAGACGCCGCCTGACCGCCGCCAAAGCGGGCGGCTTCGATGGCGAATTGGTGCGACGTGGTAAAGCCCTTGTCGGCTGCAAAGACGGGCAGGCCCTCTGCCGCCAGGGCCTGTGCCAGCGCCTGGGCCACCGTCACCATTTCGGCGGCATAGGCCGGTCCGAAATCGCGCCAATCCAGCATCGTGATTGCCAGGGCCGCTGATTTCGCCGCATCAAAATTCGCTGTCAGACCGGGAAAGGCGATGGCGTCCAGACGTTCCGTAATTTCTGCATCATTGGAAACGATGATCCCGCCCGCCGGGCCGCCCAGGCTTTTATAAGTGCTCATCGTCATGAAATGCGCGCCTTCTTTCAGCGGGTTCTTCCAGACCCGCCCGGCAATCAGCCCGCATTGATGGGCCGCATCGAACATGACCTTCGCACCAATGCTATCGGCGATCTGGCGCACCTCGCGCACCGGATGTTCAAACAGGTTCAGGCTGCTGCCCACGGTGATCAGCTTCGGGCGTTCCCGCTCTGCCAGTTCCGCCAGCGCCGCCACATCGATGGTATAGCCCGTGGCATCCACCGGCGCGCTGACGGTGCGCAACCCGAACAGACCGGCACAGCCCGCCCCGTGATGGGTAACATGCCCGCCGATGGAGGGCGGCGGCGCGATGATCGTATCACCGGGCTGACAGGTCGCCATAAAGCCATACAGGTTGGCAATCGCGCCCGACGGCACCCGGATTTCTGCATAGTCTGCGTCAAAGACCTCGGCGCACAGTTCGGCGGCGATCACTTCGATCTGCTCAATCGCTTCCAGCCCCATCTCATATTTATCGCCGGGATAGCCCAGCGACGGGCGCGACCCGATGCCAGAGGCCAACATCGCCTCTGCCTTTGGATTCATCACATTGGTGGCCGGGTTCAGGTTGAAGCAATCGCGCTCATGAATCTCACGGTTCCGCTCTGCCAGGGCTCCAATCGACGCCTCGACCTCTGCGGAAGATTGCGCAGAAACCCGCTGGGCAATTCCCTGGATATAGGTTTCACACTCTGCTGGAACCCACTTGCGATGCGACAAGGCCATGATGATCTCTCCTGTTAGAGCATCCTGCGCTCGCATGCGCGCGCACAAGATACTCTGGCCATTTGGTGTTCAGCAAATGCGTCGTCGCAAACGAGTCCGTTTGCTCGGGATTTGCCGAAAGCTCAGTTAAAACTATGCCGCACCGATTGCCCCCGCAAATCAGATTTGCTAAATTTTGCCCTAGAAAAACTAAGGGTAGATTATCAATCGAGTAGGATCAGGGATATCGACCATGCCCGTCTCCCCGCCGCGCCCGAAGGGCCCGCCTTTGAATGCCCTGCGAGCCTTTGAGGCGGCGATCCGGCTGGGCGGCTTTGCCCAGGCTGCAGACGAACTTTGCGTGACGCCGGGTGCGATTTCCCAGCATATCAAGGCGCTGGAGGATTGGGCCGAAGCGCCGTTGTTTGAGCGTCGCTCCCAGGGCGTGGTGCCAACAGAGTTTGGCCTGTCGCTGGCCGCGCCTTTCGCCACAGCCTTCGATTCCATTGGTCAGGCCGTGCGCCATCTCCGCTCCGGCGCGGAACAGCAGACGATCCACATCGCCGCCCTGCCCAGCGTTGCGCAATTGTGGCTGTCGCCACGCCTGCCGATGATCCGCACCGCCCTGGCCGGGCACCGCCTGTCCGTCACGGCGCTGGAAACACCCCCAAACCTGCAGCGCGAATTGTTCGATATCAGCATCTTTCTGGACACCCCCACCGGCCAGCCGGGGGAAACCATCCTGGCAGAGGATGTGATCTTCCCCGTCTGCTCCCCAGAGGTCGCCGCGCGGCTGAAATCGCCCGAAGACCTGCTAAATGAAACCTGGCTGTATGACGCCGTCTGGGCCGATGATTGGGACCGCTGGCTGGCCCAGGCGGCACCGGGCCTGAAGAAAAAGCCCAACGGCCCCCATTTCTCCCTCTACACCATCGCCCTGGAAGAAACCAAACACAGCGCCGGAATCCTGATCGGCCACGCCGCCCTGGTCGACTCCGCCCTAAAATCCGGCGATCTGGTCGCACCGTTTGGGGAACAGGTGGCAACGGGAAAAGCCCTGACGGTCACGGTAGCGCCCCACCAGAAGGCCTCGAAGGCTGTGCGGCAAGTGTTGGCGATGCTGGGGGGAGATTAATAAGAAGAATCACCTCATCTCCTCCCCGTAAATCAAGATATCCCTTTGAATGAACCGTCACCCCGGACTTGATCCGGGGTCCAGGGCGGCAGGTAACGATTTAGACGTGCTACCCTTAACAGCCAACACCATTCTCATCCTGAGGAGCGACAACGCCGCGTCTCGAAGGAGGGGATGTAAGGGGTGGCGCTTGCAGCGAGCACACCCTTCGAGACGCTGCGCTCCTCAGGGTGAGGCATTGGTTTTTTTGATCCGGGGTCCAGGGCGGTAGGCGCGATAGGTGCGTGTGGCCCTGGATTCCCGCCTGCGCGGGAATGACGATGGAGTGGGTTTAGAGCTTCCCCCTATTCCAGCGCATCCTTCATCGCCTGCACCTTAGCAAAGCCGTCGCGGCGGGGGATGTTGGTGGCTTTGGCGAGGGCGTCGCCGAGCGCCTTGGTGGGCAGGCCGGCGGCGACGAGGCTTTCCAGCATGCGGTCGATTGCGCCCGCATCGGCGGGGGCGGCGGGGGCGTCGTCTTTGGGGGGAGCGCCGGCCAGGATCAGCACCAATTCGCCATTGACCGCCTCCCCCGCCTCAATCCGGGCCAGGACCTCTGCAGCGGGGCCGGTTAGGACCTTTTCGCCAAATTTGGTGAGGTTGCGGCACAGGGCGATATCGCGGTCGGGTAGGATTTCGGCGATTTCCGACAGGGTCTTTTCGATGCGGTGCGGGGCCTCGTAAAAGACGCAGGTATAGGGGGTGGTGCGCAGTTCTTCGAACCGGGTGCGGCGCAGGGTTGGCTTGCGCGGCAGGAAACCCATAAAGCGGAAATCGTCTGGCGGGATGCCCGCGATAGAGAGCGCGGTGGTGACGGCATCGGGGCCGGGCACGGCGGTTACGGTCAGCCCGACCTCTCGCACCGCGCGGACCAGGGGGAAGCCCGGATCGCTGATCAGCGGCATGCCTGCATCGGAGACGAGCGCGAGGCGCGCACCCTGGCGCAGGCGGTCGATCATCTCTGGCGTGCGGGCACGTTCGTTATGGTCATGAAAGGCGGTCAGGTGGGCCTCTATGCCAAAGGGGGAGAGCAATTCCTTGGTGGTGCGGGTATCCTCGCACAGGACCATATCGACGCTTTGCAGCACCGACAGGGCGCGGGGGGAGAAGTCATCCATATTCCCAATGGGCGTGCCGACCAGATAGAGGATGCCGCCCCCCCCACCCGGGCCTTCGGAATCCTGGGCCTCTAACGGTGCGACGGTGATTTCCAGTTCCGCGCCTTCCTGCTGCAACGCCTTGATCAGGTCGCGGTTTAGCTGGGACGCGCCTTTATCCAGCCCGATGCAGAAGGTGCGCGGTTCCGGCGTTGGCATGCGCCGCCAGATCAGGGGGGCCCCTGCCTGATATTTCGGATTGATGCGGGCGGTCGCGGTGTCTTCATGGGGTCCACAGCGCAGGGTCATCTGCACCGCACCGCGCAGGGTCAGCAAGGCACCCTCGTCATATTGGGCATCGACCCCAATGATACAGGTGCCAGACGCGGTCAGGTCCAGATCGCGCGTTACCTCAAATGTCTTGGCATGAGAGGCGCGGATATTGGGATGACCCTTGCAGTGGATCAGGACAGGCTTTGCCGGATGTTTCATGGGCGCAGGATTGGCGGGCGTCGGGCCATTGTCAATCACCTCCCCTGCCAAGTGGGATCGGCAATGGCGTCGATCATCAGTGTGGCACGGGCAGAGCCCCGCACCAGATGGCGGCCCCAGGCGCTGCGGATCGGGGGATCGCCGTGGATCAGCTCCCGGTTCGTGACGGTAAATCCGGCGGTCGCATAGGCGGTGATCAAGTCGGGATTATCGGCAGGATCGACAATATCGCCCATGCCAAGGCGCTCCAGATAGGGGCGATCCTCAAACACTGAATAATTCAGCAGCACGCTGAGCCTCGCCTCTGGCTTGCACAGCGCACGCAGCGATGACAGATGCTCGATGGCAGGCTGGGACACGATGCGCATCAGGGAGCCCCAGGGATATTGAACCGTTAATTCATCGGCTAGACCGGCAAAGGGGCCGGGCAGTCTTTCCGCCGCCGCCCGAACGAACAGGGCATTGGGCAGCCCCCCCTTTTTGGGCGAGCTGCGGGCTGTGCGGGCGCTGGCCGCCATGTTTTCCGCCACCGCATCAATGCCGATACACAGGCGGTTTATCTCTTCTCGCGCTGCATCCAGGATGAATTTTCCCTGGCCGGTGCCAACATCGATCAGGACAGAATGCACCTGACGGCAGGCCGCGTCCAACAGGGCGGGCTCCAGCGGCGTCACCTTGCGCCCAAGGATCTGATCAAATGTGCTCACGCCGACCAATACTTTCCAAATTCATGATGGGATACGGGCCCGTCTTACCGTATTGGGCCGGAAATGAAAAACCCCGCCATTGCATGCAAGGCGGGGTCATTCAGTGCACAGTTTGATCCGTCAGACCTGCGGCGGTTCGGTATCTTCAATGGTGATCTTGAAGTCCACGCCCTCATAATTGATGACATGTTCGCCTGCGGCATATTGCTGATCGTTGATGGTGACCGTGTCTTCGCCATCTTTCAGGATCTTCAATTCGTCGCGGTCATCGGTCATCTCCATCAGGTCATCGACCGACAGGGACATATCAACCTTGCCCTCAACCCCGGTGACATCCAGGATTTCGATATTCTGGATCGTGTTGGCCAGGTCATCGCCAGACAGGCTGTTGCCTGCGGCATTTCCACCGCCCAGTTTCAGGGTATCGGTGCCGCTGCCGCCATCAAATCCGGCATTCAGTCCCTGTAGGGCAGCCGCGCCATCCAAGTCATTGGCGGCATAGGCATCCGCAATGGCCTGATCCAGCGTACCGAACCCGGAGCCATCCTGTGTCTGCGCCGCCTGTTGCAGGTCACTTATGTCGTAATGCCCCTCATCATCGCCAGCACCACCGACCAGCAGATCATTATCCCCTGTCGCGATCAGCACATCATTGCCATCGCCGCCTGCGATCAGGTTGGCGTCGTCATTCCCGATCAGGACATCATCGCCCGCCCCGCCCAGAACATTTTCGGTGCCATTCCAGACGGAACTGGACAGGTCGACATGCAGGTTTTCGGTGACACCGGCGGCAGCGACGGCCCAATCGGTGCCTTCGCCCATATCAATATCGTCAAAGCGCGTGCCCAGATCGGCATCCGTGAAGTCACGCAGAACGCCATTTTCATCCACCTGCCAGGCTTCCAGGCCAGGGGCCAGTTCTTCCGCTTCAATCGTGAAGCCCAGCGTGTCGCCATTGGAAGACAGGGTCAGATAATCATCATCGTCATCACCCTGATTCCAGCCACCTTGATTCCCGAACAGATAGAAATTGAAGAAATGCAGCAACTGACCCCATCCATGACCATTGTGATCATGATTGTGGTCATTGTCTTCATCGTCACCCTCATCCCCCTGGTCATGACTGCCCTGACCAGACCAGCCGTTAGAGGCCGCCAGGGTTGTGGCACCAAAGGCGATGCTGCCAACCACGACGTTGGAATTGGCCGATACATTGCGCAATTCGATATTGGTTTCCTGATCACGACTGACAGTGATCCCTGGAATTTCGATGGTTTGGAAAGCCCCTTCATGGCCATTCGCCTTCACCGTCGTGGTGAAGGTGCCATAGGATTGCCCACCGATCAGAACTTCGAACTGACCAGTGCTGCCCCAGCCCAATTTGCCAACTTCCAGCACCAATGTTTCGGTCGCAGTGGAGGGTACGGTATCAATATCCGAAACGGTTGCCCCGGTTTCGCTGGCTTCTGTCAGATACAGGGCGGAATTCTGTGCCTCATCCGAAGAGTCGATCAAATCCGGCGCATCAGGCATCGCCACCCCGACAGAGACGGAGGCCACGTCAGACTGATTGCCATCATCGTCAATAACACTGACGCCAATCACACGGGTTCCAGGCTCCGGCACACTGTCATTGCTGGACAGGCGTACAGCAGCCAAAGCCTCCTCATAATCCGCAAGGGAGGCATCGCCGGAGATCACCAGCTTATAGCCCGTGGCGGTCTGTGTCGCTGTTTCCAGCGTCAGGCCGAAACTGTCCAGAAGGTCCGTATCAACGTCCAGGGCATCCCCGGCCTTGAAGCCCGAAGAGATTTCGACCGTCGCCTGCATCAACAGGTCCCCATCGAAATCAGAGATATCAACACCATCCAGCACCGCAACGCCCCCGGTCAGCGCATCAGTATCCAGCGACAGATCGTCTGGTTGCGTGACTTCAGGTGCGAAATCGACCAAGGCACCGCCAACGGTGATCTGCAAATCTTCGTAATTTTCGAAATTGATGCCCAGGCTGGCAATCGTATGCGGCCCGGCACTATTCTTATGGGCAGCAACGGTCGCCGCTGCGATATCAGCAATCACGGCGTCAAGATTGGGATGGTTTTCGCTGAGTGCGATGCGCAGAACATCATCGCCCGAACCGCCATTCAGGTTCAGGGACCGACCAACTTCATTGGGGTCGATGGTCACAACCGTCAGGTCATCGCCAGCACCCGCATCTACGGTGTCTGATCCACCATCGGCATAGATTGTGTCATTGCCAGAACCACCCGCCATCGAATCATCGCCAGCGCCACCATACAGGGTGTCATTACCAGTGCCGCCATCCAGGCTGTCATTGCCTGCACCACCATACAAGATGTCATTTCCAGCATCGCCGCTGAGCGTATCATTGCCGCCACCGCCGGTAATCGTGTCATTGCCGCCGCCGCCCGACAGGGTATCGTCCCCTTCCGTGCCCGTCACAACATTGTCGCTGTTATCGCCAGTAAAGACGATCCCGGCATCCGGGTCCGGGACAACGATGCTGCCAACGTCGATGGGGCTGCCATTGATGTCGACAATTGACAGGGCCTCAACCCCCCGCACATCCAGGCCAAGCGCAGAGAAAACCTGTGCCCCTGTGGCCGCATCACCCGACTGAACGAATTCAACCAGGGCATGAAGCTCGTCAACGATTGTCTGATTTTCCAGATCCCAGGGCATCACTGTCAGGGTCAGCGTATCGACCCCCGCGCCGCCATCGACGACATCAACCCCCACGCCATCACTGATAACACGCAAGGCATCATTGCCGCTGCCCCCCAGCAGGGTATCAGCGCCTTCGCCAGAAATCAGCGTATCGGCCCCGGCCCCGCCTTCCAGAATGTCATCCCCCGCACCGCCATTCAGCACGTCGTTAGAGCCCTGCCCGGTTCCATCGTCGACAGAAACAGTAAAGCTCTTGGTTTCCGTGCGGGAATGTCCGCCACCATCAGGGTCGCGATCTGTTACCCGCGCCGTGACGCTAAGGTCGAAATCAGCCGTTCCAGGGGGAACGATCAACTGTACTGACTCCAAAGCATCTGAAGCCAGGGTAACGCTGCCCCCGGTCACCAGCAGTTCGCCGTCCTGCCACAGCTGAACACCATCGGGCAGGCCGGACAAGGTGACGGTCGCGATTTCAGACCCGTCTATGTCGGTCACGGCCGCTGCGATATCCAATGAGACGGTTGCGCTGAGATTATCGCCATCGCCGATCAGATGGTCATTGCCATCGCCACCCAACAGGGTATCGCTGCCAGCCCCGCCGATGATCGTATCATCGCCTGAGGTTCCGATTTCCGTTGAAGAGTCAGCGCGGCCCAGAACCACATTCACATCACTGACCGTGAAGTCCGGCGCATCCGCACGGGCTGCAACGGTAACATCCAGGGTTTGCGACGTGCTTTCCGATGAAACGCCATCGCTGGTCGATACGGTCACGCTTAGGTTAAAATCCACGCTGGAATCTTGTGGCGGAATGATCGCCAAACCGTCCAACTGATCAACCGTCAGATTGACAGAACTGCCTTCAAAACTTTCCCCCGCAGAATTGGTCAGGGTCGCGCCGTCTGGAATATTGGACAGCGTGACGCTGACAGTCTCGCTGGGATCGACATTGCCGATGGTGATGTCCAGCGGGATGCTCTCGTCTTCCGCGCCGCTGGCGCTGACCAGGGAAATTGTTGGCAGGTCCAGATCCGGGGTAACGCTGACAGAAAAGTTCTTTTCCACCACTTTCGATGCGCCGCCATCGGCCTCCGTCGAAATCGCCCGCACCGTCAGCCCGACACTGCCCGAGAAATTCAGCGGGGTAATCAAAGACAGACCCGCCAAGGCATCTGCTGGGACCTCAACCGGATCACCGCTATACGTGACGCCATCAGCATCTTTCAGAACGAAGCCTTCATCCAGACCGGCAATTTCTACCGTCAGGCTTTCCGACCCATCCGTATCGGACAAGGCCGCGCTGAGGGACAGGGCAATCGGCTGGTCTTCAATGCCGACGACAGAATTAACCGTCAGGCTGGGTGTGTCTGCCACCGGATCAACCGTCACGGTCAGGCTGGACGACAATTCCGCCGTCTGATCGCCATCCTGCGCAGTTGCGGTAATGGTCAGGGTGAAATCCGCATCCGAATTTGCGCCCGGCGTAACGGTCAATCCCGTCAGTTGGTCTGGCGTCAGGACAATCGGACTGCCGCTGAAGGTATCGCCTGCCGTATTGGTAAGAACGGCATCTTGAGGCAGGCCCGCAATTGTAACACTGACTGCATCCCCACCGCTGGAGGCACTGGCATTTATGGTCAGCGGAATGCTGCTGTCTTCAGATCCCGTTGCGTTCAGAACGCTAAGGACCGGCTGCACCGCAACGGCCCCAAAGGTCACACCCAGGGTTTCGGTTACGCTGCTGACACTGTCGCCTTCTGTCGCGGTTGCCGTCACGCTGAGCGCGACAGAGCCTGCGAACCCGGCCAAGGGAATCAGGGCCAGGGAAGACAAAGACGCGGCAGGAATGGAAACCGGGCTGCCTGAATAGGTATTGGTCCCATCGCTGAGGGTGAAGCCCTGTGGCAGGCCGCTGATTTCGATGCTCAGCGTTTCCGATCCATCAGTGTCGGTCAGCACAGAGGAGATCGACAAGGGCACTTCCTGCCCTTCCAGACCTTCCGCCTGGACAACATCCAGGGTTGGCGCGTCGGCAACGCCAATCACGGCGACACTGAATGTCTCCGTCGATGTCGCCTGGGTTCCGTCTTCTGAACTGGTCGCCGAAACCGTCAGATCAATCGTGCCAGAGAAATTCAGCGGCGGCACCAACTGCAGACCCGCCAGTTGATCAGGCGTCATCGCCGACGGATCGGTGATATCCTGGCCTTGCGCATCCAACAGGCGCGCGCCCTCGGGCAGGCCCGAAATCGAAACCGTTATCGCTTCTGACCCATCGGCATCCCCAGAGGCGACATTCAAGGACAAGGCAATCACGCCATCTTCTGTGCCCTGAATATTGCCAACCGAAATGACAGGATCATCTGCAACGCCAGAAACCGAAACCATCAGCGATTGTGTGGCAACCGCCGTGCTGTTGCCGTCCTGGGTCGTTGCGGTCACTGTCAAATTCATGTCGCCGGAATAATCCGCTGGGACTTGCACCGACAGGCCACTGACACCATCCGCAGGAATATTGGCAGGATCAACAGTATTCCCGCCTGCATCCACCAGCGTCGCGCCGGATGGAAGGCCTGAAATAGCAACCGTCAGCGTTTCATCACCATCGGGCAGTCCAACGGACAGTCCCAACGCAACTGTTCCACCTTCCAGTCCTGTGGCATCCTGTGCCTCGATGACCGCTTTATCGGCAACCCCTGCAACATCAACGGTGAAGTTTTGGCTGACCGTTGCGCTGGTCCCGTTTTCGGAACTTGTCGCGACAACGCTGAGAGAGAGCGTGCCGGAATAATTCGCAGGCGGTTGCAATTGCAGGCCAGACAGGGCCGCGACTGGCACATTCGCTGGGTCCAGCAAGGTGCCTTCTGAATCGGTCAGAAATGCGCCAACGGGCAATCCTTCTATCTCAACCGTCAGGGTCTCCGACCCATCCGCGTCGCCTTGTGCCACAGAAATAGACAGGGAAATTGCCCCATCTTCCGACCCGGATGCATTGCTGACCGTCACAATCGGATCATCAGCGACCCCCAGAACAGGAACCGTGGCGGTGGTTTCCGTCACACCGGACGCATCGGTCAGGACATTCTGTGCCGATACAGAGACATCCAGATCCAGATTCTGATCCGAATCCGGCGGCAGTTGAATGGACATATCGCCCAATTGCGCCACGGTCAGGGAAATGGCTGTGCCGCCCGGAAATTGCGTTCCATCCGAAGCGGTCAGAACGGCCCCTTCAGGAATGCCTGTCAGGGATACCGAGACGCTTAAGAACGGGCTGTCGGCCCCGTCATCCAGCGTCAGGCTCAACGCGACCGTGCCATCCTCAACCCCTTGGGTGAAACTCAGTGTCGGGGTAAAGCTGGGATCCGGGAAATTGCCCGCAAATTCAACATTTTCGACACCACTGATTTGCAGGCCCAAAGTGTCAAAGGTGCGAACGGTTTCCGTATCCCCGCTGGCAATGAATTCTTTCAGCGCGATCAAATCCGACACGAAATCGGCGTTCAGCGCCTGTTCATCGGTGAAGCGCAGGATAACCGTATCGTCTCCTTCGCCCCCTTCAACAATGTCATAGACCCGGTTTTGCGCAGCGTCGCTGTCGCCAAATTCGAATTCTTCGGAATCGGACTGTCCTGCTGTTTCAGAAAATTCTACCGTGCCGCCTTCCAGCGTCACCAGCAGGATGTCATCGCCAGCCTCCCCGCGCAGCAGGTCATTGCCGGTGCCGCCATCCAGGATATCGTCACCAGCCCCGCCGCGCATATCATCATTGGACGTGCTGCCAACGACGGTGTCATTGCCATCCCCGGCATCCACCACCAGGCGCTTGCCCGCTTCTGCTGCGGCGACGACATCATCGCCAGCGCCGGTATTTAAGATAACCGTGCTTTCGGCGATATCGGTGCCGACAAGGTTTCCAATCGAAATAGAGTCGCTTCCGCTGCCGGTATTGACCCCCAGTTCTTCAACGCCATCCATATTGATTGACGTGCCAATGCCGCCAACTTCATTAATCAGGACATTCCCGGAAGAATCCTGACCGACACTCCACCCCGTGCCGGACGTGACGCCCGACGCATTGATGGTGAACAGGTCAAAACCGCTGCCACCAATGACATCATAATTACCGCTGCCATAGCTATAGGTATAGGAGCCACCGGAATTGCCGAATGTGAATGTCTGGAAGGCGCTGCTGCTGCCACCACTTACAGTGCCACCACCAAAATCCGAGACGGTGGGTCTGTTGTTGTCCGATACGCTGCCATTGAAAAATGGGCTGCTGCCGCCGGGGCTGCTGCCGCCAAGGGTTCCAATTGGTGCCTGGGTGTCATTTCCCAGCCCTGCATTGAGGATTCGTAAAAATAGCCCGCTCTCTGTGAGGCCGGCTATCGCACCGCTGGGGCCTGCGGCGGTGTCCAAATCATCCAACTGGTCCGCCAGATCCTCCAGTTCATCTGCACTCAAGTCATCGGGATCATTACCCCCGCCGTCGTCATCTTCCCGCAATTGCGGCGCGTTCGGGCTGAAGTCGATGGCATCGCCATAGGTGGCGGTCTGTGTATCCGGGTCCATGGTAAAGACGTTGCCTGGTGCCGTGAAGGCAGAGGTGACAATCGTAGACTGACCAATCGAGCTTAACAGAACCTGACCGGCGCTGTTTTCCACCACGACCGCCCCTTCAAACAGGGTGACGGTGGCGTCGCCTTTTTCCTGATCCACATTGACGCCGTATTTCGTGCCGCGAATACCGATCGTGGCAACTGGCGTGCGGACCTGCACGTCTTCTGGATTATTGTGCCCAATCTGGCCGCTGGCAAAAACAAACGCCCCCTGAACGATATCGAACAGTTGAGACCCGGATTGCGCAGAGGCGTCATAGACCATCTCGTCAATCGAGATTCGGGCATCGCCGCCCATCGACATGGTGCTGTTATCCGCGAACACGATCCCGACCGCCGAATCACCGCCGGTGACGATCACATCGCCTTCATAAATCGGATCGCCTGCGCCCAGTTCAACTTCAACACCGCCGCGTTGCGCCGTCACAATCCCCTTCAGGCTGTCGACGGAACCGGCAGGTTCTCCTGTTGCATCACTGGTGCCAGTCTGGGCGACCTGAAGGTCGGGCACCATTGGTCCTGCCAGTTGTGAAACCAGGCCGCCATTTACAACCGCCCCACCATCTGTGGCCAAATCCGGGGGCGCACCCCCGCCTGCAAAGTAATCAACGACAACGATTGTTTCGCCACTGGGCAGGATAATCTGAAGATCGGGGCCGACATGTGAATATTCCCCCAACAGAACGTCATCCCCACCGGGTACGACGGTTGGACCATTGGCGTTCAGTTCGACGAAAGTTTCGCCCTCTGAACCGTTCTGAGCCTGCAAGGCCTGAAGAATATTCATATTCCGTTACCCACAATCTATTCCAAGAGACCCTTAACGCTGGCGCTGGGGTCAGGATACAAAACCAGCTAAATCCAATATAAAATATATTGTCCGCACTCTTCGGTGATGGTCGTCACACTTCGACCGACGACCCACCTACTTTCTGGCCCGGATCCAAGGTTTTTATCGGCTTCGACGATCCATGACCCTCGGCACAAAACCTCTTTAATCCATATGCTTGCGATATAGTCGCAAGGCCATCACACCAGTATTTCTTGATAATAAGACTTTTTGCAAATTCTCCCAATTTCTCTGATTAAAATTTCCGAAAATTTACATGGTATTTTAGCTAATTTTGAAAAATAAAAAGGCCCATTCCAGAGAGGACGCTCCGGAATGGGCCTCACAATAGCGTTCTATTTCAATGCGTTGTGTTCTTTAGCGATACAGCCGATCCCCGGCACTCTCACGAATATCGTCATACATACTGGCGACAAACTCACCATATCCATTATAGATTTTCGTGGGGACTCTTTCACCGGTTGTCAGCAATTGTTCCTGTGCCTGGGACCAGCGGGGATGCGGAACATCCGGATTCACGTTGGCCCAGAATCCGTATTCACTGCTTTGCAACTCTTCCCAATAGCTGACCGGGCGCTGATCGGTGAAGGTGAAGCTGACAATCGACTTGATTGATTTGAACCCATATTTCCAAGGCAGCGCGATGCGCAACGGGGCCCCGTTCTGCTTGGGCACGGGTTTGCCATACATCCCGGTCACCAGGAAGGTCAGGTCATTCATCGCCTCTGCCATCGTCAGGCCTTCCGTATAAGGCCAGGGATACCAATCAGCGGACAGATTCGGCATGGTTTCCTTGTCAGCCAATGTCTGCATTTTGACGTATTTCGCGTCATTAGTGGGTTTTGCCAGCGCGATCAGTTGCGACATTGGAAAGCCGGACCAGGGCACGGTCATTGCCCAACGCTCAACACAGCGGTGGCGATAAACGCGCTCTTCCAACTGAACCTTTTTCAAAAGGGTATCGATGTCCAGCGTCATGGGTTGTTCGACCATGCCATCGATCCTGATTTCCCAGGGGCGGATTTTCAGCGCCTGGGCTTCTTCGGAAATGCTCTTCTGGCTGCCAAATTCATAGTAATTGTTATAGGTGGTCGCATCCTTTTCGTCGGTCAGACCGCGCTCTGGCACCTTATACAATTCATTGCGGGGAACCGGATATAGTCCAGCGGACGGGTCGGTATCAGCAAAGGCGCGGCGGCTACCGCCAATGCCGGTTGCCAATGCAGTCCCGGCCAGAAATGCGCCACTGGCCAACCCCTTCAACAATTGGCGACGGTTGTGATAGTCGCTCTCGCTGATGGCGGCGGATTCAGGCAGTTCCCATCCCCGTTTGATCTTGATTAGCATTGAAATCGCGCTCCCTCAAAAACTGTGACCACGCCAAAAATCCGGCGCCTGATCCCAAATTTGAGCGAAACAGCGCTGGCGTCAATTGCAGGTAACGCGGACGTGAGAAAGTATGTTCAGGCGCGACCACTGTCTGATGACAAAAGATTGGGGTCAAATCCCAGCAACGCGACGGCGCGGTCCCATTTCTCCTCTAACGAGGAATCAAACAGCAGGCTGGCATCGCCCGGAACCGTCAGCCAGGCGTTTTCCTGTATTTCTGAATCCAGTTGCCCTGGCCCCCAACCGGCATACCCCAACGCCAACAAGGTTTCCTGGGGGCCCGCCCCTTCGGCAATATCGCGCAGAATATCAACAGTTGCCGTCAATCCAATGCCGTTATCCATAACAACGGTGCCTTCGCGCATATAGTCCGTTGAATGCAGGACAAATCCCCGCCCGGATTCGACCGGACCGCCAAAATGCACGCTGATCGGATCACCGATACCCGCGCGACTGATATCCAACTGTTCCAGCAATTCATCGAAGGTCAGCGATTCTACATGCCGATTAACCACCAGGCCCATCGCCCCTTCTGCATTATGCACACAGACGAAAATCACCGTCCGCTGAAAGCGTGGATCATTCATGCTGGGCATCGCCACCAGGAATTGTCCGGTTAAGTATCCAGAATGATTATGGGTTTTTTCTGGCATCGGCCCCGCATCATTGGTTTGAGTTGGCTTTGACATTGATCCCAGTCTATCAAGAAATTATGGCTTAGTTCCAGCGTCATCGACACATATCAAAATTATCAAGCGACGAAGGGCCGCACGCAGTTGTGAGTTTTTAGCAACCGTCATCTGGCCTATATAGGGGGCTGTATTCAAAGGCACAGCCGAAAACATTGGATTTTTATGCAGTTTTCAAATGCGATCCAGTCCAGGTTTCTTAAGGCATTCCATGCCGGTATCGTCGCAGTCACCCTGTTGATTGGCAGCGCCGGGTCAAGTTATGCCCAAGAAAACCCTGGGGAAAGCGCCTGGGACGGAAACGAATATGCCTCTGCCCGGCTGATTTCTGCAACAACGGCGGTCGGTCAGGATGAAGCCCTGCGGCTGGGCCTGCAATTTCGCATGCAGCCCGGCTGGAAAATCTATTGGCGCAGCCCTGGCGACGCGGGACTGCCCCCTGTCGCAGATTGGACCGGGTCAGACAATGTTGAGGCCGTCAGCATGCAGTGGCCGGTTCCCAAACGGTTTGAAATTTTTGATATCGGGACTTTGGGGTACGAAGATGCGGTCGTCTTTCCCCTGACAGTGACCCCCATCCATTCCGGTGCGCCAATCCAGTTGAATGGAGAGATTGATTTCCTGGTCTGTGCAGAAATCTGCATCCCCGGACATGCCAGTGTCGCCCTGGACCTTCCAACCGGCAAACCCGACCTGGCGTCGGGGGCGCATCTGATCGACCAGTATCGCGCCACCGTACCTGCCACGGATACCGCCCTGGCTGGAATGACTGTCACACATGCCAGCCTGCAACACCGCCCCCAGGATCAGGTGGAACTTGGCATTACCGTGACCGCACAGGGCGCCCCCTTTACCCAGCCCGACGCCTTTATCGAAGGACCCGGTGGTGCCTATTTTGACGCGCCAAAAGTGTCCCTGTCTGATGACAAAATGTCAGCAGTTCTGCGCGTTACCGCCCCGCCCCGAATGACACTGACATCCCTGCAAGAAGAAGGTGTAACGGTGACCGTGGTGGATGGTCCGCGTGCCCTGGAATCCCATATCACGCCCATTCAAGATGCCCTGCCTCTGGATAGTGCCATGGCCGGGCCGACAGATCAGATAACGCTGTGGACGATCCTGGGTATAGCCCTTTTGGGGGGGCTGATTTTAAATCTGATGCCCTGTGTATTGCCGGTCCTCTCTCTGAAGCTGATGTCGGTTCTGGCGAAATCCGGCAAATCTGCCGCGTCAATTCGTGCCGGGTTCCTGGCGTCTTCCGCCGGGATTATCGTTTCCTTCCTACTCCTGGCGGGGGCCGCGATTGGCGTCAAACAGGCTGGCCTCAGCGTTGGCTGGGGCATCCAGTTCCAACAACCGGTATTCCTGGCCCTGATGGTCGCGCTGATTACCTTGTTTGCCTGTAATCTGTTGGGACTGTTTGAGTTTCGTTTGCCCGGACGCCTGGGGGATCGGGCGGCTGCAATGGGTGCGGGACGCGATAGCCTGTTTCACGATTTCCTGACCGGGGCCTTTGCAACCCTATTGGCGACGCCTTGCAGCGCGCCCTTTCTGGGAACGGCCGTTGGCTTTGCCCTGGGCGCGGGCCCGTTGGAAATTCTGGCTGTTTTCCTGGCGCTGGGCTTGGGATTGGCGCTGCCCTATCTGATGGTCGCCATGGTCCCCGATTTGGTGCGGTTCCTGCCGCGTCCCGGCCGATGGATGCTGGCACTGAAAGGGGTCCTGGCCTTGGCCCTGGCAGGCACGGCGGCCTGGCTGCTGACCGTCCTAAGTGCGACGATAGGCACAGAAAACGCCTTGGCTGTCGGCGCATTGGCCCTGTTGGCCGCACTGGTCCTGGGAACCCGTAAACTTGCAGGATCCAGGTTGGCGCGGGCCGCCTGGCCCGTTTCCGCCGTCCTGGCCCTGGCCGCAGTACTGGCCCCCCTGACAATGACCCCGCACAGCCCGACCGCCGGTGGGCAAAGCCACGCCGATGCTTCAGGCATTCAGTGGCAACAATTTGACCCTGGCGCGATTTCCAATCTGGTTGCAGGTGGCAAAACCGTCTTTGTCGATGTCACGGCGGATTGGTGCGTCACCTGTCAATGGAACAAGAAAACGGTTGTAGAGGTTGGATCTGTCGCTGACTGGCTGTCAGGGCCCGATGTGATTGCCATGAAAGCCGACTGGACCCAGCCGGACCCGGTTATTTCCGACTTCCTGGCCCAGCATGGACGCTATGGTATTCCGTTTAACATTGTCTATGGACCTGCCGCCCCACAAGGCATAGCGTTGCCGGAACTGCTGACTGCCAACGCGGTGAAATCCGCTGCCGTGCAGGCAGATCCACAGGCGCGCATAGCGACCTCAGATTAAGAAACAGGACCCTCTGGACAAGTCCTGAAAACCGCTTATGTCCAGATACGATTAACGGCGGTCACAAATCAGGCGTGGCCCATTACAAACCAGATCAAAGGGAAGCAAACCAATGAGCATACAAGAAGGCGAAAAAATTCCTGCCATTGCATTAAAGAAGATGGGCACGAATGGGCCTGAAGAAGTTGATACGGCAAAGTATTTTGCAGGCAGTAAGGTCGTCCTGTTTTCGGTTCCAGGTGCGTTTACCCCGACATGCTCTGCCAAACATGTGCCGGGATTCGTGCAAAATGCCGACGCCTTGAAGGCTAAGGGCGTCGACAAGATTGCCTGCCTTGCGGTCAATGACGCCTTTGTCATGGGCGCCTGGGGCAAGGACCAGGGCGCAGACGATAAGGTCGATATGCTGGCCGACGGTTCCGCCGCCTTCACCAAGGCCCTGGGTCTTGAATTGGATCTGGTCGCGGCCGGTCTGGGCGTGCGCGGTCAGCGGTTCGCGATGGTGGTAGACGATGGCACCGTCACCCATCTGGCTGTTGAAGCACCGGGCGCTTTCGAAGTTTCCTCCGCAGAGGCAATCCTGAAAGCCCTGTAAATCAGTGGGCCAATACAGCGTTACATTGACGCCCCCGTCCTGGTTACGGGGGCGTTTGTGTTTTCCAGCACATTGCGATTACTGTGCTGCGTGACGGGAAAACAGATACACGATATCTGACCCGTTCGTATCACCGATATCGCGGCGCAACAGGGCCAGCGTCCGGCTGCATTCTTGTGCATAGGGACAGGCATCGCGAATACTGCATGCGGACAAATGCTTCTCAACGCGCGATGCACCGGACTCGTCCAGATCCCCGATCATACGATACGCGTTGCTAACAGCATTCTTGCATGCAGATATCATGTCATCACGCTCCTACTACCTTATATTCATTAATGATAAAGCAGCAGGTATTAACGTGTGCTTAACGCGGCATATTTCTCCACCAGTGTGTCACAATACCCGATAGTGATTGATTATAAGAAAGAACCATCGCTGTTAAAGAACGGGTGGGGACCGTCAAATTGGCCAATCGGGCTCAAATGCGAAACGACCTGTCCTTTGTCGCTGACATTGAACACTCTCAGCAGTGGCGGTTCCAGTGTGTATCCAGGCTGCCCAGTTGGGTCAAAATCCAAAGACACAGCATGGGCAGGACTTGGGGCGATGCTGACGCCAATGCCGTTCAGGACCGTTTCGCAGGCCCTGTGAACATGTCCACAGGCGATATGGCGTACCGTGCCTGCCTTTGTCAGCACCTCAAAAAACCGTTCAGACTGACGTAAATTCTGTACATCCATATGATGGATGCCGGTTTCGAAGGGCGGATGATGCATGAAGATCATAGCCGGGATATCTGGGCGCGCTTTCAATGTATCTGCCAGCCATGCCAGACGGCTTTCGCAAAACTGTCCATGGGATTCGCCTGGGACAGAACTGTCCAGCACAATGCCGCGCAGATTTTTCCATTCGATCACATATTGCAGCGGGGCTTTGGGGTCATCGTCATATCGGGGATCGGGAAAAGCCTGACGGATGCCGGCACGGTCATCATGATTGCCACAGGCCAGATAAAACGGAACGGTAAGGCCTGATAGGATGGAATACAAAACCGCATATTCTATGGCCTTACCGCCATCGACCAAGTCACCTGTTATAAAGACGGCATCCAGATCCGACGCCATGCTATTGATATGGGCGACTGCGGCTTCCAAATACCGGGCAGTATCAACCCGCCCATAGGCCAGGGTTGCAGGGGCTTTTATATGTGTGTCGGTTAATTGCGCGATGCGCATAGGATCATCCTTATGATTTATTCGACGCAGGACAGGGCCATCTTCTTTGCGATGACCAGCGCCAATTTCTGACCAATTTCAACAGTGTAACGGGCGGGCAGATCAATCGTGACAGTATTTGTCGCCGCAACGTCCAAGACAATGCGAACACGATCCCCAAGGAATAGGCAGGAGACGACATGACCTTCCATTTCCCCCTGCCCGACAGGCACGATTTCGACATCCTCGGGTCTGAACATCACAGAAGGACCGTGATGGGAGCTTCCCTTGTCATTCGCGATCAGCGATGACGGCACCCGGTTTATTGTGCCGATGAAATCAGCCACAAAATCGGTGTGGGGCTCAAAATAGATTTGGCGTGGCGTTCCGATCTGTTCGATACGACCGTTGCTCATTACCACGATCCTGTCGCCCAGTGCCATGGCTTCGCCCTGATCGTGCGTGACATAGACCGCCGTAATCCCAAGCGTGCGCAGCAGGGTATCAATTTCGACACGCAGATGGTCTCGCAATAATGCATCCAGGGCGGTCAGCGGCTCGTCCAACAGCAGCACCCGGGGTTGAACCGCCGTCGCACGCGCTAAGGCCACCCGCTGGCGCTGCCCCCCGGAGAGCTGATTAATGCGACGATCGGCCAATGGGGTTATCTGCATCATATCCATGACGCCCCGGACGCGCTGTTTGATTTCCGCAGCCGGGCGTCGCTGGACCTTCAGGCCATAGGCGACATTTTCCCAAACGGTCATGTTTGGAAACAGGGCATAGGATTGAAACACCATCCCAACAGCCCGTTTCTCAATAGGCAGATGGGTCACATCATCGTCGTTAAAGACGATCTGGCCGCCCCGATCAGGGCTTTCCAATCCAGCAATCATCCGCAGCAAGGTCGTCTTACCACAGCCCGAAGGCCCCAATAGGACCAGCGTTTCACCGCCTGCGATGGTCAGGTCCAGGGGCTCCAGTGCCCGGGTGCCATCTGGAAATGTTTTACCACATTGGCGTAGATGTATTTCAGTCTTAGCGGACATTGGGGTCCCCTTCTGCGATCAGAAACGTCGATTGGTCAGCGCCTGCATAAGGATCAGGACCGGCACGATCAGAATAAAGAAAATCAGGGTATAGGCGCTAGCGACTTCCAACCGCATCGATGCATAGGAATCGGCCAGTCCAACGGGCAATGTCTTTGTCAGCGGTGTATGCAGCATCCAGGTCAGGTTGAATTCCCCGATAGACAGCGTGAATGTCATCAAGGCCCCCGCCAATATGCCGGAACGACAATTGGGAATGATGACACCAAAAAAACGCTGCCTGAAACCTGCCCCCAGGCTGGCAGCCCCTTCCTCCAATTCGCGGAAATTGATGCTTTGCAGGACGGCCAGAACTGACCGCACCATAAAGGGCAGCGTATAGAGAATGTGACCGACCAGGATAAAGGCCCAGCCGGTTCGGAAATCCCGAAAACCGCCATAGCTGACAATCAAAGCCAGGGCGATGGCAAGGCCGGGAATGGCGATCGGCAGGACGATCAGTTCCTCAAGAAAGCGCGCCAGACGCCCGCCCTTTTTTGCCAGGACATAGGCCATGGGCACACCAAGGACCAGATTGGACAGCAAACAACACACAGCGATCCACAGGGACAGATAGATTGTATCCATATACAGGGCCAATACTTCCATCACCCACCGCACTGTGATGCCGCTGGTTATGCCCAGGAAATAGTTTTCCGTAACGCCTGCAGCGACGGACAGCAGCACCGGTCCAATCAGGAAGGCACACAGGACCAACGTGAATGCCAATTGCAGCCAAAAGAGAGTGCGCGATTTCATTGGATGTTTCCTACCCGCCCCCGGCGACAGCAGCGCCTGACAGGTTGCGGGCGATAAACAGGGCCGCCCAGGTCACCAGCCCTAAGACAATGGAAAGGCTGGCTGCGCCTGCAAGATTGGCACCCAAGGTAAATTCCGTGTAAATCGTCATAGCCAGCACATCGATATTGGTCGCCAGCGTGAAGGCGGTGCCAAACGCGCTCATCGATGTCGCGAAACAGATCGCCCCGGACGCGATCAGACCGGGTTTCAGCGCAGGCAGAATAACATCCCACACAACACGCCAGGTGGGTGCACCCAGCGACCGGGCGGCCTCTTCCAGGGCGGAGTCCAGTTTTTCCGCTGCGGCCATAACCGTTAAAATCACCCGCGGAATTGAAAAATACAGATAACCGATAAACAAACCGACCATGGAATAGGCAAGGACAACCTTGTCCCCGCTGATCGCCTTAGTGAAGATCCCCAGGAGGCCCTGTCGTCCGGCCAGCAGTATGACCAGGAAGCCAATAACGACGCCGGGAAAGGTCAGCGGTAAGGTCAGCATGGAAATCAGAATGCTGCGGCCTGGAAACTGATTGCGCACCAGAAACAGGCCAGAAACCGTTGAAACAGCAACCGCCGCCAGGGTCACACCACAGGACAGAAGAACGGTCGCGATCATGCTTTGAAAATGGCGCGGTGTTGTCAGGATGGAAAGATAGGCAGCCATTCCCTCGTCCCCGGATGCGCCGATACCCAATAACCGAACCATGGGGATCAGAAAGAAGGCCAAAAAGACCAGACCCGCTGGTAAGGCGAGAAAAAACAATAGGGTATTGTTGGCTTTCATCAGGCGATCCAAGCAATAAAGGGTCAATCTGAAGGGCCATCCAGGCGCGGGGGAATGCATCCCCCCGCGCCTGGAGACGCTTAAACCTTAACGAACTTCGGCAAGGTACTTCTGGGCAAAACCGTCCTGCACGGCGGCCATCTTCGAATAGTCAACCGGCGTGGAGCGCGCATAATCTGACTCGGGCAGAAATTTCTTCGCCACGTCTTCACTCATGGCAGAGGCCCGGATTGGACGCAGGAAGGCGTTGGCCCAAACGGCCTGACCCTTATCGGACATGATGAAGTCCAGTATCTTTTTGCCCTTTTCCGCATGGGGGGCATTCTTAACCAGGCTCATCACATAGGGGACCACAACGGTGCCTTCGGCGGGAATGACAAAGGCAACATCGGCCATGTCCTTGTATTTCGCGCGATAGGCGTTGAAGTCATAATCCAGCAGGATTGGAATTTCACCCGACACGACGCGTGCATAGGCAGTCTGTTTCGGCACGATTGGATCATTGGCGGCCAGTTTCTTGAAATACTCGATACCGGGACCAAAATCGTCCAGGCTGCCCCCCATCGCGCGATTAACGGCAACGGCGCCCGCATAACCAACAAAAGCGGATGTCGGATCCAGGTAACCAACCATGCCTTTGTATTCCGGCTTCAAAAGGTCAGCCCAGGACTGGGGTACCGGCTTGCCTTCCAGCGCCGCCACATTCACGAAAAAACCCAGCGTACCGGAATGAATGGTAAACCAGCGGCCTTCTGGATCTTTCAGGCCTTCTGGAATTTCATCGAAATGGGTGGGCTTATAGGCGTCTACGACACCCTGTTCGGCCGCCTGGATGCCAAAGGACACACCATAATAGGCGACGTCTGCGACAGGATTGTCCTTTTCCGCCAGAAGTTGAGACAAGGTCTGACCGGAATTCTTATTGTCATGGGGAATGTCATAACCCAGATTTTCTTTAATCACCGTCAATTGCGTTGCCCAATCGGCCCATTGCGGGGGGCAGTTATAGCAAATGGCGTCTTCAGCTTGCGCTGCGGATAATCCTGCCGTTACACTGAATGCAGCGGCCAAACCTAACAGTTTCAGGGTCCTATGAATCATTGTGCGGGTCTCCTGTGCACGGATTTGTGTGGGGTCTGAAGATCGGCGGGGAGTTGCTTGCAGGCGCGCCCCGTCGATTCTCCCAGTCTTAATGTGAAGGGAAGGAGTGTTGACTGCATGCCCCCCTCCCCGTTGATACGACACAGCAAACACTGCGCCGCAACTTCTCCCATCCGTTTGGACGGCTGAACCACCGTTGCCAGAGTGGGGTGAAGATGTGTGCCGATTGCAATTCCATCAAAGCCCATGACCGAAACATCATCGGGCACACGAAGGCCGCGTCGCTCCAGGCCGCTGATGACGGATATGGCAAGCAGATCATTAGAGCAGAACAGCGCGGTCGGGGCTTTGTCCTGATCTTCAAACAGAGATTGCAAGACAGGTTCTATATCCAGATTCACAAAGCCGACTTCATGGATGACGGGCGTGGGCAGACCCAGTGCGGCAATCCCCGTCACAAAGCCATCCCGACGGGCAATGGCGCGATCGGATTCTGCAAAACTGCCGGATATCATCGCCATGGTTCTGTGACCCTGAGCATGAAAACACCGCGCCACAGCGTCCCCGGCCGCAACGTTATCGACCGTCACAGTCAGCCTGTCACTCTTTGAGACTTGATTGTAAATCAGGGCATAGGGGGCCTGTGCAGCCTCCAGCATATCCAGGGCATCACTGTGCATCGGGTCGGCGACGGTTAAAATCATTCCGTCGATCTGTCGCTCTAGGAATGTCGAAACAGTGCTGATTTCTGCCGCATGCTGATAGTCCGTTGCAGCGATCATGACATTATAGCCAGCCTTGCTGGCCTCTTGAGTGATCCCGGATACCGCATCGGCGAAAACCGGGTTGGACAGGCTGGGGATCATCACCCCGATAGTATAACTGCGCGATGTCGACAGGCCGCGCCCAAATGCATTTAACCGAAAACCCATGCGATCAATGGATTGCTGCACCCGCTCTTCAGTTTCCTTACTGACGGTCCCCAATTTGTTGACTACCCGGGAAACCGTTGCGATGGAAACCCCTGCATCCAGCGCCACATCCCGGATCGTATTTTTTGATCGCTTCTTATCTGACATCTTCCATCAAATCCGCACAAAATAAGGTACGCCCAAGTCTAGGCTGTAACCGTTTACATTCTTAGTTTTTCTGAGTTACTTCTGTGTGACCCGGATGTGACAAATTTAATATTTCATATCGTATGTTGGGTGTCCTTCGCCCATCCCCTTACGCAGCTTCTTGCTTGACGGCGGATCAAGGTCTACATCTGACCTTATGACAGAGATGCCCTATACACCGACCGACGTGGAGCGCGACGCGCTGTCTCGTATCCGCACATGCCTCGGCCCAAAAGGATGGGTCGACGATGCTGAAACGCTGACCCCCTGGCTGATTGATTCCAGGCGCGTCTATGAAGGACGGTGCCTGGGAATGGCCCGCCCCGCCAATACACAAGAAGTGGCCGAAATACTGGCAATCGCTTACAAAGCAGGTCTGCAAATTGTGCCACAGGGTGGCAATACCGGCCGCGTCGGGGGGGCGACACCCGATACAACGGGACGGCAACTGCTGCTTAATCTGGGGCGCATGAATTCGGTGCGCGATGTGGATGCCGCCAATTACACAATGACGGTTGAGGCGGGTTGCATTCTGAAAGACCTGCAGGGCGTGGCGGAACAGGCAGATCGACTGTTCCCACTCAGCCTGGGGGCGGAAGGGTCCTGTCAGATCGGCGGTAATCTGGCCTCCAATGCCGGGGGTATTAATGTTGTGCGTTACGGCAATGCCCGCGATCTGGTGCTGGGGCTGGAAGTCGTGCTGCCCGACGGGCGGATTTGGAGCGGATTGCGACGGTTGCGCAAAGACAATACCGGCTATGACCTGAAACAGATATTTTTAGGGTCCGAAGGTACTTTGGGCATTATCACAGCAGCGGTGTTGAAGCTGTTCCCGCTGCCAAAAGAACGTGCAACCGCCCTGGTGGCTATTGCCGATCTTGATACGGCTGTCACCCTGTTGGAGCGGGCCCGGTCCGCCAGCGGCGATGCGCTGATGTCCTTTGAATTGATGCCTGGATTTGCGCTGGATTGGGCAGAAAAGTATGTCGAGGGAGCCAAACAGCCCTTCGACACAACCTATGACTGGACGATCCTGATGGAAATCGGTGGGCCCCGCACCGATGGGGCCGCCAGAATTGCCCTGGAATCCCTGCTGGAAAGCGCCTTTGAAGACGGCCTTGTGATCGATGCGGTATTGCCACAATCGGAAGATCAACGCGCCCAGATCTGGTTCCTGCGCGAAGCCATTGTCGAAGCGCAAGTTCGCGAAGGGGCTCAGGTGAAGCACGATGTCTCCGTCCCCGTAAGCCAGGTTCCACGCTTTATCCGCGAGGCCAATGCGGCGGTGGAAGAGATGATGCCTGGCATTCGCCCCTATCCCTTCGGCCATGTCGGCGATGGCAATATTCATTACAATCTGTCCCAGCCGATCGACATGCCCGCCAGGGAGTTTTTGGGCCGTTATGCCGAGTTGCAGCATCGTGTTCATGATGTCGCCCTGTCCCTGGATGGGTCGATTTCAGCAGAACACGGTATCGGGCGATCCAAGCGCGACGAGTTGTTGCGTTGTAAATCTGCGGTGGAATTGGATATGATGCGGTCGCTGAAAACTCTATTTGATCCAAAAGGACTTATGAATCCCGGCAAAACGATCCCTGACGCTTAAAGATCTGCGCCAATTCCTGTTGAAATGAGGTTCCCATGATTCCTTACGCCGCGCCGATCCGTGACCTGCAATTCGTCCTGAAAGACATGGGCCTGTTGGAACAGGTCATGCAGTTACCCGGCTGCGGAGAGGTAACTCCTGATCTGGTGGATGCGATCTTAGAGGAGGCTGGAAAATTTGCCTCAGAGCAACTGGCCCCGATCAACTATTCCGGCGACAAGCAGGGTGCCTCAATTGAGAACGGCGTCGTGCGTGTCCCCGATGGCTATACAGAGGCCTATCATGCCTTTGTTGAAGGCGGCTGGAATTCCGTGCCGTTTGAGGCAGAATATGGCGGCCAGGAACTGCCCTGGACGATTGCCACCGCCGTTACCGAGATGTGGCAATCGGCGAATATGGCCTGGGCGCTGTGCCCCCTGCTGAATCAGGGTGCGGTCGAAGCGTTGCAGGTCCATGGCACGCCGGAACAGCAAGCGGCCTATCTACCAAAAATGATTTCCGGCGAATGGTCCGGCACGATGAACCTGACCGAGCCACAGGCCGGATCGGATTTATCCCTGATCAAGACCAGGGCCAAACGGGATGGTGATCACTATCGCATTCAGGGGATGAAGATTTTCATCACCTATGGCGAACATGAAATGGCGGAAAACATTATCCATCTGGTACTGGCCCGCTGTGAAGATGCGCCAGAAGGTGTGCGGGGAATCTCTCTGTTCGTGGTGCCGAAATATATCCTTAAAGACGATGGCACCCCGGGCGAGCGCAACGATCTGCGCTGTGTCTCCATCGAACACAAGACCGGGATCAACGGATCACCTACCTGCGTCATGTCTTATGGTGATAATGGCGGGGCAATCGGCTATCTGGTCGGGGAAGAAAACCGGGGCCTGGAATATATGTTCACGATGATGAACAACGCCCGATTGGCCGTTGGCCTGCAAGGCCTTTCTATCATCGAACGGTCCTATCAACAGGCGCGCAGCTATGCCCTGGATCGCAAACAGGGTCGCGCAGGTGACAAGAAGCTGGCCCCCATTGCGGATCATGCCGATGTGCGCCGCATGTTGATGACAATGCGCAGCCATGCAGAAGCGATGCGCGGGCTGGTGTTGGAAACCATGCTGGCCCTGGATCAACAAAAGCGACATCATGATGAATCCTGGCGCCTGTGGTCGGAACGCCGGGTCGGTCTGTTAACGCCTGTTATCAAAGGCTGGTTTACCGATATGGCGGTCGAACTGACGTCCATGGGCGTGCAAATTCATGGCGGGATGGGCTTTATTGAAGAAACCGGGATCGCCCAGCATTTCCGCGACAGTCGTATCCTGCCAATTTATGAAGGCACGAATGGCATTCAGGCAATGGATCTGGTCGGTCGTAAACTGCTGCGCGATGAAGGCAAGGCTGCCCAGGAATATCTGGATGAGGTGCATATCCTGATCACCGCCCTGAACGATGTCGAAGGCGACGATATGGCCGTCATTCGCAAGCGTTTCGCCATCGCCGTCGACACGCTGGAAGATGCCACGGAATGGTTGCTGGACACAGCAAAGGATAATCCGGATGCAGTGGGCGGAAGTGCTGCGTATTACCTGCGCGCCTTTGGCATTACTGCAGGGGGTGCCGTCCTGGCCCGCGCAGCCCGCACGTGCCTGGAAAAGCTGGCTCAAGACCCACAAGGGGATACTGAATTCCTGAAGGCGAAAATTGCCACAGCGCGATTTTATGCGGAAAACATTCTGCCGCAAGTGCCGGCCCTGTTCATCGCCATGGAGGGCGGTTGGCAAACGCTGCGTACCATCTCCGATGACGCACTGTAACAGAACCGCGATTTAACCCTCAGCCGTTAAACATGACCTGGCCCAGACCGGAAATGTCATAGCCGGTGAGCCGTTCTGCCTGCTCTGCAAATTGCGAACTGCGGGTAACGGCCAGCAAGGCCTGAAACGGTTTTTCAAAATAATCGCGCCTGTCGATGGCCAGATCATAGCGTTCCGTCGCCAGTGGGACGAAATCCAGATCGAATCGTTTCGCGACCGCTGCAATGCCAAAGGCCGCATCGACCTCTCCATCGGCAATAGCGGTTGCGGCTTCCATCTCACTGCGGGCGACGGTCTTATCCATCTGCACAGAACCGGGTTTCATATTTGCTTTCATGATCAGGGTTTCCAGCAAAACCCGGCTGCCAGCCTGGGGCTGGCGTGGACGCAACAGCGCCCCCTGCTGAGC
The DNA here is from genome assembly GCF_048892525.1 of Hwanghaeella sp. LZ110. Taxonomy (NCBI): domain Bacteria; kingdom Pseudomonadati; phylum Pseudomonadota; class Alphaproteobacteria; order Rhodospirillales; family Aestuariispiraceae; genus Hwanghaeella; species Hwanghaeella sp. LZ110. The sequence goes on along the minus strand of NZ_JBLZHT010000008.1, from coordinate 12,271 downwards.
CAGATCCTGCAAGGATTGAATATTTTTTGGATTCCCCTTTGGCAAGATCAGTCCCTGGCTGCGCCGTGCCCATTCCACCAGAACAACACGGGCGGCAGCGCCGCCAGCCTCTCCCCCAGCACCAAACAGATATCGGTTCGCCGTCGACCCCAAAGGGTCTTCGGCGCTGGCATCGGGCACATGCAGACCACAGAACAGCGCCTGACCCTCCAGGAACAGCCGCAATCCATTCAGGCTGCCATCAAACAGGGTCGCCAACCCGGCATCGGCCTGTCGCAAGGCCCAATCCAGCAAAGGATCATGACTGCCTGCAACGATTGGGGGGCGGCGCTCTGTCCGCTCCAATCCGCCGCCTTCTGTTTCTGACGCGATCCATAAATCGATCAAGGGCTTGGGAAACAGCAGCTTGCCGGTCACCCGCGTACACGGGATCCGGTTCGAGGCGACCAGATCATAAATCTTGCGCTCTTTAATGCGCAGATAGGCGGCAATTTCACTGGTTGTCATCAAATGCTGTTTCGACATCTGGAAACGTCGGCTCCGATACCGTAAAGATATTCACAAGGATTAATATTGGACAGTCTTAACGTCAGAAACGCTGACCGCAAGACTTCGTTTCGTGAAAGTGTGTTCTCTGTGCCGTCACAAGACCTGAATCTACCACCGCTGTTTACTGGAATGGGTTTCGCCCCCGATGCAAACCTGCCGGGAGAGGCACTGTATCGCGCAACACGCAGGCGGATGGATCCCGGCACGGTTTGCTATTCACAACGCCCCGATCAGTTGGACGCCATTATCATGCTGGCACCGGAAACGGAATTATCGCACGCGATTCAGGTGATCTATCCCCTGATGCTGGCGGCCAATGATGCCCTGGGCGCAACCCTGCCGCCGGGCGTTGCGGTTCATATGGCGTGGCCTGACCGCTTATTTGTGAATGGCGCTCTGGCCGGGGGGCTGGCCTTATTCACCCAGCAAGAGGACCTTTCAACTGTTCCTGACTGGATGCTGGCGCGGATTTCCATTGATATCATGGGCAATCCTAAAAACCCCTTTCCCGGTGAAACACTGGACCGCACATCGCTGTATGAAGAGGGGGCCGGGGAAGCCTCCGCCCCGGCTTTGCTGGAAAGCTTCTGTCGCTATTTTCTGAACTGGCTGGATCGCTGGCAGCGTGATGGCCTGGTCTCTATAAAGGATTTATGGCTGGAACGCGCCGCCGGGCGCGATAGTCAGGTCAGCTTCCCCAATGATGGGACGCTGGTGCGCGGTCTGGTCACAGACCTGACGGACACGGGTGACTTGATCATCACCGGCGATGGAAAGCCTCAAACCCTGAAGCTCAGCGGCTTGCTTGCTGGCCCAAGCTGGGAGTTATAGGTGATTATGGCCTCTCGACCCGATTTTTGGATATCCTCCGGTTATGGACTGACCCCCCCGAATGCCGAAGGGCATTTGCCGGTCACCGATGCGCTGATTTGCGCCTATCTGAGCCGCCCGGAATTAGCGCCGGTCGCCGAGTCCTGCGCCATAGAGCGGGCGGTTCATGCCGACCTGATGGACAACCCACGTCAACATATTGAAACCGCGCGGCTGGATGCCTTCGAAGACCAGGATGCGCGTTACAATTTTGAGGTTTTTCTGAATTTCCGCGACCTTCTGGTTCAGGCCGGAACCCTGGAAGCCGCATATCGTAAACTGGTCCAGGGGCCGACCTTTCCCGTCCCCGCGCTGTTTATGGATCAATTGGCCCATGCCGTGATGCGCCACATTTTGAATGCTGAACAAAACCCACTGCAAGCGCGCGCAGCAGAGCTGTTCTTTCGCACGCAAAAGGTGACCATTCAGGATGGTCAGATCATGCTGGCCGATGAAGAAACCGTGGATCGTTATGCCACGACCGGCGGCTTTGGCGACCTGGGACGCCTATTGGTGGAAAGCAAAACCGCGATGCCCCAGGTGGATCTGGATGTCCTGACCGAAGAAACGGCAGGCAGTTATTGGGCGCGATCTGATCGGTTTGATACAGTGCTGAACCTGACCTTCGCCCAGCCGGGTCTGGATGCCTTTTGTCGGGTGGCGGAGAAATGGATCGCCTATTTTCTGGACGTGGAATGCCGGATTCACCCCGTGCAATCCATTCGGGACGAGAAATGGGTCTGGCATACCGGGTTGGACACGGAATCCTCGGCGCTGCTGAATGATCTGTATCATGGGAAGGAACCTGAAGAAGCCCGGCTTGCCCGTCTGTTATCTCTGTTCCGTCTGGAGATCAAAAACCAGGATGCAGTGCTGGAGCGGGTCCAGGGTCGACCGATCTATCTGGGCCTGGCGATGGATGATACCAACACCCTGCGCATGAAGCCCCAGAACCTTCTGGTCAACCTGCCCTTGAATGAAGTCGGCTGAAACAGGAGTAATCTGCCATGAATGAAGATGCCTTTAACATGTCCGTCCGCAAGTTCCTGAAAACGGTGGGGGTCACCTCCCAACGGGAAATAGAGGCTGCGGTGCGCCAGGCCTCAGAAAAAGGGGGACTGGACTCACCGCTTAAAGCAAAAATGGTCCTGACGGTAGACGGGGTGGACCTGACTGTGGAAATTAATGGTACCATTGATGTCGCTTAATCCCATGCAGTAAGGATCCAATCATGCTGGGTCGTGTGATTGCAGTTCTGGTCATGATTGCTAGCGCCGGTGTGATCGCCTGGCACCACCGCGACGACCTGATGCCCGCCCCCATTGCCCCCATTGATCCAGCAGAGGCCGCCTATCAGGCCTGTGTCACCGAACGCGATGCCGGGATCGATAAGATGCAGGCAGATGGCACCATCACTGCCCAGCAGGCCACCCTGTTCAAATCCCGCGCCGATGCCTTGTGCCGCAGTCAGGCCGGGGGGTGATCCCATTGTAGGGGGTCAGGCCTGTTTGGCTGCCTGCAAACAATTCTATCGCTATAAATATTCGTCAGATGCCCTATATCTAGTTCATTGCATTTATAAAGAAGAAAAAACGTGTTTGACGGCATCAACATTGCAATCCTTATCGGGTCTGGGCTGGTCGCCATCAGTGCGCTGACCAGCCTGATCTCTCAGCGTGTTGGCGCGCCCCTATTGCTGGTGTTTCTGGGTATCGGCCTTTTGGCCGGCGAAGACGGCCTGTTGGGGATTGATTTTGACAGCGGGGCCACGGCCTATTTCATCGGCTCCCTGGCATTGGCGATCATCCTGTTCGACAGTGGTTTTGAAACCCCTTTGAAAAGTTACCGCACGGCCGGCGCACCGGCCCTGGTTCTGGCCACATTGGGCGTCATCCTGACGACCGGTCTGGTCGGTGTGGCGGCTTACTTTCTACTGGATCTTGATTGGCAGGAAGGGATGCTGATCGGTGCGATCGTTGCTTCTACCGATGCGGCGGCGGTGTTCTTTTTGCTGCGCACGGGGCGCATTACGCTGCGCAATCGTGTGCGCACAACGCTGGAAATCGAATCCGGTGCCAACGACCCGATGGCAATCTTTTTGGTCGCCAGCCTGGTCAGTCTGATTGCCGCAAGCGAAGGGTTGCCGCTGGATACATTGGGATGGGAATTGCTGAACCGGTTCGCACAACAAATTGGGATCGGTTTCCTGGCCGGGCTGGTCGGTGGGTTCGCCATCGCCTGGATGCTGAACTGGATGCGCAGTTTAGAGGCCGGGCTGTATCCCATCCTGGCCCTGGCCGCCGCCCTGATGCTTTTTGCCGGAACCGGATTGATTGGCGGCAGCGGGTTTCTGGCGGCCTATCTGGCCGGCGTCGTCGCCCGCGCCCGCGGGGTTCGTTATGCCGCCCGGTTGCGGCGCTTTCAGGTGGGCATGACATGGCTGGCCCAGATTGGCATGTTCCTGGCGCTGGGTTTGTTGGCGACCCCTTCACAATTTGCCGCTGTTGCCCTGCCCGCGATCATTTTGGCGCTGTTCCTGATCTTCATCGCCCGGCCCGTTGCCACCTATCTTTGCCTCAAGCCCTTTCGGTTCTCAAACCGCGAAATCGGTTTTGTCGGCTGGGTGGGGCTGCGCGGCGCGGTCTCTATCCTGTTGGCAGTCATGCCCACTTTGGGTGGGGTTCCCAATGGGGATTTATACTTCAACATCGTTTTCATCATGGTTCTGTCGTCCCTGTTGATTCAGGGTTGGACGATCCCGCTGACCGCCCGAAAACTGAAGGTGCTGGCCCCGGACGAGCCGGGTATTGTTGAGCGTGTGGAACTGGAACTGCCCGGCAATGCTGCGATGGAGCTTATTTCCTATCGCATTCATCCAGACAGCACCGTCGCCCGGGGCGATCGCGTACCGCGCTGGGCAAGGCCGGTGCTGATCCTGCGCGATGGTCAGGCCCTGACCGTGCATAAGGCAGGGCCTTTGAAGGCGAATGACCATGTTTATCTATTCGCCGCCCCCCGCCTGATCTCCTTGCTGGATAACATCTATGCGGCACCCGCCGGGTCCGATGACACCGCCATTCTAGGCGACTTCACCCTATCGGCGGAGGCGACACTGGCGGATGTATCAGAACAATATGGCGCGACCGTTCCTGCCGCAAATGCCCAACTGTCCCTGGCGGACTTCATGACCCAGGAATTCCATGGCCAGCCCGCCCAGGGCGACCGCGCCCGCCTGGGCAGCGTCGAACTGGTGGTGCGGACCATTGATGACGATGGCAAAATCACAGAAATCGGCCTGGTCCTGGAACCCAAACAGACCCCCACCCTGCGCAGCCATGTTCAGTTGATGCGCCAACGCACCCAACTGCGCCTCAGCGACTTTTCCCGCAGGCGCGGGCTCAGCCGGGACAACAAGCCCGACACAGACTGAATCCTAACCGCGTTTCAAATCACGATAGAAATTTTCGTGACTGCCAAGCGCCAGTAACGTGATTGCATCGTCTGCCTCAGAATACGCATAGGCCATAAGCACCATATGCGTATGATCGCGAAACTTGTGAACGCGCACGCCCGCCAGATCACCAACTTTGGCATCTCCCAGCGTTGGTGCGTTCAGAACAGCCCGAATCGCAGCATCAAGGGCCACCTTTTGCTCGCCACGCAGCCTTTTTATGGTTCGCTTAAATGTGGGTGTTTGAAAGACGCGCGTCATTCGCCAAAGACATACTCTTCCGTCGCCGTTTCAGTTCGCGACGTCAGAATATCTTTAATGACACTGAAGGGCAGGTCGGGATTTTCTTCAGATATTTTTCCGATCTGCGACCAATATTCAATCTGCTTAGGTAAAGAGCGATGACTTACAGACCCCACCCGTTTGGCCTCTGCAACCAGCGCTTCTGATAACTTAACATTTACAGCCACAGCAGAACCTCCTCAGTCACTGGATTGGTCCAAAATGGTCCTTTTCGGTCCTTTTTGCAACCCTACTCCGCTGCCTGTGCTGCCACCGCCTCTTCGATCAGGCCCAGAATTTCGCCTGCTGCGGCCGGGATGTTGGTGCCTGGGCCGTAAATTGCTGAGACGCCTGCTTCCAGCAGGAAGTCATAATCCTGAGGCGGAATGACGCCGCCGCAGACGATCAGGATATCATTGGCGCCCTTGTCCTTCAGGGCCTTGATCATCTGGGGCACCAGTGTTTTGTGACCCGCTGCCTGAGAAGAAACACCAATAACATGGACATCCGCCTCAATCGCCTGGTTGGCGGCCTCTTCCGGGGTTTGGAACAGCGGCCCGATATCCACGTCAAAGCCGATATCGGCAAAGGCGGTGGCGATGACCTTGGCACCGCGATCGTGACCATCCTGGCCCATTTTCACCACCAGCATACGCGGGCGGCGGCCCTGGCGTTCGACAAATCCGGCAATATCCTCTTGTATCTTCATAAAGCCCGCATCCCCGTCATAGGCGGAGCCATAGACCCCGGTAATGGAGCGAATGACGGCCCGGTGCCGGGTGAACGCCTTTTCCATCGCATCAGAAATCTCGCCCACTGTAGCCCGCGCCCGCGTGGCCTTAACGGCCAGGTCCAGCAAATTGCCAGAGCCATCCTGCGCTGCCGCGGTCAGGGCGTCCAGGGCCGCGTCACAGGCCGCCTGATCCCGGCTGGCGCGGATTTTCTTTAACCGCGCAACCTGTTTCTCGCGCACCTGATCATTGTCGATATCCAGAATATCGATGCGGTCCTTATCGCCGGATTTGTATTTATTGACACCAACAATGGTTTCCTCGCCCCGATCAATTCGGGCCTGGCGGGCTGCCGCGCTTTCTTCGATCTTCATCTTTGGCCAACCGGTATCGACCGCCTTGGTCATACCACCCATGGCTTCGACTTCATCGATCAGCTTGCGGGCTTCCTCAATCATCGCACCGGTCAGGCTTTCCACGTAATAAGAGCCTGCCATCGGGTCGACGGTGCGGGTGATCTGGGTTTCCTCCTGCAGGATCAATTGCGTATTGCGGGCAATCCGGGCAGAGAAATCCGTGGGCAGGCCAATTGCCTCGTCAAAGGCATTGGTATGCAGCGATTGCGTGCCGCCCAGCGTGGCTGCCATCGCCTCAACCGCTGTGCGCACGACATTGTTGTAAGGGTCCTGTTCCGTCAGCGACCAGCCGGATGTCTGGCAATGGGTGCGCAACATCAACGATTTTGGATTCTTCGGCTGGAAGTGCTTTTTCATCAGATCGGCCCACAGGAACCGCGCAGCGCGCAGCTTCGCGACCTCCATGAAGAAATTCATGCCGATACAGAAAAAGAAACTCAAACGCGGCGCAAAGGCATCCACATCCAATCCCTTGGCAGCCGCCACACGCACATATTCCAGCCCGTCAGCCAGCGTAAACGCCAGTTCCTGAGTGAGCGTCGATCCCGCCTCCTGCATGTGATAGCCAGAAATCGAGATTGAGTTGAAACGCGGCATGTTCTGGGCGGTATATTCAATAATATCCGCCACGATCCGCATCGATGGATTGGGGGGATAGATATAGGTGTTGCGGACCATGAATTCCTTCAACACATCATTCTGGATCGTCCCGGACAGCTTTTCCGGGGATACGCCCTGTTCCTCCGCCGCGACGATATAGCCTGCCAGAACCGGCAGCACCGCCCCATTCATGGTCATGGAAACCGACATCTGATCCAGGGGAATCTGGTCGAACAGGATCTTCATATCCTCAACGCTGTCAATCGCAACACCCGCCTTGCCCACATCGCCCACGACACGAGGATGATCACTGTCATAGCCACGATGGGTCGCCAGATCGAAGGCAACAGACAACCCCTTCTGCCCACCCGCCAGATTGCGGCGATAGAAGGCATTTGATTCTTCGGCGGTAGAGAAACCGGCATATTGGCGCACGGTCCAGGGCTGACCAACATACATCGATGCCTTGGGGCCGCGGGTGAAGGGCGCGAAACCCGGCATGGTATCAATATGCTCAAGCCCGGCCAGATCCTCAGCGGTGTACAGCGGCTTTACCGATATTCCTTCCGGGGAGTCCCAGGTCAAATCGGCTTCGCCCTTCCCCTTGGATTCCTTTTCCAACAGGGCGCGCCATTCCGCCAAAGTCTTCTTCTCAAAATCCGCCATTCCGCATTACTCCTTATGTTTCCCCTAGTATATCGCCCCTAAACCCGGTTCGTCCAATGCTTCAATTGTTGCGTTTGCATGGCAGCATGGTTGCCCATTGGCGACGAAGCCGATAAAGACGCGGCATTATCGCAGTATGGAGTGGTGAATATGGCGGGCTTCTCGCTGGGTATCTTAGGTTATGGGCATTTCGGCTCGTTCCTGCATAAATTGGCAGAGCGTTTTCTGCCAGATGTATCCGTGCGCCTGTATCGTCGTCGCGCCACACCGGGAGACGGCCTGTTCACAACGCTGGAAGACGCCCTGGACTGTGATGCCTTGCTGTTGTGCATGCCAATCAGTGCCTATGCCGATACACTGCTGTCGATCCGTGACCGCTTGCGCCCCGATACCATTCTGATCGATGTTGCAACCGTCAAGGGCTATACGGGCCAACTGATCCGCGACCTGGTGCCCAATCAGCCCTATATCTGTACCCACCCGATGTTCGGGCCCGAAAGCTATGCGAAGAAGGCGGGAAATGTCTCTGGTTTCCGCATTGTCATTACGGAATCGAATCTAGGCCCTGACCTGGACCAACCCTTCCGGGAGCGGTTGCGCCAGGAAGGCTTCGTTGTGGTGGAAAAGACTGCCGACACCCATGACCGTGAATTGGCCGAAACACTGTTCCTGACCCATTACATCGGTCAGATCATTTCCCATAGCGGCTTTGAGCGCACAGAAATCGACACGGTATCCTTTGGCTTCCTGATGGATGCGGTCGACAGCGTGCGCCATGATATGCAGCTGTTTGAAGAAGTCTGCCGCTTCAACCCCTATTGTCAGGATGTCGTCCGGCGGTTCGATATCAGCGAACAATCCATCCGACAAAGGCTGTTGAACCTGGATCCAATTCCACAGACAGGCAATTCTGCCTGAATCCAGCTTAATTATCGCGTTGAGGCCACTTCCAGTTTCTCATTCGGGGGATTGCGCTGCCACATTTGCAGACCGCGCTCTATTGCCTCCGCCGCTTCCAACACCAGCCGGTCGCTGCCGGGCGGTCCCAGGATATGAAGGCCTGTTGGCAATCCATCCTGGGTGAACCCTGCCGGCACAGAGATGCTGGGCAAATCCAGCGCCGGGCTGATGCAAACCGTATCCCAGTCAAATTCCTTCAGGCCCGGCATATCCGGCGCAAAGGGGGAACCGCTGCTGGTTGGCCAACAGACCAGATCATAACTGTCGAAGAAATTTGCCATGCGGTGCCAGGCCTTGACCCGCATCATATTGGCGCGCTCAATCTCATACCCTGTCAGGCGGCGGGATTGACCCACCAGGTCCAGGATCAGATGCCCCAGTTCCAGGCCATGTTCATCGACCGCCCAACCGGCATATTCCGCCGCACACAGGGCGCGAAAGACCGGCTGACTGCGGGCAAGGAACCGCACATCCGGTGCGGCGTCAGTTACCTTGGCCCCGGCTTTAGATAGCACATCCGCACAGGGGGTCAGGGCGTCCGTCACCGAGGAATCGATGCGAAAGATCGCGCTGTCCACGGAAAAGGCGATCCGTATTCCCGCCAGATTGCCTGTCAGCGGCGCGGCGAATTCCTGTGGTCCAAAGGGGGCGGTGATCGGGCTTCTGACATCACGGCCACACACCACCGAAAGGGAAAGTCGGATATCATCGACCCGTCGCGCCATAGGCCCCACCACATGCAACCGGTCGAACGGGGCCACACTGGGAACCTTAGGCACCACCCCAGTGGTCGGGCGATAGCCGACGATATTGCACCAACTGGCGGGGATGCGGGTTGACCCGCCCAGATCACTGCCATCGGCCAGCGCGACCAGATCCAATGCCAGTGCCGCGCCGGACCCGCCGGAACTGGATCCGGCCGTGCGGTTCAGGCAATAGGGATTGCGCGTGCGCCCCCACAGGGGATTATCCGTATCCTCCCCAAAGGCGAATTCCGGCATATTGGTTTTGCCCACGACAATGGCCCCGGCGGCCTTCATTCGCGCGATATGCAAACTGTCTGCATCCGGCCAATTGTTGCGCAAAGCAGGGGCACCATAGGTGGTTCGAAACCCGACCACATCATAATTATCCTTCACCGCAACCGGCAGGCCGAATAACGGCCCCATCGCCTGTCCGGCATCGCGCGCCTTATCTGCGACCGCAGCAGCATCTAAAGCCTTGACCAGGTCCAACTGAATGATCGCATTCACGCGTGAATTATACCGCTCTATCCGATCAGCAAAAGCTTCCATCACCTCAACACAACGCAACCGACCCGTCCGCATTTCAGCCACCAGAACACCAGCGGATTGCCGTGTAACATTCATCGTCAATTGGCCTTTCGGAGAAGAAGCATGGGGGCAGTGATATGAAAACAGGCTTTCCCATACTAGAGCAGGTTCGTGTTTCGCCGACAATACATCGGCATCTTGTGCTATCGGGTTCAGACACATACCTTGGCACGATGACACAGAAACACGTTCCCTTTTCCGCGATTGAGGCGGCCCGCAATCAAATAGCCCCGCATGTGCTGCGCACCCCCCTGGTGCCAGCCTTTCCGCTGTCCGATGCGTGTGGGGCAGAGGTTCGCCTGAAGCTGGAAACCTTGCAGGCGACCGGCGCGTTCAAACTGCGCGGTGCGACCAATGCGATTATGACCCTATCGAAGGAAGACCGTGCCAAGGGCGTCGTGACATGCTCCACCGGGAATCATGGGCGCGGCGTTGCCTATGCCGCCAATTTGCTGGGCGTGCGCGCGGTGATCTGCATGTCCGAACTGGTGCCCAAAGTGAAGATCGATGGCATCAAACGATTCGGTGGCGAGGTCCGCATCTGTGGCAAAAGCCAGGATGAGGCAGAGTTGGAAGCCCTGCGCCTGATGAAAGAGGAAGGCCTGGTCTATCTGTCCCCCTTTGATCATCCCGATGTCATTGCCGGTCAGGGCACGATTGGGCTTGAATTGATCGAGGATTGGCCGGAACTGGATATGGTCATCGTGCCGCTATCCGGGGGCGGCCTGATGGCGGGTATTGCCAAGGCTGTGAAAACCCTGAAACCCGACACCAGAATTATCGGGGTCACAATGGAGCGCGGGCCCGCCATGTATGACAGCATCCGCGCAGGCCATCCCGTCGAAGTAGTTGAAACGCCGACGCTGGCGGATTCTCTTGGTGGCGGCATTGGCCTGGAGAATGACTATACCTTCGCCATGTGCCGCGATCTGGTGGATGAGACATTGTTGGTCAGCGAGGCAGAGATTGCAGCAGGCATGCGCGCCCTGTATCGCGATCAACAAATTGTTGCAGAAGGTGGGGGCAGCGTCGGCATTGCCGCCCTGCTGGCCGATAAAATACAAGCCAAAGGCAAACGAATTACCGTTGTGATCAGCGGCAGAAATGTTGATATGGATATCTTCACCCGCATCGCAGGTGGGGAAGATGTTGACCTTGCCAATGTGCAACCCGACGGAGGAGCATAACCCAATGCGGGAAATTCTGATCCTGACAGAAAACGAGCTGCGCCAGGCGGTATCGCTGGATATGACCCTGATCGATTTGATCGCAGATGCTTTCAAGAAACTATCGGCGGGCAAAGTCTCCATGCCGCCCATCCTGCGGATGGATATGGAAGACAAGAATGGCGAAGTGGACGTAAAAACCGCCTATGTCCCCGGTCTGGAAGGATTTGCGATCAAGATCAGCCCCGGCTTTTTTGACAATCCCAAAATCGGCCTGCCAACCACCAGCGGACTGATGGTTGTCCATGATGCCACGACAGGCCAGGTTCGCGCGGTGCTGTTGGACAATGGTTATCTGACTGACATGCGCACCGCAGCGGCAGGCGCGGTCGCCGCCCGCTGTCTGGCCCCGGAAGGGGCGACACGCGCCGGCGTGATCGGCACCGGCGTTCAGGCCCGGCTGCAAATGCAGGCCCTGGCGATGGTGCGGCCTATTGATACGGTCCATGTCTGGGGGCGCGATGCCGATAAGGCCAAAGCCTGCGCCCAGGATATTGAACGCCTGACATCCGCCACTGTCACGGTATCCAGCTCTATAGCCGGTCTGGTACGGGATTCCGATATCGTGGTCACCACCACCCCCAGCCGTAAACCTTTGATTGATGCCAGCATGCTGCATCCCGGCCTGCACATCACCGCGATGGGATCCGATGCCGAACATAAGAACGAACTGGCGCCTGATGTGATCGCAGAAGCGGATTTGTTCACCTGTGACCGTCACAGCCAGTCGGCCCGCCTGGGCGAATTGCATCACGCGGTCGGGGCCGGAATCGTGCCAGAAGACATGCCCGTTGCAGAGTTGGGCGCTATCCTAAGCACCCCGAAAAAGGGACGCAAATCCGCCAGTGATGTGACTATCTGTGACCTGACCGGCACCGGCGTACAAGACACCGCCATTGCCATCCATACGCTGAGCGTTGCCGAAGAAAACGGCTTTGGCACTAAAATCTCAAACTGAGTTTTAAGGACGGATAGCTGGTCCCGCCCATCGCATGAGAACTTTCTATTGCCCTCCCCCCTTGAGGAGGGGAGCCCCATATTTTACCCCTCCCCCCTTGAGGCAGGGGAATCGCATATGGCAGATTTGCCATAGGCGGCGAACAGGATTCTAAGGAGGTTTTCCATTTGCGGAGGACCTCATGGAGCAGTTTGAAGACACGTTCGGGGATTTGCCGGACCCGCGCGC
>NZ_JBLZHT010000007.1:89058-195407 GCF_048892525.1 Hwanghaeella sp. LZ110 | reverse complement strand
TCCCACCGCCGGCGCCGGTCGGCCAGGTCCTGGGCGCGTTCCGGCTGATAGCCACCGGGCCAGGCTTTTGTGCGCCGCCCGTTGCGCCGGATCTCGCGCGAAACCGTCGATGCGGAGCGCCCCAGCGCCGCCGCAATCGCTCGAAGAGATCTACCGCCTTCATGAAGGCGGCAGATCTCTATACGCTCCGAAAGACAGAGCTGATCATATGAATTTCCCATCGCAACACCGTTCTAGCAGTGTTGCACTTCTTTCGTGAGTCCTTGGTATCTAGGGCCAAACGTCCGACTGTCTGCTTGCGGCTCTGGACCCCGGATCAAGTCCGGGGTGACGGTGCATTAGGCAAGTGTCTCCTCACCCTGAGGAGCGGAGCGTCTCGAAGGGGGAGCCCTCTGTAAGCACCGCGTTTACAGCGCATCCTTCGAGACGGCGCTATCGCGCCTCCTCAGGATGAGAATTCAAATGAGTCTTACCCACGCAGGCGGGTATCCAGGGCCAAATGCAGTTAAATTCCGCTGATCCCTTTGACTTGCTGTAGCGGATGCCTTGATCGTCGGGGCGACGCGCCGCACGATGCGGGGACGGAGGATGGTTATGACACAAATTGATGTTGATGGATTACGGGCAGACACGCCGGGCTGTGGCGGGGGAATGGCGCATTTGAACAATGCTGGGGCTGGCCTGATGCCGCGCCCGGTGCTGGAAGAATTGACCGGGCATCTGGTGCGGGAAGCAACCGTTGGCGGCTATGAGGCAGCCGCCCTGGTCGCACCCAAGATGGAGGCCATGTATCACAGCGCCGCGCGGCTGATTGGCGGCAAGGCCAGCGAAATCGCCTATCTGGAGAATGCGACGCGGGCCTGGGACGCAGTGTTCTATGCTTTTGACTGGCAGCCTGGCGACCGTGTTGTGACGGGATCCAGCGAGTATAATTCCAACATGATTGCCTTTCGCCATGCACAGGACCGCTATGGTATTGAACTGGTACTGGCCCCGGATGCGGAGGATGGCACGGTTGATCCAGACGGGCTGGAAGCAGTGTTGGATGACCGGGTGCGGCTGATCTGTATCTCCCACATGCCGACCAATGACGGGCTGATCAATCCGGTTGCAGAGATTGGCGCGATTGCTAAGCGCCATGGTATTCCCTTTCTGCTGGATGCCTGTCAGTCGGTCGGGCATATGCCGGTCGATGTCAGCCAGATCCACTGCACCATGTTGTCTGCGACTGGGCGGAAATACTTGCGCGGGCCGCGTGGGACGGGGTTCTTATGGGTCCGGGAAGACTGGATTCCGCGCCTGAACCCACCCTTTCTGGACAATCGCGCCGCCAAATGGACGGGGGTTGATCACTATGAAGTCGCCCAGACTGCACGGCGGTTTGAGAACTGGGAAAGTTACATCGCGGGGCGTCTGGGCCTTGGGGTGGCCCTTGATTATGCACACAGCATCGGGATGGCGGCGATCTGGGACCGCCTTCAGTCCCTTTCCACCCGATTGCGCGATGGGCTGTCGGATTGCCCCGGTGTCACCCTGCATGATCGCGGCACGGCCAAAAGCGGGATTGTGACCTTCACCAAGGCGGGGCTGACCTCGGCAGAGGTTTCAACCCATCTGAGGCTGCAGCATCGGATCAACACCTCGGTCTCAGATGTGCAATTGACCCGGGAAGCTTTGATCGCCAGCGGGGTCCCCAATATGGTTCGGGCATCGCCCCATGCGTATAATACAGAGGCAGAGGTCGACGCCCTGATCGCGGCGGTTAATGCTTTGAAATAATGTTGTGTTCGGGACCAAACGGGAAGCCGGTGATATCTTCGGCCCCGGTTTCGGTCACGATCAGAATGTCATGTTCGCGATATCCCCCGGCGCCGGGCAGATGGTCTGGCAGCATGATCATTGGTTCCATGGAAACCACCATGCCGGGCTGTAGGGTGGTATCAATATCCTCGCGCAGTTCCACACCCGCTTCGCGCCCGTAATAGTGGCTCAAGACGCCAAAGCTGTGGCCATAGCCAAAAGACCGGTATTGCAGCAGGTCCCAGCCGCGATACATATCGTTCAATTCGGCGGCGATATCGCAACAGCGCGCGCCGGGCTTGATCAATTCAATGCCCCGGCGGTGAACGGCACAATTCTTTTCCCACAGGTCCAGTTCCACATCGGTCGCTTGCTCACAGAACAGGGTGCGTTCCAGGGCTGTGTAATAGCCAAAGATCATGGGGAAGCAGTTCAGGGACAGGATATCCCCGGACTCCACAATGCGATTTGTGACGGGGTTGTGGGCACCATCGGTGTTGATGCCCGACTGAAACCAGGTCCAGGTATCCATCAATTCCACATAGGGATAGGATGCGGCTATTTCCCGGATCATTGCATTGGTTGAAGCGATGGCAATCTCATGCTCTGGCACACCGGCCTGCACGGCCTCGACCAGGGCGGCCCCGCCCAGATCAGCAACCTGCGCGCCTTTTCGGATCAGCACATGTTCTTCGGCGGATTTGATGGAGCGCATCCACATCGAAGGTTGGCCCACATCGACGAATTCCACGCCGGGAAGGGCATCTTCCAACTGCTTGCGGGTATCCAAGGTGACGTGATCGAATTCAATGCCCAGGCGCTTGATACCCTTGGTCAGGGATTGGATCGCGTAATAGTAATTGTCCCGCCGCCAGTCGGTATAGGTGATGTTGTCGCCTGCCGTGCGGCGATAGGGTTGCCCGCCATCGATCCCGGCGGAAATGGACGTGGCCTTTTGGTGGTCAATGACAAAGCCGAACTTGCGCCCGAAATAGCAATACAGGAACCCCGCGTAATAATTTATGCAGTGATAGGATGTGAACAGACAGGCATCCACATCTTCCTTTGCCATCCAGTCCCGCACAGCATCCTGGCGTCGTCGCATCTCTTTCTCAGAAAAGGGGGAGTAGGTCTTGTCCCCATTATGCCAGGTTACCAAACGCGCCAAGTCATCGGACATAGAAACCCCTGTCGTGGTTATCGAAATATTCTAGCTTTGTTTCATGGGAAGGGAGGCTCGCCAAGTGGTTTGTGATCGTGCCATGAGCGGATTCGAAAACCTGTCTTTGATTTAACAGGTTAGTCATGGGTTTCTGCTTGAGTTAAATCAGCAATTCGCTCCGCCATCATGATGACGGGAATGTTGGTATTGGCACAGGGAATCGATGGCATCAGGGAGGCATCGCAGACCCGCAACCCAGTAACCCCATGCACACGGCCTGACGCCGATGTGACCGCCATTGGATCCTCAGACGATCCCATACGACATGTGCCTGACGCGTGCCAAGTGCCACCGACATGCCGGCGGACAAAGTCGGTCATCGCATCGTCGTCTTGCAAGAGGGCATGAAGGGTGGTGCCCAATGTGATGGTGCTGTGAACCAGGGGCGCGCGCAAAGGCCCAGCGATATCCAACAATGCAGACAGGGCACCCCGCTGCAAGGCGTTCCAAAGACCGGGACTGGCGATCTTGGCAACACGCGGGGAATAACTGGACGGGAAAACAGTATCGCGGAATCCGGTCATATGGGGGTCCAGCAGTGCTTGTGCGCCCAGGCGCAGGGAGAGCTTTAAACGATCAAGGTCTCGATCATCCGATAACATCTGGAAATCAACCACGGGTTCGATTGCGGGATCTTGCGAGGTTATTTTCATATGACCGCGCGAATAGGATTTATTGACCCAGAAGAACAGCCCCCCCATCCGATGTCCCACGGAATGCCAGCCGGACCGGGATAGGATGGCCCCATGCATATCGCCTTGCGGTGTTCCGGGCAGACCTGAGGAAAATCGCCAAACGGATTGTTCGTGATGTTCTCCAGGATTGGTTTCGCGCATCTTGCGGGGCAAATAGGCGGCAAGGGCGATGGACGGATGTTCCATAAGATTGCGTCCAACACCGTTGAGGGGCGCAACGACAGGGATGTTCAGGGCGCTCAGGTCGTCTGTGGGACCAATACCGGATCGCATCAGCAAGGCCGGGGAATGTATCGCACCGGATGCGACGATCACCTCCTTTGCGTAGATTGACTCCGACACGTGCCCGACAATCTGTGCCCCAACCGCTTGCTTGCCTTCAAACAAAACACGCGCGGCGATGCTGTCGGTGATTATGTGCAGGTTTGGGCGCCGGCGGACCTCCGCTGTCAGGTAAGCCAGGGATGTCGGCTGTCGATCTCCGGCATCGCTGATGGCGACGGCCCCGCGAAAAGTTCCATCCTGCCAGGGTCCGTTCTGATCGGGTCGTATCGGGTATCCTTGTTGATCCAGGGTTTGCATAACACGATCGACAAAGGGTGATATCTGCGCATCTGTAATCCGCCGGATTGCCAATGGCCCCTCTTTTCCATGCAGCGGGCCATCAAAATCGCGGTCGCTCTCGATCTTACGGAAATAGGGTAGGCAATTCTCCCAGGTCCAGCCGGTCGCCCCTAATGCATCCCATTCATCATAGTCCGATGGCGCGCCGCGATTAGCCATCAATGCGTTAATGGCAGAGCCACCGCCGAGTATCTTCCCCTGCTCATAACGTCGGGGTCTGCGTGGTGGGCGGTTTGTGCCCATCAATGCGGTCAGGCTGTTCCAGATGTTGCGGGTGTCCAGATAGGCCCGTCCGGGATAGCGACTGCGAATATCGTGTGGGACGTCATCCTGGTTGATACTGCGACCGGCCTCAACCAGGACGACGGTGCGTTTCGGGTCTTCGGACAGTCTGGCAGCCAAAACGCAGCCTGCAGAACCACCACCCAGGATCAAATAATCGACTGTCATGCGAAACATCCCCCATGGATTGGATTCTGCGTTGCTGCCAGAACATGCCTAACAGTGACAATTCAGGCCTTTGCCGCGAATTCCGCATCCACTGCGTCGGCAAGCTGTTTCAGTGAGGTGAAATGTAAGTCTGGCTTGGTGAACGTTTCGGGGGTGGGGGTGCCGCCATAGCCTTCCTGGTCGTGGCGACGCTCAATCCAGCATGTTGTGTAGCCAAGCTGCATGGATACCCCGATGTCATGATACTGGCTTTGTGCCACATGCAGAATTTCTGATTGTTTGTAGCCAAACGCGGATTGGCGACCCTTGTTAAAGGCAAAGAACTCCGGGTTGGGCTTGGTACAGCCGGTGTCGTCACAGGTAACGCTGTCGTGGAATGGATTGCCCAGCGTATGGGAATGACCCGAAAATACGGTCCGATCCCCATTGGTCATCGCGACAAGGCGAAAGTTCTTACGAAGACGGGCCAAAGCCTCAACGGAGTCTGAAAAAGCGGGCCAATGGAAAATTCCTGCCTGAAAGGCATGCGCCGTCGTTTCGTCATTCTTAAAGCCAAGCTCATTAGCTACAGCCAGATAGACATCCTTCATGGCGGCGGAGGAGCGCCCATAGAATTGATTGCGCGCTCGAATATAGGGTTCGAAAATCTCGTCATCCGTCGCGGCGGCTGCTTTTTCTCCCCCAAGCGCGCGGAAGCCATTCAAGACGCCAGCCTCGAAGTCAATTAAGGTTCCGATAACATCAAATGTCATCACTTTAAAATCGGTGATTTTCATCGCTTCATTTCCTTGTAAGTAAAATGTCTTATTCAAAGCTGCCTTATTTGAAACTGACTGCGGAACGGCTTTCTTCGCAATTGAAAAAAAGTTCTGATCGGTATTACATCATGTAATGACAAAGCTGCGACGATCAGTGCCTTCAATGAACGGGCTCTTCACTTTTGAGGCTGCGGGTCGCTGTGGCAATTTCTCAAAAGCGGCAGAGGAGTTGAATGTAACACCGGCCGCAGTCAGTCGGATGATCTCCCGGTTGGAGGATCATCTGGACAGCCCCCTTTTCTTGCGCCGCCCCGGGGGTGTGGATTTGACGCCGGCGGGTCAGATCCTGTTCGATGCCATCGCACGGGGCTTTTCCGGCATCGAAAATGCGCTTCGGGAAATCGAAGACCGGCGGGGTGGGGTGGAAACCGTCACCCTGTCTGTATCTACAGCCTTTACCACGCATTGGGTGATGCCGCGGATGACCCGGTTCAAGGAGGCTTTTCCAGGGGTTGAACTGCGCTTCCATCTGATGATGGGTCCCATTGCCGGGACAGTGAATGATGTCGACCTTGGAATGCGCTATGCAGACGGTGCGGATTCCCGGCATGAAGCCGCCTATATCATGCCGGAAATTCTAATCCCGATTTGTACGCCATCTTATTTGGAAAGTCATAGGACCAGCGGGCAGGGCCCCAAGCGGGCTCCAATCTCAACCATCAATCTCAGCGATGCGCAACCGGACTGGTCCAGTTTCTTTACCTCGGGCAAGCAGGGGGAAGTTGATCATTCAATGGTCTTTTCAGACTATGCCATCGTTGTCCAGGCAGCCCTGCTGGGCCAAGGGGTTGCCTTGGGCTGGTTGAATGTTGTTGCCCATTGGCTGCGCACACAGGCATTGGTGCCTGAACGCAATCAAGTGCGGATTACGGATCGGAAATGCCAGATGCTGCGCCTGCGCGACAAACCCACACGGTCAATCGTGATGAAGGTGCAGGATTGGATTATCACTGAGTTGCATAAGGATATGCGGGCGGTGGACACCCTGTATCCCGAACTGGATATCGCTAACCTGCTTTAAATGTAACCGTCGGTCTTCAGACTGCGGAACTCTGATTTGGCAACGATGATATGGTCGTGCAGTCGAATATCCACTTTGGACAGGGCGTCGCGCACATCGCGTGTCATGTCGATATCGGCTTTGGAGGGGGTCGGGTCGCCGGACGGGTGATTATGCACCATGATCAGGGCGCTGGCCCCCAATTCCAGGGCACGTTTCACAACTTCGCGGGGGTATAGCGGCGTATGGTTCACGGTGCCGCGCTGTTGCACCTCGTCTGCCATCAGGCGGTTTCGATTGTCCAGGAACAACAGCCGGAACTGTTCGACCTTCTCTCGACCCATCGCAGCGCGGCAATAGTCCACCACCGCCTGCCAGGAAGACAGCACATGCGCGCCTTCAATTTCCTGGCGCAACAATCGAATGACGGACTGTTGTACAATCTTTAATCCGACGACAGAGGTCTCTCCCAGGCCGGGCTCGGCGGCCAATCGTGCCGTATCCGCCGACAAGACACCGCCAAAGCTGCCAAACTTCGTGATCAGGGATTTTGCCAGGGGTTTAACATCGCGGCGCGGAATGGTCTGACACAGCAGCAGTTCAAGCAGTTCATAATCTTCCATATGCGCCCCCATGTCCTTCAGAAAGCGAGTTCTGAGGCGCTTTCTATGCTCCAGGTGGTGGGGCTTTTCAGGTTTATCCACCCGGGGAGCATCATCGGTCATAGAAGGGGCATCCCGCGTTGTGCGTTGGTCCGGTCAGAAGGTCTGACTTACAGGTAGGGGGGCTTGTCCCAGCCTTTCGGGGATTTCGTGAAAATCTCCACGCCCGTGCCGGTCACGCCGATGGAATGTTCAAACTGGGCCGACAGAGAGCGGTCCTTGGTAACAGCCGTCCAACCATCATCCAGGGTTTTTACGGGGTACTTCCCGGCATTGATCATCGGCTCGATGGTGAAAAACATACCCTGTCGCAGTTCGATTCCGGTATCGGGCTCGCCATAATGCAGCACGCTGGGGGCATCATGGAAAACGCGGCCCAATCCATGACCACAGAAATCCCGCACGACAGAGAAGCGCTGAGCCTCTGCATAGCGTTGAATGATATGACCGATATCGCCCAGGCGCATACCGGGCTTTACCGCTTCGATCGCCATCATCATGGATGTATAGGTGACATCGATCAGCTTCGTGGCCTTGACCGGCACCTTGTCGCCCACTGGGAACATGCGGCTGGTATCGCCATGCCAGCCGTCCAGAATGACAGTGATATCAATATTGATGATATCACCATTCATCAGCTTCTTATTGTCATCTGGTATGCCATGGCACACGACGTGATTGACACTGGTGCAGATCGATTTTGGAAAACCGCGATAGTTCAGCGGGGCCGGAATGGCGCCATTATCTGTAATGAATTCATGGCACAGACGGTCCAGTTCGCCAGTCGACACGCCGGGCACCACATAGGGCGTGATAAAGTCCAGCGTTTCCGCGGCCAGACGTCCGGCTTGGCGCATCGATTCAAAATCTGCCGCGTCGTGCAGTTTAATGCGGCCTGCTTCGGTATTGTACAGCATGTCAGTCATGATCCGTTGCTTGATTGCGCGCGGGGTCAAATGGAAGCAATCCAGATCCCGGCAGCGCAAATTGTTAAAACGCGCGGGGCTAGACCCGCAGCGGTACAGGAGAGTTAAGTTTTATGCCCTCTGGCGTCACGATGCAATCATAGCATAATGCTTCAACCCCTGCAGCCTTTGCTTGCGCAAAGGCCACGGCATAAGCGGGATCAATATCCTGTGCCAGGCTGAAATGGGTGCAATCGCTGCGTTGTACAAGATACAGCATCACGGCGCGTGCGCCTTCTGAAACAATATCAGACAGTTCCGCCAGGTGCTTGGCGCCTCGTTCGGTCTTTGCATCCGGGAATTGCGCCGCTGCCGGGTCCGGGCCGTCGGGGCGGCGCAATGTCACACTTTTAATTTCAACATAACAGGGGGACCGTTCCTGGTCTTCCAGCAACAGATCAATGCGACTGTTACGGCTGCCATAGCGGACCTCGCGGCGCATATCGCTGTAGCCCGATAAGGGTTTGATCTGGCCGGTACGGATTGCCGATTCAACGATACGATTGGCCAGATTGGTGTTGATGCCTACAGCTGCGGGACCGTCTGGACAGACTTGTGTCGCAATTTCCCAGCGCCAGGCCAGTTTCGCCGTCGGGTTTCGATTGGGCGATAACCACACCCGGCTGCCGGGATCGGCCAATCCCATCATGGAGCCCGGATTGCCACAATGGGCGATCCCTTCGCTGCCATCGGGAAAGGCGATATCGGCCAGAAATCGTTTGTAGCGCTTGATCAGGCGGGCTTCGATCAAGGGTTCCGGATAGCGCAGCGTCATCCTTCGGCGCGAACCTGTTCGACAATTTCCTGAAGTTTTTCATAGGGGACATACCCCCCAACGAAGTTCTTGCCGATCACCATTGCCGGTGTTCCGCGAATATCCAGGCTTTCCGAAATACTGCGGATCATGGCCAGATATTGCATCACTTTCGGGGCATTCATGTCGTCTTTCAGTTGTGCAACATCCAAGCCCACTTCATCGGCGATATCAAAGATGACCTCGTCGCTTAGCTGACCCTGATGACCCATCATGGCATCATGAAATTCCAGGTATTTCCCCTGCTCCTGTGAGGCAAGCGCCGCGCGGGACGCAACCAAAGAGGCCGGGCCCAGAATGGGCAATTCCGCGAAAATGACCTTCAGCTTTTGGTCTTCTTTCATCAACTTTTGCACACCGGGATGGAGGCGTTTGCAATAGCCGCATTGATAGTCGAAAAATTCCACCATCACGACATCGCTATCATCCGCGCCGAAAGTGGGCGTTAAGGGACTGGCGGTCAGTGTCGGGACCACTTGATCAATTATGCTATCGCGTTGTTGCTCCTTGGCGGCCTGTTGCCGTTCTTCCAAGGACCGGATTGCCTCCAGGATTACTTCTGGATTGGCCATCAGGTAATCATGAACAATGCCTTCGATACGCTGACGTTCTGCCGGGTCAACCGCATCCTGCGCGCGCGCTGAGGGGACGGATATGGCGACCATTGTCACAAGCGCCAGCATCGCAAGACACAGCGCGCGATAGGGGTTTCCGATTGCCGCATGAAGGGGTTGTCGTATCATTGACTAAAGATTCCTGTCTGTAGACTTCACGTTTATAAGGTTTAATTTATCATGGGTTTAGTTGGAAATGCAGGCTGGGCCAAGTCTTTCAGTCACCCACCTGTGCATTGTCACGAAGCTTTGATCATTCGCTATTTATCATCCGCGCGATAGATGATGTCTTGCGCCTGAATCCAGGAAGCTGATTCCTTTGGCAAGGCTTCCATCGCCCGTGTCGCCAGCGCCTTGGCCTGTTCTTTCTCGCCTTTTCGATGGGCAACCTCCGCCTGGGTCAGCAGGACCATTCCGGTTTCTCCGCGATTTTGATGGGCCTGCCCTTTGACGTTCCACGCACGGATCATGTCGGGTTCATACGACAGTGCGATATTGGCGTTATCCAGGGCTTCCTGAACATTCGCCTCACCGCCAAGCTGCAACAGGGTCTCGCCCAAGGTCGTTCGAACCAATGCCGCCCAGGGAAGGATCTCTATGGCGGCGCGATAGCTTTCTGTCGCCTCCGCCAGTTTTCCCGACCGTCTGAGGATATCGCCTTTGGTCTCCAGGAAGAAAGGATCCTTGGGACTGTCCGCCAACAGCGTATCAATCTCCTTCAAGGATTCGTCCAGCTTGAACAATTCCATATAGGCGATGGATCGGGCGTAATGAGCGGGAACAGAGGTATCGCTGACGGGATAATCTCTCAGCGCGTCTTTTGGCGTCAGATAAGCCTCCAGTTTTGCGCGCATACGCAGATGCACAGCTAAATATTCCGGGGGCAGCTTTGCGGCACTGACGGGGGAGGTGTCGACATGGTTCTGAACAAAAAGGATGCGGTCTTCGGTCAGCGGGTGTGTGCGGGTATAGGGATTGGCCCCTGCACTGTATAGGCGGTCTTGGGATTGCAGGATATGCATGAAATCCAACATGCCTTTCGCAGAAATTCCCGCTTCGTCCAGAAAGGTCATGGCGGCCTGATCTGCCGCCTGCTCGTTGGCGCGGGAATAGGACAGAAAGCTGCGTTCCCCGATTTGTTGGCCCAAGGTGGCCCCTGCCGCAGCGGCCTGCCCATCGCCGGTTGCCAGCGCTGCGCCCAGTCCCAACAGCATGCCGGCAATGGCAGCAGCCTGCGCATTCTCGATAGTGCCCTTGAATTTTGATAAATGTCCGCCAGTAATATGGCCCAATTCGTGCGCCAGAACGCCGATTACCTCGCCGGGCTCATCGGCTGTGATTAAAAGACCCGTATTGATAAAAATGCGCTGTCCACCTGCCACAAAAGCATTCAGACGGCTGTCATTAATCAGATGAATCTGGATCGAACTGGCATCTACCCCTGCAGCCTCAAAAATGCGTTGCAGATAAAACCGAATGGTGTTTTCAACTTCGGTGTCGCGGATAAAACTGATATCTCGGCCTTGCGCATGCGCCGGGGAAAAAGGCACACTCCCAGCGACGCTTGAAAACAGAATTGCCAAGCACAGGAAAACGCGCGTTGCGACGTTTGATACCCGACGCCGCCCCAGCGGCATTTTAAGGAGGAATTGCATCCTTGTTTGATGCTCCAGCCAAAAGGTCCATGGCCGCACCCGCGACCCCGTTCGCTTCTAACGTAGTGTGTTCCCGCAGCAGGTTCAAATGGCGATTGCCAAAAACCGTGGCGGCGATGCTTGCCAGCGCTTTGGTTTTGCAAGGATGCACGGGGACCACGGATGTCGAATATGGCGTTGCGGGCTATGTTCGCGGTTTCTTTGGTGGTGTTGTTGCGGAAGAACCAAATGCGGCCCTGATCGGGCGGGATGTTCTGACTGCTGGTGGAAATGCGGCAGATGCGGCCGTGGCGATCAGCTTTGCCCTGTCGGTCAGTTATCCTTCTGCGATCAGCCTGGGCGGCGGTGGCGTTTGTATTGTGCATGATGGGGCGATTGGCGTTACCGAAGTCATTGATTTCATTCCGCCCGCTGGAACCGGTGCCGGGGGTGATCGACCGTCTGCCATTCCAACACTGGTGCGGGGAATGGCTGCCCTGCATGCGCGCTATGGTCAGTTTCCCTGGTCTGGGGTCGTTTCCCCCGCAGAACGCATGGCGCGGTTGGGGCATCGTGTTTCCCGGGCGCTTGCGGTTGAAATGTCGCGGGCTGCTGAGCCGTTATATGGTGAACCTGCTGCACGTGCCATTTTCGCCCCGTCTGGTCGGCTGGTCGGGGAAGGTGATATACTCAGCCAACCCGAATTGGGTGCTGTGTTGGGACAGATACGGGCCGGAGGAGCAGGTACCTTTTATAATGGGGCCATGGCCCGTCGGATTGTGGATGGCGTCCAACAGGCTGGGGGAAGTTTAACATATGAAGAATTGCGCAATTACACTCCGACATGGCGTTTGCCGCTGATCGTTCCCTTTGGGGATGATGAGTTAAATCTGGCCCCACCACCGGCTGCTGCTGGTCCTATGCTGGGCGTGATGTGGCGTATGTTGATTGACGATGACCGCTATGCCGATGCGGCGCCGGAAGAACGCGCGCATCTGCTGGCAGAGGTGATGAAGCGGGCCGCCGCAGATCGCAAAACCTGGCTGGGAGAGGGATATTCATCGACCCTGCCGTTGGAAGATGTGCTGGATCCGGATCGCGTTGCTGGATTGATGGCGAATTATTCACCAACCCGTGCAACACCCGGTGCAGAGCTGGATCCAAAGGGCCGGCAATTGGCGGAGGTGATTTCTGGCACCGGTTTTGTTGCGGTGGATCGCAACGGGATGGCGGTTGTCTGTGACCTGACGCTGTATAACCCGTTTGGCACCGGACGGGTGGCACCGGGGACGGGTATTCTGCTGGCCGCAGCGCCGGGTTTGCGGGGGCGCAATCCTCTTAGCCTGAGTCCTGCTATGGTCATCAATACCGGGACGTTAACCTTTCGGTTTGGGCTGGCCACGGGCGGCGGGCCATTAGCCCCGGCATCCAAGATACAGATCATGGCTGATACCCTTTTGGCCGGAAAACCTTTGGATACGGCCATATCGGAGCCACGTTTCCTGGCGGTTGATGTTCCAGATGCCGTGTTGGTGGAAAAGGAAGGGGGCGATGATTTAGCCGCATCCCTGACGGCACGAGGCCATCCTGTTTCGCGGCTGACCTGGCCTGGTCAGGCCTCTGCAATTCATTGTCCAAATGGGGTGACCGGGTCCAGCAGTCGATCCGCCCTGTGCCGTGTGGTGCATGACAACCGGGGCTACGGGCTTTCATCCTTCTCGGATGAGAGTGGAGGCTAAGGGTCGCGATGGTGTTAAAAGTTGGCAGTCGCGGGCATATTCCCGCCTTCATGGTGATGGAAGTCATGCGCGCCGCAGCGGAGCGGGAACAGCAGGGGGACGCGGTCTTTCATCTGGAGGTCGGCCAACCCGGAACGCCTGCCCCAAAAGGCGTTATCGCAGCCGCCCATAAGGCGCTGGATACGGATCGAATTGGCTATACGACAGCTTTGGGCATTCCAGACTTGCGCGCCGCGATTGCCGGGCACTATCAGGATTTTTATGGTGTTTCCGTTCCCGCCTCTCAGGTTGTGGTGACGACGGGTTCATCCTGCGGCTTTATCCTAAGCTTTCTGTCGGCCTTTGATCCCGGTGATCGGGTGGCCCTGGCGCAGCCTGGATATCCCTGTTACCGACACATTCTAAATGCCCTGGGCATTGATCCAGTGATGCTGCCAGCAGGACCCAAGGAACGGTTTCAGCCAACCCCGGCCCTGATTGAAAAGGCCCTGGAAGAGGGTCCGCTGGACGGCTTGATCGTTGCATCTCCATCAAATCCAACAGGGACGATGTTGGACAGACAGGCAATGCAGGATTTGCTGACTTGCTGTCGTGACAATGGTATTCGCGTCGTGTCTGACGAAATTTATCACGGGATCTCCTATGGCATGGAGCCCGTCACAGCGGCAAAATTGGACCCTTCGGCAATTGTAGTGAACAGTTTTTCAAAATACTTCTGTATGACAGGCTGGCGGCTTGGATGGTTGATTGTGCCGCCGGATCTGCTGCGGGCGGTGGAAAGCCTGGCGCAGAACCTGTTTATTTCCCCCCCGACCCTTAGTCAGCTTGCCGCCGTTGCGGCCTTTGACTGCCAGGAGGAATTACAGGCCAATATTGAACGCTATGCGGAAAATCGGCGCTTGCTGTTGCAGGAATTGCCGAAAGCCGGGTTTACAGATCTGGCCCCATCTGATGGGGCATTCTACATCTATGCGGATGTCAGCGACCGGACCGATGACAGTGTGGAATTCTGTGCCCGTATCCTGAAAGAAACCGGTGTCGCGATCACGCCTGGATTGGATTTTGATGCCGTGCGGGGCAATCGTACGGTGCGGTTTTCCTTTGCAGGCACTACGCAGGAAGTGAGCGCCGCTGCAGAGGCGCTTATAGCCTGGTCAAAGGGCTGACACGACGGTCGCATGAATACATAACATGACCTGTGAATAACCACGCACCACCCTAACTGGCGCGGAACGGATTGCCGATCACGATGCGATAGAAGCCGTGGCTGTCGTCCAGACCAGTCAGTTTCAGGTGCACGAAGACGGGGCGACGACGATCCTGATCCGGCCAATAGCTGAAAAAGCGTCCTTGATTGACTTCTGGTCGCAAGGACTGAAACAGGCTCATTTTGCTGCTGACTTCCGTTGTCAGGAAGCCTGCATGGCTGGCTGGAATACGTTCCTGAATGGCGCGGCGGGCAAATTCGAACCGGTCCATCGCATTTTCGGGCGTGGAAAAGGGGCGGCTGTCGATCTGTAATGCGACCAGACGATTGGATGTCTTGCGGTCGAACTGGGCAACGATGACCTTGGCGTCGCTCAACCAGCTTGTGATGTTCAGCTTGCAGGCGGTGAAATCATCGCCAATATCCTTACAAACCTCAATTTTGTCGCGCAGGGAAGACAGGGTGTCTGACCAGCTGAGCCCCATCATCAACTTGCGATATTGCGGCTCTGCAGCGGCCAGAACCAGTCGTTCTTCCAGATCGGCCCGTCCGGATTCCTTGGCAAAATCAGACGCCAGACGCCCATCCGTAGAAACCATGGCAGGGTCCGCGCCAAAGGCCATCAGGACATAGGCGGTTTGCGGATCCCCGCGCAACGAGGCGCGCATCAGCGGTGTCAGGCCATCAGACATGCCATTCGGGTCCGCGCCTTCTTCCAGCAGGGTGCTTAACATGCCTGCCAGTTCCGGGCGGTCTGAATGTTGAACAATTCGATGGATCAGACGCGGCGGGATGGACGCGCCATCGTCAGCCAGCAGTTTTACGATATCTGTTTGGCCGTGCAATGCAGCTTGTTCCAAGGCGGTGCGCACGCCAGAACCAAAACCGTCTTCAACCGCAAATTTTGCTTCATCCAGGGTGAAGCCGGGCGGCGGTGATCCCAGTAAGGCGACAACAGCCCCCTTATCAGCGGAATCAATCGCCGTCTTAAGTTTGCTTTTAAAGACGCGGGGGCTCAGCGCCGATGCACTGGCGGTTTGCTCTGGTTCTGCCGGTTTTTCCACATTTGAATCGGGCTTGCTGGGGGGCAGGAAGACCGAATTTTCACCCGGTTGCGCCTTAGTGGAAGGCGGGGCGGTAAAGTTATCTTGTGGGGCCTCCAGTTCAGGGGGCGCTTCCAAGGATGCAAGCGTTTGTCTGTCCAGGGCTTCTGGAATGGATTTTTCCGCAGGCTCCGTCTGGGGCGTATTTGGTTTCGCGTCAGCCTGCTGTGGCACGTTCGACGCCGTGACCAGCGCCGTTCCGGACCGGGTCGGGGTATCCGATTTTGCATTGGCCCCCGCCATTTGCAGCAGCGCATCCCGCTCTGCACGCATCTGTTCCAGACGCGCTAAGACATGCGGATGGGCGGCGGCAATCTCCATCGGTCCGACGGAACATCCCCGCTGTTCCTCAAAGCTGGCCCCCCGCTCTGCAAGAAGGGTTGCCGCCCGCACGCGGCCATTGGCGGCGGCGACGGATAGGGGCGTCAGACATCCATAAACGCCACCGGCCAGATCGACCGGGGCACCGGCATCAATCATTCTCTGCAGGGCCTGACCTCGTCCTTCGGCGGCAATACGATGCAGCACGGATCGTCCATCCTGAGTTGGCAGGGTGGGATCAGCCCCGGCCTGCAATAGCAGGCTGACCGCTGCCAGATTGCCCGACCGCGCCGCGCGCAACAGGGCTGGATTGCCTTCTGAATCCAAGCTATTGGGATCAACGCCTTCGGCCAGACGCGCGCGCACCGTGGGCAGGTCGCCATTGGCGATGGCATCAATCAAGTTGGTCCGTGGCAGAATTTCGCCAACCTGGCCTGAAATACTGGCAAAGACGCGTCCTGCGAAATCAGGATTAATCGCTGACAGGGCCAGTCCCGTGGCCAGGGCCCCCGCAAAGACACCACTCATCAAGGCAACGCGTCCGGTAGGATTGTCTGAGTGTCGACGCCCGGCGTCACTGGGCGACGGGTTTGCTCGGCTGGCCGCGCGTCTGGCGCTTTTTTCGCGACCAAACAGACGAAAGCGATCCGGTCGGGGCGCTGTATCCTTGGCTCTGCGATCCGGATCAGCCGCCAGATGCGTCGGTTTTTCTTTTTGCGCCGTCGGGGTTGGTTTCTCAGCGCGCCCCTTTGCGGCGGTCCTTTGCGTGGACTTAGTTAGCGGAGGTGGGATGTCCTGCATCGACGCGACACGGGGATCGTAATCGCCTACGATTGCGGCCTCATCCTCACTTAATTCCGCAGGGAAGGTCCATTCGCGAATGGTTTCCAATTCGTCCCTGAGGTCCTCATTCAAATCATGGTCAAAGGGGGGCTGAGACGCAGCGGTGGCGCTGTGCACCGTCGTGTGCGGTACAAATTTCGCCGTGCGCCGTTTGGGGCGCTGCGGTTCGGCCTGATCAGGATTTTCGTCAGGCCCTTTGGACTTCGTTTCGGGGCGCGGTTGTGCCTGATGGTCCTGCGGAAAATAGTCTTCCGCGTGATCTGTATCACCTACCCAGCGGTTTTCACCCCCCAGCCCCAGGCGGCCTTGCATGTTTTCCGGTTTCGGTGTGGGCCAGAAGCGCAGTTGCGGGTGTTGCGCCGGGTCCAAGGTATCTTCCTCGCTGGAGAATTGTTGGGCTGCAATTTCAGATCCATAATCGCGGTTGGCGTTCTCCTGATCGTCCTCTGACAGACCGGGATCGCCTCCGGATGCCTGCGCGCGCAGCATGGGAGAATCAACAACCTGTCCGTCGCGCACTGTCACAATGTTTGTATAGGTTGTGTCGCCGGTTATTGTGGAAACCTGCGCCTGCACCAGGCGCAATTCGTCATAACGATCCTGACTGATCAGCGCGCCCAATCGAATGATAGCGGTCTGGTCACTCTCAAGGCTTTCCAGGTTCTGCCAATAGCGCCCTGTTCGCCCCTGTATCCAGAAAGTCCGCTCCACTGTTTCGCCCCACATGCCTCGAATAAATAGGTCCGGCAGCGTCAAAACAGACTCCTGCCAAATTCAGGGATACCCTACATGTTGTGGCGGAAACGGTGCAAGTATTAGCATCTAGGGGGTATTCCCCCAAACGTCAGGCGCGGAATTCCGCCTGTTTGAGACTTGTTTGCAGTGCAAACCTATGCGGCGCTATTGTGTGCTGTCCGCCAGTAATAGCGAATCGGGGGCCAGGCTATCTAGATCAGGCGATGCGTGTGCGGGTGATTTCAACGCCCACAGAGCCCGCATTTTTCAAAGCCTCCGGTTTCTCAACGCGGATTTTCGCGGATAGGATTCGATCATCCTCAAGACACATTTCGGCGATGCGATTGGCCAGTGTTTCGACCAGTTTCACATGGCCCTCAGCCGCCATTTGCCCAATGCGTTCAACGATCCGGGCATAGCAGGGAACGGCCTGATAATCGTCAGCGTCCCAATCGTCCAGGGCGCGCGCTTCCAGATCCAGGTTGATCAGGATAGGCTGGCGTTTCTGATGTTCATAGTCATAGACGCCGATGCTCCAGGTGACTTCCAGGTCACGAACGGCAATGCGATACACAACATCGGTCTGATCTGGCACCTTGTTTATGTCGTGCAGGGATGACGGTTCAGACTCATTGGTCAGCGGATAGGCGTCCTGTGCTAGCTCGGACATCACGCGCATCTCTGCTCACCCTTTCGCTTGGGGCGGAGCCTGTCCTATGGTCACAGGATATCCGCACCGTTAATCACCGGCCACTGGGGCGTCTGAAGACTTGGCAAAGCCATTCTGACGGTCTACTTCCCCGACATCAAGCGGCACACACTACCCAAACAGGCCGGGAACGCAAGAAAAGTCAGATCAGATAGGAGGCTTTCCATATGCCCCGTTCCATCCTTCTTTCGCCACCGTCTCGATGCCTTGTTATGGGTATCGTGAATATCACACCGGACTCCTTCTCAGGCGACGGACTAGGCCGCGAACGCGACATCATCGCCGCCGCAGTGGCGCAATCGGTGAAATTTTTCCAGGCTGGCGTCGATATTCTGGATATTGGGGGGGAAAGCACACGACCGGGGGCGGCCTATATCCCGGCCCAGGAAGAGGCCCAGCGTGTCGCACCGGTTATTGCCGCCCTGCGTGCGGAATTGCCCGATGTCGCGATATCCATCGATACCTATAAGGCATCCGTCGCACAGGCAGCACTGTCGGCGGGGGCTGACATTATCAATGACGTCTGGGCCTTTCAGGCGGACCCGGATATAGCCGCCGTGGCACAGGCTGCGAATTGTCCGGTAATCCTGATGCATAACCGCAGCAAACCTGGCCATGCAGAAATCGACCGCGTTTTGGGTGGCAGTTACACCGCACCGGATTATGGCGCTGGATTTTTGCGCGTCGTCTGTCAGGAAATGGCGGATCTGGCGCAGAATGCTATCAAAGCCGGTGTCAGTGGTGATCGGATTATACTGGATCCCGGTGTCGGGTTCGGTAAAACGCCCGCCCAGAATATGGCCCTGATTGAAGGGATCGATGTTATTCGGGCAATTGGCTATCCGGTTTTACTGGGGGCCAGTCGCAAAAGCTTTATGGGGCGTGTGCTTAATCTGCCAGCAGATGATCGACGCGATCCAACATTGGCGACCACCGCATTAGCGGTACAGCGCGGGGCTGCCATTGTGCGCGTCCATGATGTTGAAGAGAATGTGAAAGTGGTTCGAATGACCGAAGCAATGCTGCAAGCCGGGAAGGCAGCACGCGCGGAAAGGGGCTGATCATGGTTCGGGTCTATCTGGCATTGGGTGGCAATTTGGGGGACCGGCATCTGTCGTTTAGAACAGCCATTGAACGCCTGCAGGAACATGTGGTGATTGATCAGCAATCTGGCATTTACGAAACGGCCCCGATGTATGTGGCCGACCAGCCCGCGTTTCTGAATATGGTCGTGTCCGGGGTGACGGATTTGACGCCGCTGGCCCTGCTGGATTTTCTCAAACGCCTGGAATCGGAGATCGGTCGGGTACCCTCTGTTGTGAATGGCCCCCGCCAAATCGACCTGGATATCCTGTTTTTTGGCGATACCGTGCTGAATTCGGAACGTCTGACACTGCCGCATCCGCGAATTGCAGAGCGTGCCTTTGTCCTGGTTCCGCTGTGTGATATTGCGCCGGACCTGATAGGACCCACAGAAACCCTCAGCATTTCTCAGCTTTTGGCGCAGGTTCCGGGACGCGATACTGTCCAGCCATGCGTTTGACGCATCCCTGCGTCTCGATCTTTGCGGTTAAGTTATTTGTGCATTGCAATAATGTGACGTCCAACGCCGAGGGACGATGACATCGGCGCTGTGATCCACCCGGTTTATCAGGCCGCCGCGCTCATGACATCATGAACGCACAGCATCTGTTAACCATTTATTGGCATAGCGCATGCATAAATTCCCGTATGGCAAATGGAAAAACCAGCGCGCTTTCTTTTCTGAGAGGTGCGCCCGACAGAAATGAAGGACAAGAGTATGACAACGACGACAGACATTCGCGGCCCCTGGGCTGAAGGCGGTCACCAGATTGCACAATTGCGCCTGGCCCGTGAAATCACCCAGGCTGAATTGGCCGAACAGGCTGGCCTGCCCAATGCTGGTTGGCTTTCTGATATTGAAGTAGGCCGCCGTCCGGTGCCGTCTGCATTCTATCAGTCAATGGCCCTGCAACTGGGTATGACGGCCTCTGATTTTGCCGCCCTGTGCCTGCGCCATTACGATCCGAAAGCGTATGAAGCATTGTTCGGTGTCGAAGTGCCTGCGCTGAAGCTGGCCGCTTAAGTTCCATTCCTGATACAATCCCGCCCCTGTTCTGGCAGTTTGTTAGGACAGGGCGCGCGAGCCGCATCGGTTGATGATATCGGCAATGGCTTCTGCTGCGCCCAGACCTGACGTCTGGGTGATGGCAAATACGCCGCCGGTCAGTTGCGCATAGGCGCGCATGATCTGCTCCACGCGCGGGTCTGGCGACATTTCAAATCCGGATGTCGGGATGTAAACCGACGAAATGCGGATATCCTTATCCAGCGCCAGCGTTGTGACATCGCGGGCATTCAGGTCATCCACGCCCTCATCAAACTGATCATCAAAACCGCCTGGCAGATTGTCTGTGACCAGCACCAGGATGCGGCTGCGTGCCTCCCAAACGCCCGTGAAATCCCCGTCTTGCGGGCGGTTTTCTGCGGTCAGATTGGCGACGGCCGTATGCAGGGCTTCGTCACTGGCTTCCGGTCCGCCATTGCCGCCTTCTGCAGTCAGCCGGCGGATGCTCCAACTGATCGCCTCTGCTGTGTCGGGATTATCGGGGGTACCTCCCAGGTCGACCTCGACCGTGATGCGATCCTTGAAACTGATCAGTCCTAGCCGGTAATCCCCACCTGAGACGAATTTCGTCAAATCCAGCAAATGGACCATTTCGCGTTTCACATCGCGAATAGCGGTCGCCATGGAATGGGTCGTGTCCATCGCGATCACCAGATCAACCGCGCCGCATTTTCCTTCTCGCCCGGTCGGCGTGGTTTCCAGCGCGGCGAAACTGCGTATGGGAGGGGGCCCCGCCATGCCGGACAAAAGGGCCAGGCCGAAACAGACGGCAATGCAGACTCTAATAACAGGCTTCATGTCTGTGGCCCTCTTGGTCACCCCTTGCGACGGCATAATGCCTTAAAATGTTTTGGGATAGACATAAACTTTACACTCTGATGTCTCATCCCGGTCAAAAAGATAGATGACATCTGTACCGCGTAAACCGTTTGGGTCTAACAAGTTCAATCCATCCCCCTGGGCATAGCCGAACCGCAAGGGGTCCTGGTTCGGACGGGGCACCATAATGAAATAGCGGCCATGGCGCGCCTGATTGAATTCCAGCCGGGCACAGGCCTCTGACAGGTTCTTCGACAGGGCCTGGTTAAGGGATTGCGGGTCCACAGGATAAATTATCCGGGTGCCGCCAACTTTTGTTCGGGTGGGCTTGTAGGGTTTTGGCTGAACTACTTCTGGAATACGGCGCATGAATTCCTGGCTTTGCGCCAGCGCGACTGGCGATGATTGCAACAGGGCCAGGCTGCCAAGTCCAATACATAACAG
Source organism: Hwanghaeella sp. LZ110 (assembly GCF_048892525.1). Classification (NCBI taxonomy): domain Bacteria; kingdom Pseudomonadati; phylum Pseudomonadota; class Alphaproteobacteria; order Rhodospirillales; family Aestuariispiraceae; genus Hwanghaeella; species Hwanghaeella sp. LZ110. The sequence continues at coordinate 174,040 of NZ_JBLZHT010000007.1, read as the reverse complement.
GATTATCAGAATTTTGGCGCGCAGGATCATGGCTTTTTCTGAACGGTCTCAAATTCATCGGGGTTAGCAAATTTATGTTCCAGGATATCATAGGATTCAGCCTGCAGCAGGTCGGCGATACACGCCGCATCTGCGGCCTGGGCCCCCTGTAGAAACGGGCCAGATGGCAGCAGTTTCAGGGTCGGGCCAATATGACATTTTCCCAGGCAATGCACTGTCTCCAGACTGATAAAGTCGCCACGCTTGGCAATTTCTTCCTTTAACGATTGGGCCAGTTCCCTAGACCCCTTAGCGCCACAGGAAGGCAGCACGTCGCCTGCGCGAAAATTCACACAAACCTTTAAACGGGGATAGCGTCGTTCCGGGGTGTTTTTCCTGGTTTCTGACATTCGTTCCTCATGCCGGGCGAACCGGCTCTTGTCCTCTTCGCTGTTCTACCCCATGTTTCCGCTAGATGAGGATTTATCTTTAGTACCATATAGGAGCGCGTTTCGCGATGAGCCACTATGACTATGATTTGTTTGTAATTGGTGCCGGTTCCGGCGGGGTCCGGGCAGGACGTATGTCTGCGTCTTTGGGCGCGAAAGTGGCTGTCGCGGAAGATCGATATCTGGGCGGAACCTGCGTCAATGTTGGCTGTGTTCCCAAGAAATTGATGGTCTACGCCTCCCACTATCGGGAAGATTTCGAAGAAGCTGCCGGTTTTGGCTGGACGGTCGGGCCACGCAGTTTCGATTGGGCCACTCTGGTGGAACGGAAGAATACTGAAATCAATCGGTTGAATGGCATTTATGATGGCTTGCTGAAAAATGCAGGCGTCACCCTGTATAATGCCCGCGCAACGGTAAAGGGTCCCCATGAGGTTGAGGTGAATGGGGAAACCATCACGGCGGAACGTATTCTGGTCGCAGTCGGGGGCTGGCCGTCGGTTCCAGAGATTCCGGGGCGCGAGCATGTCATCACATCGAATGAATTCTTCTTTATGGATGCCCTGCCCAAGCGTGTGATTGTCGTGGGCGGCGGTTATATTGCGGTTGAATTGGCCGGCGTTCTGAATGGTTTGGGATCACAGGTCACGCAATTGTATCGTGGCCCGCATTTCCTGCGTGGATTCGATGACGATGTGCGCCATTTCCTGGCGGAGGAAATTCGCAAGAAAGGAATTGACCTGCAATTCAACGCGAATATCGCGAAGGTCGATAAACGGGACAACGGGACATTGGTGGCAACCCTGGAAGATGGGGCCACGATGGAGGCAGATACCATCCTATATGCTACGGGACGGGCGCCCAATACGGCGGGCCTGGGTCTGGAAGAGGCCGGGGTTGAATTGGCAAAGGGTGGGGCAATCATCGTCAATGATGATTTCCAGACCTCGGTTAAGTCCATTTTTGCCCTGGGCGATGTGATTGATCGTGTCGCCCTGACGCCGGTCGCCATCGCGGAAGGCATGGTTTTCGCCCATAACACCTATGGCAAGGGTGGGCGGAAGATGGATTATCGCGATATTCCAACCGCTGTTTTCAGCCAGCCGCCGATTGGGACTGTCGGCCTGTCAGAAGCAGAAGCCCGCACGAAATATGGTGAGGTGGATGTCTATTGCTCTGAATTTCGCCCAATGAAGCACACAATGTCTGGCAGTGACGAGCGCAGCTTCATGAAGTTGATCGTCGACACCAAAAGTGACCGTGTGGTCGGCTTGCATATGGTCGGTCCAGAATCCGGTGAAATCGCCCAGGGCTTCGGTGTCGCTATGAAGGCTGGCGCGACGAAGGCAGATTTCGACGCGACCGTTGGCATTCATCCAACAAGTGCGGAAGAATTCGTGACGATGCGAGAGCCCGTGGTTCGGGCTGCCGCAGCGGAATAGGCGTCAGCGAAGAAAGGCTGATGGATCGCGTTCTACAGAACGCAATCCTTGGCGAAATTTGCAGCCTCTTTCGCGGAAACATTTTCGACACCTTTTTCTTTGATCATCTTGCACCATTCTGGTGTGCCCATTTCGGGTTCACAGGCGGTCAGGAGAAAAAGGGCACTGATGCTTGCGATCAGGGTCGTGATGCGAATTACAGGTTTGGTCATTGTGCCGGTTATCCTTGTTGGAATGTTGGTGTATACCTGAAGATAAATTTGCGCAAATAAAGGCGTCCATGACGATGAACGTACCAGGCTATCAAATGGCTGGAGTATCTTGATATAGGGCTGCGCGAGCGCATAATGATTTAGCGTGAATGCGCCTTCAAGTCCATCGACGGTTTGCGTTATTTTGGCGGAATAGGAATTTGTCCGCAATAACCTGTGGAAAACCCCGGTGTGAGCGCGTAAAACACCCCCACAATCTGATAATGTTCTCGTAAAGGACAGGTGTCAGAATGGTAATTTCTTGGAGTGGATGAAATGGCGAACGGTACTTGGAGTCCTGAAAGCTGGCGCGGAAAACCTGTACAACAGGTGCCGGACTATCCGGATTTGGCGGCTTTGACCTCAGTGGAGGCTGAACTTGCGGCGAACCCGCCGTTGGTTTTTGCGGGTGAGGCGCGCAAGCTCAAGGCGTCTCTGGCTGAGGTCTCCGAAGGCAAGGCATTCCTGTTGCAGGGCGGCGATTGTGCCGAGAGCTTCGCTGAGTTTTCTGCCAATAACATCCGCGATACCTTTAAGGTCTTGCTGCAGATGGCTGTCGTACTGACCTTTGGTGCAGCATGCCCGGTGGTTAAAGTTGGCCGCATGGCGGGTCAATTTGCAAAGCCGCGCTCTGCCCCGATGGAAAAGATTGGCGATGTGGAACTGCCCAGCTATCGCGGTGATATCGTCAATGGCATGAACTTCACGGCAGAAGACCGCACACCGGATCCGACGCGGATGATGCGCGCCTATCATCAGTCTGCCTCTACCCTGAATTTGCTGCGTGCCTTTGCACAGGGTGGATTTGCAGACCTGCATCAGGTGCATCAATGGAACCTGGATTTCGTGGCTGGCAGCGCCCAGGGGGAACGTTACAAAGCTCTGGCAGAACGCCTGGATGAGACATTGAGTTTCATGGCGGCCTGCGGTTTGACCTCTGAACGGGTACCAACCATTGCGGAGACGGATTTCTACACCAGCCATGAAGGCCTGTTGCTGTGGTATGAACAGGCTTTGACCCGGCGCGATAGTCTGACCAACAAATGGTATGACTGTTCTGCCCATATGATTTGGATCGGGGATCGCACTCGTCAGATCGATGGTGCCCATGTTGAATACTGCCGTGGCATTGAAAACCCGATCGGCATGAAATGCGGCCCCAGCAGCGACCCGGATGAACTGATCCGTTTGATCGATGTGCTGAATCCGAAGAACGAGGCGGGGCGACTGACCCTGATCGCGCGGATGGGCAGCGACAAGGCTATGGAGCATCTGCCCGCCCTGGTGCGCCGGGTAAAGGCGGAAGGCCGTAAGGTCGTATGGTCCTGTGATCCGATGCATGGCAATGTCATCAAGTCTGAAAGCGGCTTTAAAACCCGCCCGTTCGATCGGATTTTGAGCGAGGTTCGTCAGTTCTTTGACGTGCATGAGGCTGAAGGTACCCATGCCGGTGGCGTGCATTTCGAAATGACTGGCCAGGACGTCACGGAATGTTTGGGCGGTGCGCAGGAGATTTCGGATGCGGACTTGTCAGCGCGGTATCACACCCATTGCGATCCACGCCTGAATGGCGCGCAAGCATTGGAATTGGCGTTCCTGATCGCTGAGGAATTGAAGGCCGGTCGCGTGGGGCGGGCACGTCCCTCGCAGGCTGCGGAATAAGCGCTGGAGAATTCTCTCGATCTGGGTTTCCTGATAGTGGAAAAGCCCAGCGGATCAATCCTTGTCGGGGGGCTTGGGTCACAATGACTGCCGCTGATGCCAATGATGTTGATGCCTTTATAGAAGACTGGACCGATGCGTATTTCCTGCGCACGCGGGAAATTGTCGCCAAATTTGGCGATATCCAGGTTACATACGCAATCTTCATGCGCCGCCCGGTCGTGTCTGCACCCCGGTTGGCTATTGATTGGTTGAATGACATCATTGCGGCACGCGGCAGCACGGTGAAGATCGACCTGCTGTTTGAAGAAGGTCGATGGGTCGGGGCGGGGGAGCCGTTGATGTATATCACAGGGTCTTTTCATGACCTGTGTGATCTGGAAACGCTATTCCTGCAGAAGATCGGTCCAGCCTGTGTATCGGCCTATAATGCGTTCACCATGTGTCAGGAACTGCCCAATGTTGCCTTTCTGGCGATGGATGCGCGCCATTGCGCCGGGACGGAAATGGCGGAAATCATGGCCTATGCGGCTTCTGTCGGGTCGGATCGTGCGAAGCGGAAGTCGGCGGCAGTTGGGTTCATCGGGAATGCGACCAATGCAACAGCCCGTTATTTTGGCCGGGATTCCGGCCTTGGCACCATGCCCCATGCCTTGATCGGCTATGCCGGGTCCACCGTTCGCGCGGCGGAGATGTTTCATGAAGCCCATCCTGATCAACCCCTGACCGTTCTGGTGGATTACTTTGGGCTGGAAGTCAGTGACGCCCTGGCGGTCTGTCATCGGTTTCCTGAAATAGCAGCGGAAGGCAGGCTTTCCGTGCGAATTGATACGCCGGGTGGTCGTTTCCTGGAAGGTTTGGACCCCGCAAACTCCTATGCCGTTCTGGATCGCAATGCGCCGCGGTCTATCCGGGGCTATCGCAACGAGGGAGAACTGCGCCATCTGATCGGCCCGGGTGTTTCCGCCGCTGCTGTCTGGCATATGCGTGAGGCGCTGAATAATGCGGGCTTCCCAGCCGTCAAGATTGTCGCTTCTTCTGGCTTCGGGCCAGAGAAATGCAAGGTTATGGCGCTGGCGGATACACCGATTAATGTCATTGGGACCGGAAGCTATTTGCCGGAACGTTGGGCGGAAACCTATGCCACCGCGGATATCGTGGAATATGACGGCCAACCCCGCGTGAAGGTCGGGCGCGAATTTCTTCTGCGCAAGCCGCCGGTCTCCTGATTGAATTATCGCAGCATTTTAGAGGTTTGTGCGCCGTGATAGAGACCCCGACACTCCTGGATCTGCAAGAGTTTCGGTCCAATCTGGTTGGCCAATACATTCGGGACTTCTTTGACTATTGGGATCGGTTGCGTGGGTCCAGGTCCATGCCAATGCGATCCGAGGTCGATCCGCTGGATGTTCCCCGGCCCATACTCCCCAGCCTGTACATCCTAATTCGCGATGATGATGGCGGGTTCCGCTTTCGACTGGTCGGGACGCGCCTGGCGGAAATTTTTGGTCGGGATATTACGGGCAAAAGAATTGAAGAAGTGCTGCGTGATGAGGTTCTTAGCAATGCGCTGCGATCCTATGATATGATTATAAGAATGGGGAAACCCTCGCATTCCCGGGCGCGTTATTTCCCAGCCTCTGGCGAAAACCCGTTCCTGTATCAACGGCTGACCTTGCCTTTGGGAACAGACGCACAGACAACCCACTTGCTGGGTGCATTGTTTCTACAGTGGGAAGATCTGCCTTTCGTAACCTACAGCGACGTCGAAGCGCGTGAGGTGGTGACAACATCAGATCGCGTTGAAACTATGTTGGCTTAGGCCTCATTGGGGTCTTCTGTCGTGGGTTTAGGCGGGGATGCTTCAGAGGGGATAACGTTGTTCAAATGAACAACGCGCTGGGCATAGGGAATGACGATCCCTTCTTTCGGGAAGCGCCGCAGGATTTCTTTGTGAAGGTCGCTGGATATCCAAAGAACCCAAAGAATATCGCTGGTGAAAATGCGCAATTCCATATCGATCCGGCTTTCGCCGATATTCATAACCAGGGCAACGGGTTCTGGAATTTTGCGGCATCGTGGATGCGCGCGCCCGATTTTCAACAGAACCTCGCAGACATGATCAATGTCGCTGTCCAGGGCGACCCCGACAGGTACATCGACTCGCCCGATTTTATCCTTATGGGTCCAATTCTTTAGTGATTGAGACAATAGGTCCGCGTTGGGGACAATTACGCTGGCCTTCTGCCAGGTTTCAATTTCTGTCGCACGCATGTTGATTTGCTTCACAAAACCTTCGTTTTGGCCAACAACCACCCAGTCGCCAATCTTAATCGGGCGTTCAATCAACAGGATCAGGCCTGATACAAAGTTATTCACGATATTCTGAAGGCCAAACCCGATACCGACCGACAGCGCCCCGGCGATTAGGGCAATATTGGTAAGGTCGACGCCAATAACGGCAACCGCCATCCCGGTCGCAAAAATAAACCCGATGTAACCGATTGCTGCGGTAATGGTATGGCGCAGGCTTTCCTCAATCTCAGTTTCAGGCAGGATCTTTTCGGCCAGGCTGCGTTTCAACGCCCGGACCAATGCCAGACTGGTTACAAATACAAAGATTGCCAGCAAGATATCAGCGAGCGAAATCTTGACGCTGCCAACTTGCATTCCCCCAAGGATAAATCGCGCATTGCGGAGTAAATCCGTTTCGGAAATACCCCAATTGGGGGCAATCACGCTGATGCCGACCAAAAAGATCAAGATATCCAAAAGGAAACGTGCAGAAAATTTCAGGCGGCTTCTTGTTTTGTGACGCAGGGCCAGATTGTGCCGAAAAACGGTGCTTCTGGTGGTAAGCGCGATGCCTTCGCGAAACAAACCTCGTAAAATGTAGAGGATGGAGACCAGAATGGCTGTCCCCAGAATATTGTTCAAAAGAAAGTTACCCAGATTGGTATAGCCAAAGACCGGCGCAAGGGCGCCTGTACAGGTAATCAGAATCAATATGGCCCGTACCAAAGCCCAAAACGGTTTGGTTGTGCGACCAATCGTGTCGTCTGGATCATCTGGATCGTCGGGGTCGTCCTGTTGGTCTTTTGTCGACGTATCGGCGGGAACAGGACCGTCCGCAGGCGTGTCTTCCGTTTGCGGTATGGTCCAAAGACTGCGCTGCAATAGGGCAAGTGCCAGACCACCCTGCGCCAGATTGAAGATCAGGGTCCAGGTTGAAAAGAATTCAGGTGTTAGAATGCCTTGCAATGGGCCGATTTCAGTACCGGCGCGGGTCACGAATTCATCAATACAGAATAACAATGCCAAGGGGACCAACAGAGCCAGAATCCGCTTTGCCTGATTTGGGGATAACAGGGTCAACCGCCAATCAGGATCATTTGGTGATAAGGCGGCATGGGGCAGGGCCGTGGCCAATACGAACGTCAACAGGCTTTCCGCCACCAAACGCAGGATCAGTCCAAAATCATTGTTCAGCGCCCCACCATCCGTATAGGTGCGCACAATAATGACGGTCAAAATGACAGCGGGAATGATACCACGTGCAACGCCATCCGCTGTCGCGGCTAATAGACGGCGGCTATAGGGGGGCTCCTGCTCTACAGGGTAGGGGCCAAACCGCTTTAAGACCCTGATGCGCAGCCACCAGGCGATTCCAACACCAATCAGGATGAAAATGCCTGGCTGTATGACGGTCCCATATTGCCGTTGCTTTTGCAGAAAGGTTTCCCACCAGTCCGATGCCATTGCGCCAATTTTTGCGATGAATTGTCCAATATTGCCCGGAATCTTGGTCAGGGTGGATGGATCATAGGGCAGCGGTCCCTGCTGTATAAGCTCCTCATACAGGCGGCTGCGCTGGGCAACGCCGACCTTGGTCTCTAAGGCTGTCGCCCGGGATATGGTCAGGTCTGCCAGGGCGATATGGGATTTTGCCTGTGACAGGGCCTCGTTCAGACGGGCGCGTTCTTTTGCGACGGGATCCGGCTCCGGGGCTGCGTCCTTTTCATCCGGCGGGGCGCCAAGGGCGGTAAGGTTCGACTGGAGTTCTGCCTGTTTTTGTTCAGCCGCTTTGCGCGCGTCTGTTGCCTGGGAAATGACGCGCGTTACCGTTCGCTTCACGAAATCGCCAGCATCTGGTGACGGGTCTGGTTGGGTGATCAATTGTTCCGCAACATCCAGATCCGCATTCCAGTCATCGACCTGATTTTGGAAATCCTGTAAGTCGGTTTCGATCGAAGATTGCGCCCACGACGACTCGGTCGGTGAAACAGCAACCGCCAGCAACAGGAAAAAGGCGACGAGTATTCTAAAAGGCATCAAGACTCTCAACGGGTTGCGGACGGACATATGTGCAGGATGGACTGTAGCATAGTGCTCCGTTAAGAACAGTCTATGCAAACAGATACAAAAACGACTGATTTGGATACGGACCCGGCTCTGGCACACCAATTGGGCTATGGTCAAACTGTCCGCGATTGCCGCGCCGATCAGATAGGCCCGCGCGGTCTGGATGATGCGGTTCTGGGCGATCTGCTGAGCCGGTTGTCCCCGGCCTTGAAGCGGCTGCGGTCCGCCCATGAGATGGACACGATGCCTTTCCTGCGGCTGCCATCGGCACGCAAGGATCTGGAAGGTCTGGTGCCGATTGCCGACCATTATCAGCGGCGTTTTGATGATGTCCTGATCCTGGGAACGGGCGGCAGTTCGCTGGGATCGCGGGCCTTATATGAAATGGCGGATGGTGACTCTGACCGCATCCGCAGTGCGCCCACCTTGCATATCATCACCAATGTGGACCCGTTCGTATGGGATCGAATGATCCGGCGACTGGACTATCGTCGCACCGGGATCATCGTGATTTCCAAGTCGGGCGGTACGACGGAAACGATGATGCAGTTCTTATCGGTTCTGCCGGTGGTACTGGAACGGTTGGATCCGGACGAATTAGCGCGCTGTATCACGGTAATCACAGAACCGGGAGATAACCCGCTTAGGAAACTCGCTGCGCGCTATAATCTTCCGGTGCTGGATCACGATCCTCGTGTGGGCGGGCGATATTCCGTGTTAAGCGTTGTTGGTATGCTGCCGACCCTGATTTCCGGACTGGATGCGGTGGAGATTCGACAGGGCGCACAGGCAGTATTGGATCAGGCCTTCGCGTCGATTGATACGCCTGCAGCCTGTGCGGCGGCGGTTGGGGCGGCCATCAGTGTCGGTTTGCAGCGTCAGCACAGTATTGCTGCGACGGTGATGTTGGCCTATTCGGATCGTCTTGGCTCTCTGGCGCGCTGGTATCGCCAGCTTTGGGCGGAAAGCCTGGGCAAGGACGGGCAGGGCACGACGCCGGTCTATGCAACAGGACCGGTCGATCAACACAGCCAGTTACAGCTTTGGCTGGATGGGCCTTCGGACAAGATGTTCACGGTTCTGGGGGGCCCAAAAGATCAGGACGGCTATGGCATCGACGCTTCTTTGGCTGATGATCCCAGGCTGGCCTATATGGTAGGCCGGTCGATGGGGGATCTGATGGATGCGTCGCGCAGGGCGACAGCAGAGACCCTGGCACGTCATGGACGCCCGGTGCGCCATATTGAAATGACGCGCATTGATGAAGGATCGATGGGGGCCCTGATGATGCATTTCATGCTGGAAACGGTCCTGGCCGCCGATTTAATGGGGGTTGATCCATTCGATCAGCCCGCTGTAGAGGGCGGCAAAATTCTGATCCGAAAATATCTATCAGAGCAGGGCGGTGGCGCGAAATGACCCCTGCGCCGTCACAAGACAAAGTGGCAGGAACCTCAGTCATCCGCCGTTTGCCTGATACATTGGTCAACCAGATTGCCGCTGGGGAGGTTGTGGAACGCCCGGCGTCTGCGGTGAAGGAATTGGTGGAAAATGCCCTGGATGCCGGGGCAACGCGGGTGGATGTGACCATTCGCGATGGCGGGCGGGCCTTGTTGTCGATCGCAGATAATGGGCGCGGGATGACCCCCGACGAACTCAGCCTTGCGGTGGAACGGCACGCGACTTCCAAGCTGCCAGATGGGGATCTGTTTCATATTTCGACCCTGGGATTCCGGGGGGAGGCATTGCCTTCCATCGGATCCGTTAGCCGCATGTCCATTGTCAGCCGGGCGCGCGACGCGCAAGAGGCTTGGCGGATAGAGATTGAAGGGGGCCGCGTCTTTGACCCTAAGCCCGCCCCAGGTGGCCCTGGAACAACTGTCGAGGTTCGCGATCTTTTCTTCAGTACCCCGGCAAGATTGAAATTCCTGCGCAGCGCCAGGGCGGAAAGCGGGGCAATTCAGGACGTCTTGAACCGCCTGGCCATGGCGCATCCTGATATCGGGTTCAGCCTGACCGAAGATGGCCGCGAAAAGCTGCGCCTGAATGCAGCCCAGGGCGAATTGCTGGACCTGCGCCTGAAACGCCTGGGGTCGATTATGGGCCGGGAATTTCAGGAAAATGCCCTGCCGATTGATGCTGAACGCGAAGGGTTTCGCCTGACCGGCTTTGCGGGGGTGCCAACCCTGAACCGTGGTAATGCGGCGATGCAATTCCTGTTCGTCAATGGCCGCCCGGTGCGGGACAAACAATTGATCGGTGCGGTGCGCGGGGCCTATCAGGATTTTCTAGCCAGGGATCGCCATCCCTTGTTGGCGCTGTTTCTGGAATGTGAACCCCGCTCAGTGGATGTGAATGTGCATCCGGCAAAAACGGAAGTGCGTTTTCAGGAACCGGGGCTGGTGCGCGGGTTGATCGTCAGTGCCCTCAAGCATGCCCTGGCGGAGGCCGGGCACCGTGCCTCCACCTCTGTATCCCATGCGGCATTGGGGGCGTTTCGCCCCGGCAGTCTGCCTGATACGCGCCAGGCCAGCTTCAGCGGCGGTGGATATGCCTATCGTCCCCCCAGCCCACCATCGCCGGGTCTTGCTGCATCGACTTATGCGTTTCAGGGGCCGGAGGGATTTGCGCCTTCCGCGCGGGATGAAACTGTCAGTCAGGTGGATCCTGCCACTGGGGAGGTCACACAGGCCCCGCCCTTAACATCCTATCCGCTGGGTGCGGCGCGGGCGCAGGTGCACGCAACCTATGTCGTATCCCAGACGGACGATGGCATCGTCATCGTTGATCAACACGCCGCCCATGAACGGCTGGTCTATGAACAGATGAAGGCAGCAATGGCAGCAGGCGGCGTCCCGCGACAGGGATTGCTGATTCCTGAGATTGTGGAGCTTGGGGAACGGGCCGCGGATCGTGTGCTGGACCGGTCCGTAGAATTGGCACAGTTGGGTCTGGTGCTGGAAAGCTTTGGTCCCGGTGCCGTTGCGGTGCGTGAAACCCCTGCACTGTTGGGTGAAGTTGATGCTCAGGCCCTGGTGCGCGATCTGGCCGACGAACTGGAAGCGTTGGGAAACACGTTCTCGCTGAAGGAAAAGCTGGAGGATGTTTGTGGCACCATGGCCTGTCATGGCTCAGTTCGTGCCGGGCGGCGATTGAATACGGAAGAAATGAACGCCCTGTTACGCCAGATGGAGGCGACCCCCCATTCCGGTCAGTGCAATCATGGTCGGCCCACCTATGTGGAATTAAAGCTGGCTGATATTGAAAAGCTGTTTGGTCGTCGCTGATCGGGCGTGAAATGCTGCACCGCACAGTGACGGGATTGAACCGAATCGCGAAGACAGGGATACTGGTTCATATATAGCCTTGGTGGCAGCCGCGTCGCTGCCTGATCGGTGCCTCCAACCAGTGCCATATTTGGTCTCTGGATCGGTTTTATCTCTTTTGGCTCCGGCGCGGATCTGCCCCATAGACAGGGGCGGTCGGCAGTTTGATGACCGATACGCCCCCTCTAGACAGAGGAAGGGTTTAGCCATGAGCGTCGCTACATTGCTTGCCAAGAAACAGGGCAGCACCATCACAATTCACGCAGAGACTATAATTGCAGAAGCCGTCAGCATTCTTGCGGATCATAAGATTGGCGCGCTGGTGGTTGTAGATGATGGGAACAAGGTTATCGGCATATTGTCAGAACGGGATGTCGTGCGCGGTCTGGCGGCAAAGGGAGCTTCTGTTCTGACCCAGAATGTCAGCGACCTTATGACGGCGCCGGTCAAGACCTGTACCCGGTCAGAAAGTGCCGATGATGTGATGCGCCGCATGAGCAAGGGTCGATTCCGCCATATGCCCGTCGTAGAGGGGGATAAGCTGGTCGGCGTCGTCTCGATTGGCGATGTGGTTCAAAATCGGATCAACGCGTTGGAACAGGAAGCCGGCGCGATGCGCGATTACATCATGACCGGCTGATCTCGCCCGGTCGCCTTATCGATCATTGCTGCCGGGCAACCGGCTGGACAGGCTGTAGACATGGGCGCGCAATGCATCCATCAGCGCATCGCGGTCGCCCGCCATGGCCTGTAGCTGTGAATAACGCAGCGGTTCCCCGACACAGATATCCAGCGGTCGATTCAACTGGCGGCTGGCCGCGCCGATGAACAGGGATATCCGCAACCGGATGCTGATCCGACTGACCGCCTGAAAGACAAAGCCGTTCTGGCCTGGAAAATACAGCGGCAGCACCGTTGCCTGGGCTTCGCGGATCAGGCGGGCGGTGAAGCGTTTCCAGGGCAGGTCTTCTGCCGGACCCAGAACTTTGGGCGCGGTTGATACGCCCCCGGCCGGAAATATGACAATGGTTTCCCCAGCCGCCAGGGCAGCCAACGCATCCTTGCGCAATTGCAGATTTTTCTGCATCGCTTCCCGGGTTTCTGAAAAATCGACAGGCAAAAGATAGGGCTGGGGTTCCGGCACCCTTAACAGGGCCTCATGCACCAGAACTTTGAAATTCCGCCCCAATCTTTCGGCAAGGGCGGCTGCGGCGACACCGTCCAGCAATCCATAGGGATGGTTGGCGATGATGATGCGCGGTTCGTCTGTAGCCACCAAGGGGGGCCATGGCGCGCCGTGCAGACGCAGTTCGACCCCCAGCATCTCAAGCGCTGAGTCCCAGAAGGGAGCGCCTTGGGCATATTTTTCCACCCGCCAACGCTGATACAACCGGTGTATTTTCTTGGATCCGGTCAGGCGTTCAATGACCTTGATGACAGCGCGCATGGCCCGCGAATCACTGGGCAGCGCATAGCTAAGCTCACCACTGGGCTGCAACAGGCGCGGTGTCTTGGGGAGTGCTTCTGACGCGGGGGTTTCAAGGGCTTGGGACACAATCCCTCCTGAATAATGAATAAGCCCTTTTGTATATCAAAGAATTGTTACAAATGCGCGGTTGTCACAGTATTTTGATCGCCCGATCCTGATGTTTGGCGAACATAAACTGTCCGATGATTGCCCCGATAAGGGCGATTGCCATATCTTTCTGGGCGTCCCAGACATCGCCCTGCTGACCCAGGAAGCTTTCGGCATCCCCATCCAGAATTTCGACGCTGAGCCATTCAATCAATTCATATCCGGCACTGATGCCCAATGTTGATAAAGTGACAATGGAAAACAGCCAGGCCCCTGGACGCAAAGGGGTCAGGCGGATCAGAAGTTCCCGTGCGACAAGGGCGGGGACCAATCCCTGCACCAAATGCCCCAGACGGTCATAGGGGTTCCGGCTGAGGCCCAGACTGTCGCGCGCCCAATCACCGATCGGGACTAGGGCATAGGTATAATGCGCGCCCACCAACAGGATCACGCAGTGAATCCAGATCAGACAATACAACAGGGGCGTGAGTGGAAAGCGCTGGATCGTCAATGCCAGAAGCGGCACGGCGATCAAGACGGGCAGCGCTTCCATCCACCAGGTCAGGCGTTCATGGGGGGCAATCCAGGACCAGATCAGGACAGGCAACAGCGCTGCGGCTAATACGATTGGCAGTCGCAGGTCTGTGCCGTCCTGATTGTTCTGGGACATTACGCTGACAGCTTGTCCAGTTCCGCCAGCAGGGCATCGCCCATCTGGGCCGTGGACAGGGCCTGGCAACCGGGGCTCATGATGTCCAGGGTGCGCTTGCCGGATTTCAGCACGGCTTGCGCGGCCTGTTCCAGCAGGTCAGCTTCATCGCCCATGTCAAAGCTGTAGCGCAGGCTCATCGCGAAGCTCAACAGCATTGCCAGCGGGTTGGCCTTGCCTTGGCCCGCAATGTCCGGGGCGGAGCCATGCACAGGCTCGTAAAGGGCTTTGCGGCGACCGGTTTCATCAACGGAGCCCAGAGAGGCGGATGGCAACATGCCCAGCGATCCGGTCAACATCGCGGCGCAATCTGACAGCATATCGCCGAACAGATTGTCGGTGACGATGACGTCAAATTGTTTCGGATTGCGCACCAGCTGCATGGCGCAGTTATCGGCATACATATGGCCCAGTTCCAAATCGTCATAACCGCCGGATTTGTGCAGTTCGGTAACCGTCTGACGCCAGAAGACGCCGGTCTTCATGACATTGGCCTTTTCAACAGAGGTTACCTTGCCCCGGCGTTTGCGGGCCAGGTCAAAGGCAACTTCGGCAACGCGCACCACTTCATCCTTGGTATAGGATTGGGTATCGATGCAGCGTTCCTTGCCTTCATACATCTGCATGCCGCGCGGTTCGCCGAAATAGACACCTGCGGTCAGTTCGCGCACGATCATGATGTCCAGACCCTGAATGACTTCAGGTTTCAGAGTAGAGGCATCCAGCAGCGCATCAAAGGTGACGGCGGGGCGCAGATTGGCAAACAGGTCCATTTCCTTGCGCAGGCGCAACAGACCGGCCTCAGGACGCGCATCCCATCCCAGATTGTCATATTGCGGGCCACCGACGGCACCGAAGATCACGGCATCGCAGTTTTGCGCCTTGTCCATCGCTTCATCAGTCAATGGCGTACCATACGCATCATAGGCGGCCCCGCCGACCAGATCTTCTGCAATGTCGAAAGACACCGCGCGGCGCTTGTCCATCCAATCGACGACTTTTCGGATTTCGGTGCAGACTTCGGGGCCAATGCCATCGCCGGGCAGCATGAGCAGTGTCTTATTGGACGCCATAGAATATTCCCTCGCCATTGTGCTTATAGAGTAGGGAAGCGTTTTAGCCTCGCCCATAGGGGGAGAAAAGAAGATTTTCCTGAAATCGCCCGGTCACCACCGGCTGACAGTTGGGAATTGGGGGCAAAAGTTTCTGGCCGGACCCTAAGCGTATTTCCAGATTGACTTTGGAAGTCCCCCAGACAGAGACTTTACGATGAAGGGAGCATGCGATGACGGATACAAATAAGACCGATGGTAAGCCTTTGACCGGGCATTGTCTGTGCGGGGCCGTTCAGATTGAAATAACCGACCCTCAGGGCCCGGCCATTGCCTGTCACTGCACCCAGTGCCGCCGACAAAGCGGAAACTATATCGTCAGCACCTATCATCCCATTGAGACTGTAAAGATCACTGGGGCACAGCACTTGACGTGGTTCCATTCGTCGCCTGACAGACCCAGGATACGGCGTGGCTTTTGTGCCACCTGTGGGTCAAACATGTTTTGGGAAAATGAGGACGGCTGGATCAGTGTGAATTTGGGATGCCTGGATACGCCCACCGGGTTGACCACCGCCTATCACATCTTTTGCGCTGATAAGGGCGATTACTACGAAATTGCGGACGGCCTGCCGCAATATGCAAAAGACGACTACCCTGAGCGTCAGGAGTGAAGGCGGTCGGCCAGATCATCAATTTGCCCGATGCGCCATAAGTGAATCTCTCGACTGAGTTTCAGCGTCGGCTTTATCAGGAAGAAGATTGAGCCTATCACAAAGAACCAGATTGCAGCAGTTTCCAGCGACGCCCAAAAGAACAGCACAGACCCGATGGTAAAACAGATCGCTGCGGCAAAATCGACAGCGGTATGGGCGATTTCGTACAGTGCATAGATACGGCGCGTATCTGCATTCTGTTCCTGATTTTCGCGGTAAAACAGGCGCATTGTGATCTCCAATAGGGTCTTGGCACGGGGAATTCGAAGACCAAGGCTTGCAAATAATGCATGATGATCCAAGCGCTTTTTCCGCGAAAGCGTGATGTCGCAAATTTGTTTTCAGGGTATGCTGATCGCGGGTTCGTATTAGGAGGCTTTGTATGAAAGAACATCCCATCACTGGTGGCATCGCAGCCGAATTGTCCGGCATTGATTTGAAACAGCCGATTTCCGATGATCTGGCGGAGGCATTGCGCGATTCCCTTGCGCGTAATCTTGTGTTGGTGATCCGCGATCAGTTCCTGGATATCGATCAGCATCGCCGCCTGGCTGAGGTTTTTGGCCCCCCTGCGATCAACCCCTATGCGCCGGGTAAGGGCGATCATCCGGAAATGACCAGCGTGATTAAGGAAGCGTCTGAGCGCACGGGGGTTTTTGGGGGTGGCTGGCATTCGGATCTGACATTCCTGGAAAAACCACCCGGCGGATCAGTTCTGTGTGCCATCCAGATTCCCCCCTATGGCGGGGATACGCTGTATGCCAGCCAACAGGCGGCCTGGGACGCTTTGCCCGAACCCCTGAAGCAATTGCTGGATGGGCGCGATGCGATCCATGTCGGCAAACCCTATGGCGTGAAATGGGCCCCACCGGTCGAAGAACAATCCATGAAGGGCTCCACCAAGCGCAACGACCCCGAAGCAGATAAGGAACGCTTTCACCCTGCCGTGCTGACCCATCCTGTGACGGGCCGCAAGGGATTGTACATTAATGAAACCTATACAATGCGCCTGGATGGCCTCAGCGAGGCCGACAGCGCGCCCATCCTGCGCCAGATTTTCCAGCACAGCACCTTACCTGAATTCTGCTGTCGCCTGCGTTGGTCGCCCGGAATGATCACAATCTGGGACAATTACTCAACCCAGCACTATGCCATCAACGACTATCACGGCCACCGCCGCGAAATGCGCCGCACGACCTTTGAGGGCGACCGCCCCATTCGGGAGTGGGCTTAAGGGATATCTTTCACAGGTAAGAAATAGCGCATGGGATTTGAGGGGAAGGCCTGAAAGCCAAATTTTTCATAAAGGGCTTTGCGCATTTGAATTTTTTGGGGATCGCCGCAATCCAGAATATCCAGCACAACAATCGCGATACCCAGTGATTGTGAGGCGGCTTTAATTCTTAGCAGCGCATCCACCAGAAGGTCTGATCCGTATCCCTTGCCAGCGAAGCGTTGATCCACAGCGATCATTGATAGAAATGCTGCGGGAATAGAGCCATTTCTGGGTCGGTTTCGGGCGTATCTATCCGGCAGGTTCGTATAGTCCACAGAATGTGCATTGATGGCGTAAAATCCGAATACAACGCTGCTGCCATTTTCACCCAGAACAAAAAGCCGGATTGTATCTGCTTTTGAGAGTTTGTTTGCCGTTTTCTGGAAAAAGTTATCAACGCTGGGCACGCCGCATGAAAAAGATCCCCGGTCATGTGACTGCGGATCAAAGGGCTGAATGATTAGATGAGGCGTGTCTGACGGCCCGCTCACTTGGACTCAATTGTTGCCTGATGCCGTGCCACAGCGTGCTTCAATGCCTCTGACGGAGAAGGGGACCCATCCAATGCCGCAAAAAAGGCGTCATGGTCTCTTGCATCCAGAATGGTTCGTTCATGGGCTGCGATTGTTTCTAACGCGGATTGATACGCAGCAGACAGGGTGAACACGGAATCATCAACACCAGACAGGGCTGCAGCCCGTTGAATGATTTGTTTAATACGCGGTTTTGCCCGAAAGCTCATGCGTTCCGTGCTCTTTTCATCCAGGTCCGTCGCCCAGTCAGAGTGCATCGTCATCAGGTCATCCTTTTGATGTGCCCTGATATGTACGCCTTTGTGGCGTACATATCAAGATGGATAACAGTCCCCCTTACTCCGCCGCTTCCTGATAGGCCTCCATTGGGGGGCAGGTGCAGACCAGGTTTCTATCGCCTGCCACATTGTCGATGCGCGCGACGGGGGGCCAGTATTTGTCGTCGCGGGTGGCGGGCAGGGGGAAATAGGCGACTTCCTTGCTGTAGGGTTTGGGCCAGGGATCAGACATCAGCAGGTGATGGGTGTGGGGCGCATCGGTCAGCGGGTTGATATCCCGGTCTGATGCACCGCTTTCCACATCGCGGATTTCCTGGCGGATCTGGATCATTGCGTCACAGAACCGGTCCAATTCCCGTTTCGCCTCGCTTTCGGTCGGCTCAATCATCATGGTTTCCGGCACGGGCCAGGACATGGTCGGCGCGTGGAAGCCATAATCGACCAAACGCTTGGCGATGTCTTCCACGGTGATGCCGCAACTGTCCTTAAACGCGCGACAATCAACGATGCATTCGTGGGCCACCGTACCATTGCGGCCCTTATAGAGGATCGGGTAATGATCCTCCAACCGCTTGGCGATGTAGTTCGCATTCAGAATGGCGATTTCCGTCGCTTGGCGCAGACCCTTGGGTCCCATCATGCGGATATAGGCCCAGACGATGGGTAGAATGCTGGCCGATCCCCAGGGCGCGGCAGAAACGGGGCCAATCGGCTCCCCCTCATGGGCATAGGGGTTCAGGCCTTCAACCATGGGATGGGACGGCAAGAAGGGGGCCAGATGCCGTTTCACGCCAATTGGTCCCATGCCGGGACCACCGCCACCATGGGGGATGCAGAAGGTCTTGTGCAGGTTCAAATGGCTGACATCTGCCCCGAATTTGCCGGGCTTACAGATGCCGACCATGGCATTCAGATTGGCCCCATCGACATAGACTTGACCGCCATGGGAATGGATCAGGGCGCAGATATCCTCAATAGTTTCTTCAAACACGCCATGGGTGGACGGATAAGTGACCATGATCGCCGCCAGCGTGTCGGAGTATTGTTCCGCCTTGGCCGCCAAGTCGTCCATATCGACATTGCCATGATCGTCACATTTTACGACCTTGACCTCCATGCCCGCCATGATCGCGCTGGCCGGATTGGTGCCGTGGGCGGAAGAGGGGATGAGGCAGATCGTGCGCTGGGTATCGCCACGGGTTTCGTGATATTTGCGGATTGTCAGCAGGCCCGCATATTCGCCCTGACTGCCCGCATTGGGCATCAGGGACAGCGCATCATAGCCGGTGATTTCGCACAGCCATTCTTCCAGGTCTTCAAACAGTTGCTGATAGCCCTGTGCCTGTTCCAGCGGGGCAAAAGGATGCAAATGCGCGAAATGCCGCCAGGTGACGGGGATCATCTCCGTCGTCGCATTCAGTTTCATGGTGCAGGATCCCAGCGGAATCATCGACCGATCCAGCGCGATATCCTTCGCCGCCAGCCAGCGGATATAGCGCAGCATTTCCGTTTCGCCATGATACATGTTGAAAACGGGATGGGTCATAAAGCTGTCTGGCATGCGGCGCATCGCATGGGGGATGATGTCGTCGCCCGCATCTTTGTCCAGGGTGGAGACATTGAAAAGGCTGTCGGCCTTGGATGAAAACACCCTCAACAGGTCTTGGATATTGGCCTTCTTGGTGACTTCATCGACGGAAATTCCGATTGTATCCGCATCGACAAAGCGCAGATTAATGCGGGCTTCTTTCGCCTTTGCCAGAATGCGCGGGGCCTGGCCTGGTATGCGCACCTGGATCGTGTCAAAGAACTGATCATGCACGATTTCATGGTCCATGCGCCGCAGCCCTTCGGCCACGATCTGGGCCTTGCGGTGAATACGGCGCGCGATGCGGTACAGGCCATCGGGACCGTGATACACCCCGAAGAATCCGGCGATCACGGCCAGCAGGACCTGGGCCGTGCAGATATTGCTGGTCGCCTTTTCGCGCCGGATATGCTGTTCCCGGGTTTGCAGCGCCATGCGCAGGGCTTTCTTGCCTTCGGCATCCACAGACACGCCGATGATGCGCCCGGGGCATTGGCGTTTATAGACATCTTTGGTCGCAAAGAAGGCCGCATGCGGGCCGCCATAGCCCATGGGAACACCAAATCTTTGGGCGGAACCCACCACGATATCGGCCCCGAACTCGCCAGGGGATTTCAGCATCACCATGGCCATCAGGTCACTGGCAATGACGGCAAGCCCGCCCTTGGCCTGAATCTGTTTGATCGGTTGGGTGATGTCGCGCACTTGTCCGGATGATCCTGGATATTGCACCAGCACGCCAAACACATCGGCTGCTTCCAGATCGGTGAAGGCGTCACCCTGCACAATTGTCATGCCCATCGCTTGTGCGCGAGTTTTCAGGACCGCTAAAGTCTGGGGATGTACGTCATTATCGACAAAGAAGGCATCGGATTTCGTCTTACCCACCCGATGGGCCATCGCCATGGCTTCGGCTGCCGCCGTTCCTTCATCCAACAGGGACGCATTGGCGATTTCCATGCCGGTCAGGTCGATGATCATCTGTTGGTAATTCAACAGCGCCTCCAGGCGACCCTGGCTGACTTCTGCCTGGTAGGGTGTATAGGCCGTGTACCAGCCTGGATTTTCCAGAACATTGCGCAGGATGACCGGTGGCGTGACGGTGCCGTAATAGCCCATGCCGATCATGGTGGTGAACACCTCGTTCCGCTCAGATATGCGGCGCAGGTCTGACAGGGTACGGCGCTCGCTGGTGGCTTGGGGCAGGTTCAGCGGTTCGTCCAATCGGATGGAGGCGGGAACCGTTGCCTGCAGCAGGGCCTCAATCGACGGATAGCCCAGTGTCGTCAGCATTTCGCGGATCTGGGACTGACCCGGCCCAATATGGCGACGAATGAAATCCTCCCGGATTTCCAAATCGTCCAGGGTCAGACGATCAAACTGGCTATTGGTCATAAAGACTCTCCTGCAGGGCTTTTGGCAAATGCGGGCCGGAATGGCCCAGTCTTTTAAGGTTTAGTCTTCTATGAAGTCGCCGTATTCGCTCTCCGTCATCAGATCGTCCAGTTCCCCGGCATCTTCGATCTTCATCTTGAAGAACCAGCCGTCCCCTTCTGCATCTTCATTGACCAGGGCCGGATTGTCGGTCAGGGCGTCATTTACTTCCAGGATTTCCCCACCGATCGGGGCATAGACTTCGCTGGCGGCCTTTACCGATTCGACGACGCCGGCTTCATCATCCTTGTTAAAGACGGCCCCGACTTCTGGCAGATCGACAAAGACGATATCCCCCAATTGCTCTTGCGCGTGAATGGTAATGCCTATGGTGGCGGTATCGCCGTCGATTTCGATCCATTCATGCTCTTCAGAAAATTTGCGTTCGGCCATGACGACTATAGCTCCCCTATTTTCAGGTTGGGTCATTGGTTGTTTGGTAGGCTTGGTTTACACGATGAACTGTACCTTGAAATTGTTAACCCCGAAAGAATCCGGGCGGTACGAAAGGCATTTTTGTGATGGTGGCGGGCAGGGATTTTCCCCGAACCGACAAGAAAACAGGCGTTCCCGGTTTTGCATAGTCAATGGGGACATAGCCCATGGCAACGGGACCGCCGACCGTCGGGCCAAAACCGCCACTGGTGATCTGTCCAATTTCCGACCCACCGTCCGCATCCAGAATAAGTGTCCCTTCGCGGGCCGGGGCGCGACCATCAGGCAGAATGCCAACCCGTTTGCGCGTTGCGCCTTCTGCGATTTGCTTTTGCACAATTTCTGCGCCAGGAAAGCCGCCTTCTGCGAGGCGGCGTTTGCCAATGGACCACAGCAGACCCGCTTCGATAGGGCTGGTGGTCGTATCAATGTCATGACCATACAGGCACAGGCCTGCTTCCAGTCTCAGCGAATCGCGGGCGCCCAGTCCTATCGGTTCGACGGCGGGATCCCCCAGCAGCAGGCGGGCCAACGCCTCGGCCTGGTCATTAGGAACGGATATCTCATACCCATCTTCGCCGGTATAGCCGGATCGGCTGATCCACAGATCGATGCCATCAAATTCGACCACGGTTTGGCTCATGAATGGCATCGTTGCCAGGGCCGGACCAAACAATCGCGCGGCAACACCCGACGCTTTTGGTCCCTGAAGCGCGATCAAGGCGCGGTCTTCCAGGGGCTCTACACGGATGCGGCCTTTCAAGGCCTTGGCAATAAGGGGCAGGTCCTGGTCCTTGCAGGCCGCGTTCACGACCAGATACAAACGGTCACGGCCCAGGGCAGCGATGGGGCGCGTGACCATCAGGTCATCCAAAATGCCACCCGTGTCATTCAGCAGTTGGGAATAGCGTTGTTGCCCCGGTTCCAGGGATTGAACATCCGCTGGCACCAGGCTTTCAAAGGCGATTGCGGGATCCGCGCCATCTTCGGCGATCAGCCAGGCTTGGCCCATATGGGAAACATCGAATAATCCAGCCGCGCTGCGGGTATGCAGATGTTCTTTCAGGATTCCGGCTGGGAATTGAACCGGCATGTCATAGCCGGCAAAGGGAACCATCTTGCCGCCCAGTTCACGGTGTAGGGCGTTCAACGGCGTGACCGCCAATTCCTGATCAGACATACATTCGGCCCCTTCCAAGGTCCAAAACAAAAAGGCGCGTCCCGAAATCAATCGGTGGCGCGCCCCCTCTGTCATGGAACCTGAGAGTGTGACCGATCCCGACATGATGAAGAGGGTGATCCCTCTGTCAGTCGGGGTGGCTTACCCCTTCGGTGGATAGGGTCTGAACAGACCACATCACTTTCCAGATTGTCCTAACCCGCGCGGTCCAGGGGCCTGAGAGATTCCGGGGCGGTTGCTCCTTCGGCGGCGACCCATCGGGTCACACTCTCCCACGCAGGTATAACGAACTATAGCGCGGCGAGAGTACCTGATCCCTTTGCCGTGTCAAGGCGGTGGGGAGGATGCTGGATCGGACTGCTGTGCGACCTTCGATTTGCCCAGCAAGAAGGGCACGATCAGGCTGATGGCCAGGAATCGGATAATCTGGTGCCCGGCCACAAAAGCCGGGTCCGTATCCAAAGTGAAGGCCAGAACCGTCATGGCTTCCAGCCCACCCGGCGCAAAGGCCAGCCAGACCTGCATGAAGGGCAGATCCAGAAAGGCCGCTGTTGGCCAGGCAAATAGGCTGGTGATCGCAAGCCCTAAACCGGTCGCGCCGATTCCGGCTTTGGTGCAGGAAATCAGGAATTTTTTTGTGCTGCCTGCGAATCGCGTGCCGATGGTCGCACCACAAATGATCAGCGGCGGATACAGGACGTAGGCAGGAATAGCACCTTCCACCGTGCCTGTCATGAACAGGGCGCCACTGATAACCATTGGGCCTGTAAAATAGGGGGCGGGAATTCGGAGCAAGCTTCCTAATGGAACCCCTAAGCAGGAGAGTGCCAGGACCATCGCAATTTCTGGCCAGCCCAACATGTCCTTAGGAATCGCTGTGGGCATCGGCGAATGCACATTCGTATAGCCTACAACAATTGGGATCAGCACCATAACGGTTGCCAGCCGCACGGTTTGGATGACGGCAACCCGACGTGTATCGGCGCCGATCTCTGTCGCGACAGCGACAACAAAACTCATCGCCCCTGGGACGGAACACAATATCGCCGTGTTGCGATCATAATGATGAAACCGGCGCAGATACAGGCGAACCAGCGCCAACAGGATAATCATGCTGATGCCGAGCATGATCAGGGATACAGGCCAGTCTGGGATAGAAGACAGGCTGTTTCGGTCAATACCAGCCCCCAGCAAGGATCCCGTCGCGATAAAGCTGAGATTGCTTAACGGGTTTGGCAGTTCCGCCTTGCGCCCGGCGATGACCCATATTGCGACGGCCAGCATGGATCCGCTGAGATAGGCGGCGGGAAGGTCCAAAAAGTCAAAGACGCAGCCCCCCAAAGAGCCGATCAACAGCGTGATAAGGAGGGTCCATGTCAGGTCTGAAAACGGGTTCTTATTTTGGAATTGGGTCAGCGACGGCTTTCCTCGCGATTGTACTGTAATTCTTCCTCAGACAGGACCAGACCGATGAAGAGGATGAAAGACTTGGCGGATTGTTCTTCTTTCTTCGGGATCACCACAGTCACCGTATCTGCCGAGACAGTCGTGGTGCGATTGCCGTCAAAATTCAGGGTCATATCCATTTCACGCCGGTTCAGGATCTGACGATCTGGCGTTGATACCGCCAGAAACAGACTGATGGGCTCTATACCTGATTTCTGGGCCGGGCCACGCACGCCGCGCACCGCGATAGGAAAGGTCATTTCAACTTCCTCATCCTTTACGGTGCATTCCCCAGACAGGAATCGGATTTCGCCACGCATCACAACGTCCGTGATGTCACGCCCGGATCCAGGGGCAAAGCGCGTAACCCGCTCCGTATCCAGTGGGATCAGAATGGGGGGGCAGGGAATAATCTTTGTCGGTTCCGCGCAGGCCGTAAGGACAGTCAGACAAATCCCGAGAAGCAAAAGCCGCATATTCAGTTTAACTCCCTGCATACTGAAAAATCCCATTGTAAACTTCGTGGCATGTTAGAATTTTGAATGCGTACCGTCACACAGTGGTCCGCGATCACTATGCTTGCAGCCACAGAAAAATATCGTGCGTGACTTATCTGCGGTATAGATTTGTGGTGTCATTTTTGTCCCTGTGTGGCTTCCGTCGCAAAAGGGCTGGGATGCAGAACGCCCGCAGGCGCACCAGAAGTACTTTTGTCCCGCCACAACTTCAATGGGGAAGGGTTGTTTCGCCGCGATCAAAGGATCGGTCATCGTGATGTTCCACCATCATGCGGGGCGCGTTGGATGCGCAATTTCACTGTAGGGGGAGACTAATCGACAGGCCCGCCTGGAACAAGCGCCGCGCGGGAATAACTCCTTCTCTGTTGACGGAATTGCCGGAACACGCGACGTAAGGGAATGCAGTGTGGAATGAAAGAATGAAACATGGCTGATGTGAAACCAGATTTGGCGATAAAACTGGCAGGCCCCCGCGGTTTCTGTGCCGGTGTGGACCGGGCTATCCTGATCGTTGAAAAGGCGCTGGAAAAATTCGGCGCCCCTGTTTATGTGCGCCACGAGATTGTCCATAACCGTTTTGTTGTCGAATCACTGGAAAGCAAGGGGGCGATCTTTGTTGAAGAACTGGACGAGGCCCCAACCGACCGGCCGGTGATTTTTTCTGCCCATGGTGTGCCGAAATCTGTTCCTGCCGCCGCACAGGCGCGGGAGATGATTTATGTCGATGCGACCTGTCCCCTGGTCAGCAAGGTCCACCGGGAAGTGGAACGCTATCACGATGGCGGGCATACGATCATTCTGATTGGCCATGTCGGTCATCCGGAAGTGGTTGGCACGATGGGGCAATTGCCAGACGGGGCGGTCGTTTTGGTCGAAACCCTGGCGGATGTGGCGAAACTGGATTTCCCCCCTGATGCGCCATTGGCTTTTGCGACTCAGACCACATTGTCGGTGGACGATACGGCGGAAATCATTGATGCGTTGCGGGTACGCTATCCAGACATTGCCGGGCCAAAGCGCGAAGATATCTGTTATGCCACGACCAATCGTCAGGCAGCAGTGCGGGCCCTGGCGGCAGAGGTTGAGGCCGTGCTGGTCATCGGTGCCCCAAATTCGTCAAATTCCCGTCGGTTGGTTGAAGTCGCGCGGGTTGCGGGCTGCCCAAAGGCTGCTTTGGTTCAACGGGCCACCGACATTGATTGGGACTGGATGCAGGGTGTTTCCCGGCTTGGCATATCCGCCGGCGCCTCCGCCCCGGAAGTACTGGTGGAAGAGGTGATCAATGCATGTCGTGATCATTATGCGGTCACGGTCAGCCAGATCTCCATTGCGCAGGAAGATGTGGAATTCAAGCTTCCCCGTCTTTTAACCCAGTAAACTTTTAACCCAGTAAACTTTTAACCCAGTAAACTTTAACCAAATCGATAAGCGACGGATTCAGTATGGCGGTTTACACGGATGTATCCGACGAAGATATGTCGGCCTTTATCGCACAATACGGCATTGGCGACTTGGTGTCGGCAAAAGGCATTGCGGAAGGGGTGGAGAATTCCAATTACCTGATCCGGACCACCCAGGACACCTTTATCCTGACCTTATATGAAAAGCGCGTGAAGCGTGAAGATCTGCCGTTCTTCATCGGTTTGATGAACCATCTGGCGGAAAAAGGCCTGCCCTGTCCGCGTCCGATTGAAATGCCGGACGGCACGGCGCTGCGGGATCTGAATGACAGGCCTGCAGCGGTCACCAGCTTTCTGGAAGGCATGTGGGCGCGGCGCATCCGCAAGGAACATTGTGCGCAATTGGGGGCGGCCCTGGCGGATCTGCATGCAGCTGGTGCAGATTTCCCAATGCATCGCCGCAATGGTCTGACGCTTGGGGATTGGCGGCCTTTATTTGAGAAGTCAGAAGCCCGCGCCCATGAAGTTCATAAGGATATGGCGCCGCTGATCCGCGCAGAACTGGATTTTCTGGAGGCGAATTGGCCAAAGGACCTGCCCATAGGGGTGTGTCATGCCGATATGTTTCCCGACAATGTGTTTTTCATCGGGGACCGGCTGTCCGGCGTGATCGACTTCTATTTCGCCTGCACGGATTTCCTGGCCTATGATTTGGCAATCTGTTTGAACGCCTGGTGTTTTGAGCGGGATCGCAGTTTCAACGTCACCAAGGCCCGGGCCTTGCTGTCCAACTATGCGCAGCATCGTCCGCTGACATCGGCGGAAATTGAGGCATTGTCCATTCTGGCGCGAGGGTCGGCGATGCGATTCTTGCTAACGCGATTATATGACTGGTTGAATTGCCCACCAGGAGCCTTGGTGCGTCCCCATGACCCAATGGACTATTTCGACCGGCTGCGATTCCATCAGGGTGTCTCCTCCGCCAGCGCATACGGATTTGATGGGTCATGAGCGAAAAGACCCTGGTTGAGATTTTCACCGATGGTGCCTGCAGCGGCAATCCTGGTCCCGGCGGATGGGGCGCGGTCATCCGGTGGGGTGCCCATGAAAAGGAAATCTGTGGCGGCGAGTTGGACACAACGAACAACCGTATGGAATTAATGGCCGCGATTGCCGGGCTGGAGGCGCTGACGCGCCCCATGGCTGTACGCCTGACGACAGACAGTACCTATGTCAAAGACGGCATTACCAAATGGATCCATGGCTGGAAAAAGAATGGCTGGAAGACGGCGGCGAAAAAACCTGTGAAGAATGCGGATTTATGGCAGCGACTGGAACTTGCCGTGGCCCGGCACAAGATCGAATGGGCCTGGGTCAAGGGGCATGCCGGACATCCAGAAAATGAACGGGCCGATGAATTAGCCCGTCAGGGCATTCCAGGGCGTGGTTGACGGGTATGTAACATTTCTAGCGTTCTTTTGACGCCGCACCGCGTTCAACCGGACAGTCCAAGTCATCACCACAACATTCCTCACGACACAGTCTGCACATTGGATAGGCGTCTTTCGGGTGATGCACAAGGTCAACCAATATGGTTTCGACCATCCGTTCCAACTGGGAGCGTTGCGTGCCGGTAAGGGGCGTCAGCGCATTGGTGATCAGGGCTTCGCGCGCGTTGAGAATTGACTCGGCACAAGCAGTTCCAGACTCGGTCAGTATTAGCTGAATGGTCCGCCGGTCCGAACCGGCCCTCTTTGCCACCAGTTTGCGTTGCTCTAATTGCTGTATGGCCCGAACAATTGTGGATTGGCTTTTATTCTGTTGTTTGGCGAGATGCTCAATCAATAATCCAGGCTCGCTGCGAATTGCGATCAGGATGGAGGAACCGATTCCGCCAATCCCGGTAACTTCTTCAGCTTCTGCCGTTATTCTGTCGGCCAAAGTGAGCGCCAGTGCGCCCAGTATATTTTCAAGCCTGGAGTCTTGTGGATTTTGAATGGGAATTACTCCTCAAAGGCGCATCTTAAAACATCGATGATGCGTCTTCCATCGCGAAAGTCCGGATCCTTATCTGGATTGTAACATGCCGTCGTCATGCCGACGAGCATTGGCGATTGAACGAGAGGCCGCAGGAGTGCTGAGAGTTGCGCCCAGGTCAATCCGTTAGGCATAGGATAATCAGACGATGGAAAGTCCACTTCATCGAGAACATCCCAATCAAGATGAAGCCAGAATTTTGATGCGACACCTTGCTGATAGCGGAGAATTTTCTGCGCGATGACCGCAGGTGTCGATTGGTGAATTGCGTCCGCGTCAATGAGCTGGGGCGGGATAGGGAAATCTTCTGGCATTAGGGCGCTTTGACGCAGGGCGATATCCCGATCCCGGAAGCCGACCAATGAAACAGTGTGCGGTGCCAAGCCGGGCCAGCAATCCATTTCAGGCCCCAGGGAGGCGTTGCCTTTGCCCAGAATGAAGTTCATTGGCATGTCAGCGAAATCCCCGGTTGGTGAGGTTTTGCCATCATAAAGATCAAGATGCCCATCGATATAAACTAAGCCGATTTGGCTGGACTCCTGATCCGAAACTTGGGCGGCAGCGGCAATAGCCCCGACAATATTGGTGCAGCAGCCACCGATCAAAATCGGAAAAGTACCCTCGTTCAAAAGACGTGTAACCTGCTTATGGGTTTCGCCAATCACATGCCGGACATCGTCTAGCGCTTTGATGCCGGAGATTGGGTCTCTCTGTGTTCCGTTGATTTCGACGGGAAGATCGTTTGAATCCTTGAGTTCCGGCAGCGCTTGGAGAAGTCCCAGACGCCTAAGGATGGTTGGGGCGCGCGCTGTGCCACCGGGTATTCCTTCGCAATCAACCGGCACGCCGAGAAGAGTTATGTTTAAAGGGTCGCGCATGATAGACATCTATATTAGATCGATGATGCATTAATCTATTTGAATTTTAGAAAGTGTCAATTCGCAAAATCTGTTCATCGAAAATGCGCTAGTACTAGTATAAGGGGATCTTAGCTGTGTGCCTGTGCTTCTGACTTGATGCGCCCGACCATGGCGACAAAACCGTTGCGGCGGTTTGGCGACAGATGGCTCTCCAGGCCCAGGCGCGTCAGGGCTTCGGTCGCGTCCAGTTCCGTGATTTCCTGCGGGGTGCGCCCGGAATACAGTTCCAGCAGGATTGCAATCAACCCCTTGACGATAAAGGCATCGCTGTCGGCGCGAAAGGACAGGGTGCTTGGCTCTGTGCTGTCATCGACCTGGCTGGTCATCCAGACTTGCGACATGCAGCCCCGCACCTTGTTGTCTTCGATCTTCTCGTCTTCCGGCATTGGCGGCAGTTTTTTGCCCAGATCCACGATATAGCGATAGCGCTCTTCCCAATCTTCGAAGAGTTCAAAATCCTCTACCAAATCATCAATGCTGCGCGCCATTTCGACCTCTGTTTTTATCTATGCCTTCCCGCGATATAGGCGGCCTGGGCTTCAGGGTAAAGGTCTAGCTATGATACAGGAACGGGCCACGGATATCGCCCAGCCAGGCCCAGGCCAAGAGAATCATATGGTCGCCCGTCCAGATCGCATGGGGGGTATCACCTGGAATCAACAGGCATTTGCCGGGATCGCGCACCTTTGGTGGGGTTGATCCAATCTGCATGGTCGCGGTTCCGGACACGGGCAGGTAAATCTCATCTGCCGCATGGGCGTGCAGGGGATAGAAGCAATGAGCATCGATCAACAGCAGGCCGACGCGCAGCCGTGTCGTTGGAACCCGCGCATCCTCCCCCACCAGGGTGCAGAAGGCGTGGCGATAGTGAAAGTCGGTCTGTCCATTATTAACATTCGGGTTCCCCGGTGCGCGCTGCCACGACAGTAAGGGCTTCATGGCTGCAATTGCGCCCCTCAGATAGGCGGTTTCCTGAGGGCCTTTCGCCAGGCAGGCGTCCAGTCGGGCGACGACGGGTTCGCTGGATGGATCCCAACTGCGCCGGGCGGGCCCCAAAGCATCCAGTTCAGAAACAAGCGTATTGCACAGACGCCGCCCATCCCGGCGCAGCGTTTCCATAAAGGTGGTCAGAAAGGCATCTTCGGGCCTTTTGTTGGTGCTGCTCCATCCTGCAGAGAGAAAGGGTCTGTTTAGTGTCACGCTGCACCAACCGATGGACGGGGCCAAAGCACGGGAAACCAATCGTCCCGAAGGCGCTGGCCCGCCTGCATGCTATGCCCCGGATAGGGCGGAGAGGTACGCCCTGGACGCTCCACATATCGGGCATCATCTCCAACCCAGCGCATGGAAAATGCTCTGCGTCGATGGGGACCCTGATTGGCAGGCGCACCATGGACGGTGCGGTAATCAAACAGGATGGCGTCGCCCGGCTGCATGGTCCACGACAGCAGGGTATAGCGGTCGGGCTCTGCATCCGGATTTGGAACGGGTAGATAATCGTCCTTGTCTGGATAAAAGCCACTGTCATCCAGCCAGCGCACCGGCAGGACCAGCTTGTCCCATAAATGCGAGCCCTTGATGAATTGAGGACAGGCATCAAGACCAACTGGATCGACGGGTACCCAAATGCTGACGGTCTGACGGCCTTCGACAAAGTAATAGGGGCTGTCCTGATGCCAGGGTGTCTTTTTTGACGTACCGGGCTCTTTCACCAGAACATGATCATGGAAGAATTGCGCTGTCCGACTTTGCATAATCTGTGCGGCGGACTGGCCAACTGGCGAGTCCCGGATGATTTTTTCAAAAGCGGGTATTCGCGGCCAGTTGCAGTAATCGTCAAAAAACCGGCCGGTATCGGTCGCAGTTGTGTTTTCCGCTGCATAGGGGCCAGGCTCTGCCATGTTCTGGTCGATGCCCTGTGCAATGATATCCACCCAGTCGCGCAATAGTCCGCGCACCAGAACCACCCCGTCGGCAGCATAGGCATCAATGTGATTTTGCGTGATCATGGGAAAAATTTATCCTGCAGTAGGGGGCCTGACAAACGCAAAACAGCGGGATGTCAGTTCCCCCGCTGGCTTTGAGGAGTATCGGCATTGGGTCCGGTTTCCTCCGTCACTCCGGTTGCGCCAAAAACCTTGCGCAGGAAACCCGGAGCAATAACAGACAGGGGATTCACATTGACATCCGGATCATCTACTGGCCCGGTCATCCGGTAGGTTACCCCAAATAAACCATCCCCCAGCAATAGATTAATCCCCGGAATAGCGCCGATGGTATTGGAGAAAATGCCAGCCACGGCAATGTCACCGCCGATATTCAGGGTATCTTCCGTGCGGTTGATCGCACCCGTTGCGGTCACGCCCATGGCATTGCCCCGCGCAACACCGTCCAGAATATCGAAGCTGTCAGGGGTCAGGCTGAAATCCACGGTCATCGTGTCAAAGGCCAGGCCTTCATTGTTCAAGGCCGCCAAAATGCCGGTTACAGAAATAACCTCCAGGATTTTGGTCAGGCGCGGCGCATCCAACAGTTTGAAATTGCGCATCTCAATGCGCCCCAGCATGGGATCATCGGCAGTCTGGCGCAGGCCCGTAATTGTCAGCTTTCCGCCTTCCAGTCGACCGGTGATGTCTGCAATGGCCAGGGCCAGACCGGTATCGTCCGCAGTTACATCCAGACTGTGTCCTCCATTGGGCGTTGGCAGATATTGGATGTTCACACTTTTATCTGCCCCCAAGGATCCCAGGACATTCAGGCGGTCGACCTGTTCCCCTTGCAAATCCAGCCTAAAATCGACGTTGTCGACAGACCGATCAGCACTTAGGAAGACTGACTCAACGCTACCTGATATCTGTATCGCAGGTTCCAGAACCGGTGGCGCATCCCTGTCCGTTGTATCGGTTTCATCCAGATCAACAAACGGGGTGATATCCATGCTGGGCCCATTCAAGGTGACCTGATAGATGCCATTAACATCTTTCACCGTGCCGGAAATATTGGTGTTGCCATAGCGCAGGGTTTCGATGGTCGCATTGGTAATACGCTTAAAATCCGCGTTCGCTTGCATTTGACCAACCAGCCGGTGATCCTGACCGCCATCCAGTACGATGTTATCAATGCGATAGCCATTGGTTGGATCAATTCCGATCTTCAACGCCAGGGAACTGGGCGTACCCGGTTCTTTACGCCAATCGACCATATCCACCATCAATGTCGAATGTGTCAGATCGGCCGTCAGATCAATAGTCTGACTGCCTGACTTGAAGGTCGTATAGGTGGCAGACAGGCTGGCCGGGCCTTCCGCTATACCAGCCAGCGGCAGGTTAAAACGACGCAATTCTGAAAGATCCGCAGTGGTGGTGATGGCCAATTGGGTTTGTTGATCCCCCTCGTCTGCAAAGTTTTCATTCCAGATAACACGCGCGGGCGTGGTATCGATGCGAACATCACCTTCCAATACAAGCTTGCCCGGTCGCAGGCCAAGCGCGACGCTTTCTGCAGTAACAACAGCGTCCAATTCCGGACGGGGAACAGAAATCTTTCGCAGCACGGCATCGGTTTCATAAACGATATCATCTGCGTTCAGGTCTGCCAGAAGGGGGAATCGAAACCGCACATCTGCCACTGCGTTTCCGGTAATCCCAGCAGGATTAAGACCAATCCGGGAAATATAGTTGCGGGGACTGGTGTCCAAAAGCTGCAAGGCGGTAGAGAGGGGGGTCGCAATCGACAGTCCGATATCAATGGCTTCATTATCGCCGTCCAACCCGGATATCAGGATCTTTCCATCGGTTAACTTTGCATCTTTCAGCACCCCGGCGGTGATATCGATATCAAATGAGGTATTGGTAAATTCAGCCAGTCCGGCAACGCCTGTCGCGGGCGGCAGGGGGCGCAGGTAATGCACTTGTGCCTGATCAAATTCTATCCCGCCGCTCAGGCTGTTTATCGTTATCTGTTGGGGATCCATATCGGGAATGGACAGGGACGCGGCTATTCCGGCCTGATGCACATCGGCTTCAGGAATATTGTCCGTCACCCATTCGCGGGGATTTGGGGCCAGTGTTTCCGGCCAAAAGGCGGGCAGCCGGTTCATCGGCAGGTCCAGCACAAGCCCATTCAGGTCGATATCCATTCCGGTCTCAGCCGGTCGCGCGGATCCGGTCAGTGAGATACTGGGTCCGGATATGTTTTCCTCTGGATTGCTGAAATCCAGGGTCAGATTTTCCAATGTGATGACATTGTCATCCGGGGACAGGCGGGCTGCCAACCGACCCCACAACAGGTCCGGCACAGTTTCCATCACATCCGGGATGCCTGGCAGTTGCCCGGACCCGAAATTGATATCAACGCGCCCGGATAGGGGCTTCATTTGGGGGTCCAGCGCGAAATCGGCACTGCCATCAACCCGCACCGTCACACCATCCAGCAGGCCCAGTTTAGGGGCGGTTTGAGAGATCGTATCCGCGTCCAGGCCGGTAAATAGGATGGATCCCGTCAAGCCGCCGGTTTCCTCGGACGGCTGTGCTGTCAGGGAAATATCGCCAATGCGCGATGTCAGTTCGGCGGTGATATCACGGGGCAGTCCTTGATCGTTTAATTGTGTCGTGGCCGTGCCCGAAATTGGAACGCGCGGCATATAGGCGACGACATTTTCCACATCGTATAATCCCCCTAACCAGACGGCGGCATCAAATGCATCAAATGTTGCATTCAGGGTTGCAGCGGGCAGGGCGCCGTTTGGCGTTGCGTCCAATTCGATCGATCCTGCCGCGCTGTTCAATCTGGAGGTTGCCCGGATGGGCTGGCCCTGGAAATTGAAATCGACACCCAATTGGCCGCTGATGGTCATATCCGGAAGGTAGAATACCAGATCCGGCAAATAGCGGATTGGCAGGTTGGTATCCAAAGGTCCGAAATTTAGTTTTGTTTCAATCCGTTCCGTGTCCCGAAAGACGGAAACCGATCCTGAAATATCGGTATTTTCCGTAGGCGTTTCCAGGGTGCCATACAGCGTTGCCAACAGCCCCGCTGGGGATCGTGACACCCCTAAATTGGCATTATGCAGCATTAGGGACTCCGCAATGGCATGATCGCGAATTTGGATTTCGGCATCAATAATGCTGAAGGATTGCAGGCCACCCAGAAATGTCTGGGGCTGGGTTTTGCCTGTCAGGGCATTCAGGATCGGCTCTGGAATAAGGGTATTACTGGCTTTTTGAGGGAGGGCGATTTGCGTCCCAGGTATTGACCCGTCATCCGCGCTGTCGCCGTCCAGCCCGTCCATGGATAAAACCAATTGTCCATCTGGATGGCGGTCCAGTTTCAGGGAAGGGCGGATTAAGTCCAGTTTCCTGACCCGGATGTCACCGGATAACAGGGCGGAGAAGGATACTTCCACAGAAACCTGGGGCAAAACCGCCAGCGGGGCCTTGTCCGCCTCCACCACGGTGACATTGGTTGCGATAACGTCGACCGCCCTGTCCCATCCGCCCCAGATTATTTGCGTATTCTCAACCTTGACCCTGTAGGGCGAACCTTCGACATTAAGCGCATCTTCAAGGATAGGGGTCAGCGCAGATATTGAGAGTGGGCCCCGCGATAGGATATAGACCCCTGCGGCACTTAAAAGGACGGTGCCCAAGAGAAGGCCGATTGTGGCCTCTAAAACAATACGCTTGGCTCGCTTATTCATAGTGTCCTTGGTTCAGGAGTACAGCGACTGCCATAAGGGAAGTCGAAGGGTCATAATAATCGGTTCGCACGGCATTTAAACGCCGCTTTAAGGAATAGTTTGAAAATGGGGATGGTATCCTTTCTTAGCCACATAAATCCGGATGATTTACCGATCCCGGAGGGCGCACGACCTGCTGATAAACCTGTTCTGGCGCAAGACCACCCTGATCATGCGCTTGTGGAAGATTTCTATGCAGACCCTCGTGGGCGTCATTTTCTGAATTTCATCTCAGCCCACAGCGATTTTCTAAGCGCCCTTATTCGACGGGATGCGGATGTATTTGCAGACATTTTGCGGTGCGGGCCGGATGAGGCCGTCGCCCGTCGGATGGCGGCATTACCCAATTTGGATCAGACGGCGACCAATGACAAAACCCTGATGGTAGAGCTGCGCCGGGCAAAGCGTGCGGTTGCACTGGGTGTCGCAATTGCCGATTTGCTGGGCTTGTGGTCATTGGAAAAAGTGACAGGCACGCTGGCAGATTTAGCCGACAGCGCGCTGGAACGGGCCAGTCGGTTTGCGCTGCGCACCTGGCGGGGCGGCGCAGACGACACCGTGGGAAATGATACTGATGGTTTTGTTATCCTGGGGATGGGGAAACATGGTTCGCGTGAGCTGAATTATTCATCGGATATTGATTTGATCGTTTTATACGATACCCAGCGCCTGGCGCCGGATGATCCAGATCAGTTGCGCCAGGATATGGTGCGGGTCACCCGTCAGATTATCCGCCTGATGGAGGAGCGCACGGGGGAAGGGTATGTATTCCGCACGGATTTGAGGCTGCGCCCGGATCCCAGTGTTACCCCATTGGCAATGTCTGTCCGTGCAGCGGAAACCTACTACGAAAGCGTCGGTCAGAATTGGGAGCGCGCCGCGATGATCAAGGCGCGACCTGTTGCCGGTGATCACGCCCTGGGGGAGGAATTCCTGACCCATATCCGGCCTTTCATCTGGCGAAAATTTCTGGATTTTGCCGCCATCCAGGATATTCATTCCATCAAGCGCCAGATCAATGCCTATCGCGGGGGTGCAGAGATTGCCGTTGATGGTCACAACATTAAAATCGGTCGCGGCGGCATTCGGGAGATCGAATTCTTTGTTCAGACACAGCAATTGATCTGGGGCGGGCGTCAGGTTGAATTGCGGGAGAAGCCGACCTGCCTGATGCTGGATCGACTGGCAGAATTTGGCCATGTTCTACCGGAAACCGCCGCAGAGATGAAGCAGTCCTATCACTACCTGCGCCGCCTGGAACATCGGTTGCAGATGGTGAATGACCAGCAGACCCAGACCATGCCAAAAACGCCAGAGGGCATGGCGGCAATCGCCCAGTTCATGGGCCAGGCTGACCTGGATGCATTCCGCACGACACTGCGAGAGACCCTGACCACAGTTGCTGGTCATTATGCACGGTTATTTGAGGAATCGCCGGACTTGGGGGGCGATGGTTCTCTGGTCTTTACCGGCAGTGAAGATGATCCAGACACCTTGGACACCTTGTCGCGGATGGGCTTTGAAAATCCATCCCATGTCGCAGAGCGGATCAGGGTGTGGCATCGCGGGCGCTATCGTGCGACCCGCAGCGAACGCAGTCGGCAAATCCTGACGGAGTTGATGCCCCGCATATTAAAGGCTTTTGGTGACACGGCCAGCCCGGACGAAGCGCTTCAGCGGTTTGATAATTTTCTTTCCGGCTTGCCGTCTGGTGTTCAGCTTTTTTCACTGTTTCAGGCGCATCCAGTCCTGTTGAACCTGGTTTCTGAAATATTGGGGGAAGCGCCGCGCCTGGCCGACTGGTTGTCGCGCAAACCGATCCTTCTGGATTCCGTGTTGGGCGAGGACTTCTTTGATCCAATCGTGTCTGATGCTCCCTTTGCTGTGTCTGACGATGATGATTTATCCTCAGCATTGGCGCTGTGTCGCGATTTTCAGGATATCCTGGATGCGGTGCGGCGTTGGGCCAATGATCAGAAATTCCGGATCGGTGTTCAGTTGTTGCGTGGCGTTGCCGACGGGGATCGCATTGGCCCTGCCTATAGCGCCATTGCCTTGCGGGCGCTGCATGCGATCCTGCCCGCCGCATCGGAAGAGTTTGCAGAGCAGCATGGCCATATTGACGGTATGGGGATGGCGGTCATCGCCTTTGGTAAATTGGGCGGTGGTGAATTGCTGCCCATGTCTGATTTGGATCTGGTCTTTGTCTATGATTTTGCAGAGGGCGTGACCCAATCGGATGGTGCAAAACCGCTGGGACCACAGGTCTATTATCTGCGCCTGTGCCAACGCCTAGTGACCGCGATTACCACAGAAACCGGGGAAGGGTCCTTGTACGAGGTCGATACGCGGTTGCGTCCATCGGGCAAGGCCGGGGCTCTGGCGACACAATTGGCGGGCTTTGCCAATTACTACAAATTGCCAGACGGGGAGGCCTGGACATGGGAGCATATGGCCCTGACGCGCGCCCGGCCGGTTTATGGCAGTGCAGCGCTGCAGGCGCGCCTGACGGACGCCATTCATACCGCCCTGGTCCAGCCGCGCGATCCAAAGAAATTGTTGGTTGATGTAGACACAATGCACAATCGAATCGCGCGGGAATTTGCGCCGAAATCAGAATGGGATGTGAAGTATCGCCAGGGCGGTCTGGTCGATGTCGAATTTACTGTCCAGGCATTGCAGTTGGCGCATGCAGCGGAAAATCCTTCTGTTCTGTCCACCAATACCGCAGATGCGTTAGAGCGATTGCACGCCGCAGGATACCTGACCGAACCCGCCTTCACAGCATTACGTGAGGGGTTGCGCCTGTGGCGGCAGGTTCAGGCGGCAATCCGGTTGACCGCACCGGGGGGTGGGTTCGATGCAGCCAATGCGCTGGAAGGACAGAAGCGGGCTTTGGCGCGGGCTGCGGGGGTAGACGCATTTGAAGATTTAGCACCGCGGATGGAAAAAGTGGCGCAGGCAGTACGGGACCAGTATGAGGCATTGATCGCCACCCCCGCTGCGGGCTACCGTAAAGACCTGACCTGATCAAAGTCTTATCTATCCAAAGGAATTGTCGATCATGCTGACCATATGGGGACGCAAGAATTCCAGTAATGTCATGCCGGTCTTATGGACGGCGGATGAATTGGGCCTGACTTATGACCATAAAATGGTGGGGGGTTCCTTCGGTGGCATCAATACGGATACCTTCAAGGCGATGAATCCGAATATGCGTGTGCCTGTACTGCAAGATGGGGATTTTACGCTGTACGAGTCAAACGCCATTGTCCGCCACCTTGCACGGGCTCATGGTCAGGGCAGTTTGTTGCCTGACAATCTAAAAGAACAGGCACATGCGGATCAGTGGTTGGATTGGCATAAAACGACCCTGACCGGACCCATGATCGATTTGTTCTGGCGCACGGTGCGATGTGAACCGGATCAGCGAAACCCGGATTTGATTGCCCAGGCAAAGGTTGCGACGGAAAAGGCGCTGGCGCTTCTGGATGCGCATTTGGCCGGTCGCAGTTTTATGGTCATGGATCGGCTGACCATCGCAGATATCCCCTTGGGAACGCTGATCTATCGCTATTACAACATTCAGGTTGATCATCAGGATTTCAAGAATATCAAGGCATGGTATGCCCGCTTACAGGACCGCCCTGCCTATCGGAAAAATGTCATGATTCCGTTCGGAACGACCCTTGCGGAATGGGATAAACTCGAACGGTCTTTGGTGTAATCAAACATGTCTCCTCCTGTTGATCCCGTCGCAGCGACACAGGTCCTGCCAAAGAAAGTGGATGTCGTTGTGATTGGCGGCGGCATCATTGGTGTCTCTGCCGTCTGGCATTTGGTGAAAAAGGGCTACAGCGTCGCCCTGTGCGAAAAGGGCGTGATCGGGGGGGAGCAATCTTCTCGCAATTGGGGCTATTGCCGTCAGCAGGGACGTGACCCCAAGGAAATGCCGCTGATCCAGGAAGCCCTTAGGATATGGCGCGGTCTTGATAAGGAGATCGAGGCGGAAACCGGCTTTGCGCAGGCGGGCGTCATTTATGTTGCCAAGACTGAAAAGCAGATGGCCTCTTATGAGCGCTGGGTGGATATTGCAAAACAGTATCAATTGGATACCAGAACCGTTACCCCTCAGGGGTTACGCGATTTGTTGCCAGGCTATGAAACGGGTTATCCAGGGGCGCTGTGGACGCCCAGCGACGGGCGCGCAGAACCGCATAAGGCCGCCCCAGCCATTGCAACATCGGCACAGAAGAAGGGCGCAGCGATTCTGACAGGCTGTGCCGTGCGCGGTCTGGAAACATCGGGCGGGCGTGTGTCTGCTGTGGTCACGGAAAAAGGTGTGATCGCCTGTGACTCCGTCATCCTGGCCGGGGGTGCGTGGTCGTCCCTGTTCCTGAAGCGCCATGACATTGCGTTCCCGCAATTACAGGTCAAATCATCTGTGTTGCGCACAACGGCTGGACCGGAAGTGACGCCTGGGGGGCTTTCCACCCCCGATTTCGCGATCAGACGCCGGAATGATGGCAAATATTCCCTGTCGCGAGGATTTGATTCGACCTTTTATCTGGTTCCAGATGCGTTTCGCTGGATGGATAAATTCTGGAAATCCTTCATGGCGGAACGCGATACGATCAAGCTGCGCCTGGACGGTCGTTTCTTCGAACAGCTTATGCAAAACACCTCCTGGGATCTGAATTCGGAAAGCCCGTTTGAACGAACACGCATTCTGGACCCGGCGGCGGACCGCAAGATTCTGGACAAGGGCTTTGCCAGCTTCAAGGCCGCCTTTCCTGTTTTGAAGGATTTGCAGGTGGAGGAATATTGGGCCGGAATGATTGATACGACCCCGGATGCCGTTCCCTGTATCGCCCCGTTGGAGGCATTGCCCGGCTTGACGCTGGCGTCGGGTTTTTCCGGACATGGCTTTGGCATCGGGCCTGGCGCGGGCAAGCTGGCGGCGCAATTGACGGTTGGCGAACCGCCCTGTGTTGATCCAGAACCCTTCCGGTATACGCGCTTCTTCGACGGTACATCCCTGGCCCCGGTCGAGATTTAGGGGTCGGTTTTGGTATGTCGGGTTTGGTCTGAGAGTCAGTGCGACAGGCGCGTTTGGCACGTCTGGCCCTGGATTCCCGCCTGCGCGGGAATGACGAGAGTTATAGGCTAGCGTCACCCCGGACTTGATCCGGGGTCCAGGGCGGCGGGCGCGATTCGCGTGGGTGGTGCAGGAATACCACCTGGGCGTTCCTCAAATTGTTCCATTCTCATCCTGAGGAGGCGCCAATGCGCCGTCTCGAAGGAGGGGCTGTAAGTGCGGTGCTTGCAGAGGGCCCACCCTTCGAGACGCTTCGCTCCTCAGGGTGAGGAGACACTTGCCTAATGCACCGTCACCCCGGACTTGATCCGGGGTCCAGATCGGCGGGTTCGATTGGCATGGGTGGTGCTGGATTCCCACCTGGGCGTTCCTCAAATTGTTCCATTCTCATCCTGAGGGGTGCGGTAGCGCCGTCTTGAAGGAGGGGCTGTAAGTAGGGTGCTTTCAGAGGGCCCACCCTTCGAGACGCTACGCTCCTCAGGGTGAGGAGACACTTGCTTAATGCACCGTCACCCCGGACTTGATCGGGAATTGTATACTTGACGTACCAGGCCTCATTCCCCATATATCAGGGGAAGGAGAAAACTCATGTCCATCAAAGTCCGACGCCTCTCGTTTCCGACCGGATCATTGCCCGGACCCGTTGAAATAACCCTCGGCGATAACGCCACCGAGGAAGAAGCAACAATATGGATATCGGTCCAAGTCGAATCTCAGCGGCATACCACTGACAAGCTCTCGCTGATTTTGCGAGAAGCCCTTGAGACAGCGCAAAATGCAATCGACGAAGGAAAACAGAATTCGTCAACTCCGCGCGCTTAAGTTCATCTAATTCTTCCTTATAGGATAATTCCATGACTGATATCACCAACCCTATTTTTCACGATGTGGACAAAGCCCGCGCTCACTTGGAAGCGATCCGCTGGCCCAATGGTCCGATCTGCCCTCACTGTGGCGACGTTGACCATGCGACCAAGCTAGACGGTAAATCTACCCGTCCAGGCGTCTACAAGTGCAAGTCTTGCCGCAAGCCCTTCTCTGTTACCGTAGGCACTCTCTTTGAGCGCTCGAAGATCCCCTTGAATAAGTGGATTCTCGCTACGCACCTTATGTCTTCCTCCAAGAAGGGCATGAGCGCACATCAACTGCACCGCATGTTAGGCATCACATACAAGAGCGCATGGTTCATGGCACACCGTATCCGTGAAGCAATGCGCGAACCTATCCCAGAACCCCGTTCTATGGGTGGTCCCGGTAAAATTGTCGAAGCAGACGAAACCTTTGTTGGCGGCAAGGAAAAGAACCGCCACAAATCCAAGCGCGCTAAAACACGTTTGGGGGGCTCATGGGGTAAAGAAACCGTCTTTTCCTTAGTAGAACGCGGTGGGAAGGTTCATTCCCGCCACACCAAAAGCGTTGCCGCCAAAACGTTACGCCCGATCCTCGTTACTCAGTTGCAGGGCGATACGCACCTCATGACCGACGATGCGGGCCAATACCGCCATATGGGCAAGGACTTCAAGCATTCCGCAGTCAACCACAGCGCGGGCGAATACGTCCGCGGTGAAGCCCACACCAACACCATTGAAAGCTATTTCGCTATTCTCAAGCGCGGCATCATTGGCGTTTATCACCATGTTTCAGCCAAGCACCTCAAACGCTACCTTGGCGAATTTGACTTCCGTTACAATCAGCGCACCGCCACCGATTTTGAGCGCGCCGATCTTGCCCTTAAAGGCATCACCGGCAAGCGCATGACCTATCGGCGGACTGGTGAGTGGGCAACTGCCTAAAAAGCGCTACACCCGTCGCCAGTGGAAACGCTACCTCCTACTCTTGCTGTGGCGTCACCGTCAGAATGACTCGCCTCTTGATTGAGTCCGTGGTGTAATCACCCTAAGCACTGCTGAACCCATCGTGATGATGGCCCACTCAGGGTGCCTAGGGTGTTTCACGCACCCTATGTCGCCCCAGTGAAGGGCGGCTAAAGGGCATTCTCCGGACGGAGTCTTGGGACCCCCAAGACCAACCAAATGGATGTTTTGTCCGGCGTGGGTCGGTTGATCTAGACAACAAACCCACTAGCGCCAGCTAGGGCGTGAATAAAATACTTGGGTTTCACGACCCATGGCCATGGGCTCGCTGGAGGTCACGCAATGACCATCACAGTTCATGTTGACGTCGCGAATGTCCTTTGGGCCGTCGCGGCAATACTCGTCTACTTCGGTTGACGGCGAGCCGGGGCGGCTTTTTTGGTCGCCTCGCGCTTTGCCGTTTTCTTGTGCGGATCAGGCGGCGTTTCCAGCATCCGCCTTAACGTCTCGTCTCGCTTGGTTTCATCTTTCTTGGAGTCTGTCATGTCTAATTCAACCACAGTTCAGGTTAGTTCTTTTGATGCCGCTAGGATTAAGTTCCTAAATTGCTACGCTATGCTTGAATTTCAGCAGGCACATCTATTTGAAATCCTTTTAGATACGTCGCCCCAAAAAGCAAATAACGTCTTCTATCGCATCACAAACAAACGATCATGTTACTCAATAATTGACAGCCTACTGTCGTTACATGAAGACGACGCGGCACGAAAGTTCTGGTCTAAAATAGAAAAGAAAATGAACCCAATTGATCAATTTCGAAACAATCTTGTTCACTGGGTCCCAATTGCCGACATGGGAAACACCTCCGCCCCCCAAACAGAGCCATCTCGAAGATTTCTTCAACCAGGGCACTCTATATGCAAAACCGATGCAGCAAGCCTATCCACCGAAGATATTCTAGAAAAAAAAGAGGTTGTTGACCAATTGACACTAATCATCACCATTTTCTCCAAACATATCAAAAACAACGTTTCTGGCGACAAAGCTGAATCATTGCGCGAAATATATCTTCAACCAATAACCGATCAGACTGCAATGGCTCTTGCACAGTGCCAGATTCCCACAAAACCGTAACCCCCGCCTCAATCATCTCGGGGGTAACCTCAATTTCAGCACCGGCCTGTCCCATCAACCCTACTTTCCATTTTCTGGGTACGTCAAGTATATAAGTCCCGACTTGATCCGGGGTCCAGAGCGGCGGGTTCGATTGGCATGGGTGGTGCTGGATTCCCGCCCTCGTGGGAATGACAGTATTAGCATTTCGGTTCCGCATGTCTGAATCCCGTCCCTTGCGCGAAATCTCGAATCGCGACGGAGTCTTATCCGTTGATC
This sequence comes from Hwanghaeella sp. LZ110, assembly GCF_048892525.1. Lineage (NCBI taxonomy): Bacteria > Pseudomonadati > Pseudomonadota > Alphaproteobacteria > Rhodospirillales > Aestuariispiraceae > Hwanghaeella > Hwanghaeella sp. LZ110. The sequence continues at coordinate 131,430 of NZ_JBLZHT010000007.1, read as the reverse complement.
GGGAAGGAGTGCCGCGCGCATGCAGTTGGATATGAAAACCCTTGTGGGGAAGCTGAACCCCGCCTGTAAAAAGGCGTTGGAAGGGGCGGCCCAGTTGTGTGTGCAGCAGACCAATTTTAATGTCGAAGTCGAGCATGTCCTGCTGAAATTGCTGGAACAGACGGACACGGATGCGGTGCAGGGTCTGAAGGCCCATGGTGTTGATCTGTCCGACCTGATTGCCGATTTGCAAAGCGCTGTCGAAGGATTCCGACGCGGCAACACCAGAACCCCCGCCTTGTCGCCCCAAATTGCTGATCTTCTGCAGGAAGCCTGGGTCTATTCCTCACTCAGCCTGGGCCAGAATGCGACGCGCTCTGCGGCTTTGCTGCAGGCCGCGCTGGACACGGAATCAATTCGTGCCCCCCTATTCGATGGCGCCCCTGCCTTTAAGGCGATCCCTGCTGCGGGCCTGCGTGACAGTTGGTCTGAAATTCTGCGCCAATCGCCAGAGGTAATGCCCAGTGCGATTGAGGCCAGCAAGGCCGATGCAAAGGCGGCGAAGGAACGGCGCAAGGAGGTTCAACAGGCGAAAGCCGGTGCACCAACGGAAGAAGAACAGGTGGCACAGGCTGCCGCCACCGCCAAGGCGGATGCGCTGGAGCTTTATACGATCTCCCTGACGGATCAGGCGCTGATCGGTGCAATTGATCCGATTGTCGGGCGCGATGGAGAGATACGGCAAATGGTCGATATCCTGATGCGCCGCCGCCAGAACAACCCCATCCTGACCGGTGAAGCCGGGGTCGGGAAGACAGCCGTGGTCGAAGGGCTTGCCCAGCGGATTGCTGATGGTGATGTGCCAGAACCTTTGCGGGATGTGGATTTGCGGGTTCTGGACCTGGCCCTGCTGCAAGCGGGCGCATCGATGAAGGGGGAGTTTGAGGATCGCTTGAAAACCGTCATCGATGCCGTGAAATCCTCCCCCCGTCCGATCATTCTGTTCATTGATGAGGCTCATACGCTGATTGGTGCTGGTGGCGCTGCGGGGCAGGGAGATGCGGCCAATCTGCTGAAGCCTGCCTTGGCACGGGGTGAATTGCGCACCGTCGCTGCGACAACATGGGCGGAATACAAAAAGTATATTGAGAAAGACCCCGCGTTGGCCCGGCGCTTCCAGGTCGTTAAAGTGGACGAGCCTGATCCAGAACGCGCAGTCGCGATGGTGCGAGGCCTGGCACGGCGTCTGGAAGAACATCACAAGGTGCGCATTCTGGACGAGGCGATTGCAGAGGCTGTTTCGCTGTCGGCCCGTTATATCACCGGGCGGCAATTGCCTGATAAGGCGATTGGCGTTTTGGACACGGCCTGCGCCCGGGTCGCGGTCGCACAAGGGGATCGTCCGCCCCAGGTGGAAGCGGCCATTCGTCAGGTTGAACGCCTGTCGGTGGAGCGTGACATTCTGCATCGCGAAAGGGTGCTGGAAGGGGATCACGCCGCCCGGTTGGCCAAACTGGATGCCGCGCTTGCGGAGGCTGAAACCCAACGCGATACCCTGACCGCCCGCTGGGAAGAAGAGCGCGCCGTTGTTGAGGAGATGATGGCGGTCCTGGCAAAGCGCTTGCAGGGCGAACCGCCGGGTCAGGCCTATGCCGATCTGAATGCCAAACTGGTGGCGCTGCAAGGTGATACGCCGATGGTCCCGGTGGAGGTTAATGGCGATACCGTCGCCAGTGTGGTTGCCGGATGGACGGGCATCCCCGTTGGCCGCATGATGCGCGATGACATTCAGGGCGTGATTGATCTGGAAAGCCGGATGAAAGCCCGCATTGTTGGGCAGGATCACGCGCTGGATGTGGTGGCCCGACGCATTCGCACCTATCGCGCGGGTCTGGATGATCCCAGCAAGCCAGTTGGGGTCTTTATGTTCGTTGGCCCCAGCGGTGTCGGGAAGACGGAAACGGCTCTAACCCTTGCGGAATTGTTGTTTGGGGGGGAGCGTAATCTGATCTCCGTCAATATGTCGGAGTTTCAGGAGGCCCATACGGTGTCCGGCCTGAAAGGCGCACCGCCAGGCTATGTCGGCTATGGCACGGGCGGCGTTTTGACGGAGGCCGTGCGCCGCAACCCCTATTCAGTTGTGCTATTGGATGAGGTGGAGAAGGCCCATCCCGATGTGATGGAACTGTTCTTTCAGGTGTTCGACAAGGGCATGATGGAAGATGGTGAAGGCATCGAAGTCGATTTCAAAAATACGGTGATCATCCTGACCTCCAATCTGGGGGATCGGGTCATCATGGATGCGGCTTTCAGTGGAGAGCCAATGTCGCTGGATGGCCTGGTTGCCAAGGTGCGCCCGGACCTGCTGAGCCGCTTCAAGCCAGCCTTCTTGGGTCGCATGGTCATTGTTCCGTACCTACCGCTAGGTCAGGAAGAGATTGCCAATATCGTCCAGTTGAAACTGGATCGCATTGCCAAGCGGTTTAGTGAAAACAATGGTGCCACTCTGGTACTGGACCCTGCCATTGCGCCAACCATCGCAGCGCGATCTGCAGAGGTGGAAAGCGGCGCGCGGGCGATCGACAATGTGGTAACCCAAAACCTGCTGCCAACCCTGGCCGAAGCCGTTCTGTCGCAAATGGCAGAGGGTAAGAGCTTTCAACAGGCCCATGTCTCCCTGGACGGCATGGGCTTTTCCGTGCGGTTTGAATGATCGTGGGTGTGGAATGAGGATTACAGCGATCACCCCCCTCCCAACCTCCCCCCCTCAAGGGGGGAGGGGTAAAAGATGGGGCTCCCCCCCTCAAGGGGGGAGGGGTAAAATATGGGGATCCCCGTTGAAGCGTTTCGCTCCCTCCCCCTTGAGGGGGGAGGGTCGGGGTGGGGGTGATCTTTCCACCGGCAGCATAACTGCGCTACGCTCATCGTATGAAACCAAGAACCCTTCGGGCCAATCCAACGAAAGCAGAACACCTGCTTTGGCAGATGTTACGGCAACGCCAGGTCGATGGTCGGAAGTTCCGTCGGCAGCAATTGATCGGTCGTTACATCGTCGACTTTGTGTGTCTGGAATTCAGACTGGTTGTAGAAGTCGATGGCGGGCAACATGCGGATTCACAGTCGGATGTAAGTCGAGATGCCTGGCTGAAATCCGAGGGTTATCGGGTTTTGAGATTATGGAACAACGACGTGTTGCAGAATTTGGAAGGGTGTGTCGAAACCATTCGATTGGCGCTTGCATCTCACCCCCCTCCCAACCTCCCCCCCTCAAGGGGGGAGGGGTAAAAGATGGGGCTCCCCCCCTCAAGGGGGGAGGGGTAAAATATGGGGCTCCCCCCCTCAAGGGGGGAGGGGTAAGAGATAGATCTCCCTCCCCCTTGAGGGGGGAGGGTCGGGGTGGGGGTGATCTCTCGTCTCGCACAACTGGGGGGGAGCGATTCCATGGCTGATCCGGTCGGTTTCTCCCAGGAGAACCAATATCTGGCTGTGACGACGCCATTGGGGGATGATGTCCTGATCCTGCAGGCGGTGCGCGGGACGGAAGGGTTATCGTCGCTGTTCCGATATGAATTGGAGATGGTGTCGGAAGACCCGGAGATCGACTTTACTGCCATTGTTGGCAAGACCGTCACAGCAGTGATTTATTCCGCTGATGGACAGACCAGTCGCTATGTTGATGGTCTTGTGACAGATTTTTCTCAGCATGATTCAGATCCGCGCTTGTGGACCTATCGCGCCATCATTCGTCCGAAATTCTGGTTGGGGACGCGCAAGACAGATTGCCGCATTTTTCAGGATATGTCGGTTACGGAAATCATCGAGCAACTGCTGGGGGAAATAGGGGTTACGGATTATGCGCTGGAAACAACGTCTGCCTATCAGAGCCGAACCTATTGTGTTCAGTATAACGAAACGGTGTTCGATTTCCTGAACCGGTTGATGGAGGACGAAGGGATCTTCTATTTCCATCGGCATGAAGAGGGTAAACATACATTGGTTCTGGCCGATGATGCCGATGCCCACGCGACCTGTCCCGGAATAAATCGCGCCACCTATCGCCCGACCGGACAGTCCGGGCGCGAGGATGAAGATGCGGTACATCAATTATCCTATTCGGAACGGGTGGTCAGCGACCATTACGCCACCGATGACTATAATTTTCAGACCCCTTCTACGGAATTGATGGCCAGCGCCGATGGCGATGGCAGTGGGTCTGATATGGAAGTGTATGAATATCCGGGCGGTTACATGGCGAAAAGCAATGGCGACAGTCGCGCCAGCCTGCGCATTCAGGAATTCGAAGCCCTGTCTAAGTCGCTGGAGGGGCGGTCCTCCATGAAATCCTTTATTGCGGGTTATGCCTTCTCCTTGATCTGGCATGGGCGCGATTCCCTGAATGCCGATTACGTGTTGGGGGAACTTTCCATTCGCGCCGACAAGGACCGGTATGAGAATGGCTTTGTTGCCTTTCCCAAGTCGCTTGCTTATCGCCCGCAGCGTAAAACCCAACGCCCGCGCATTCACGGGACGCAAACTGCGCTGGTGACCGGCAAAGCGGGTGAAGAAATATGGACCGATGAATTTGGCCGCGTGAAGGTGCAGTTTCATTGGGACCGGGAAGGCCAGAAGGACGAGAACACGTCCTGTTGGGTCCGGGTTGCCCAGGGCTGGGCTGGGAAAAGCTGGGGAACCTGGTTCCTGCCGCGGATTGGGATGGAAGTCGTGGTGACCTTCCTGGAGGGAGACCCGGACCGCCCGCTGATCACAGGCTGTGTCTATAACGGCGAACAGGTGCAGCCCTATACACTGCCCGACGATCAAACCAAGGCGACGATGAAATCCAATTCATCCAAAGGGGGCAATGGCTATAACGAGTTCCGTTTCGAGGATCTGGCCGGCAAGGAGGAAATATTCCTGCACGCCCAGAAGGACTGGAATTCTGTTGTGGAAAATGCCCGCACCACGACTGTGAAAGATGACGATGATACTGTCACCATTGAAAAGGGAAACCGCATCTTTGAGGTTCAGACCGGGGATGAGACTCATTCGGTGAAGGGGGATCGCAAACTGACGGTGAATGGCTCTCAGACCCATAAGACAGATAACGGCTTCACCCATACCGTGACCAAGGATTACAAGCTGACAATTTCTGGCGACCTGATCATTGATGTGGGCGGCGATATAAAAATTACGGCGGGCAAGAATATCAACAGCGAGGCCGCTCAGAGCATTACCAATGATGCCGGGATGAATTATGAAACGACGGCTGGTCAGAATATTACAAATTCAGCTGGCACCAATATTGATAACGAAGCCAAGATGAACCTGACCAATAAGGGCGGCATGAATGTCACCGATGATGCGGGGACGAAGCTGACTTTGAAGTCTGGCATGACCACGGAATCCACGGCGGGCATGTCCCTTAAGGAAGAAGGCGGAGTTTCAATGGAGATGAAGGGCGGTATGAGCCTGACAGAAGAAGGGGGGCTGACACTTGAGTCTAAGGGCGGGCTGTCTGGCACCTATGAAGGGGGTACGACGGGCACGTTCAAAGGGGGCGTGATGGCAATCCTGCAAGGTGCCATTGCCAAGATCAATTAAGGATCGCATCTGATGACCGACGCAGCTGCTGCGCAAAAAACCGGCCCGCAACCCAAGGACGGGATTTACATTGATCGCGACAAGGCCGGGAATCCCAAGGCGGAATATACTATTGCCGATGGTAAAATTGATGGCGAGGCGCGGTTCTATCAGGACGGTGTTATAACGCAGCAGGGCACCTTCAAAGCCGGTGTGCTGCATGGCGAAAACCGCTTCTATAAAGACGGCGAGTTGTCGCAACTGTCGACCCATCACAATGGCAAACTACACGGCGAATATACCGAATACAATCAAGGGCAGGTCACGGCACGGCACCATTTTACCCATGGTGTTCTAAATGGTCCGACTGAATTCTATAAGAATGGACAGTTAAAGCAGCGCACGATCTATGTGGATGGCTATGTCCATGGTGAAACGGTGTTTTTTGACGAAAATGGGGATGTTCAGCAAACCGTTCCGTTTCACCGTGGACGAAAAGAAGGCTTGTCCACCTTCTACGAAAAGGGCCGCCGCCTGATGGATGTAGAATTTCACAATGATCTGCAGAATGGCTGGCTGACCACCTATTCACCCACCAATAAACCGATGGCAAAAATTCCTTATAAGGATGGCAAAAAACACGGCGAAGCCCGCTATTATGATATGGAAGGCAATGTCGTACGACGTGAGACTTTTTTTGCAGGGAAACTGGACGGTGTTGCCGTGGACATGATGCCAAATGGCACGATTTTAAAAGAAAGTCCCTTTAAGGGTGATCTGTTGCATGGCTGGACCATTGAATACAACCATAAGGGTAAGGAAGTGGCGCGCCAACAGTTCCAGGAAGGGGAGCCGGTTTCTGCAAAGCTGGAAAAAACCCGGTTTGGACATCGTGAGAAAGATGAGTCAAACGACGATTGATTTAAGCATTAAGTAAAATTTAACCAGTTAAACATATAAGCTATTAGCGCCTTGGTTGTTGCTTGAGGGCTAAAAGCCTATGTGGGATCTCTTTTCGATAGATCGTTATCTGCCGCATTCTATCTGCTTGGCAGAAAACTCGTCATTGTTGGCAACGATGGCGGGGTCAGACGCCGTTATAGCCTTCTCGTATTTTTCGATTCCGCTGGGCATTATGTATTTTGTTAAAGAGCGTCAGGACCTGGAATTTAAATGGGTCGCGAATCTATTCATTCTCTTTATCCTTTGGTGTGGCATTACACATGTCACGGATCTTGTGACATTATGGATCCCGATTTACGAATTGCAGGCGACCGCGAAATTTGTGACGGCGCTGGTATCGGTTTTAACCGCCGTGATGATCTGGGTCGTAATTCCCAAGGCATTGGCGCTGCCGTCACCGGAGACCCATCGGCGTGCCAATGAATCCTTGCGGCGTGAGGTCGAAGAGCGGCGGGAGGCGGAGCAGAATCTTCGGCTGGCCCGGGATGATTTGGAACAGCGCGTCGCTGATCGTACAGCGGAATTGATTCAGTTAAACCATCAACTAACTGAAGAAATCAGAATGCGCGAACGCGCACAGCAAGACCAGGCTGACTACGCAAAACGTTTGGAAATAAGCAACAAGGAGCTGGATTCTTTTGCCGGGACGGTATCGCATGATCTGCGCAATCCGATTAATTATGTAAAAGGATACAGTGAGTTACTTCTGACGGATGCAGTTGAATCCAGTGAAAAGAGAGCCGCCTATATGACCATAATTGTAGACGGCATTGATCGTTTGGATCACATGATTCAGGATTTGTATGAATTTTCCAAGCTGCACCAGAATGTTGCGTGTTCCGATATTGTCTCTCTGCAATCGATTATCGTTGATCTACGCACGACCATGGCGGCTGAATTGCAGGATTTGGGGGCATCGCTGCATTATCAGGATACCTCTACCCAGATCGTTGGGAACCGAACGCTGTTGTTGCTGCTATTCCAGAACCTGATTGAAAATGCCCTGAAATATCGATCAGAAAAAGCACCGGAAATTTGTATCACGGCGGAACAGTCGGGCGCGCAAACCACTGTGTCGATTGCTGATAATGGACGGGGTATCCCTGAAGGTCAGTATTCCAGGGTTTTTGAAATCTTTTATCGCATTGACCCGACCGTTGATATCGAAGGCAGTGGTATCGGCCTGGCCACATGCCGACGCATTGTTGAACGGCATAATGGCAAAATCTGGTGTGAGGCTAATCCGGATGGCGGAACCACATTCCGATTCACGTTGCCCACGGCTGTGTGAGGTCTGTCCATGGCAGACGGTGAGCAGACCTTTCCGTACGAGGCGAAGCGGTTTAATCTAAATCAGTTCTGATCAACTGGGGTATCTATCATGGGAATGCCCGCCGCTGCATTAAGTGCCATGCATGTTTGCCCGATGGTGACGCCGCCGGGGATTCCCCATGTGGGCGGTCCCGTTTCTGCGCCGTCCTGTCCGACCGTTCTGGTTGGTGGTTTGCCTGCGATTGGACCGGGCAGCATGGCTGTGTGTGTCGGTCCGCCCGATGCTGTTGCGATGGGGTCGCCGACGGTTCTGGGCGGGGGGATCCCTATGTCGCGGGTTGGCGATACCTGTTCCCATGGCGGGGCGATTGTGGTCCCTGTGCCGACGGTTCTGTTGGCCTGATCCCTATTTAGGGGTGGTCTGATGGAAATGAGAATTCCACAACGCGGTGCGGGCAGTGTCTCTGGCCTCATAGGCGCGAATGGCCGATGGCAGGTCGGTTTCCATCTCGGCTTCCCGATCCTCTCCCAGGGCGGTCAGTCGCATCGTGTACCATGCCGTGACACCGCCTTCGGGGGGATTGGAAAATCTTGGAAATTCGGGTGTTTCTAGTGTCTCGTCGCGCCATTTGTTAGGCAGGGTGGGCGCCAGGACCAAGGCACGGGCCAGGCCAATGACATCAACTTTTGATTCAGAAACAGCGGCTTTGGCCTGTTGCAGGGTTTTAAACCCGCCGGTCACCATCAGGGGCTTGTGCGTTAAGGGCCTGGCACTGGTGGCAAAATCCAGGAAATAGGGGCCACGTGCGGGTGCGTCGGATGCCGATCGCGCGCCTGGAAAATAGGTCCCGCCGCTGATCTCAATCAAGTCAATGCTGGTCTGGTCCAGCGCGGTGATGACGCTAAGCGCGTCATCGCCATCCAGGCCCCCTTCAAGCTGATCTGTCGCATTCAGCTTAATGCCGATTGGTAAGCGAGGGCCAACCTTGTTGCGGACCGCCTCAAGGATTTCCAAGATCAGACGGACCCTGTTTTCAATCTTGCCGCCATAGCGATCGGTACGCTTGTTGAAAAGCGGGGATAGAAACTGGCTGAGCAGAAATCCGTGGGCCGCATGGATCTCAACCCCGCCAAACCCAACTTTTTGCGCCAGTTGCGCGGTGCGTGCGAACGTCTCTGGCAGCCGCGCAATCTCCTCAAGTGTCAGGGCCTCACAGGACAGGCCGGGAATATTAAGCGCGCTAGGGCCTTTGGGCGCGCTGATCGGTGGGTGTGCCATGGCGCCCGCATGGCCAAGCTGTATCCACAATTTTGCGCCGTTGGCAGATCCTTGGGCAGCGAGCGTTGCGAAATCGTCCAGATTTGAGTTTGGGTCAAGAACAAGGTTTCCTGGTTTCTCTGCATAATCCGGGGTGGGCTGTACCTCCCCAATTATGGCCAGGCCCAGTCCCCCTTTTGCCCAACGGTTATACAAATGGATCTGTTCCTTGGTTGGATTGCCCTGACCGTCGCCAAGGGAGTCAGACATCGCAGCCTTTGCGATGCGGTTCTTGAGAATTTCCCCACAGGGTAATTCAAGCGGTCGGAACAGCGCGTCCTGAGTGTTCGGCATGGGATATCCTTGATGGGGGATCTGCAGGGGATTTTTCTGTGCAGGCATACTAGCGGGTGTTGCGCCATTTGCGAAGGCATCAAGGACAGCCTCTTTCTTAAGTATTGTTAGATGAATCCTGCCGAAATGATTTAACGTCAGGACGACTCTATTTTGTTCTCTTTGGGCTCTTTTTATGGATCGGATATACTGTACTCAACCTTAAACCAAACACTATATATTGATCTATAAATACTTGTTTTTTCTTGCATTTCCTTTCTTGATCCTTGAATCCACTGGATGTTACAATGGATGGTGTGCGGGGGGTATTTTGTATGCCCTGCACGACCTTGTACAAAATGTTGTAGTTGTTTGGGTTTCAGCGTGAAAGGTCGTCCATGACCGGCAGATATGGTGGCAGACAAATTGGACGCACGGGCCCCCGCATTGGGTTGCCTGTGGACGTAGACGGACGGGGACGTACAAACCCCGTGATGCGTCATGCTGGGTTGCGTCCGGCCGTCGATGCGACTGCGTCAGGTACCGTTCCTCAACAGACCTGGACGATTGACCCTGCCAATGGTCCCGATCATCGTCGGGCAGAGGCTTCTGTTTGGCGCAAGCCGTCCCATGAGCGTCTGAGCATTTCAAAACTGTTTGAGCACATGGATCCCCAGCCCCGCAGCTATCGGGATGATGCGTATGAAGATGCGCACAAGATCACCCATACCGCGCCACCGCGGCTGGTGATTTCTCCCGGTACAGTAAGCGCCCTTGTTGCTGGCAGCATTGCCACTTTGTTTATTATATTTGTTGCGGGGTTCCTGTCTGCGGTGCTGATATTCGGGGAACCAAATGCCGGTGGGGAATTGGCGATTTTGCCCAGCCAGCCGCAACAATCCAGCCAACCAGTGCCATCGGTACCGCAAGATGGTGCCGCTATTGGCGATACCGCGGCCCAATCGGTGCAGGAAACACGCGCGACGATCCCACAACAAACGACCCGCGTTTCGGAAGGGTTGGTGACATCAGCAACGGCAAATCGGGATCAGCAGCTTGCGCCTTCGCCGGAAATCGCGGCTGCAGAATCCGCACGTGATACGGCCCTGCAAAGTCCTCAGCCAGTTTTTACTGCGCCGCAAACACCATTACAGCCCTCTGTCAGCCAGCCGGGACCTATGGCGACCATCGCGACGGATACGATTATCTATCCTGGTGCAAAGCCATCCCAGCCCGCCCGGTCTGATGTGGCATCGGCGGAGACATCGGTCCTTGGTGGCCCAGGGGGGAACTACTCCCTGCAATTCGGGGCATTTCGCGATAAATCAAATGCCGCTGCCTTGGTTCGTGAATTGCAATCGGCTGCAAAGGCCGGGATCGTGGCAGAGCAAGGGGCGACTGGCGCACCGCTTTTCTATGTGCGGGCCGGGGCTTTTCAAACACGGGCCGAAGCGCTGGAGGCGGTTAAGTCTCTGCGTGGTTCGGCTGGCATTGTCACCTTTGTTCACGCCAATCGTGGGACGGGTTGATTGTGATGGGGGCAATGGTGGGGGCGGCCCAGTCGCGGTTGTTGAGCTTTGGCGCAGTGCTTTCTGTAATGGTGATGTTGACCTTGACGGCCTGTGGACTGGTCGGCGGCAGTGGCGCACCTGTATTTCAGTTGGAAACCGTTCAAGTGCGGGCATCTGCGGATGCTAATACGTCTTCTGCGACCGCAGTGGATATGGTTTTTGTCTATGACCCCACGGTTATAGACGTTTTGCAGGCGGTGCCCGCATCGGACTGGTTCAATCGCAAGCGTCAGTTCTTGCTGGATTACCCAAAGGGCATCAGCGTGATGAGTTGGGAGATTGTGCCAAGCTCAGTTTTGCCGCCCTGGACGGTGCCCGATGACATGCTGTCAAATGACGCCGGGGATGATGCGACGGCTGCTTTTGTATTTGCGGATTATCTGTCACCGGGCGCACATCGGGCACGGCTGGAAAGTGGTGTCGGCATCCGGATTGACCTGGCCCGTGACGATTTTACGCTCAGTCCTTTTAATACGGACAATTAACCCCGACTCCTGCACTGGAGCGGGGGTGGATTCCTTGACCTTGATACAGGAATCTAGGACTGCTTAACTGTCTGACTTGGACGTCAGGCTAGGGGAGCCAGAAAGGACATCGAAATGCCGCGATCCGCCCGAGAATTGCCGGATGCCATTCAGTGGCATGAGGGCATGCTGTTGGCACCGCAGCATTTCCAGCAGTTGGGAGTGCGTGGTGAGGAACTGATTGCCTATCACACCGCGACCAGCAGCCCATTCCATTGGGGTATTCGCCATCTGAAGGTTGATCCGGTGCAGTTGGTCAGCGGCATCTTCCGGGTGCTGGAATTGGAAGCTGTGCTACCAGATGGTCTGATCGTCAGTCATGTTCAAGGCGATGACGTGCCCCTGGAACTGGATCTGTCTGAGCAACAGGGGCAATTGATGGGCAAGCCTGTGCCGATCTACCTGGCCGTGCCGGTGCGCCGCCTGGGCGGGCGTGCAACACGGGGGGATTTGCCCCGCTATCAGGAAGTGCCAGGGCTGCCGATTTCTGATGAGCATACCGGCGAGGGGGAAATGACAATCCCGCGCCTGAAGCCCCGCTTGTCGTTGCATCTGACAGACAGTCTGGCCCAGAAATATGTTGGCTTTCCCATCGCGCGTCTGATGCTGCGCGAAGAAGCCTTCACAATGACGAATTTTGTCCCGGCGCAACTGAGCATAACGCGGGTTTCCGCCATTGGGGAAATGTGCCAGGCAGTGGCAACGCGCCTGCGCGAAAAGGCGATGTTCCTTGCAGAACGGGCGCGTACCCCGCTGGGCCAGACCGACAAGCCAATGTTGCAGCAATCCCAGACCGCGATCCATGGTTTGGTCGCTGGTCTGCCGATGTTCGAAGCGATCTTAAAGACGGATCGCTGTCATCCGTTTCCGTTGTATCTGAGCTTGTGCCAGATCGTCGGGCATATGACCGCCGTGGGCGGGGCCCTGGTGCCGCCGATGCTGCCATCCTATGATCATAATGACCCAAAGGCGGCGTTTTCGGCCGCCTGTGATTTTGTCATTCAGATGCTGGACCGTGTGTCTGAAGCCTATACCGCCATTCCGTTTGAAGAAGCCGATGGCGTGTTTAGCCTGAAGATTGATCCGGCATGGTGTGATGATGACCTGACGATTGGCGTGCGGGCCCGGGCTGAAATGACCGAAGCCGATGTGATCGCCTGGATGGATGTCGCGCTGGTCGGATCGGACTCTGTGATCAAGCCAATGCGGGAACGCCGCGTCCTTGGTGCGCCACGCCATCGTATCGATCGGGAACAGGCGCTGGATGTGGTTCCGACACGGGGTGTGGTGCTATTTAAAATCGAGGTGAATTTCGACGACATCGTTCCGGGCGAAAAACTGTCCATCCTGTCTGGTGACCGGGGTCGGCGGGAACCGCCGCAGGAAATCGTCCTGTATGTCCGAAATCCATCCGGCGACGATAGGTAAGGCCAGGCGATGGCTGTTCAGCCTGTTTCTCCCATGACAAAGGCGCATCGCAATGCGGGCGTTGGCGGTAGCAGTGTGGGTGGTGGTCCGTCCGCCGGGGGGGCCGGTGCCTATATTCTGGATCAGTTTCGAGAGTTTTATGATGAGGTTCTAACCCTGCGGGAAGAAGCCTTGTTAAGTGGTCATGCAAGAACCGCTGCGCTGCCCAGTTTTGATGAGGCCATGGCCTATGATCCAAACAGGCCGAAGCCACCGCCTCTGCCAGGGTTCAATGCACCTCCTCCATTGCCGGGGGAGGCAGCGCCGCCAGACTATGATCTGGAGGATCATCCGGTAGACGATGACGACGCACTGTCTGGATCAAAAAGGGATCACCATGGCGTCGGATTAAAAGCGGAAGAGGCGCTGAGACGCTTGCAGACTCTGTTGGAGATGCAAGCCTTGGAGGCAGGTCGTCGCGGCGGGGAATACGGCGTTTTGTATTATCGCGAAGCGCAATATGTCATGGCGGCGCTGGCGGATGAGATTTTTTTAACGCTGGATTGGCCCGGGCGCGATTTCTGGCGCAATGACTTGCTGGAGACCCGGTTGTTTGAAACCTACAATGCCGGGGATGCTTTCTTTAAGCGCATGGAAAAGCTGCTGAAAACCGGGGATCGGGTGCAAGCTGAAATCGCCATTGTATATCTGCTGGCGCTGACATTTGGGTTTCGGGGGCGCTATGCCGGAGGGCGGGATGAAGCCCGGATCTCGGAATATCGCAAGCAGCTTTACTATTACATCTATCAAAAACGCCCAAACCTACCAGATCCCAGCCATCGTCTGGCACCAGAAGCCTATCAGCACACACAGATGAGCACCCTGGCGCGCTTGTTGCCCTCACCGGGTCGATGGGTCTGGCTGTTTGTTGGTGTTGTCGCGCTGTACAGCATCACCGCCCATTTCATTTTCAACGATGCGCTAGCGCCTTTGCTTGAGGCGCTTGATCGCGCCGGTGGTTAGGGGCGGGGCAGATGAGCTGGCTGGATTTCATCCGCGACTTACTCTATCGACTGACGCCTTATTTGCCGGGGATCGTCGGGTTCCTGATCGTAATATCCTTTATCCTGATCGGCGCCCTGCTGTTTGTGGTTCGCAAGACGCGCAATTCCAAAAAGGCGGCTGGCGCAGAGGAGGATTCGCCCCGGCATCTGGATGAAGATCCGGATTATCAGCCTTTCGCCGCAGAGCCGGAAGACCTGCCGCTTCTGCCAATGCGAAAAAGCTTCAAACATGCGCTAAAAATTCTGCGCAATCACGTTTCTGGCCGTGATTGGCGTTATGCGATCCCCTGGTATCTGATGCTGGGGCCGGAAGGATCGGGAAAATCCACCCTGATCGCCCATACCGGCATGGACCTGCCTGTAGGTCAGCCCGCAGAAGATTTCGAAGATCTGCGCCCGGCCTGTAAATGGTGGTTTTTTGACCGCGGTGTCGTGCTGGATATGGCAGGAACCCTGGTGCGGCAACGCGATGGGCGTGGATCCAATTCTAAGGCATGGCGCAATTTTCTGGGGTTTCTGGATCGGTATCGACCCCGCCGTCCGGCAGATGGTATCATCCTGACCATTCCGATAGAAGATTTCCTGGATGACCAGGGCGCGGTGCGACCGCCGGAGGATATCACCCAGCGCGCCGATGCGATTTACAAGAAATTGTGGCAGGCACAGGCCCGTCTTGGTCTTGCCTTCCCGGTCTATGTGATTGTCACGAAGATGGATCGTCTGCCGGGGTTTCAGGCCTTGGTATCAGAACTGCCGGATCACAGCCTGGCTGATATGCTGGGGTGGGCCAGCCCGTACAGTTTCGATACAGAATTTCGTGAAAGCTGGGTCGACGAGGCGGTCGAAACGGTCGGGCAGGGGTTACAGGCGGCGCAGATGGAAATCTTTGCCATGACGGGCGACCCTGCGGCCGCCGAAGATATCTACCAATTGCCGGCTTCCTTTGAAGGGCTGCGGGAGCCGATGCGGCTGTACTTGCGGCAATTGTTCAAGCCCAGCACGTATCACGAAAGTTTTTCTCCCCGCGGGATCTGGTTCACCGGGGATAGCGGCATGGAAGATTTGGTCGTTGATCGCCCGGTACCTGTTTTGTCCGGGGTCTATGGCGGCCCCCGGGCGCGGGCGGCTTATCCGGTATTTTTGCAGGACTTGTTCGAGACCAAGATTTTTCCTGAAAAGAACATGGCGCGCCCGGTTAAACGGACTCTGATTCACAGCAATAAAATAGCGACGACAGCGCAAGCGGCCTCAATCGCCGTTGTTGTCTTAGGGGCATTTTCACTGTGGTTGCTGCACACGGATATGCATCAGGATGTTGCAACCGTCACACCGTTTATTGAACAGGTTGGACAGGATATAGACAGCGTTCAAGCCGCAAACCGAGCCAATCCGTCTGATAATCCTGTGGGCAGCTTTAACCGTGAACGTGCCTTGCGTTTGTTGGAGGGAATGGCAGCCCTTAAAACCGGGTCTTTCTTCTCTATTCTGATGCCGTCGTCTTTCCTCGCGGATGTTGATAGCCGCGTGACCAACGTCACCACAACCGCATTTAATTTATTCATACTACAGTCAATGGGGGCTGCTCTGGACGAGCGGGGCCAGTCTATCGGCAATGGTCGTTTGCCGCCGGAAGGCGCGTCTACGGGCACTCTGCAAATGCGATCTAATCTGCCGTCAGGGGCTTCCGCGCTGTTAAACAATGAAACACCGCGCAGTGAAGAATTTGAGCTATTGCGGCGGTATGTTGGATCCGTTCGCGATTTTGAATCGGCGATCAATCGTTACAACCAACTCAGTGAAACCAATGATCTGGAAGATGTGCGCCGGTTGGTATCGTACCTATTCCAGGTGCGTCTGCCGGAAAGCTTCCTGGAGAATTCAGACTTTTATTCTGAAGCGCTGAGTGGCGCAAATTATCGGACAATTCCGCTGGATGCCTATCAACGTGATATGCAGGCAAAGTATCGGGAATTGATGGATAAGGCTGTGGTTTCGCTGTATTCGAAAAATGCCCTGATGATCAAGTTGCGGGACCTTGCCCAGACATTGGACGATGCCGCAAACAGCAGAACCGCGGGTCTGGGCGAATTGGATCGTGTTTTTAATCAGATTAAGACAATCCGCGCCTGGTTAGATGATCCGAAATATACTTGGATGGATGACCCGGCATTTGACCCAACCATTGCCTATGCTGATTTGCAGGAACGCATTGGGGGATCTCAGGTTCTGGGGGCCGATCTGGCAGCGGCGTTTGATGCGGCGAACAAAAGCGGATTGAAGACATTACAGCAGGAATTGCCAGATCTGAGATCCGTTTCTATTGGGCCTATTCTGGCACGGGATGGTGACAGAACCGTGCTGCGGTTGTCTCCGACAATCCTGGACTTCTACAGCGTTCTGGAAAGCCTGTATCAGCAACCGTTTATGCGGGACGGGCGGTTCCAGGCGATGCCCGCTCCGCCGTCACTTGGCAGCGCCATTGAATGGGATGCGGGCGCGCTGGAGGAGGGGATAGCCTTCATTGATGACTATGATAAATTCATAGCATCAGAAATGGATCGTGTCCCACGGGCGTTGCACCCGCTGTTGCGCACGGCCGGTGGGCATAGTCTGGAACGCCATGTAAATGATCGGATCGCGGCGGCAATGGTGGTGCCGCGTGGTCGGTCCAGCACCTCACTGCAATCCGAGGAATCTTTGCGGCGGGCGGTCGTTACCTTCAATTCAGCAGGGTCGGCCTTGCGGCAGATATTGGGCGTCTATGACGACCTGGGGCTGGAAGACAGTTATCTGGACTTGCTGGATCTCAGCACCAGCAGCGCTATTGCATTGATACAGGCGGCGGATTCTTTGTTTAATTCCAGTTCGCTATACGTGCCGCAGGGGGGAGACTTTGATTGGTGGCGTGGGGATCCCAATATGGCGTTACAGGCCTTCCGGGCGCGCGACGTCTTTGGCTTACGCGATATCCTGGCGCAACAGCGGGGTCGGATTTCCATCATTGCGACTGGCTATGTGAAACCAGTTGCCGATTTCCTGAATGCATTGAATGCCAATCTGTCGGATCAGGAACAGGGGCTTCTGTCCCGCTGGACAGGCATCATTGATGAATTGACCAAGTATGACCTGCAGCAGGCAGATAATACCGTCTCGGATCTTGAACGTTTCATCACGGGCCCAATGATGGATGTCACCTTCGCCAATTGCAGTGAGACATTGGACGGCGCGACGATCAATGCGCGTCAGGCTGATTTCTTTGTTGAACGCATCAATATGCTAAGTCGGGGCATCCGTGCCCGGTGTCTGGCCCTGGCCGGGGTGCAGGCGCAAAGCGCCTATACCGCCATTGCTGATAGTTTCGATGATGGATTGGCCGGGCGATATCCGTTCACATTGACCCCGTTTGAATCGGATATGCGGGAAGCCAGCCTCAGGGATTTGCGTACATTCTTTGCGGCCTATGACAGGGATGTCCAGAATGCCCGTTTGGCGTTGGAACAGGCCGATGACCTGGGATTTGGACGAGATCAAGCGCTGGAGTTCATTACTCGGATGGATCGCATCCGTGCTTTCTTCGACCCCTGGCTGTCTTCGGCCAATCGGGAAGACTCCCCGTCCTTTAATCTGGATGTCGCGTTCCGGGTCAACCGAGATCGTGAAGTCGGCGGCGATCAGATTATTGATTGGCAGTTCGCGGTAGGCCCGGACGCAACCACTTTGCGCGGTGAGAAGAAGACACTGCGATGGTCCTTGGGGGAGCCGATTTCTCTGACCTTGCGCTGGGCAGAAAATTCAACGCGCATTCCAGCCGCCGCGGTTGGGCGCCCCCAAATTCAAGTTCAGGGGCGGACGGTTACGATAACCTATGCTAATATCTGGTCCTTGATAGATTTGGTGCGGCGTCACCGCTCAGGTTCAAATGATTTTGCAGACTTTATCGACCCACGCCCGCATACCCTCAGGATCGATATTCCCACCCGCCCGACGGCCGGGGGGGCGATTGAAACGGCAACGGTGTTTTTGCGGGTTGAGATTTCCGGTCTGAAAGAAGGACAGCCCGTGCCGCTGTTGATTACGCCATTTCCTTTTGAAGCCCCGCAGTTGGAGCCCTGATGCGATGACTGGAACGCCTGCCTTGGAAGAACAGGACGCTTTGGATGATGAGGGTGCCGGGACAGACAAGCCGGTGACCCCGCCGCCTGCTGTCGTTGAAGATGGCCCTGCAGAAGATCTGCTGGCGCCACTGGCGGTGGATGACCCTTGTGGGCCCAGCCTGCGGTATGAGGGGACTTTTGATGCTGTGCGGGACGCCCGGCGGGATGAGGATCCAAACCTGCCGCAGGGTGTTTGGGAAACAGATGTTAAACGCGCAGACTGGCCCGCGGTCGCAAGACTGTGCGAAGACGCGCTGGCGACAAAAAGCAAGGATCTGCATCTCGCATTGTGGCTAACGGAAGCCTGGACCCATATTGAGGGACTGCGCGGATTCAGGCGGGGCCTGGATCTGACATCCAGCCTGTGTGAGGAGTATTGGCGCGATATTCATCCTAAAATCGATGAAGATGGGGATTTGGACTATCGCCTTGGACCGCTGCGCTGGGCGTCGGATCAATTTGCAATCCTGCTGCGCCTTGTGCCGGTGACCGAGCCGACATCCGGGGATGTTCACCCCATGCGCCTGAAGGATTGGGAAGATGTGCTGCGGCTTGAAAACCTGCATCAGCGCGATGCAAAAGCAGCGGCACGGGAACAGAAACGCTATGCGACGCGGGCTCAGTTTGATGCGGCTGTCGATTCAACGCCGGTAGACTATTACATCGATCTGGTTCCCGTGACTGAGGCCTGTCTGGGGGAACTGGAGCGGCTGGACCTGTTCCTGGAGGAACATTGCCCCAAGGATGCGCCATCTCTGACACGCATTCGCACCGTATTGCAGGATATTGAGACCCGCGCGCGCAATTGGATGGAAGCCAAGGGCGGCACTCTGCCGGGCGATCCTGAAGATATGCCAGAAATGCCAGACGACGCTGTTGATATACAGGCGAGTGATGACCTGACGCAGGAGGGAAATGTCATGACCCAGGCCCCACAGGCTGCCGCCCGGCAAGTGTCGGCAGGACCGATTCAAAGCCGCGCAGAGGCCTATAAACGCCTTGGGGAGGCGGCGGACTATCTGATAAAGGCGGAACCGCACAGCCCCGTTCCCTATCTCGTGAAACGCGCCGTCGCCTGGGGAAATATGAGCTTTGGCGAATTGCTGTTCGAACTGGTCGAAGGTGGGGGGGATCACCAGCGGGTGCTGCGCCTGCTGGGATTGGATGCGATGGGGAAGAAGAAAGAGTAAAGGTAAATTAGAGCATCATGCGTTCGCATGAGCTCACACATAATACTCTAACCATACCTTTTTTCAGCAAATACGTCGTCGCAAACGATTCCGTTTGCTCGGGATTTGCTCTAAGCGGACTTCCCTTTGGCGTGGAAAATGAAGCCCAGTACATTCATCAGCAGCTGGGCGGCCAGAAAGGCGGTCGATCCGCTATGGTCATAATCCGGCGCGACTTCCACCAGATCAATCCCCACAACGTCGCCCATTTGCGTTAATCCCTGTAAGATTTCCAAAACCTCATAATACAAGAACCCGCCATGACTGGGCGTTCCCGTGCCAGGCGCGATGGAGGGATCGAATCCATCGATATCGATGGTCAGATAGTATCGTTTTCCCTGTGGAATCTTTGCCAGAACGCCATCGCGCCCCAGGTCGCGGCAGTGACGGACCGATAGAATGGTGGACCCTGCCCGCCGCGCGGCGTCGTAATCACCCCGATTTGAAGAGGAGACATTGCGAATGCCAAGCTGGGTAAAGCCGGTCACATGGTTCATTTCAGACGCGCGGCGCAAGGGATTGCCATGGCCATAACGCACGCCATGGCGTTCGTCGACGAAATCCAGATGGGCGTCAATGTGGACAATATGAACAGGCTCCTGGTCATCGAAGGCCCGAATACAGGGAATATGGACAGAATGATCGCCCCCCAGAACCACGGGCAGAGCGCCTGCCTTCAAAATTTTGCGCACGCCATATTCTATGTTGTCGTGGCTTTGGATCGTGTCGGTGTGAACGATATCGGCATCGCCAATATCGACCATGCGCACCTTATCAACAGGCAGATAGGTGACGTCATCTTCAAAATCGTATGCGCCGCCATGACCAAATGAAAACAGGGTGGATGCCTCGCGGATGCCGCGCGGTCCGAAACGTGCCCCGGCGCGATACTGGGTTCCCATATCGAAGGGCGCCCCCAGCACGGCAATATCGGCATCAATCGCATCCCAATCCAGACAGACAGGTTGCTTGCCAAAGGTACAATGCCCAACGAATGGCAGGTTCAACCGCCCACCTTCATACCCATTCTTTGCCATACTTATCCTCCTGTAACAGGGTATCTTAGGCTGGGGGCTTGACCTATGAAAAGCATGAACGCGTCATATGCAGATCCTAATTTCAATCTGGACTGATTAAAGTAATTGTCATATTCGTAATTAAATTGCTTAAGGTTGTATGATGACGATTCAGTTTTATCCACGGGCAGGTCAAATATTAGTCTGTGACTTTAAAGACTTTCAGGCACCAGAAATGATCAAGATAAGACCGGTAATAGTTGTTTCGCCCCGTTTACCCTATCGCAGCGAAATTGTGACAATCGTTCCAATCAGTACATCACCACCTCGCCATACCTTAAAGTTTGTTGTCCAACTATCTAAGAATTACCACCCAAATGAAGATGATGAGAAACCGTGTTGGGCGAAATGCGATATGATTATGAATATTGGTCTTTGGCGGTTGAACAGCTTTAAAGTTGGGCGTCGGAAATGGTTAACCCCCGTTGCTTCTAAGAAAGATTTGAACCATGTAAGAGCCGGAGTATTGCATGGTCTGGGGATGGGGCACTTGATACCTGATGAAATGAAGGTTATATAATGTGCGTACCCGGATTTCGGGCTTTAAGACCTAGATTACTAGGCAGGTTGTCAAAACGGCGATGACAAGTCATTGGCAACCTAGAGTGACTATGTCCCAAAGCCCCGCGCGAGCGGGGTTTTGTGTTTTCGGTCACTGTTTCCGTTCTGGGCCTGCGCGGCGCAGGGATTCTGTTATGCCATGCAGGGTGCGGACATCCTGATCGGTCAATTGGGTGCGTTGGAACATCAGGCGGATGTTGCGCATGACGGTCGGGCGCATTTCAACGGAACGAAAAAAGCTGCCTTCATCCAGACCTCTGCCCAGCCGTTCGATGAATATCTCTACCTCGTTCTGGGTGGCGGGGCGGGCATCCCGGATATCACGGGTTTCACTGGGGGTCTGGTCCCCGGCTGTAAACCATTCATAACCGATTAACAGAACCGCCTGGGCCAGGTTCAAGGATCGAAAATCAGGGTTCAGCGGCACACGAATAATCGCATCTGCCTTGGCGACATCATCATTGGTCAGGCCCGACCGCTCCCCCCCGAACAGCACACCCGTGCGATGCAGGCTGCTGGCGGTCGCTGTGCGCATATCTTCAGCCGCAGCACGGGGGGTCAGGACATATTCCAGCAATTCGCGGGTACGCCCGGTCGTGGCATAGATCCGTGTCAGATCCGCAACAGCCTCTTCGGTCGTATGAAACACCTGAGCATGATCAACAACGTCCTGCGCCCCTGCAGAGGCATCCTGAGCCTTTTGGTTGGGCCACCCATCCCGGGGGCGCACAAGGCGCAAATCCGTCAGGCCGCAATTCAGCATGGCCCTGGCGCACATGCCAATATTTTCCCCCAGTTGCGGGTCGATCAGTATGACGGCGGGCGCAGTCATCAGGCCTGAAAATCCAGATTCCAGACGCGATACCGTTCAGGGTCTTCCTGCCAGCGGTCTCGGACCTTCACATAGATAAATAGATGCACAGGGGTCTCAAACATCTCGGACAGTTCTTCGCGTGCTGCGGTGCCAATGGTGCGCACCTTGCTGCCATTCTTGCCCAGAATAATGGATCGTTGGCTCTCTCTCTGTACATAGATTACCTGTTGAATACGGATCGAGCCATCTTTCTTGATGTCGTAACTTTCCGTTTCCACAGTCAGCGCATAGGGCAATTCCTGGTGCACGTTGATAAACAGCTTTTCGCGCGTAACCTCTGCGGCCAACAGCATCTGCGGCATATCGGATAACTGATCTTCGGGGAACAGCCATGGTCCCTTGGGCATCATGCCTGCAACATGGTTGATCAGGTCTTCCGTGCCATCGGATTTTGTCGCGGAAATCATGAAAATCTCTGTAAATTGCCCGGTCTTGTTCAGGCGATCCGCCAGCATCAGCAGGCTGTCACGCTTTACCAGATCAATTTTGTTCAGCGCCAGAATGGCCTTACGTCCAGCCTGTTCCAGGCCTTTCAAGATCGCTTCCACTTCGTCATTCATGCCAATCACACTGTCGATCAGCAGGACCGTCGCATCAGAATCCTGAGACCCTTGCCAGGCGGCGGACACCATGGCGCGATCCAGGCGACCCTTGGGCTTGAAGATACCCGGCGTATCGACAAAGGCGACCTGTGTCGCGCCGCGCAGTGCGATGCCCAGAATGCGGGTGCGGGTTGTTTGCACCTTATGGGTGACGATGGATACCTTGGCCCCGACCAGTTCATTGACCAGGGTTGATTTCCCAGCATTAGGGGCCCCGATGATGGCGACAAAGCCAGCGCGGGTCTCTGTCATATCGACAGGGCTGTCGTGATCTTCCGGCAATTGGGTGACGTCATCCGTCATTCTTCAGACTTTCCAGTAACTGTTCGGCAGCAGATTGTTCCGCATGCCGTTTGATCCGACCTTCAGCCTGGGCCGATCCATGTTTGGGGATCGTCACCCGCATGGTAAAGATCGGGGCATGATCCGGTCCGCTGCGCGAGACCTCTTCATAATGCGGCAAACCAAGTCCACGCGCCATGGTCCATTCCTGCAGCGCAGATTTTCCATCGCGCGGCGGGGTTGGATCGGCTTCCAACCGTTTCTCCCAATTGCGCAGGATAAAGGCGCGGGCCGTTTCCAGCCCCGCATCGCGATACATTGCGGCAATCAGGGCTTCGCACACATCCGACAGGATGGCGGGGTTGTCCGCCCCATCGGCTTCTTCATATTGCCCGAACCGAATTTCGCCGCCCAGATTTAAGTCCCGCGCCACATCCGCCAGAGTTTCCCGGCGCACCAGTGCATTGAACCGTCGGGACAGATGTCCTTCCGGATCTTTTGGAAACCGTTGCAACAGCATATCGGCGACGATCAGGCCCAGGACCCGGTCCCCCAGAAATTCCAGGCGTTCGTAGCTGCCTTCTGCCAGCGCTCCTGCGCTGCGATGGGTCAGGGCGCGATCCAGCAGTCGCTTGTTGCTGAAAACATGGCCCAGGCGCTGTTCCAGGGCTTTGAAATCGGCGTCACTTGATGACATCGAAAAACCGGTCGAAACGGGGGCCCGACTCACCCCAGGAGAAGAATATGATTGTCGCCTTCCCGATGAAATTTTCAATGGGAATGAAACCGACCTGACTTAGGACACGGCTGTCTTGCGAATGGTCGCGGTTATCGCCCATGGCGAAATAATGGCCAGGGGGCACGACATATTCCGGCGTATTATCCAGTCGACCCCGGTCCCCCATATCCTCAATGATATCATGTTCAACGCCATTGGGCAGCGTTTCCAGATAATGGGTGACGCGGGTTCTCATGCGCTCTTCATTTTCCGGCACATAGTCTTCGATCTGGCGGCGCTTCACGGCCTCGCCATTGATATGCAGCACACCATTGATCACTTGAATGGTATCGCCCGGCAGCCCGATAATACGCTTGATATAGTCGATATCGGTTTCGGTGGGCTTGCGAAAGACTGCAACATCACCGCGTTCAGGGGCGTCTTCCAGAATGCGACCCGAAAAAGAAACCGGGCTGAAGGGGAAGGAATACATCCCATACCCATAAGAGAATTTCGATACGAACAGATAGTCACCAATCTTCAAGGTCGGCAGCATCGAGCCGGATGGGATGTTGAAAGGTTCATACGCAAATACCCGGCACCCGATGGCAATAACGGCCGCCCAGAACAGGGTCTTTACCGTTTCCCAATAAGGCGCAATGCGGTCCTTAAAGCTGCCTTTTTCTGTGACATCTGTTTTCATTGGTGCGCGCCTTGTCTGTGCTGCGGAAGAATGGCGGGATATGGCCCTCCGGCGTGGTTGGTGTCAAGCCCAGGGGGCCGGTATGGCGCTTCTGCGGGGTTATGCCTCACGCAGGCTTTTCGCCAGGGCCAGTTGTTCTGCGGGCAGGGCTGACAGGATAACCATGGCATGGGCCAGCCCGGCCTCATCCGTCAGGGAAACATCAACCAGTGGCACCGTGCCCGGTGGCATAAGGCTTTCGGCCCGTTGCTTTGCGCCACCATGCAGCACCAAAGTCGGTTTGCCGCTGGGCAGGGACACAACTTCCATATCGCGCCAGAAAACCCCTTTTCGGAAACCGGTTCCCAAGGCCTTGGAGCAGGCTTCCTTGGCCGCAAACATCTGCGCATAACGATCTGCGCGCTTGTTGGGACGCCGATCAGCGCGGGATTGTTCCAGCGTCGTGAAGCAGCGATTGGTAAAACGATCTCCAAACCGCTCCAGGGAGGCGGCGATGCGAGAAATCTGGCATAAATCCGTGCCCGTGCCGATGATCATGCTTGTTTCTCCGCTGCCTGCTGTCGTTGCAATTTTGCGCGCCGCTGCCGCTTTGCAAAACGGCTGTCACGAAAGCGCTGTATCATCAGGCGCAAGGGAAAATAGACCAGCGGAAAAATAATGACAGACAGAATTGCCCCGCCCAGAATCATGGGAATTAAAACGTCCCCGATATTATCTATCAGATAACTGAATGACAGTGTTTCCTGAGGAACGCCCTTGCCTGCATTATACAGGACGTTGCTGCCCAACTCATAGGTGGCAATCCAGATGAATGGAAATGTCCAGGGATTGCCAACCAGTGTACCCAGTGCGGAAGCGACCATATTGCCGCGAATGAAATAGGCCAGCAGTGCCCCCAAAACAAAATGGAACCCCATAAAGGGCGTGAAGCTGACGGCGGCACCGGACGCAAAACCAGCGGCGATGCTGTGTGGTGTGCCTGGCAGGCGCGCAACCCGACGTTTATAATAGCTGCCAATCCGGCGCAGGCTCATTGTCGGCCAAAGAAACCTTAAGATGCGGTCGGCACGGGTCGTTGGAATGCTGCGGCGGAAAAGCATGGAAATGTTATGCCCGCTCTACTGAATTGACATATTTGGACGCGCGCAGGGCAGCCAGAACATTGTTCAACTGTTTTGCGTCGGTCACTTCGATATCAATCAGCATTTCAAAGAAGTCCTCACTTCGGCTGGTAAATTTAAGATTAGAAATATTGCCGCCGTCTCGTCCAATCACGCCTGTAAATTCTGCCAGGGCACCGGGTTCATTTATCAATACGGCCCGAATCCGTCCTGTAAATGCGGTGCCGTCAACAGCATCGGCATCCCAGGACACATCCAACCACCGTTCCGGCATGTCGGAAAAGTTTTCCAGGGTCGCACAATCAATATTGTGGATCGTCACGCCTTTTCCAGTCGTAACGATGCCAATTATGCGATCGCCGGGCAAGGGATGGCAGCATTTCGCAAAATGAATGGCCATATGAGGAATCAGGCCGCGAATGGGAATGGCCCCACCCGCTGTTGGATCAATCTGTCCAACCGAAACGCGACGCTTGGGCGGGCCTCCCTTTTCCTTATCTTTCTCTTTCGCACCTGGATAGGCTGCGAACAGGACTTCGCGTGCCGTCAGGCGGCCTTCTCCGACCGCAGCCAGGATATCTTCCGCTGTCTCCAATTCAAATCGGGCGGCAATTCCTTTCAACGCCTTTTCGGTGGCGTCATAGGCAGCGGCTTTGAAGGTACGCTCCAGAATTTCCTTGCCCAGGCGTACATATTGTTCCCGCTGAACAGAGCGCACAAAACGGCGAATGCAGGCCCTGGCCTTGCCGGTAACGACAAAGGTTTCCCAGGCCGGTGAGGGGGTCTGAGCCTTAGAGGTGACGATTTCAACCTGATCGCCATTGCGCAATTGCGTCCGCAGCGGCACCAGTCGCCCATTGACGCGGGCTGCGGTGCAGCGATTGCCGACATCGGTATGCACAGCATAGGCGAAATCGACCGGTGTCGATCCGCGCGGCATGGCGTGCAGGTCCCCTTTGGGGGTGAAGATGAATACCTGATCGGCAAACATCTCCATCTTTGTGTGTTCCAGGAAGTCTTCCGGGCTGGAGGCATTGTCCAGAATTTCCAGCAATTCGCGCAGCCAGCGATACTGCTTGCCCTCGGTCAGTCCCAATTCCTCATCGGACAAGCGTTGGGATCCGGTTTCCTTATAGCGCCAATGAGCCGCTACCCCCAATTCAGCAATGTCGTGCATATCCTGGGTGCGGATCTGGATTTCAATGCGGCGGTTTTCCGGCCCGATAACGCCGGTATGGATGGAGCGATAGCCGTTGGGCTTGGGAAGCGAGATGTAGTCCTTAAACCGGCCTGGCACCATTGAGTATTTGCCATGCAACGTGCCCAGCGCCTTATAGCAATCTTCGACGGAATCGACGACGACACGAAACGCCATGATGTCTGACAATTGCTCAAAGCCGATATTCTGGCGCTGCATTTTGCGCCAAATGGAATAGGGCCGCTTTTGACGTCCGCCGACGTCTGCCGTAATTCCGGCCTTTTCAAGATCCTTTTCCAGCGCGGCCTGGACCCGTTTGATGACATCGCCACCAGCTTCTTGCAGAAATTCCAGGCGCGCGACGATAGAGGCCCTAGCATCGGGGTTAAGCTCCTGAAACGCAATGTCTTCAAGCTCTTCCTGCCAATCACGAATGCCGATGCGTTCTGTCAGGGGAACATAGATATCCATGGTTTCCCGGGCGATCCGGCGGCGCTTTTCTGGGGCCTTGATAAAATGCAGCGTGCGCATGTTGTGCAGGCGGTCTGCCAGTTTGACAATCAGGACACGGATGTCCTGAGACATGGCCAATACCAGTTTGCGGAAGTTTTCCGCCTGTTTGGTCCGATCAGATTGCAGTTCCAATTGCGACAGTTTGGTCACGCCATCGACCAGGGCGGCCACTTCCTCGCCAAAAGTGGCGCTGATGTCTTTGACGGTGACATCGGTATCTTCAACGGTATCGTGCAACAATCCGGTGATGATGGAGGCGCAATCCAGCCGCTTGTCGCTCAACAGGCCCGCAACTTCTACCGGATGTGAAAAATAGGGGTCGCCACTGGCGCGCTTTTGGTTTCCATGGGCCTTCACGGTGAAGACATAGGCGCGGTTCAGTGCGTCTTCATCCGCACCGGGCTCATAGGCTTTTACACGTTCGACCAACTCGTATTGACGCATCATGGCGCGGGGGACGTCCTACAGAACTTACAAGATAAGTATAGTGACTACAGTTTCGTAAACCACCCAATGTTGAAAGAGATTTCGTGGCTTTATTGCAATAAACAAGGCCCGATGCATTTGCACCGGGCCTTGTTAGGTATTCGTAATGACATCGCCCCCACAAACGCACAGGCAGGCGATGTGCCGTCTATCAATCGTCGGCGTCGATGTCTTCAAACTTTGGCGTGTTCAGCGGCTCGTCATCGTCATCATCCGGGGCCATCGGAATCGGGCCCGGATCCGGCATGGCGGGCATTTCTGCGGCGCCGATCATGGACTGTTCAAAGATTTGAACATCGTCGTCTTCTTCCGGCTCGTCCGAATCAATGAAGCGCTGCATGCCCCGGACCAATTCATCCTGCAATTCGCTGACATTGACTTTGTCATCCGCAATTTCGCGCAGGGAAACGACAGGGTTTTTGTCGTTGTCACGCTCGACTTCAATTGCCGCGCCATTTGCGATGTCGCGGCTGCGCTGTGAGGCAACCATAACCAGTTCGAACCGGTTCGGAACTTTTTCGACGCAATCTTCAACGGTAACGCGGGCCATGGGCTCTTATATCCTCGTCGGTAAGAGGGGACATTTCGGTGGTCTTTGGTGGTCGAACACCGATCCGTGGTGGTCGAACGCCGTGTCCGAATGCAAGAATAACAGCGGCGCAAACCAAAGCCTGCACCGCATTCGGGCTGTACATACCCGTCTCATCCCGAAAGTTCAAGCCCCCAAGCAGGGGTAAGGCGTAAAGCATTTCAGGTTCACGCTTGAAAAATTATCGTTAATATCGATGGAATTCCATTAGATAGCGCTTGAAACCGGTCCTGCGCGCGGCTACGTACTAAGAACATTTTGGAACGACAGAGAGTTTTGGGCTCATTTATAAGCCGCGCCTCTCTCAACGCCCCATACATTGATAACCCATATTTTTTTGGAGGCTCAAGGCCGTGCAACTTGGCATATACAAAGAAGAAAAATTCGCAATCTTTATTGATGGCGCCAATCTTTACTCTGCTGCAAAAGCATTGGGATTTGATATTGATTACAAGAAACTGTTGTTAAAGTTTAAGACCGAAGGCCGGTTGATGCGGGCCTTTTACTATACAGCCTTGTTTGAAGACCAGGATTATTCCCCGATCCGTCCCTTGGTGGATTGGCTGGACTATAACGGCTACACGATGGTTACCAAACCAGCGAAGTCCTATACTGATGCGCAGGGACGTCAGCGGATCAAGGGCAACATGGATATGGAGCTGGCGATCGACATGCTCGATATGGCGCAGCATCTGGACCATGTGATTCTATTTTCTGGTGATGGTGATTTCCGCAGTCTGGTTGATGCCGTGCAACGCCGCGGCCTTCGTGTGACCGTGGTCAGCACAATCAAATCCAACCCGCCAATGATCGCTGATGAGTTGCGCCGTCAGGCCGATAACTTTGTCGAGCTAAATGATATTGCGCGCGATATCGCCCGTAATTTCCATGAGCCCCAGCGGCCGGCTGCTGCCCCTGGCGCGGCGCCTGCTCGCCCGGTGCGCGGACCCAGCGCTGATTTTGACGGTGATTACGATGACGATGACTATGATGATGATGCGGTCGTCGATGATGAGGATGACGACGAAGAAGACGACTATGCCGGCGTTGAGGCGATTGTTGAACGCACTGACCGAAACGGCAATCGATGACCCCTGGCGGTACGGATGTAACCGGGACCGCCTTTGACAACCCCGGTCGCGATTGCCCCCTTTGTCCGCGTTTGGTTGCGTTCCGCACAGAAGTAAGAGCGGCACAGCCACAGTGGTGGAATTCGCCCGTACCCAGTTTCGGATCCCTGGATGCGCCGATCCTGATACTGGGGCTGGCACCGGGCATGCAGGGGGCCAATCGCACGGGGCGCCCTTTCACCGGCGATTGGGCCGGGGATCTTTTGTATAAAGTTTTACTGGATTTAGGGTTGGCACAGGGCGTCTATGACCGACGGCCCGATGACGGGCTGACCCTGATTGAGTGCCGTATCGCAAATGCGGTTCGCTGCGTGCCGCCTCAGAACAAGCCGATCGGACAGGAGATGACGGCCTGTCGTCCCTTTCTGGATTGTGAATTGGCGGCCATGCCAAACCTGAAAGTCATTTTCAGCCTGGGTAAAATTGCCCATGACGCGGCCTTACGGTCTATGGGACATAAGGTTTCTGCAGCGAAATTCTCTCATGACGCTATTCACCGGTTATCCGATCGGCAGGGACGTTCCCTGGCATTGGTGAACAGCTATCATTGCTCACGCTATAACACCAATACGGGCCGCCTGACGGAGGATATGTTTCGCAATGCGCTTGGCTCTGCCAAGATGGCGGCAGGTCTGACATAAGGGAGAAGACGGCGATGACTGATAGGGTGCTAGGGGTATTTGGCGGCAGTGGCCTTTATGCAATTGAAGGTCTTGAGGATGCCGAATGGGTCATGGTTGAAAGCCCCTGGGGGGCACCATCGGATGCCGTCTTGTGTGGTACGCTGGCTGGCACCAAGATCCGCTTTCTGCCCCGTCATGGTCGGGGGCATGTCCAATCGCCATCCTCAATAAACTACCGCGCCAATATCGATGTCATGAAGCGATTGGGCTGTACCGATATTTTGTCCGTTTCTGCCTGTGGGTCGCTGAAGGAAGAATTGCCGCCCGGTCATTTTGTGATCGTTGATCAATTCATTGACCGCACCTTTGCGCGGGAAAAGAGCTTTTTTGGTCCGGGATGCGTTGCGCATGTCTCTGTCGCTCAGCCGGTTTCTTCCTGGCTGGGTGATATTGCCCAGGCTGGATTGCAGACCTTACAAATTTCCCACAGCCGTGGTGGTACCTATCTGGTGATGGAAGGTCCGCAATTTTCGACCCAGGCGGAATCAATGCTGTATCGCAGTTGGGGCTGTTCCGTCATTGGCATGACCAATATGCCAGAAGCGAAATTGGCGCGGGAAGCGGAAATGCGCTATGCGACGATTGCCATGGTTACGGATTACGATTGCTGGCATCCGGATCATGATCATGTCGATGTCGCCATGGTCATCAAGACCCTGTTGGCCAATGCCGATCACGGGCGTGCCCTGGTTCGCTATGTTGCGGAAAATCTGAATACCTGGTCCAAAGAACCGGATTGCGGCAGCGACCGCGCGCTGGACTTTGCCTTGATCACTTCGCCAGACGCGCGAGACCCCGCCATGCTGGCAAAGCTGGATGCCGTGGCAGGCCGGGTGCTGGATTAAAGAATAGTTTCCGCGCTCATGCTTCGCATGATGCGGTTTACTTTTTTGCGCTCATGCTGCGCATGATGCGGTTTACTTATTGGCGCTCATGCTGCGCATGATGCGCTGCGGTTTACTTATTCGCGCTCATGCTTCGCATGATGCGCTGCGGTTTACTTATTCGCGCTCATGCTGCGCATGATGCGCTATAGCCTCTTACCATCGCGCAAAATTGCCAGGGCTTGTGGTGTATAGCGTCCATCGGGATCATCCGCAGGGCCGTGCAATGCCAGCCCCGGCAACAGGGTGGTACCACCGCGCACCCCCTTGCGGGCCCGCACGATGACGCGCTTTGCTGGTTCACCCGCGCGCGGCCATAGGGGCAGGACTGCGATCTCTCCTGCCTTTTGGTACAGCAAGGCCAGGATATCATCCAATCGATCCGCCCGATGGATCAGAGTCAATCCGCCCCGTGGTCGGGTCATCCGTAACATGACGGTGATCCAATCCTTCAGGCGGGCGGCCCCTTCAACATTGGACCGTGCCCGATCTGCAATGGGCGATGTCTCGCCGGTTTGGGGTTCCAGATAGGGCGGGTTGGCGAATACCTGATCGAAGCTGTTGGGTTCCAGCGCCTTGGGCATGGACAACAGATCGCCTGTGACGATGGTGGTTCTGTCCGCTAAATTATTCTCACACGCATTCCGCCGGGCCATATCGGCGGCGATGGAGTCCAGTTCCAACCCAAACAAGGTCGGACCTGTCATTCGTTTGCCATAACAAAACAGGGCGGTACCGACGCCACACCCCAAATCCAGCACTTTTCCTTCGTCACAATCGGGCACCGCAGCGGCCAACAGCACAGGATCCATCGCCGCGCGATATCCCTGTCTGGGTTGCTGCAGGATCAGGCGGCCATCCAGAAAGCGGTCGGCGACGGTCTCATTCAGCGTATCGGTCATGGAATATCCTGACCCGCATCGCGCAGCACGCGCCGCGCCGCGTCCCAATCTTCATCCAGCACCATCACGCGACGGGGCAAGACACCCAAAGACCCTTCCAGGATGCTGGTATGGCCATCGAATACTACACATTCGATACCGGAATCGCGCAACAGAACCTCGATAAAGGAAAGTTGCACCATGTCATTGGACCTCAGCAGTTCTTTCATTAACCCGATGATCCTTCCCACGCGAAAACTTCCATCGGCTGGGTTCGCCCCCGAATTTCGACCAATCCCAGGGACTTCACATCCTGTGCACCGGATCGTTCAACTGTTTCTGCCGACAGGATGATTCTGGTGCCATAGGTTTTGTTCAAATTTTCCAATCGGGCGGCCAAGTTTACTGTATCTCCATGTACGGTATAATTCATTCTGGATGCTGCGCCTACATTCGCTGCAATCACAGGTCCTGTGGCGATACCGACACGAATGGCCAGCGTTTGGGTAAGAAAGGTGCTGTTTTCCAAATGCAGATGCATGGCGCGCGCGGCCGCCAATGCCTTGGCCGGATGGTCGCGGTCCCCCAATGGCACATTGAAGACGGCTAATATCGCGTCCCCTTGAAATTGTGTAACAATGCCACCCTGGCCCTGGATGATGTCGACCATATCGGTGAAATAGGCATTCAATACCTGCACCAGATGATCGGTCTCCAGCCCTTCACACAAGGTGGTGAACCCAACCAGGTCACAGAACAGAACTGTTGCCTCGACCTTCTGGGGTGCCAGTTCCTTTGGCGATCGCAGCATTCGTTCCGCGACAGCGGTTGGAACAACCCGACCGAACAGGTCCATTATTCGTGCGCGTTCTTTCAATCCCTCCACCATATGGGTGAAGGCCAGACCGGCCTCGTCCAATTCGCGCATGCGGCTGCGGGGCAGGGGATCAACGGCGTCAAGATCGCCTGTCGCGACATGCAGGGAGGCTTTTGCCAGCGCTTGTATCGGGCGGACCGTGGCCCGGGCCATCCAAAGTGCCGCGATAATGGAAATTAACATGACGCCGCCACCGACGACCAAAATTGCCCGCAATCGATCCCGCACCGTATTGTAGCGTGTTTCATCAACATACAGCCCGACCGTAATGGGCTTGTCCGCTGCGGAAACCTGAAGGGTCCGATAGGCAAAGAAATAATTCTGCCCGGCGAAGGTGCTTCGGCCCATTTTGATGGATTTGTCCTCGGAAAAATTTTCAAAAATCACATCCTGTAAAGTTGGAAAGGAGGCCAGGATGCCGTCTTGGAAGGTGTTAAGCGGGGGCAGGGGTTCCACTTTGGATGCATTTGACTTTAATTCCGCCAGACCTGGATGGGCCAGAACACTGTCAGATCCATACAGCAGGAAAGGGACTTTTCCGGCAAAATCCTGAAGACGGCGTAACTGTATGGACAGGTCCGCGACAGCCTTTCCCTGCATCAGCACGCCGATAAATTCCCCCTCCCGGTACAGGGGTGTGTGCAGGTTAATCGCCGTCTGTTGTATTTCAGAGACCCAGACCGGTCGCCGCCATACTGATTCCGTGGTGTCTTTTGCTTGTGCAAGTGCATCAGCAATACCTGGAATTTGCATGTAATTCCCGACCTTCAAGGGGGCGTCGTCATCATTCCGGCGGGCCCCCAGCAAGCGATAGCCTGTGCCGTTCGTGTCAATCAGCAGCAGACCGGCCAAATCGGGAATGGCGGCCATAGAGGCATCTAGGGTGATCGACAGGCGTTCGGGGGCATCGAAGCTCAATCGACCGTCTTCAAATCTGTTAGAAATAAATCGGGCCTGGCTTTCAATAGGGGCCAGTTCCGCCGTCAGACGGCGATCGGCTTCTTCCACCATTTGGGTGGCTTCCCGGGCCATCAGGGTCAGGGTATTGCTTAATGCCCCGATCAGTCCTGTTATCGCGACGGCTGAAATGGACAGTGCCAGCAGACCGCAGAATCCAAAGAGCAAGACCGAACGTATGGATAGGGTCACAAAGCGAACTCGCCTTCATAGAATTGACACACCTGACAATGCCGCAGTCCGGCATCACAGAAAAGCGTAAATCCTGACTTGGCGACCGGCAAAACAGACGTTAAGGTTTTTTTATGCACTTATCAGACTCACAAATCGAAGAATATGATCGCTCCGGCTATCTTCTTTTTCCAGGGCTGCTGGATCAGGAAGAGGCACAGCTTTTGAAGGTGACGGCATCGGTGCTTTGCGCCCGACCCGGTCCTGAGATTGTTCGGGAAAAAGAAAGCAACGGCATCCGTCTGGCCTATGGCGGGCATGAGGTTTGCGAACCTTATAAGCGACTTAGCACGCTGCCGCGGTTATTGAATCCCGTGCGACAATTGCTCAGGGAAGACGCCTATATTCACCAAAGCCGCCTGAATCCGAAGGAAGGTTTTTCCGGCGGGGCGTGGAACTGGCACCAGGATTTCGGGACCTGGCATCGCGAAGATGGCATGCCAGAACCCCATTGCGTCATGACAGCAATATTTCTGGATGATTCCACGGCGGTGAATGGACCTTTGCTGGTGCTGCCGGGTTCCCAGCATCATGGCATCGTCAACACGGTAACGCGCGAAGACGCGACCGGTTACACGGTGATGCAGATTGACCCGCCTGTTGTTTCAGACTTCGCAAACCGCAATGGGATCGTCCCCTTGATGGGGCCTGCAGGGACGGTTGCGTTTATTCATTGCAATCTGGTGCATGGGTCTTCGAACAATGTCAGCCCCTGGCCGCGATCAATCATGTATTTCAATTATAATGCCGTCAGCAATGCGCCTACCGGTGGGAATGGTCGTGCCTGGTATCACAACAATCAGGATCATACGCCCCTGGAACTGGGCGATGATGATGGATTATACGCGCTGACCCGCGCTGCTGAATAATTCTACTTGGGAAGGATCAGGTCATGACCGCCATCACTACGAAGCCTCCGGCTAGCCGCAGCCTTGATTGCTCGGATGCGGAATGGGCGATGCGGGTTGACCTGGCGGCCTGCTATCGCTTGGTTGATGCGCATGGTTGGATTGATCAGATTTACAATCACATCACCGCCCGTGTTCCCGGCGAGCCGAGGCATTTTCTGATCAATCCCTATGGTCTGGCCTATAACGAAGTCTGTGCGTCAAATCTGGTGAAGATTGATCTGGACGGCAATGTGGTAGACGGCTCCAGCTATGGCATCAATGCGGCGGGTTATACCATCCACAGCGCGGTCCATGCCGTGCGCCATGATGCAGTATGTGTCTTGCACACCCACAGTGATGCCAGCACGGCGGTGTCCTGCCTGGATGAAGGCTTTATGCCGATGACCCAGGGCGGCTTTCAATTTTATAACCGGCTGGCCTATCACGACTATGAAGGCATCGCGTTGGACCTGTCCGAACGGGAACGTCTGGTTGCCGATCTTGGCGATAAATGGGCCATGGTGCTGTATAATCACGGAATTTTGACACTGGGCGAAACCGTCAGTCATGCATTCTCGCGGCTGTATTATTTTGAACAGGCCTGTCGCGTTCAATTGGATGTGTTGGCAACGGGGCGCCCGATTAAGATGCCCAGCCCCGAAGTGTGTGAGCACACGGCCAAACAATGGGAACCAAACGGGCGCGATTGGGAGCCAGAGGCCGATAAAGCCACGCGCAGCGATACCCCGGAATGGGCAGCCTATCTGCGCATGTTGGATCGCAAAGACCCATCCTTCCGGGACTAGAACATTCTACGGTTTTGGCTGTGCCAGGCGTTTGACGCATTCGGTAAAGGCGGTCAGGTCGGTGAAAGGGTCCTGGGCGTCGTGGGTTATGATATCGAAACCACTGGCAACCACCGCCCCGTCCAGCATCAGATTATCCACCATATCGAACTTTTCGATTGTCTGGGAATCCAGGCCGGTGCTGCGACCGGTAAATGGGGTGGATGTGTTTGAATAGGCGAGAACAGCCTTGCCCAGTCCCCGCATATAGCCGATTTCATAGGCGGTACCAGGGTCACAGGATGGCCCGCGAAACGGTGTCATATTGGCGATGACCGCGTCGCATTCATCCATCAGCTTGGTATTGGCATGGAAAATTGCCATTCCTTGTGCATGTGGATTAAGGCGTTGTAAATCCAGCTCATTATCCAAAGGAAAGACACCGACCAGGCCAAACTGGGCGCATAGTTCCTTTTTGCGTTGACCCAGAGTTACGGCATCCGGGTGAAAGACATCGGGACCAGCCAGATAGACCCGCATTCCTAAACCCCGCCCCAGGCAACAAAATGGGGGTTTTCGAAGATCTTGTTCTTGGCATAGGTGAATGGGGTGCCATCGGTAAAGGTGACACGTCCCCCTGCGGCGGCCAGGACCGCATGACCGGCGGCGACATCCCATTCCATGGTGCGACCCAGACGGGGATAGACATCAGCAGAACCGTCCGCCACCAGACAGAATTTCAGGGAACTGCCTGCGGAAATGACTTCGGCAATCGCATGGCCTTTCAGGAAGGCGGCCATTTCATCCGCATCGCCATGACTGCGGCTTCCGATCACGGTCAATCCATCCTCTGGCGGTGTCCGCACGGTTATATTGACAACCGGCCCGTCACCGTCCTGTCGCCACGCACCCATGCCGACGATGCCGCTATACAAGCAATTCTTGGCAGGCAACAACACGACGCCTAAGAGTGGCTGGTGATTCACAATCAGTGCGATGTTGACGGTGAATTCGCCATTGCGCTTCAGAAATTCCTTGGTGCCGTCCAGCGGGTCAACCAGCCAGAACGGTCCGTCACCGACATCGGGAATGTTGCCAGCTGCGGCAGCTTCTTCCGCCACGATTGGAATGTCTGGCGTCAGGGTTTTCAGCAGTGGCAGAATGATCGCCTCGGCGGCCGTATCCGCCTCCGTCACGGGGGAATGGTCGGCCTTCACATCCGCTTCAAAATCGGTGGCATAGACCGCCAATATCTTAGCACCCGCGACAAAGGCCGCTTTTTTGATGCCTTGTATAAGCTCTTTGGGGTCGTATTTCAGGTCGGACGTCATAAGCCTCTATTCCGCCGCATCAGCTTTGCTGGCAGCCTGTAGAGTCTGCCAGATTCGGGATTGGGTTGCCGGCATGTCGATATGGTGAATGCCCAGATGTTTCATTGCATCCACAATGGCATTGATCGATGCAGGCGGTGCACCGATGGCACCGGCTTCCCCCGCGCCCTTGATGCCCAACGGATTGGTGGCACAGGGAATGTCATCGACATAGGTGAAATCAATATTGGGGATGTTATCCGCCCGGGGCATGCAATAATCCATATAGGAACCGCTGAGCAATTGCCCGGTTTCCGGATCATAGATGGTTTCTTCCATCAGTGATTGGCCCAACCCCTGACCAATACCGCCATGGACCTGACCAGCCAGCATCATTGGATTAACCACGGTGCCGAAATCATCGACGACGACATAATTCAGGATATCCAACGTCCCTGTTTCCGGATCGATTTCCAGTTCACAGACATGACAGCCATTGGGATAAGTCTGGGCTTCTGCCTTGTGGCGGGCCTTCACATCCAGGCCGGGATCAATGCCGTCCGGTACGACGGCCGGATCATGAGCGGCGCGTGCGACGTCTTCGAAACTGACCGTGCGGTCGGTGCCGACCACGGCAAATTTTCCATCGATATATTCAATATCGGCGGCGGCTGTTTCCAGCAATACGCTGGCGATCTGTTTGCCCTTTTCAACGACACCTTCTGTGGCATCGCGCACGGCAACGCCGCCTTCGGGGATGGATCGGGATCCGCCTGTGCCGCCGCCGCGTTCCACCACATCTGTATCGCCCTGAATGACGGTGATACGATCCAGGTCGATATCCAGCCGGTTGGAGATGATTTGCTTATAGGCGGTCTGGTGCCCCTGGCCGTTGTCCTGAGTGCCGATATACAGGGTGACCGCCCCATCCTCTGCGACGCGAATATCGGCCTGTTCCCCAGGACCGGCGCCACAGCATTCGATGTAATAGGACATGCCCATGCCGCGCAGTTTGCCGCGCGATGCGGATTCCTGGCGGCGCACCTCAAAACCTGAGCGATCCGCCCGTTGCAGGGCAATATCGGTCAAGCGCGCAAAATCACCGGAATCATAGACCGGCCCCACAGGGGTCGTATAGGGCATGGCGCTGGTGGGGATGTAATTGCGCTTGCGCAGCTCCACCGTGTCAACGCCCAGATCCAGCGCGGCCTTATCCATCAGGCGCTCCAGCAGGTAAGCAGCCTCCGGACGTCCGGCCCCGCGATAGGCATCCACCGGCGTTGTATTGGTGAACAGGCCATGGACCCGCAAATGGATAGCGGGGATGGCATAGACACCAGAATACATCTTGGCGCTCGCCATGGTCGGGATGAAGGCCTGAAAGCCGGAAATATAGGCACCCATTGCAGCCTTCAGGGTGATGTCCAGACCTGTGATCTTCAGGTCCTTGCCCAGCCCCAGCGTAATTTCGCTGACATGATCGCGGCCCATCTTGTCGGTGGTAAAACCGTCATAGGACCGTTCTGCGACCCATTTTACCGGCCGCCCGATGCGCCGTGCGCCATACAGCACGCACAGTTGTTCGGGATACAGAAAGATCTTCATCCCAAATCCGCCGCCGACATTGCCGGTCAGGATTCGCATACGGGATTTGTCGACATGAAAGATATCATCAGCCAGTTGCCGCTGGACCGAATGCACGCCCTGGGTCGGGGTGTGCAGGCTGTAGCGACCCGTCTCCGCATCGCCCTCATACTTGCCCAGCGCAGCGCGGGGCTCCATGGAATTGACAATGATGCGGTTGTTGATCAGTTTCAGCGTGACCGTATGGGCGGCATCTTTAAGCCCGGCCTGAACAGCGGCTTCATCGCCAAAATCCCAGGTGAAGGATCGATTGTTCGGGGCCTCGTCATAAACCAGGGGCGCATCGGGGGCATCGGCCTTGTCCGTGTCGGTCACCGATGGCAGGTCGTCGTAATCCACCATGACCAGCTCTGCCGCATCGCGGGCCTGGTCCAGCGTTTCTGCAATAACGAAGGCGACCGGATCGCCGACATGACGCACCTTACCCGTTGCCAGGGCATATCGGGGCGGGTGGATCATTTTCGATCCATCGGTCTGGGTCACGACAATGTTGGCTGGCATCGCGCCAATGCCATCGGCCAGCATGTCGTCACCCGTGAAAATATCCAGAACGCCTGGTGCGCCCTTCGCATCGTCGATATCGATGGCAAGAATATTGGCATGGGCATAGGGGGAGCGCACGGCGACCGCATAGGCCTGATTGTCCCAATCCACATCGGCGGTATATTGCCCGTGACCGGACAATAGTTGCAGGTCTTCGGTCCGTCGGATCGGCTGTCCAATACCAAATTTTGCCATTACGCGGGCTCTCCCCAAAAGGTCAATTTTCACGACAGATCATAGGGCTAGTGCCGGTTTGGTCAATCACACTGCCATAATGTCATGCAACCTTCACCACATGATAGCGGTGGGCGGTCAGGGTTGGCGACCAATGATCTTCGGCCAAGCCTGCCTTGCGCTTCAGATGACCCAGAAACTGTTTTGGATCAGGCAGTTGCTCCCAGACCTGAGGCAGGAAGGTGGCGCGTCGATTGCCATCCTGCAGGATCAGTCCATCCACGTCGGGGACAAGCTGTGCCAACAGGTCCTGCTCATCCTGGAACAGCATTTGTGACGGCGGGCTTAGGATGGAAATGGAGGAGGTGATGTCTGGCAATTCCTCTGCCGTGATTGGTGGGAATCGGGGGTCTTTAAACCCGGCACGATAGGCATTCTGGGCCAGGTCCTGAACCAGGGGCTGATGCGCCTGTAACGATCCGATGCAGCCCCGAAGCCGCCCCTGCTTTTCCAAAGTGACAAAGGTCGCCCCCGGCGCTTTCAATTCTTCTGGGAAGGACGGCAGGTTTATGGATGGAACAGCCCCTTTCTCCAGGGCATGGTGGACAATTTTCATCAGCAAGGCGCGGTGCTTTTTGGCGATTTCTTCGGCGGTCATTCGTATAAGGCCCAACTGCCATAACCCACAACGCGGGCCGGGTCGCCCACCGTGTCCGCCGAATTGCACAGGCCAACCCGTTCAATCCGCATGCCCCGTTGCTTGGCCAGATGCAACAGGCCTGACATCGGGATGCGCCCACAGGCTTGGTCGCGCCCGATGGCCGCATAGTCCAATGCCTCTACAGCATGTGCGGTTCTGGTATCCAGCGCGTTGCAGGCATCATAGTCCAGGAAGTGGCTCAGATCGGTGGAGATCACAATCCGCGTCTCCGGCCCGCCCCACAGACGCTCCAGGACACCGGCAACCTCTTCCGCATTGGCCTGCCCGACGACGAAGGGCAAAAGGCTGGCCTGGGGAAGATAAACCTGCAAAAAGGGCAGATGGACTTCCAGACTGTGTTCCTGCTGATGGGTGCCGTCATGGGTTGCTACCTGGGGCAGGTCGGACAATCCCGCCAGCACCCCCCGATCCAGCGGCATCGCGCCCAGGGGCGTCTTCCAGTAATCCGCCGAACTGGTCGCCAATCCGCGCACCGCCACACGGTGGCACGGCCCTAGCAAGACGATCCGCGTGATCTGTGCCTGATCCGGCAACAACCGCGCATAGGCCGCGCCCGCACAGGCCCCGGAATAGACATAGCCCGCATGGGGCGCAATGATCGCCTTGGGCACTGGCCCTTCAGAAGGCGTTGCCCGAACAAATTTCTCCACAGCCGCCCGCAACCCCGCCGGATCAGCCGGATAAAATGTCCCCGCAATCGCAGGCGGTCGGATCAGCGCCATGATGGAC
Source organism: Hwanghaeella sp. LZ110 (assembly GCF_048892525.1). Lineage (NCBI taxonomy): Bacteria > Pseudomonadati > Pseudomonadota > Alphaproteobacteria > Rhodospirillales > Aestuariispiraceae > Hwanghaeella > Hwanghaeella sp. LZ110. The sequence goes on along the minus strand of NZ_JBLZHT010000007.1, from coordinate 90,934 downwards.
CCTATCCCTTTGGTCATGAAGATGTGCTAGTCTAGCGCAATGAATGACACAGCGAAACCGGTTGATCCTGACATTCTGAACGCCGTCCCCGCGCGCTATTGGCAGCCGCTGGAGGATGGGCGGATTCAGTGTGATGTGTGTCCGCGCGAATGCAAATTGCACGATGGGCAGCGGGGGCTGTGTTTTGTGCGGGCCAGGCGGGGCGACGAACTGGTGTTGACGACCTATGGTCGGGCATCGGGCTATTGCATCGATCCGATTGAAAAGAAACCGCTGAACCATTTTCTGCCCGGTACGCCGGTGCTGAGTTTCGGGACGGCGGGGTGCAATCTGACCTGCAAATTCTGCCAGAACTGGGATATTTCCAAAAGTCGCCAGATGGATCGGTTGATGGATCAGGCCGCGCCCGGCGCGATTGCGGCAGCGGCTCAGCAGACGGGCTGTCGGTCGGTTGCTTATACCTATAACGATCCGGTGATTTTCCTGGAATATGCGGTGGATGTGGCGGCGGCCTGTCACGAGGTGGGGATTGCTAATGTCGCGGTCACGGCAGGCTATATCAAGGATGCCGCGCGCCAGGAATTCTTCCAGCGCATGGATGCGGTCAATCTGGACCTGAAGGGATTTACCGAGGATTTCTATCACAAGCTCTGCACCGCCAGTCTGGCTTCGGTTCAGGAGACAGCGGTCTATCTGGTGAAAGAGCGGAAATGCTGGGTCGAACTGACCACGCTGTTGATCCCGGGCGAGAATGACAGCGTGGCGGAGATTGAGGCCCTGACACAATGGGTGTTTGAGGCGCTGGGCCCTGACGTGCCGCTGCATTTCACGGCCTTTCATCCGGATTATAAGATGATGGATAAACCCCGCACGCCGCCAGAGACCTTGATCCGCGCCTGGAAGATCGGGCGCAAGAATGGGCTGCATCATGTCTATACCGGCAATATCCATCACGAACCGACAGGCTCGACCTATTGCCCTGGCTGCGGGACCAAAGTGATCGGGCGCGATTGGCATCAATTGAGTGATTGGGGATTGGGCCAGGGCGGTCATTGCACAGGCTGTGGCACTGCCATTGCGGGTCGGTTCGAGCCCAGGCCCGGCACCTGGGGACGACAGCGCAAACCAATTCGCCTAACCGATTTCGCCCGCAATTGGCAGGCGCAGCAAGAGGCGCAATAGGATCGTGAATTCTCATCTTCTCTCGAGGCTATCGGCTCCCTCCTAGAGGGGGGGGACGGGTCATTTACTCCCTCCCCCTTGAGGGGGGAGGGTTGGGGTGGGGGTGACAAGGCCGCAAGGCCTTTCCCTGCAGTAGGGTTGATTGCGGAGGAGAGAGCACCCCCCTCCCAACCTCCCCCCCTCAAGGGGGGAGCCCGCTGGAAGCACCGCACTTACAGCCCCTCCTTCGAGACGGCGCTATCGCGCCTCCTCAGGATGAGAATGGGACCCTGTATCCCCGTCATACTCGCGCAGGCGGGTATCCAGGGCTACAAGCACCAATCGCGCCTGCCGCCCTGGACCCCGGATCACGTCCGGGGTGACGATGTATCACACAAACGCGCCCTCACCCTGAGGAGCGTAGCGTCTCGAAGGGGGAGCCCTCTGCAAGCACCGGACTTACAGCCCCTCCTTCGAGACGGCGCTATCGCGCCTCAGGATGAGAATGGGACCCTGCATCCCCGTCATACTCGCGCAGGCGGGTATCCAGGGCTACACGCACCAATCGTGCGTGCCGCTCTGGACCTCGGATCACGTCCGGGGTGACGATGTATCACACAAACGCGCCCTCACCCTGAGGAGCGTAGCGTCTCGAAGGGGGAGCCCTCTGCAAGCACCGGACTTACAGCCCCTCCTTCGAGACGGCGCTATCGCC
>NZ_JBLZHT010000007.1:0-88960 GCF_048892525.1 Hwanghaeella sp. LZ110 | reverse complement strand
CGCCTCCTCAGGATGAGAATGGGACCCTGCATCCCCGTCATACTCGCGCAGGCGGGTATCCAGGGCTGTAAGCACCAATCGTGCGTGCCGCTCTGGACCCCGGATCAAGTCCGGGGTGACGAAGGTGGCGACATGTGCGCGCCTTAGGATGAGAATGGGACCCTGAATCTCCGTCATACTCGCGCAGGCGGGTATCCAGGGCTACAAGCACCCATCGTGCGTGCCGCTCTGGACCCCGGATCAGGTCCGGGGTGACGATATCCGCAGAATTAGAGGTCGTTTGGATGAGAAGGAATTTGCAGAGAGGGGAAGACGGGGCGGCTCTATTTCCCGACTTTATGCTCAATCGGGGGGATTGATTTAAGGTAAGTTGCGATGGCATTCAAATCTTCGTCGGTCAGGTATTTCAGACCATCGTCAATCGCTTCGGCCATACTGCCCTGAACATTGTCGTAATTGGGTTTCAGGCCTTCTTTGAGCAGATAGGCGATGTCGGTCTCGCTCCAGTCTGCAATGCCGGACTCGGCTGGTGTGATATTGGGGACTTTCTCCCCTTCCGGGCCATCGGCGGTGCCGGCCAGATACAGATCCTGATCCAATCCGCCGGTCAGTGTTCTGGGCGTATGGCATTCACTGCAATGGGCCAGGGCTTCGACCAGATAGCGCCCGCGATTCCAGGCCTCGCTTTGGGCAGGATCATCCGCGATTGGGCCGGATTCAAAATTCAGCACTTTCCAGCCATTCAGCAAGAAACGCCATCCCAGCGGAAAATTCGGTTCCTGAGTTTTGTTTTCCTGTTGCACCGGCGGTTGCGCGAACAGATAGGCCTTGATTGCCAGCATGTCCTCGTCGCGCATCTTGGTATAGCTGCTATAGGGAAAAACGGGATAGAGCAGATGGCCTTCTGGAGATCGTCCTTCCCGCAGGGCGGTGATGAAATCTGCGTCGCTCCAATTCCCAATCCCGGTTTCTGGATCAGGCGTAATGTTCGAGGAATAGAAAGTGCCAAACGGCGTTGGCAGGGCGCGACCACCGGCAAACTGTGCACCGCCGGATTTCTCGTCAGTGTGACAGGCAATACAGCCCGCCGCCCGCACCAGATACTCACCCCGCGCCACACTGTCTTGTGCCGCAGCGGAGGCTGTGGCTGCGATCAACCCAATCAAAGCCACAGCCATCCGCGCAACAAATCGGTTCAATTCTTCAAACAACAGAATGGCCCCGTCTGGTCAGATTACTTTTCAGGTCCACGATAAGGCTTGTGACAGCCACCGCAAGCCTTGCCAACATCACCCAAAGCGGCCCCTATTGCGGCGGGATCGCCACCCTTTGCAGCCTCAACCACTGCAGCGGTCGCCATGGACAGATCGTCGGCGGCCTTGCTGAATCCCGCCCAGTCGGACCAGATTTCAGGCTTGGCGCGGCTTTTGTCGGAAATAAGTTCCTGCGCGAAGAGCAGTTTCACTGTGTGGGACATCGCAGCCAGGCTTTCTGCATGCACGACAGTGCCGGCATCCGGTGCCATCTCACCCTTGGCGACCGCTCCCAATGCTTTCAAATGACCACCGATCGCCTTCATGGCCCCTTCGCGGGTTTCGTGCGCTTCCTCGGCGGATACGGTCATCATATCTGCTGCCGTGACAGATGTATTCACCGCAAAACTCTGGTAGGCGAAAAACGCCATGCCGCCCAAGGCAAGGCCAGCTAGTCCTTTGAAATATTTAGAACGCATAAGTCACAGTCCTTTCCTGTTCCACAGTCTCTTAGAGCGATCATATTCAATCCAAGCGATGCAACCACTAAATAGGAAAAGCCCATTGAGGGCCAATCGCAATATTGTGATCAATGTTGAAGGTGGCCAAGCCTGCCCAAAAGCGCATGCTAGAAAACTTAGGGAGTCCCTGTGATGGTGCAACCCCAGCCCGGCGAAAAGGGGGATCGAAAATAATCCAAGGATCAGAAGATTGTCGCTGCAAGCCATGCGAAGCAATGCCATAAATCGTGTCTGAAACCACAGGCAGTCGTTCAAAAGGTGTTAAGTTCCATGGCAGAGTTTCCGCAGCAGGCAGAGGTGGTCATCATTGGTGGTGGCATTGCCGGATGTTCTATCGCCTATCACCTGACCAAGATCGGTATTACCGATGTCGTGCTTTGTGAGCGCAAGCAGCTGACCTGTGGCACGACCTGGCATGCAGCGGGGCTGGTCGGGCAATTGCGCGCCACCCGCAACATGACCGAACTGGCAAAATACACATCTGAACTGTTTGCCGGGCTTGAAGCGGAAACGGGCCAGGCCACGGGCTTTAAACAAAATGGCTCCATTGGCGTTGCAAAGACACAGGCGCGGTTTGAAGAATTCAAACGCGGCGCGTCGATGGGAAAAAGCTTCGGCTTGGAAGTAAATCTTCTGACGGCAGAGGAGATCAGCTCGCTGTATCCTCTTATTGATACGTCAGATGTGGTCGGCGGTGTATTTCTGCCAAAGGATGGACAAACCAATCCCATCGACACGACCCAGGCCTTTGCCAAAGGTGCGCGGATGCGGGGCGCGAAGATCTTTGAACAGACAAAGGTGGAGCGCATTCTGGTTGAAGGCGGGCGCGCCGTTGGTGTTTTGACCGATAAGGGGGAAATTCGGGCTAAAACCGTCGTTCTGACCGGCGGCATGTGGTCCCGCGATTTAGGCGCAGCAATCGGCGTTAATCTGCCGCTTCATGCAGCGGAGCATTTTTATATTGTAACAGAGCCGATGTCCGAGGTTCCCGCAAACCTTCCTGTGCTGCGCATCCCTGATGAATATGCCTATTACAAGGAAGATGCCGGAAAGATATTATTGGGCGCATTCGAACCCAATGCCAAACCCTGGGGCATGGGCGGCATTCCTGACAGTTTTGAATTCGACACGCTGCCGGAAGACATTGAGCATTTCGAGCCGGTGCTGGAATTTGCCATGGAGCGCATGCCGATCTTACAAAAGGCCGGGATTCAATTGTTCTTTAATGGTCCGGAAAGCTTCACGCCGGATGATCGCTATCTGTTGGGTGAAACGCCGGAGGTCAAAGACCTGTTCGTTGCCTGTGGCTTTAATTCCATTGGTATTCAGTCTTCGGGTGGGGTCGGGCGCGTGTTGGCCGATTGGATTCGCGACCGTCATCCGCCAATGGATCTGGCTGATGTTGATGTTCGTCGTATGGCGGCTTTTCAGAACAACAAGACCTATCTAAGGGACCGCACAACGGAAACACTTGGTCTTCTATATGCCATGCACTGGCCAAATTATCAGGTCACCACGTCCCGTGGCATACGCAAGACCCCGTTTCATGATCGCCTGGAAAAGGCCGGGGCTGCCTGGGGGGAGACGGCGGGCTGGGAACGGCCGATGTTTTTTGCCAGTAAGGCGGAAGACCGGGTTTTCGATTATTCCTATGGGCGGCCTGGATGGTTTGATGCCGTTGGCGCAGAATGCCGGGCAACACGGGATGGGGTTGCGCTGTACGACCAGTCCAGCTTTGCCAAGTTCCGGGTCGAAGGGCGGGATTCCTGCGCAGTCTTGAACCACATCTGCGCCAATCAGGTCGATGTGCCGATTGGTAAGATGGTCTATACGCAATGGCTGAACGAGCGCGGCGGGATAGAGGCCGACCTGACCGTCACCCGCCTTTCGGAAACCGCCTATCTGGTTGTTACAGCAGGCGGCGCCCAGGTCCGCGATTTCGCCTGGCTGCAACGTCATATCCCGGAAGATGCCCGATGCGTTGCAATGGATATCACATCCGGTCTGCCGATGCTGGGCCTGATGGGGCCGGGCAGCCGTGCGCTGTTGCAGGCTGCAACCGGGGCGGATTTATCCAATGACGCCTTCCCCTTTGGAACGATGCAACAGCTTGAACTCGGCTATGCAAAGGTTCAGGCCGGGCGCATCACCTATGTTGGGGAATTGGGGTGGGAAATATACATCCCCGCCGAATTTGCCCTGCATGTATATGATCATCTGACACAAATTGGCGCGGATCATGGGCTGACCCATGCGGGATATTTCGCCCTGAATGCCTGTCGCACGGAAAAGGGATTCCGGCATTGGGGGCATGATATTGCAGAAGAGGATTCTCCGCTTCAGGCCGGTCTTGGCTTTGCCGTTGACTGGGATAAGCCTGATTTTATCGGGCGAGATGCCCTGTTGCGGCAGAAGCAGGCGGGCATTCCGGCGCGGCGTCTGGTGCAATTGGTGCTGGACCAGGATGATATCGATGCGCCCATGATGTTTCATGAAGAACCGATCCTGCGGAATGGCAGGATTGTTGGCAGCACGACCAGCGGTGCCTGGGGGCATCGCCTGAACAAGTCCATTGCTATGGGCTATATTACCTGTCCGGACGAAGATGGCGGCCATGTTACAAAAGACTGGATCGCTGCGGGGACATATGAAGTTGAGATTGCTTGGAAACGCTACAAGGCAACCGCCCAGTTAGGTGCACTCTATGACCCAAGGGCAGAGCGTGTGAAGGCTTAACTGATTTGTTCCTTTTAATGCGACCAGGGGATTTCCATGACCGAGACACGGCTTTCAAATGACCCGAACTGGCGTTATCTGTTGCGTGAATACTATGAGCTGTATCGCTTTCTGCCATCGGGCGGCAGCGCGCCGATACGCGCCCATCAACGGGTGGTGCGGGAAGCGATCAGTCGAACGATCCAGGATAATCCAGAGATTAAACTACGGGATCCAAATACAGTGCCAGTGGTACAGCATCTGCGTCGATCACTGGATCAGGGAAAGTCTGAAAAATTTGCGGGTTTAATTCGATCACTGGAAGCCGTCAGCCCGTCTCTGACATGGCAATATGGCTATGAGAAAGTACCAAAAGGGCTGGAGCGTAGCTATGGTTTTACGGAAATAGCAGGGCCAAATGGCCCAGTCATCACCCGGAAGGTGATCCTGGGATTGGTGCTATTTGCCCCTGGATGTACCTATCCCGCCCATGCCCATGATGGCATTTCAGAAAGCTATGTTTGCCTGTCTGGGGCGGTTTCGGAAAACAATCATGGTGTCTTTGCCCCGGGCTCCCTGATCTTCAATCCTCCGAACCATCTCCATCGAATCACTGTTTCGGATCGAAACCCCTCGCTTCTGGCCTGGGCATGGATCGGGGATGAAGAGAAACTTGCCGGGCAGAAGATGGTTTTTAGCAGAAAATCAAAGATCTGACCTTGGGACTCAAGGGTTACGCAGGGCACAGCTAAGCCCTGCGTAGTATTCCGCATAGGCATCCAGATAGGGCCTATGGCCGTCAAAGAACATGATACCTGCCAGACGGTGATATCGCTTCGGGCCAGCATGCTCATGTGCCTGGCTTTCCCATAATTGCTGTATTTGTTGCTTCAGATAGGTTTCATCCTGCCCCGCCAGATAGGGCGTATCCTGCCAGGGGTTACTGCTGTCTTTGCCGCCATGGCATGTAACGCAATGATCGACCCCACGCGGGGGCGCACTCTCAGTCTGTTTGGATGATTGGTCGATACAGGGTAGGTGCTCATAATAGGCCGCGATCTGTCGGATCTGCCAGGGGGAGAGCGTGTTCAAAATTTCTGTCATCACGGGATGATAGCGATGGATCAGGAGCTTCCCGTCCTTATCGTTAATGGTTTCAAGTCGCATATGCATCATGGTCCGCACCAGAAAGGCAGCTTTCTGTCCGGTCAGATTCGGGACGCCGGGTTTAAGGACCGCACCGTCTGATGAATGGCATTGGGCGCATCCATAAGCGGAAACGATTTTTTCCCCAACAGCGGGATTGCCTGTGGTCTGGGTGGTTTGCGCATGGCTTGTATCGCCCCAAAACAGGATCAGACTCATGCAAGCCAGACCTGCTAAGGGCCTGATAAAAGTCCTAACAGTGAATGGAGTTTTGTCTTTTAACATAACGATAATCTTCTCTGCCCGTTTCTATACTCAATTACTAACGCAGAGAATTTGCCGCTGCTTTGATCCAGGGCAACAGAATCGCTTTTCTGCTGCCGGGTTGGTTACATTTTCGCGCGGTCTTGATTTGAAAACAGGGATGTATATCCAGCGCTGAAATCAGGGGGCAGTTCAATCATTCCCGCCTCCAGTCTCGCGAAGCGGGCGGGTTCGCCACGCACCATGCGGTTGCGATGGCGGCTGTCAATCACGGGCGCGGTATAGGCAAAGGCATCTGCCGCTGCGAATTGAATTGTCAGCGTGATACAGGTGTCTTGCGTATTGTTGGCGGGGGATCCATGCACTGTGAGCCCATGATGAGCCAGCACATCACAAGGTTTACATGGCACGACAGTCGCATCCCGCAAGACCTGTGGATCGATATCATGTTCGCAGGTGAACACGTATTTCCCGTCTTTCCAAATACTTAACGGTCCATTCTTGTGACTGCCGGGGACAAAGGCAATGGCACCATTTTCAACGGTCCGTGGCGTCATGGGCAGGCTGATTGCCGCGAGATTACTGTTGGTATGCGGGAAATGCGTCCAATCCTGATGCCATTGCACGATCGCGCTATCGGTGCTGGGAAATTTGAAATTAATTTTCGCGTGATAGAATTTGACCGGGTAGCCCATAAGCTCTGCGACCACATCACCCACCGGTGATTCGAAGATCGCCTCTTCAAAAACCGGATCCAACTCGGTAGGGCTGGAAATGCGTCGCAGGGCAGGATGGGTCGCACTGTGCTCCGGTCCCAGATCGAAATGGCGATCAGATTTGGTCAGGGTTTTGGCCTGATCCATCAGCCCGTAAGTTGCCTTTGTTAGGCGATCCAGCAGATCATTTGACAGGGCCTTGCGGGCCAGAACAAAGCCTTCGCGCCAATATGTGTCAATCTGGTCCTGTGTCAGAACACTTGATGACAGTTGCGCATTAGATGCACCGGTTTGCATGGTTTCTTCCTCCCTAAAATCTGTTTTGGAAAGAAGGCTAACGCAAATTGGTTGATGTGAACAGAAGGTCAATCCCGCGGCAGCGAGGGACCTATTTCGGGTCCAATTCCTGAAACATTTCCGCTGCTTCCTTCGAGCGTCCCTGGGACATCGCGATTCCCGCCGAAAATGCCGTCAGCATCGATCCCACACCAACTTTTGTCGGGGTTGGTTCCGATTTTGTTTTTGACTCTGGTGACTGTGTGAACACCAAGACAAAGATTAAGGGCAGGAAAAACCAAAGCCCACCCGCTATGGCAAAGGCCGCAGCCGGGTTTAATTCCGTCGATAGCCACAGGACTAAAGCGACGGTCGCCAGGGCCAGTCCCACCAGACTGGTTACGGCAACGACGCCCCACAGGGCGCCGTTGCGCAGTTTATTGCGAAAAAGTGCCATGATCAGGCTCATTTAACGCCGGTCCAGGATTTTGCCGGCGACGAGCCCGATACCGAAAGCGATGGCGATTGCGCTCATTGGATTTTCAGCGACTTTCGCATCCGCAACTGTTTTTGCGGCGGTAAGTCTTTCGCCAGCTTGATGAGATGCAGCAGAAAGGCGTTCTTTCAACTGTTCAGTTCTTGATTCAGAACTATCGCCAAAATGATTCAGCAGTTGCTTCATGTCATTTCGTAAATTGTTCAAGTCCGCGCGAAGTTCTTCAATATCAGCGGCACTATTTTCTTTTGCAGTAGCCATTAGGTTTTTCTCCTAGGTCGGTTGTTAATGCGTTTTACTCTTCACCAGACCTAGGAATGCGACTCGTTTTATTCAACCAGATTTTCATTTTGTTGTATTAGGCGAAAGCGGCTGGTGTCGTTCAGCACGACAGACGCGAACAGGCGAACATCCTTGGATGTGCCCAAAGAACTGAGGCGGACATGCAGCGGGAATCCTGGAGAATCGACAATCTCTGAAAGCTGCCAACGCAACCGCCAACTGCCAACGCTTTCATAGATTGAGCCAATTTGAAGAGGGGCACGGGCCATAGTAAATTTGTTCCTTCTGGTTTCGTCATCGCCACCTGAAATTCCGCTTAACAGGGGGCATAAGTCATATTCTGTTTTGACATGGACTCCGCGTCGATCACGTTCTAACTGCGGCAAAGCCGGGTATTACGTTTCTGGATCGGATAATCCTTTGGTTCAAAATCGTGCCTTCCAGTCCGGGGCTATATTTGAACCGCTGCACTGTTCGTCAGCACGGACAGTAGTGCGCCTTTCCACGGAAATAGGCAACATGGATTGCGGGATAATTTTAACATTCTATGCGGTTTGCACGCTTTGAGTTTTCGGTGCAGCGGTGACACAATTCAGGTACTATCGGATTCTGGGTGAACGCGAGGCATTGATCGTTCACGATTTTGATCTATCCCTAACATGTGTAACCACTGTCACAGTAAATGTAAGGAGAATTCCATGGCTGCATCCAGCGATAATCTACATGCCCCTCGCGAAAGACTGAGCAAGGAAACAATCCATCTTCACCACGCGATTGTATCGCTGATGGAGGAATTGGAAGCGGTAGATTGGTATCGTCAACGGTCTGATGACTGTGATGACGAGGTGTTGAAAGAGATTCTGTTGCATAATATGCGCGAAGAGATGGAGCACGCTGCCATGGTGCTGGAATGGATTCGCCGAAACAGCACCGATTTCGATGGGTTTTTAAAAGAATTCCTGTTCAAGGACGGCCCGATTTCTGATCATTGAGGCGTTTGAACATCTTGCAGAAACAGTGAAACCGGCCACCCCGTTTGGATGGCCGGTTTCTTTATCATCTTAAAAGGGTGATAGATTGCCATCTCTTACATTGGTGGCATGATCACCTTGTCGATGACATGGATAACACCATTGTCGGCCTTCACATCGGCGCTGATGATTTTCGCATCATTCACCATAGGCCCCATATCCAGATCAATGGTCACGTCAGATCCTTCAACCGTTTTGGCCATCATGCCATCTGTCAGGTCTGCCGCCATGACGCTGCCGGGCACAACATGATAGGTCAGGATCTTAACCAGACTTGCCTTGTTTTCCGGCTTTAACAGATCGTCAACAGTCCCAGCGGGCAGGGCGGCAAAGGCCTCATCTGTCGGGGCGAATACGGTCAAGGGACCAGGCCCTTTCAGCGTATCTACCAGACCTGCGGCTGTGGCGGCGGCCAGTAAGGTATTGAAGCTTCCGGCGCTTTTCGCAGTGTCCACAATATCTGCGGCCATGGCCTGGGCTGACAGGCCCAGCGAAAGGACGGCTGCGGTGACGAATTTCGTGATTTTCATTTCAGTAATCCCTTTGTCGTTCATTGAACCCCCAAAGAGATACGCATGTGATTTCCGGTTGGTTTTTTTAAAATAGAGGTATAAAATTATTGTGAACGAGTGATCCAAAAATAATAAGCATCGTAATCACAGACTTTTTTGCAATAATATTAAAAATTGAAGTCCTTATATTTTATAGGGAAAATTTTATAGTTATTTTATATTAAATGTTAAGGGTTTGAAGGTCTCGTTCATAGAATATCAGGTCTTTTGGGGGATTGTCATAATAGGCGTCTCGTCTTTGGAAACCCAGCTGTTTGTACAATGCCTGTGCCTCGCGCATGTGTTCGACCATCGTGTCCAATCGAACGGCGCTATAATTTTGTGATTTTGCATAGCGCAGGACCGTCTTGGTCAATCGACTGCCCAATCGATGTCCGCGATAGCCGGGCCGGACATACAGGCGTTTCATCTCAGCAGTTCCGCCTTCATGGGCGCGCATGGCGACACATCCGGCAATCGACCCATCGACGCGCGCCAGCCACATATTGCCCGCCGGGCGGCTGTAATACCCAGGCAGAGCCTCCAATTCCTGATCAAAGGCCGCAAAACAGATATGGAAGCTTAAGGTTTCAGCATATTCGACAAACAATGTCTTGATGAAGGCGAGATCATCCCCGTCCTCGTTGGCTTCGCGGATATCGACCAATGGCTCAGACATAAATTTCGCCTTTCATATACAGCAAAGCGCGCCCTGAGATGCGGATGCGATCCCCTGCGGCTTCGCAATACAGGGACCCGCCACGGGCCGAAACCTGGCGACAATGCAATTGCATCTTGCCCAGACGCTCGACCCAATAGGGGACGATTGTGCAATGGGCAGAGCCAGTAACCGGATCTTCCGGAATTCCGGCATGGGGCGCGAAGTAACGGGAGGCGACATCACACTCATCGCCCTTGGCGGTGACGATCAGCCCATCGCCTTCCATCCCGGCGATAAAATTCAGGTCAGGAACGACGGCGCGCACCTCTTCTTCATTCATCAGAATGGCCATGTTCTTATGGGCGCGCAAAAATCCGACGGGCTCTATGCCACCCAGGGCGGCTGCCAATCCATCTGGTACCCGTGTTGCCGTGCCGGGGCGACTTGGGAAATCCAACTCAACGCGGTTGCCCTGAGCGGTTGCGGTCAGCACGCCAGACAGAGTCTGAAAACGCACAACATCGCGGTCATAGTCCAGATGATCAAACAAAAGGGCAGCACTGGCCAGGGTGGCGTGACCACACAGGTCCACTTCAATCTCTGGCGTAAACCAGCGCAGGTGAAAATCAGCATTTCTGGTGTCGGCCAACGGGACATAGAAGGCGGTTTCGGAAAGATTGTTTTCCATCGCGATGGCTTGCAGGGTTTCGTCTGGCAGCCAGGTATCCAAAGGCATAACGGCAGCCGGGTTGCCGGTGAAGACACGGTCCGTAAAGGCATCCAATTGATAGATGGGGTAGGTCATTCTGTCTCCTGTCGGCGCGCCGAAAATGTCCGGGCTGTAGTGTGCATCGCGTTTGTCACACGGTCGAGGTCTTCTTGCACCGTCATCCAATTGGAGAATGCCGCGCGAATACCGGTTTTTCCAGCGTAGGCGCCAGGTGTCATGAAAACATCACCGGTTTCGTTCAGCGCTTTCAGAAAGCCCCGGTTCCAGGCATCACCATCTTCTTGCTCAGCAGGTGGAATGGCCCGGAAACACACAACGTTCAGGGTTGTGGGTGCTAACAATTCAAAAGCCGGGCTGGCTTCGATCCAGTCGGCCAAAGATTTAGCCTGCTGGCAATTGCGCCGGACAATATCGCGCACGCCCGCCGCGCCATAGGCCGCCAGTGTCATCCAGATCGGCAGCGCCCGAAACCGTTGGGAGCTTTCCAGCGCGCGATTGACGTAATGGGGCAATCCCTTTCCTTCCACATCCAGATAGGCGGGCAGGGCGCCTGTTGCGCGCTCAATCAGGTCGACGCGCCGGGTGAAGTAAAAACCACTGTCATAGGGCACATTCAGCCATTTATGCGCGTCCACGGTGATCGAATCGGCGCGTTCAATCCCGGATGTGCGATCTGCCAGTTCCGGTACTGTGCGGGCGAACAGTCCGAACGCGCCATCGACATGCAGCCAGGCATTATGCCGCTTACAAATGCTCGACAGGGCTACCAGATCATCAAAAGCGTTTGTCGTGACCGTACCGGCGCTGGCACAGACAATCTTTTGTTCGCCAGAAGGGGCCGCGCTTAGCAGTTTTTCCAACGATGTCGGATCCATGGCCTCGGTCTCTGCCAGCCGGGCCACGGGGCGAATGGCATTCTCTCCCAGGCCAAGATATCGGGTCACTTTGACAAAGCTGGAATGCGGGCAGGCGCTGTAAATTGCAATTGGGGGCGCGCCTGCCATACCGCGTTTGGCGATATCATAGCCGACCTGTTCCCCGGCCCATTCGCGCGCGATCAGCAGGCTGGCAAAATTTGCGCCCGTGGCCCCCGTCGTAAAGGCCCCATCAAAGGCATCGACAGGCAAATTGAACAATTGTTTCAGCCAGTCCAGCGTTTGTACCGCAACGGCGACAGCCGCAGAATCACCGGGAGAGGCCGCATTCTGATCCACCGCAGCGGCCAGCCAGTCCCCGGCCATCGCGGCAGGTGTTGTTCCCCCGGTGACATAACCCAGAAATCGAGGGCCGACGCTGCCCGAAAGATTTGCCCCATGACGGGCCAGAAACTCGCGCAATGCTTCGCTGCTGCCCACACCTTGGGCAGGAAGTTCGATATCAGATACGACATCCCATTTGCGCGCGCCAACGGGGCGGTCGGACAGGCTTTTGTGAAAATCACCTGTTGCCGTGACAACCTGATTCAGCAGTTCTGTTAGATTGGCGTAATCGTCAGACATGCGGGTCATGTTAAATCCTATCGTCAGCATCAACCTCATTCAGAATTCTGGTGTATAGCGTGCGATCTATGTTGCCGCCTGTCAGAATGACGGCAACTTTCCGTCCGGCCTGTTTCTCTCGTTCCTGCCACAGGGCTGCCAGGGGGGCAGCACCGGCCCCTTCAGCAATGTTATGGGTGTCGTGATAATACCAGCGCATGGCTGCTGCGATTTCTGCGTCGCTGACCCGCAAGATGCGGTCTGCGCCGCCAAGGATGATTTCCAGGGCAGCATCCACGGGAACGCGGCAGGCCATGCCATCGGCCAGGGTATCGGCGCTGTTGGTTGATAGGGCGTGACCCGCCTCGAAACTCAGGGCATAGCTGGCGGCCCCTTGGGCGACGACACCGACCACTTTTGTATTCAGGCCCAGGGCATTGCGGGCAGAAATAACGCCGCAAATGCCAGAACCCAGGCCGATTGGCACATAGACTGTTTCCAGATCCGGGGCGGCCTGGAACAGTTCCATGGCATAGCTGCCGACGCCACGGACCAGCAATTCATGGAAGCTGGGCAGCATCTCCAACCCTTCCGCGTGCGCCAGTTCTTGCGCATATTCCGCTGAAGCCTGAAAATCGTGCCCCTTTTCTATCAAGCGTCCGCCCTGCGCGCGCATCGCGGCATTTTTCTCGACGCTGTTACCTTCTGGCACAACGATGGTGCAGGGGGTATTGAAGCGACGACAGGCTGTGGCGATGGATTGTCCATGATTGCCTCGCGTCGCGGTGATCATGCCGCCTTTCTGGCCCCGTGCCGCGCGATCACTGATATAGACCAGGCCGCCACGAATTTTGAAGGCACCGATGGGGGTATGATTTTCGTGCTTTACCCATAGTTCACATCCCAATCTTTCCGCCAACAGGGGCCACACATATTGCGCCGTTCCCGGAAACACGGAATGCACCAGGTCAAATGCTTCGGTCATCTCAGCTTTTGTCGGGGCAATCATCGGAACCTCCTGAATATCGTATCGCAGGGACGGTAACAGAACATTCTGTAAAAGGGCAGTCGGGCGGCCTGCCTTCCGCGCTTCCAGCGGGCCACCCGATGCCGATTCCGGCGAACTCTAGGGGAAAAGTCGCCAGAATGACTTGTTCGCTTCTTTCTGCGCCTGTTGAGCCGTGATGCCGATATCGCGCAACTGATGGGCATCCATCATCAACAATTCGTGGCGCATCCGGCAATGTCGGTTCCAGCGGATCAGAACGGACCAAACAATGCCAAGCACAGACATTTTCCGGTTTCGGCGCATTTTGCCAAATTCTGTGTCAGCCTTGAAATGTGGCGTATCCGTCTGTTGCCCAGAACGCTCCGATCCCGCCGGGAAGGTGCCCGTTGAGAACCTGATCGATCCGGGCGTAAGTTGAATTGTACCCATACAATTTCTCCTTTTCGCCCAGATGAGACGACATTGTCTCGATTAATGTCATAAAGTCTTTTCATTGATACCGTCAAATGATACATTGTCACCATGACAATAAAGCAAGACATTTGGGTTCCTGACCTGAAAGACCATCCCGGCCCGAAATATCGCGCCGTCGCAGATGCCATGATGGGCGATATCAAATCGGGCAGGCTGAAGCCGGGCGACCGTTTGCCGCCACACAGGGATCTGGCCTGGGCCTTGGGTATGACGGTTGGCACCATCACGCGCGCCTATCAGGAAGTGGAAAGCTTTGGCTTTGTCGCCGGCGAAGTGGGGCGGGGCACCTTTGTGCGCCCCCCTGCGGAGCATAATCGTGGACGGCATGTGTCGACCTTGCCAGGGGACTGGTACAGTCCTGAGACGGTGAATGCCGAAGATGATTCCATGCCGATTTCCATGCAATTCAACTATCCCCCCGGGAATGTCGGATCGGACGTCTTTCGGTCAGGCTTGTTGGAATTGTCGCAGGACCCCCAGATTGAACGCCTTCTGGGCTATCAACGCCCTACCGGGATGCCCCTGCATCTGGACGCTGCCAGAATGTGGCTGAAGTATCGTGGTATATCGGCATCGGATGATGAATTGGTTATTTCGTCTGGGGCCCATAATGCGATTTTGGCCTGTCTGACCACCCTGTGCCGCAGCGGCGGTCGGGTTGCGACCGAAAGCCTTGTTTATCCCGGCCTGCGGGCAATTTCCCGGATGCTGAATTTTGAGCTGGTGCCGGTGGAGCTGGATGAGGAAGGGATGTGCCCCGACTCCTTGCGCGCTGTTTTGGCCATTGGGGGCATTGATGCGGTCTATACCGTGCCAACCCTGCAAAACCCGACCAATGCGACACAGTCGGAGGAACGGCGGGATGCTTTGGCGGCGGTGCTGAGAGAATTCGACACACCGATGGTAGAGGATGATCTGTTCGGCCTGTTGCCGCGTCACGCGCCCAGCCCTTTGAGCGCGCGTCTGCCGACATTGGGATATTATGTCACGTCGCTGTCAAAGACGATGGCACCTGGCTTGCGGGTCGGTTTTGTGAAATGCCCGGTAAAGGCCCGGGACCAAGTTGCGGCGGCTGTGCGCGCCAGTACCTGGATGGCGGTGCCGTTGATGGTGGAACTTGCCTCTCGCTGGATTCTGGATGGCACGGCAAAGGCGGTGCTGGATCGTCGGCGGGCGGTGGATCAGACACGCCGGGATATCGCACAACGGCATTTCCAGGGATTGGATTATTCCATGCCGGATGGGGCATTGCATGTCTGGCTGCAATTGCCGGACCCCTGGCATGCCAGCCAGTTTGTTTCCCACGCAAAAGAGGATGGCGTGATCCTGTCTGCGGCGCATTCCTTCTCTATCGGACGTGCCAGGCCCCCTTTTGCGGTCCGGGTCTGTCTGGGCCCCCCCGGCACGGAAGCACGGCTTGAACAGGGTTTGAAAATTCTGCGTCATGTGATTGATGAGCATGACCCGACGGAAGATGCCCGTATCATGTGACGGATTTCCAAAATTCGGGCGCTTTGCCCTTGTCAGAGTACAGTCCAATCCTCACTTATGGCGGCATGATAGATACAACAAATGATGTTGCTGCCGATAAGCAGCCACCGCGTTCCGCCGACAGTATTCTGTCGCGTCTTCCCTTTATCGGTCGCAAAGGACCTGTCGTGGCCGTGATACGCCTGTCCGGTGTGATCGGGCAGGGGGGCGTTGGCCGTCGCGGCTTGACGCTGGAGGCGTTGGAGCGCCCGATTGAGCGCGCCTTTTCGATCAAGCAATGTGCCGCAGTCGTGCTGGAAATCAATTCTCCGGGCGGGTCGCCGGTACAAAGTGACCTGATCGCCGGTCGTATCCGTGACATGGCGGATGAGAAGAAAATCCCGGTCTATGCCTTTTGTGAGGATGCCGCTGCATCCGGGGGCTATTGGCTGGCCTGTGCTGCGGACAAGATTTACGCCATGCCGGGCTCTATTGTCGGGTCAATTGGCGTTGTTTCCTCTGGTTTTGGTTTCGTGGAAGCGATTGCGAAGCTGGGCGTGGAACGCAGGGTGCATACGGCCGGTAAGGAGAAGGCCATTCTGGATCCCTTCCAACCGGAAAAGCCAGAAGACATTACGATCCTGAAACGCATTCAGGCAGATTTGCATGACCAGTTCACCGGTTGGGTGAAACAGCGTCGCGGCGACCGCTTGGATGCCAAGAAGGATCTGTTCACGGGCGCATTCTGGACCGGGCGCGAAGCTAAGGATCTGGGGCTTGTGGACGAATTGGGCAATCGCCGTGCGGTGATGCGGGCGCAATTTGGGGACAAGGTCCGGTTTGTCCAAACCGTGCGACCCAAAAGCCGATTACAACGTCTTCTGGGTATGGAAGCTTCTATCGGTGCGGGGGTTGCGGATGCAGCGCTGGATCGGTTGGAAGATCAGATGCACTGGCAACGGCTGGGCTTGTAAGCCGGGGACAGTGATGGGGCGCGCTGATACTGTCAGGCTTGACCGTCTGGTAAACGCTGCTTAGACAGAACCATGTTCTTAAAAACCGTACTTCTTGTCGTCATTGTCGCCGTGATTTGGTTCGGCTTCCGCCATTTTGAGCGGCGTGACCGCGTTGCAAAGGGAAACCGCCGCACGGGGGAGCGCAGCTTTGGCGAAAGGCTGGCGAAGTCTGTGCGTGAAAAGACCGGCGGCACGTCCAAAGACACGGGCGCGATAGAAGACACCGAACCATGCCCGACCTGTGGGTCATTTGTCTCTGTAACCGGTGTCTCAAATTGCGGAAAGCCCAACTGTCCTTATTAGACAATTGGGCTTTGCATAGTCTCACACTGATTTAAAAAGGCTTATTCCAGGCCTTCCCAGCCGCCGGCATCCGGATCGTCGGTGACCGGCTCCATGATCGGCTGATCCAGCGGCTTGCGACCGGCGCGAATTGCCTTGTCGATTTCCACTGCCAAATCATGCTGAGAGCACAGGCCGATTTCGACGGGGGACCGGGGACGAATGTTTGATGAATTCCAATGGCTGCGATCCCGCACGGCTGCCACGGTGGGCTTTGTCGTGCCGATGAGGCGATTGATCTGGGCGTCTGCCAATTCGGGATGATGCTTCACCAGCCAGGCAATGCCGTCTGGCTTGTCCGCGCGCTTCGATACGGGCGTATAGCGGGGGCCTTTGTGGCGAATAACCGGCTGGGGGATATCGCTTTTGGCGACCTGTAGGCGGGCATCTGGGTCCGCTTCACAGCGCTTCAGTTCTTCTGCATCCAACTGGCCGCTTTGCACCGGGTTGATACCGTGCATGCCAGGTGCGACTTCGCCATCAGCGATCGCTTGCACTTCCAATTCGTGCAGGCCACAGAAATCGCCAATCTGTTCAAAGGTTAAACCGCTGTTATCAATCAGCCAGACCGCAGTGGCCTTGGGCATCAAAAGCTTCACCATATCGTTTGTATGCTCCATGGTCTTTAGACGGCGGGGCCGTGTTATTGCCAAGTCTCGGTAACCTAAGACCGAGAACCAGATACCCCACGCGTGTCAGGAATTCACCGGGCTTATAACAATCGTGCCGCTGTGACGCAAAGGAAATTCCGCGCATTCCCTGAAACGGGGTCTGGGCCCATTTCAATGGTGAAATAGAAACGGGGCAACTCGATTTGAGCTACCCCGTCTCTTAAACCACAGACCTGGCTTTTCAGCAGGTATGCCGATCAATGCGCCTTAAGCGGCGATTGGCTTCATCATCTTCTCAACGACGACGGTGAACTGTGCCTGGATCGGCTCAACGGTTTCGTTGGCAACCTTCAGGCTCATTTCAGAAACCTTGGTGCTTTCAGCAACGAAGGCGTCGAACTGAGAACGGGCCAGATCAGACTGAATTTCAACAACATCATTCAGTGTCTTGGCAGTCATCATCGCCTTGGCGGCGCTGACATTGGATTCAGCCTGGCTTTGGGCGAAGGCGAACAGTGTCTTGCCCAGGTCTTCCATGCCTTTGGTCATCACGTTGCCAGCCTTAACATAGGCATCGACGGCTTCTTTGTTGTAAACGGCAAAGTCGTCATAGCTCTTCAGGGCAGCGTTTGAAGCCTTTTCGACCTGTTCCTTGGTCGCGGCAACGGCCTGTTCAACAGACTGTTTGCCAGCGGCAACAGCATCGTCCATCGGCTTGGTGTCAATGGTCGGGGTGGTTTTCTTAGCGGTCGTCATAATACTCTCCTTCAGGTGTTTCCAGTGGCCAATAGGCCAATCCGGGGATCAACGGGAAGCCCCGGACCCTCCGGCGCTTCTATCGGCAGTGAATCACGCTGTCGTTCAGCGGGATTTGTGCACTGCAACAATTTCTATACACGCTATATGAGAAACATGGTTTAAAAGGTCAAGAGAATTTTTTGTGCACTGCAACATAAATTTTTTAAAATTGGTAATTCTTTGTTAATTAACAGGTGTTTAAATGATTATGAAACTATCCTGACAAGGCTCATTTCCTGATATTTTTGATCACCAGCCTTGTTGGTTTGGCATAGAGTTTCCATTGGACCGATGCGAAAGAGTCAGCGTAATCTAGCCGATTGGCGCGCTCCTGTGATCCAGATTATAAGATGTATAGAACGAGGTTACGATGACATATTGCTTGGCGATTAAAGTACAAGAAGGGTTGGTCTGCCTGGCAGATGGTCGCATAACGGCTGGCACACAGGTCACAACGGCGCGGAAAGTGGAATTCATTGGGCCGCGATCCGCCTCTGTCTTGACCATGACATCTGGTCTGCGGTCCCTGCGCGATAAAACACTGGCCTATCAGAAGCGCGCAATTCGTCGTGATAATGGCAAGGCCTATGCCACAATGCTGGACGCGGTTGAGGCATATTGTGATTGCCTGCGCCAAGTCTATGACGAAGATGCGGAAGACTTGGAGCGGTCAAAGCTGAGTTTCAATCTGCACAGCATTATCGCTGGAAAAATGTCTGAGGATGAAGAGCCAACGGCCTTTATGGTCTATCCAGAGGGCAATTGGATCGAGGTGGATACCCGCACCCCCTATCTTTCAATCGGTGAGACCAGTTACGGAAAGCCTATTCTGGATCGGGCATTGACCAGCAAGACGGATTTGAAAACCGCGACCAATCTGGCCTATCTGTCTTTTGACTCAACCCGGATCAGTGCGGCCGACGTTGGGTTCCCTATCGATTTGATCACCTATGCAAATTCGGACCATATCTGGCGCGAAACCCAGTATGACTATGACGATGTTCTGGAAGTGCGTCGCTGGTGGAACGAAAATTTGCGCCAGATGGCAATCAAAATGCCGGACGGTCCCTGGGCACAGACACTTCTACCACCGGCATCGCTGTCAAACACCCTGACCCTGATCAAAGACGAGGATCGGCGCTAGCCGCTCCTGTTCTCCTCAATGTGATACGGAAACACCGTTCGCATTGACCCGCATATTATAGATGTTACCACCCTCATCGGCTGCGGATCTGCCGCCGATCGCTTGATTTGGCGTCAGTGTCCGGCGTTCCCCGTCCGTTGGGGGTTGACGCACATCGATGTCGTTCTGGTCAACCTCATACAGGATTTCCGGGAAGGTGAGGGCTTGAAAATCCGCATCGGGATATTCGTAGGCCTGAAAAGAAAATTCGCCATTCCGGCACCCTGCGACCAGCCAGGCATAAGAGGTTGAGGCGATTTTCTTGCCAACCGGTGCAGGCTGTGTGGACCAACCAGATGCAAGCAGATCCTGTCGAATCGCCTCTAATTTATCGGCGGGTAATGTCTCCACCTTGTCAAAAGGGCGGAACGGTCGGCTGGGATCGGATAAAAACTCCCAGGGGAACCAGTCGCTGGCGGCCACGGTCATGATGCGGCTGCGCAATTGCGCAACAGGTGTCACATCGGCATCAATGTCATAAATGCGGACCTGCACATTCCTGTCGGCGATATAGGTCAGCCGATACCGTTCGCGCCCATCGACGCGACATGCGGTCGCAATGTCTTCGCCGCTGATAAAGGAAAACCATGTGGCGCGACGATTCAGGGGATTGTCGATCTCCCCAGTACTGGTGCAGCCTGTTAAGATTATGATTAGACTCAATAATCCAATGGGGGCTGATCGTAACTTGGTCATTCCTGAATCCTGTTCTGTGGTGTTATTTCGTAAACCCAGTCATGCAGTGCATATGGTCGCTGTGACTCTGGCACGCAAATAGATTTTCACAAAATCAACTTTTGTAATAGACACAGGGTGTTACTTGAAGTATTAAAGATTCGAGGTCAACTGGGGGTTTGTCGAAAGTCACCCCTTAGGACATAGGAAGAATTCCGAAAGACTAAGGTGACATCGTGAAAGTCATAGCAGCATTTCTCTTGGGCTTAGCCCTTGTTTATTCAACTGTTCCTGTGAATCAGGCAGAAGCACGTTATGCATCCATAGTGATTGATGCTGATTCTGGCCGCGTTCTACATGCGACAAATGAAGATGACCGCAATTACCCGGCATCTTTAACCAAAATCATGACCCTTTACATGGCTTTTGATGCCTTGAAACAGGGGAAGATTTCACTGAAAAGCCGGTTGCAGGTTTCCAAGCGCGCATCTGGCATGGCGCCATCGAAACTGGGCCTTAAGCCAGGCCAGACCATCACTCTGGAAGACGCAATATTGGCGCTGGTCACGAAATCCGCCAATGACGTTGCGGTTGTTGTGGCGGAAGCCCTGGGGGGCACTGAAATCAATTTCGCGATCCAAATGACAGAACGCGCCCGCCAATTGGGGATGAGCCGCACCACTTTTAAAAATGCCAGTGGCCTGCCCAATCGGCGCCAGCTGTCCACAGCGCGCGATATGGCCATGCTGGGCCTGCGCATCCGACAGGATTTTCCAGACTACTATGCTTATTTCGCGACGACCCATTTCAAACATGCCGGTCGGACCTTCAAGAACCACAATACCTTGCTGTCATCCTATGAAGGGACGGACGGGATTAAGACCGGCTACATCCGGGCCAGCGGTTTTAATCTGGTCGCGTCGGTTCAGCGCAATGGTCATCGGTTGATCGGCGTTGTTTTCGGCGGCAAGTCCGGCGCATCGCGTGATCAGCATATGCGGAAATTACTGGATGCCGGTTTCCGTCAAATTCTGGATGAATCCCTGCCGCGCAATGACATGGTCGCGGTAAACATGCCCACGAATCAAAAGGTTCAGATCGCCGAAGATCAGGTGCCCCAAGGGGATGCCGCATCGGATGTGGACCTGACGGAATTACAAACCACACGCTGGACGATCCAAGTCGGCGCCTTTAGTCGGTCGGATGCTGCCCGGACTGTCGCACAGCAGGCTGTCACCCGTCTGGGTGATCTGGGCGAAGGGTCGGTTGTGGTGGTGGACACGTCCGGAAAGCTTCATCGCTCCCGCGTGGCTGGCTTTGATAAGCGCAGCGCCTTTGCTGCCTGCAAGATGCTCAAGGCGAAGAAAATGGATTGCATCGTTTTCGCCCCGCAAGGCTGAGCAGAGCGCTGAATGAAGCTTTCGGACATTCCTTTTGGCATTACGACCTGGGCTGATATTCCTGAAACCCGACATCCGGGGGAAACTGGATACGCCACCTGGCGGACCCAGAATTTTGGGGATATCCGCGTTCGAATGGTGACCTACAGCCCCAATTATCTCGCCGACCATTGGTGCCAGAAGGGGCATATCCTCCTGTGTCTGGAAGGCGAATTGCACACGGAACTGGAAGACGGTCGTACCTTTGTCCTGACGCCCGGTATCAGCTATCAAGTTGCCGATCAGGCAGAGCCCCATCGATCCTCCACCGGTGACCGTGGCGCAACGCTGTTTATCGTGGATTAGGGCTTCCCTTGCCCTTTAAAGCCGTTACAAGAAAATAGGCTTATCGCACAGACTCCAAAAAGGGCGTAACGCGGAATGGTGATTGATATCGCGATCGTTCTCGCCGTCATTCTGGCGGGGCTGATGCTTTGGATGCCCCGTGTTCGCCTCTCTAAGACTTGGCGGGCGATGACCACCCCGCTGGCATCCATCATTGGCAGCGGTTTTCTGGTTTTGGGGCCCATTCTGGTCGCGTCCTATGGGATGTATGCGCCGCTGGTAATGGCTGTGTTATGTGCCGGGGCGTATCTTTATGGGACGGCCATCCGCTATAATATCGGTGTTATTGAGACACTGGGCGTCGACCGTGGGCGTGGTATCGATACACTGGAAACTGTCGCATCCGGCGCGCTTGGTTTCGCCTATATCATTTCTGTGGCCTATTACTTAAATCTGTTTGGTGCCTTCGCCGTCAGCCTGACGCCATTGAATACGCCCTTCTACGCCAAGCTTGTGACAACGGCGGTTTATCTGTTGATCGTCACGGTCGGATGGACCCGTGGTTTCAAGTCCCTTGAGCAGATGGAGTATGTCTCCGTTTCGGTAAAACTGGCGATAATCGCAGGGTTGCTGATTGGCTTGGCGATTTTTTTTGAAGACAAGGCGACCCATTCGGGACTGATCTTTAATCCTCTGGTGGAAACCGGATGGGCAGGGATCACGATAGCTTTTGGCTTGATTGTTACGGTTCAGGGTTTCGAGACATCACGGTATCTGGGGGCGGAATACAACAGTCAGATCCGCGCGACATCCATGCGATGGGCCCAATGGGTGTCGACCGGAATTTATGTGATTTATATCGCATTGCTGGCGTATGTGTTCGAACAGGATGCGCTGGTGCTTACAGAGACGGCCATTGTCGACATGATGAAGGTTGTCGCCCCGATCCTGCCATTTCTGCTGGTGGCGGCGGCTCTGGCAGCGCAGTTCAGTGCGGCTGTTGCCGATACCAGCGGATCGGGCGGGCTGATTTCCGAAGTGTCGCACCATCGCATCACCCCCGGTAAAGCCTATGCGCTGTTGACCGGGATAGGCGTGTCGTTGACCTGGACTTCTGGCGTGTTTGATATCATCAGCTACGCTTCCCGCGCCTTTGCCGTCTATTATGCGCTTCAGGCTGGAATTGCCGCTATCAGTGCCGCGAGGGAACGATCCTGGTTCAGGGCTGTAGTTTTCGCGTCTCTGGCAGCTTTGGGCATGCTCATTGTGGTATTTGGGCAATCAGCGGAAGGATAACGGGGTCTTGGATGGCCCTCTGTGATATTTGTTAGTGGCCCTTTTGTTCGCCGGGAACGCGCTGTATCGCTGTCGGCAATAAGACAGTCTGTGTTGAAAGGGTAAAGAATGAAACCGGTTGTGAATGAATTGGGCCAACTCATCGGGCCCGCCGTTCCGAATTTTACACCCCCCCAGCCGCCTACCATTTCAGTCATGACCGGACGGACAGGACGGCTGGAGCGGATTGATCCAGACCGCCATGCCGCAGATCTCCATGCGGCCAATTGCAAGGCGGACGATGCGCGCTATTGGACCTATCTTCCTTATGGTCCCTTTGCGTCAGTGGCAGACTATCGTGCCTGGATGGAAAAGGCATGTCTGGGCACGGATCCCCTGTTCTATGCGGTGATAGATCAGGCGACAGACAAAGCCGTTGGCGTTGCCAGTTATCTGCGCATTGATCCAAAAGTGTCTTCCATAGAAGTCGGGCATATCAATTTTTCCCCCGTGATGCAGCGCAGTGTGCTGTCCACAGAAGCGATGTTTTTGATGATGTCCCATGTATTTGATGACCTGGGATACCGTCGCTATGAATGGAAATGCAATGCCCTGAACGACGCGTCCAAGGCCGCAGCGTTACGCCTGGGCTTCAGCTATGAAGGCACGTTCCGTCAGATGTCGGTTGTTAAGGGTCACAACCGCGACACGGCCTGGTTCTCGCTGTTGGACCGTGAATGGCCTGCGGTGAAGAAGGCATTTCAGGCCTGGCTGGATCCAAAGAATTTTGATGATAAGGGCACACAAAATCAATCGCTTAGCACATTAACTGCAGCAGCGATTGAACAGGTCCAGGCGTCCGACTGATTTTCGGAAGTTGGGTTAGGACTCCGCCTCGGTGGCCGGCGGCTCCTCCGGCATGTTCTTTTGGATCAAATCCAGGATTTTCACCGCCAACTCGTAAGGCATTTCCATTTGGATATTGACCTTCAAGGACGTTGGAAGGGTCGCGCTGCCATTAAATTCCAGAATTTTCTCTGCCATGGGTCTCTCTCATCTCGGGGACTGATCTGGGGAAGATTGTAATTGTCTTATCAGGCCTTGGCTGCGTCGTCGCTGCTGCCTTTGGCGGCGCCGGATTTCTTTGCTTTCGCCGCTTCCGTCTTGGCGGCCTTGCGGGCTTCCGCCTCTGCCTTGCGGCGCTCCGCTTCGTCTCGGCGCATCTTGGCAGCTTCTTCTTTTTGCTTCTGATCCTTATAATCATGAACAGTTTGAAGTATCTGCATCGCCTGATCGTGCGGCAATTCCAAATCAATACGGATACGAATGTGACCGTTGGGGCTGTCTGACCCAATTAATTCAATAATTTCATCACTCATACAGGAATGCCTCCCAGGCGGTTTTTTTATCCCGATCAGTTTATACGGATTTCCCGGACTTCACCACATTATGATTTTATCTATATTTATCAATATGTTATATATTAATTAAAAATTAAGGAAATAGCGGGTGCTATATCAGTAATCGTTTTAGGTGCTCATAAGGCTATTTAAGTAACATAATTCGAAAAAAAGATAGAGCATGGAAACTCTTGCAATAGTAAGTGACTTTCATTTAACTTGTCTTGCGAATCATGGCGCGGAAGCCGATTCGAATTTGGGGTATCCGGCGATGTGCGCCGCAAAGGTTTAAACTGGCAGCTTTCAAAAGCTGAAGTCGTTAGCAGAGTGTCTGGTTAATCGCCCGGATGGGGCGAAGACCGGGCGGTCCGATGAAGGGGGACATCGATGTCCGATAGTATTCAGCACAAGATCAGTCGGGTCCGCCCGCCGCGCGTTCAGATCACCTATGATGTGGAAATCGGCAATGCGATCCAGATGAAGGAATTGCCTTTCGTCATGGGGATCATCTCTGATCTGTCCGGCAAGCCGTCAGAGCCTTTGCCGAAGATGAAAGAGCGCAAATTCGTCGAAATTGATCGCGATAACTTCAACGATATTCTGGCCAGCATCAAGCCGCGCCTTGCCTTCCAGGTCGATAATAAAATGGCTGAGGAAGACAGCAAAGACGGTGGCAAGATGAATGTCGAGCTGAACTTTCGCTCGCTGGAAGATTTTGAGCCCGTTCAGGTCGTCAAGCAGATCGAGCCACTGCGCAAGCTGTATGAGGCCCGTCAGCGGTTAAGCGACCTTCTGACCAAGCTGGATGGCAATGACGATCTGGAAGCGCTGTTGCGTGAAATGGTCGGCGACGCGGACAAGCAAAAGGAAGTTAAGAAGCTTCTGGAAGATTCTAAGGGCAAGTAAGCTCGTAGGCTGGGTTTAACGCCACAATATGGCGGCATGGATATATCCGGACCCGAAAAGGGGACCCGATAAAGGGGAATTAGGATGGCGGACAAGACCGAGGAACTCAACGCACTCGAACAGATTATGGTCGAGGGGAAGCTGGCGCGGGACGAGGGGCAAAAGGCTTATGCCCAGGACCTGATCGGGGAGTTCATAGATTCTGTTGTTGAGTCGGGCACGGATGTGTCCAGTGACACGGTCGCGTCGATCAATCAGAAGATCGCGGAAATTGATGCGCTGATCACTGAACAGTTGAACGAAGTCATGCATCAGCCGGACTTCCAAAAGCTGGAAGCAAGCTGGCGTGGCCTGCATTTCCTGGTCATGGGAACGGAAACCGGTACCCAGCTTAAGCTGCGTGTGCTGAACACGTCTTCCAAGGACTTGCTGGCAGATCTGGAAAAGGCGGTTGAATTTGACCAGTCCGCCTTGTTCAAAATGATCTACGAAGAAGAATATGGCACATTTGGCGGCCATCCCTATAGCTGCCTGATGGCAGATTTTGAATTCGGTCGCCATCCTCAGCAATTCGCACTGATGGAAAAGCTGGCGGAAGTCGCGGCGGCAGCGCATGCGCCAATGATCGCCTCGGCGTCACCGCGCATGTTCGATATGGACAGCTTTACCGATCTGGGCACGCCGCGCGATCTGTCGAAGATTTTTGAAAGCGCTGAAATGATCAAATGGCGCAGCTTCCGCGACAGCGAAGACAGCCGCTATATGGTGCTGACGCTGCCCCATACGCTGATGCGTTTGCCCTATGGCCCCAATACGGTGCCGGTTGAAGGCATCGATTTCTCAGAAGATGTCGACGGGCGCGATCATTCCAAATATCTGTGGGGCAGTGCCGCCTGGGCGATGGCCCAGCGTATCACCAATGCGTTCTCGCTGTATGGCTGGACGGCGGCAATTCGCGGTGTTGAAGGCGGTGGCGTGGTCAAGGGCCTGCCGACCCATACCTTCAAGACTGATGAGGGCGATATTGCCCTGAAATGTCCGACGGAAATTGCCATTACCGATCGCCGTGAAAAGGAATTGTCGGACCTTGGCTTTATTGCCCTATGTCACTGTAAGGGAACGGACTATGCCGCATTCTTTGGTGGTCAGACAGTTCAGAAACCCAAGAAGTACAATCTGGACTCCGCCAATGCCAATGCGGCCCTGTCGGCACGCCTGCCTTACATCATGGCGGCCTCTCGCTTCGCCCATTACATGAAGGCGATTATGCGCGACAAGGTCGGCAGCTTCCTGACCGCAGCCAATGTTGAAGAATATCTGAACACCTGGATCGCAAATTACGTGCTGCTGACCGATGATGCGCCCCAGAATACCAAGGCACGGTTCCCCTTACGGGAAGCGCGGGTTGATGTTCGCGAAATTCCGGGCAAGCCGGGGGCGTACAATGCGACGGTATTCCTGAAGCCGCATTTCCAGTTGGAAGAACTGACCGCATCGGTTCGCCTGGTCGCGGAACTGCCGCCGCCTGCTGCTTAATTGAATGATCGGGTTGTTTGGCCCGGGACACGCGGCGGCGGATGCCACCGCATCGACACGATGAGATAAGGAAAAGGCGCAATGGACGTATTGGTCATTAAAATCGACGGGGTCGAAGGTGAGGCGACCTTAGAAGGCTTTGAAAAGCAAATCATGTGCCTGGCCTTCAGTCATTCGGTGCACAATCACCTGCATACCGATGTATCCAATGTTGGGCGCGCCCGTGGTCGTGTGGAACACAGTGATTTCACGATCACCAAATATGCCGACAAGTCTTCTCCCCTGCTGAATTACAAATGCTGCATCGGCGCGAATTTGGGCCAGGTGACATTCACGGTGCTGCGCGCCTCTGGTGAGAAGGCGCATGTCCCTCAAATGATCTATACGCTGGAAAACACCATGGTCTCCAATGTCTCCATCGGGGGCGGCGGCGATGACACGCCGGTTGAAACTGTCAGCCTGAACTATACCAAGATCAAATGGGAAGTGAAGGTTCAGTCGGAAGACATGAAGGAACCAGGGTCCATCGCGTCCGAATGGGATGTGACCGTAAACAAGGGTGCGGATGCGTAACGCCCACCAGAGCAAATCCCGAGACAACGGAATCGTTTGCGAGGACGTATTTGCTGAAAAAATAAATGGTTAGAGTGTCATGTGTGAGCTTATGCGAACGCATGATGCTCTAGCCGATCAGGCACGGATGGGACTGGGTAATGGGCGCTGCCTTAAATGAAAATGTCGAGTGGAGAAATGTTCCAGCCAATGTGCGCAGAACCTTCAAGGGGAAAAAAGCGCGGCGTATCCTGTTGAAGGCGAACACCACCGTTTTCACCCTGTCCAAGCATGCAAACTTCCATCATGGCGCACAGTATGGTGTGCCGGTATTGTGGTCCCCGTATAAGCCGCTGAAGTCTGATCCAGGCTTTGATGCGCGCCACAAACTGGCATCGGCATCGGGCGGTCAGTCGCGCCGGGATATCTTCAGGGGCATTTCGGCCTATTCTGGTTCGAAGGTTGGTGATCGCTATGCCGTGGCCATAAAGCTGCGGGTACCGGTTTGGGGCTTTATAGGGGAAATTGAGCCTGTCGGCCTGGGGGCGGCTGCGATCAAGCAGCCTGGGTCCATGGCGGGAGGTGGCGGGATTGGCGGCGCTGCATCTCTGTCAGCCGGATTGATGTCCTTTGGCGCGATGGGTGGTTCTTCGGCGAACGCGTCCAGTAATTCCGGTTCTGCGCACAGCTTCTTGCAAATATACATTCCGGGTCTTGATCCGGGGGTGTCGATGAAGCGCATTAAAGCGCACGACCTTATCGTAGCCTGACGTCTGGAAAGGGGGAGAGCATGCGATCCCTCCGCACGAAAAAGGGGGCTTTGGCCCCACTGTTTGACCGTCTGACAGACGATGATCCAGGTGTTCCCAATGAACCTGTGCCCCGGCGATATCTTGACCTGGATGGGCTTGCAGACTCCGTGCGCGGCGAGATTCACACCCTGTTGAACACGCGCTGTGGTTGGAGCGAATCAGAGATAGATTATGATAATCGGGGCGTGCCAGATTATGGCCTGATTGATCTTGCTCATCTGTTCACAGCAAACCCACGGGATCGTGACAAGGTCGCGCGCCATGTGGCCCGCACCATCGCCGCCTATGAACCCAGGATGACCCGTGTGAATGTTGTTGTCGAAGCCATTCAAAAAGAAACCGGCCAACTGAGCCTGCGCATCGAAGGGGGGCTGAAATTTGGTGATGTGATCGAACCGATTTCCTTCCCCTTGAAGATCGATGGCGGTGGGCATGACGGGAGTGGGTATTGATGGCCGGTAAGTCCACACGCGATGCCCTGTTAGGGCATTATCAGCGGGAATTAGGATATCTGCGCCGCATGGGCAATGCGTTTGCTGAGACCTATCCCAAGATTGCCGGTCGGTTGGAATTTGGCGGCTCTGAATCCGCTGACCCCCATGTCGAGCGCTTGATTGAGAGTTTCGCGTTTCTGACCGGACGCATTCAGCAGAACATTGATGCCGAATTTCCGCAGATCCCCCAGGCCTTGTTGGGCATTCTGTATCCACAATTTGTTGATCCGATTCCGTCCATGACCATTGCGCGTTTCAATGTCGATAGCGCGCGGGGCAAGATGACCAGCGGCTATAATGTGCCCAAAGGCAGTGATCTCTATGCGACTGCGCCAAATGGGATGAGCTGTCGCTTCAGAACGGTTTATCCGGTCGAACTGTGGCCCATTTCAGTTACTCAGGCCGGAATAGAATCAACAGATCGCTATGACTTTCTGGATGCGCAGACGGATGTGAATGCCGTGTTGCGATTGCGGATTACGGCAGAGGCCGACCCGCTGCGCGCGTTGGAAATGGATCGGTTGCGGTTCCATATCCATGCCGACCGGGTATTGGCCGACAGTTTGTATGAATTATTGTTCGTGAATGCAAAAGGCGTCGCACTGATCGCAGATGGGGAAACGAAGAAGCCTGTCATGCTAGGGCCTGCGGCGATCAGCCCTGTCGGGTTCGAACGCGATGAAGCCGTAATCGATGTACCCGGTCACGGACAACCAGCTTATCATTTGTTGCGGGAGTATTTCACCTTCTCAGAGAAATTCCTGTATTTCGATATCGATGGTCTGGCCTCGGCGCAGGCGGATCAGGTATTGGATATCTTGATTTTGCTGGATGTGCCGCCGCCGCGCAGCGTAACGGTGGAGCCGGGGAATTTTCAGCTATTCACAACGCCCATCGTCAATCTGTTCAGCAAGACGTCAGAGCCGATCCGCATTGATGGGCGGGAGTCTGAATATCGCCTTGTCGGGGATCGTCGGCGCGAACTGACGACGGAAATCCACTCTATCCGCTCTGTCACTGCCAGCAATCAGGAACAGGCGGATGCGTTCCGGGTGGAACCGTTCTTTTCCTTCAATCATGCCGCATACAGCCGCAATTCCCGTGCCTTCTGGTATGCAAGGCGGGATATGACCGGCCAGTCTGATATGCCCGGCACCGATATCTATCTAAGTTTTGTCGATCTGGACTATCGCCCGACTATGCCCGCGACGACGACCCTGTTTGCCCATACCTGGTGCACCAATCGTGGATTGGCCGAACAATTGCGCCCCGGTGCGATTTTGCAAACAGAAATGGGGGCCCCGGTCTCTGGCATCACGGCATTGTACAAACCAACGCCCCAGATTGAGCCACCGATTGGGGGGGAGACCCTGTGGCGCCTGGTGTCGCATCTGTCCTTGAACTATCTGTCCCTCAGTCAGTTTGAAGGATCGCTGACGGCGTTACAGGAAATACTGCGTCTATATGCCAATGACAGAACGGCGGGTACGGAACAACAGATCAACGGCATTGTGGATATGCAATGTCGTCGCGCTGTCGCCCGCATGGGACCGGATGCCTGGCGCGGCTTTGCCCGGGGGGTTGAGGTCATCCTGACGGTTGATGAACGTGCCTATGTCGGGTCCAGCGCGATCCTGCTGGCCTCGGTTCTGGACAGGTTTTTGGGGCTGTATGCCTCGGTCAATTCATTCTCTAAATTATCCGTGCAATCCGTTCAACGAGAAGGGGTCTGGAAGGAATGGCCAGCAAGAGCCGGCGATCAGTTCCTCCTCTGATCGAGGAATTGCGCGACCGTCCCTATCGCTTTGATTTCTATCAGGCGGTGCGGACGACAGAATTGATGCGCGGTGTCGGGATTGATCCCGACAGCGAATTCGTTCCTGTGGGGGAGGGGGCGGACCCCCGTAAGGAAGCGGTGCACTTCAATGCCGATCCCTCGCTGGCTTTTCCACCCAGTTCAATCAAATCCTACCATCCGCAATCGCTGGACAAGCCTGATGAGATGATGATCCGGTTCATGGGGCTGGCCGGGGCGATGGGACCCTTGCCGCGTCCACTGACAGAACGGTTGATCCAGCGCGTGTCCAAGAAAGATACGGCCTGGCGGGCGTTTCTGGATATCTTCAACCATCGTCTGGCCTCCCTGATGGTGCGGGTGCGCAAGGCGCATCGGATTGGGCTGGACACGCGCCCCCCCCATCGAACCCTGATCGCAAAATTCCTGCGCAGCTTTATCGGCCTTGGCACTGATGGTCTGGACGAGCGGATGTCGGTCAGCGATCGCTCCTTGTTGCGCTATGCCGGTCTATTGGTGCATCGCCCCCGCACCGCGTTGGGGCTGCAAAGCATGGTGGCGGATTATTATGGGCTGCCGGTTAAGGTGAAACAGTTTGTTGGCGATTGGGTGCGCCTGGAACCCGGTCAGGAAACTGTCATAGGGGGGCGTCTGGGCGGTCTGTCCGGGCGCAACAATGCGTTGGGGACAGCGGCGTTTCTGGGCAGTCGCTATTGGGACCAGCAATCCGGATTGGAGTTGCAAATCGGCCCGCTGGACCGTGAAACTTTTGAAAGCTTCCTTCCCGGCGGGGCCTGTCATCGACCGCTTTTGTCCATGGTCATGTTCTATGTTTCACCGGAATACAATTTTTCTGCCCGTCTGATCGCCCAACAGGATGCGGTGCCAGCCAGCCGCCTGGGCGGGGATTTACGACTGGGATGGACCAGTTGGCTGCGCAGCACGCCCTCAGAAGCCCCGGATTCCCAGGTCATGATCAAGGTTCGCGGCCATGAGGCATTGAGCGAGATTTAGTATCTAAATTTACATTTAAGATTGATGATTTTTATTAAAACTGGCAGCGTAGACATTGAAAAATACTAAAAGTAGCATCTTTCAAGAAGAAATTTTCGGGGGGGTATCAAAATGGATGCATTGGCTGACATAAAAAAGTGGGCTTCTGAATATGCACAGCGGTATGGCAATTTGAAGCTGGAGTGGAGTGATTATTGGGATATTGAACTAGATTATGAAGAGACGTGGCCGAATAATTCAAAGCCGGGTTGTTATTTTATTTTTAATGACGGTATGGAGCTACTTTATATTGGGAAAGCTAGTCATATTGGAGCACGTTTAAGTTCATATTTTAGATTTGATGAAACAAGAACAAAAGGTGTGGCAAAAAACATTGAATCATGGAGTAGTCCTCCACGATTTATTGTAACTGTAGGATTAGAGCATTCCTACGAGGCTCCTTCGTTGGAAGAGTATTTACTTATTCACTTAAAAACATCAGACAATAAATTGTGGCAGAGCAGCAAGACGGGGGAAAACGTCTTGTAACGAATGAGATTTTTCTTGTGACTTAAAGCGAATGTTATCTTGATCTAGTAAGGATTAGTGAGGTGAAAATAAGCTTTAATAGAATTCTTTAGCACTTAAAGAATTTTTCAAACGCTGCCAGGGTGTCGGTCGGATTTTCTTCTGCCAGGAAATGACCGGATTCGATGGCATGACCTTCGGGGACGACAGCACGGTCGCGCCAGGTTTCCAGGACATCATAATGCGTGTGCATCGGGGCTTTCGCACCCCATAGGACCAGCAGGGGGCAGGTGATTTTCTGGTCCAGATCCGCTTCGTCATGGATCAAGTCAATTCCGGCCCCGGCGCGGTAATCCTCGCAACTGGCATGGATGACGGCAGGGTTGGAAAAGGCGGCTTCGTATTCCGCCTGGGCGGTGGGGTCAAAAAAGCTCAGGCCACTTTGGCTCAATCCGCCCGCCTTATGGCGGAAATAATAGATCGGATCTGCACCGATCAGGGTTTCCGGATAGGGTGCAGGCTGGGCCAGAAAATACCAGTGATAATAGGCCTGGGCGACGGCCTGGGTCGCGGTCTTAAATAGGGTGCGCGTCGGAATAATGTCCAGCACCGCTGCACGGATCACAGCATCAGGATGGTCCAGGCACAGCCGGTGCGTCACGCGCCCCCCGCGATCATGCCCCGCGACCTGAAACTGGTCATGACCCAGTTGCGCCATCAGGGCCACCATATCCGCCGCAACCGCCCGTTTGGAATAGGGCAGGTGATCCGCGTCGGTTTCTGGGGTGTCGGATGCACCATAACCACGCAGATCCGGACAGATGACGGTGAAATTGCGCGCCAGGGGACCGGCAATCTTGTGCCACATCGCGCCTGTCTGGGGATAGCCATGCAGCAGCAGTAAGGGGGGGCCATTGCCCCCAATGCGGCATTTCAGGGTCATATTATCTGCAAGACTGTGTGAAACGGTTATCCGGTCTTCACGAAAGCCAGGGAACAGATCTGTCATTATTCATCCCTTTCCAGATCACAACTTGGCAGGTTTCGCGCGCCCGCTATTGGCCAGCATCAGGCCGGGTAAAACAAAGGCGGCCCCGATCCAATGATAGATCTGGGGTACTTCACCCAGCAACAGCCATGCAAGACCTGCGCTGTATAGCGGCATCATGTACAAAAACAGACTTGTGCGGCTGGCCCCCAATGTCCGCTGAACAAATCCATGCAGCTGATAGGCCCCAAAGGAGGCGAAGACCGCCAGTATCGCAACCCATCCAAAGACATCCCAACCCCAGTCGGGAGATTGACCCTGCATTGTTTCCCAGACCGTGAAGGGGGCCAGGATAATGATCCCGGCCAGGACGATGGCACCAAGGCGTGTTGTCAGACCCATTTCACTGGGGCGGTGGCGCAGCAGAACTGAATACAGCGCCCAACTGATCATAGAGGCCAGAATCCAGATGTCGCCTTCTGTAAACGACAGGGACAGGAGGACATTTAAATCCGCACGGGTAATAATAATCATGACCCCGGTCAGGCTCAGAATCATCCCCACAATGCCCAGGCGGCGGACCTGTTCCTTATAAATCAAGGCCGATAGCAATGTGATCAGAACGGGAGAGGCGGAATAGATCAGGCCGATATTAACCGCTGATGTGGTATCCGCTGCGATGTAAACAAAGGCCCCGCATATCCCCATACCAAGGCCACCCAGAACCAGCAGGTCTTTCCATTCCCGCATAATGGCACCCCGTCGCACCCATAACCGCCCCCCAACAAGGGGCAGCAACAGCAGGAAGGTTGCCACCCAGCGCAGGAAGGCGAGATGCACCGGCGGGATGAAATCCGCCGTCGCCTTTGCAACCAGGATATTGGTGGCAAAGAAGATGGGAACGACAAATAACAGGATGGTTGCCAGACGTTCGTCAGAAAGGCCCGGAATGATACCTGTGGGGGGATGGATTCTATCGGTCATTGCATCTGTTTACAGGCATTTACCGCGATGCAAAAGCGCCGATGGTTCCTTGGATTTGTGTGCGCCGGGAACACATCGCGCCCCGGCTCAAGCAAATCGATCCGGGTAATCCGTGAAGATCGTCTCGCATCCCAGGGCGAACAGACGCTCCGCGTCGGCTGGGTCATTGACGGTATAGACGCGAAATGGGACGCCAGCATCCCGGAATGCAGCGGCGTGGCGGTCACTTAACTTCTTGGCGCTGACATGGGCAGCGGACGCGCCTAAACGCATGTGATGGTCGTGCCAGTCTTCGGGAATGTTCCACCACAGGATGGCCCGGTCTACCTGTGGGGCGACCTTCATTGCTTCCTCCAGAGCCTCAAGAGAGAAGGAGGAGAGCAGGGCTGGCGGCAGGCTGGCTGGCCACAATTGGGCTGTTTGGGCCGCGACGATCTGTCCGGTGCGGCGTTCATGACCGGTGACGGGCTTGATTTCCACATTCGCCCCCAGCCCCAGCGATGTCAGTTCTGCGATGGTCTGATCAAAACTGGGAATAGCGGTCCCTTTAAATTCTGGCCCAAACCATGCCCCCGCATCCAACCGACGCAATTCGACGAAGGATTTTTCTGACACCAGCCCTGTGCCGTTTGTAGTCCTGTCCAGCGTATCGTCGTGATGCAGCACGACCACCTCGTCCATTGACAGCATGCAGTCGAATTCAACCCAGCGCGCGCCAAGCTCTTTGGCCTTCTTTAATCCCGGAATTGTATTTTCGGGGGCATGGGCTGCGGCCCCGCGATGACCAATCATGCGGGGAACATCCGTGCGGGGGGCTGTGGAATTAGATGTCATTTAAAAACCTTACTGTTATGGCTGCTTACAGAAGATCAGCATAGCGATCATCTGGCAATTCATAGGCACCATTTTCGATGTGGAAATAGGATAAGTCCCGGTCTTCTGTCTGCATGCGCCAGGTGATAAGGCGCTGGGCCATGTCCAGCATTGCCGCCTGATAGGCAGGATCAGCCGCGCGATTGACCAATTGATATGGGTCTTCTTGAAGGTCATAGAACAAGGGCGGTAAGGCGGCGAAGTGGACATATTTATATCGATCCGATCGGATCACCGTCAGGCTGCATTCGTCTGTTCTAAGGCCCAGGGCCTGTTCCGCAGTTCGCGCGACAGGATCGCCAAAATCAAATTCAATATGGGCTTCTGTCCGCCAGTTTTCGGGTGTTTGCCCTGCCAGCCATGATGATAGGGGTTTGCCGTCAACCTGGCGCGGGATGGGGGCACCAAGGGCGTGTAGAATGGTTGGTGTCACATCAACGGATTCTGTAAAGGCCTGAACCTTGCGCCCTCGCCCGGCCTTCGCTTCCGGTCTTGGGTCCCGGATGATCAGTGGCACGCGATAACTTTCGTCAAAAAAACCGGTCTTGGAAAACAGCCAATGATCGCCGGATTGTTCCCCATGATCGGATGTGAGGACGATCAGGGTCTGGTCATATTCGCCACTTTCCTTCAGGCGATCCAGGATGCGGGTGAAATTATCCTCCACCTCGTTGATCATGCCGTAATAGGTCGCGCGCAATTGACGTTTTTCCGCGTCTGACAGGGCGGTTGCGGCGGTTTTCTGACCCACCACCATTTTCTCCACCAGGGCGGAATTCGTGTCATAGGTCGCCAGGTGATGCTTCAACCACGGATGAACATCCCCTTCCTTTTCCGGGCTGACGGCACGGTTGGGCATTGGGACAGCATCGGCATCATACCGCGCATTGTAAGGGGCGGGCGCGATGAAGGGGGGATGCGGGCTGATATAGGTCACATGGGCAAAAAATGGCTTTCCCTGGCGTGCATCCAGATAGTCCAGAACCGCATTGGTCAGGAAGGCCGTGTTGCTGTCTTCCGCCTTGAACCGCGCGGGGGCAAAGCTGGCAGGTTTATCCTCATATCCTTCTGAGGGTCGGAATATGTCCCAAGGCCGCTGCGGCAGGGTGTATCCCTTTTTCTTGAGGTCCGCGAACCAGGGGCCGAAGTCTTCATCCAGCCGGCATAGTCGGGTCATCCCTGGCAGAACACCTTCGTAGGAATTGAACACGGGGTCGCGGTGATCCGCCCCCCGTGGATCGGGTGAGATGTCGGTGTAGCCAAACAGGACAGGATCAAAATTCAGCTTGCGGGCTTCCAGCGCGACATTGGTGAAACGTCGGTCCAGTGGTGTGCCGTTGCGCAAGGCACGGTTCTTGTGCTGATAGGTGCCGGTTAACAGAGCACTGCGCCCCGGTCCACAGGGACAAGTGACCGACCAGTGGTTCGCGAAATGGGTCGCATCCTGGCAGAAGGCATCCAGATTCGGCGTACGCAAAACCGGATGATCCATCGCCGACAGACAATCCCATCGCCATTGATCGAAGGTCACGAATAGGACGTTTTTGACAGCGCTCATAGGGGCTCAATTCACATATGGGTTACGAAAGCCAGGCCACCCCATCATGATTTGATTGCCATCCTATGACGATTTCTAAGATTTACATCACTCTTGGCGCCAGGCTGGCAATATAGGCGACATAGGCCAGTATCAATACCGCCCCTGTGGCGCGACCGATTTTACAATTCTTCAACAACATAACAGTGACGAAAAGCGTCGCCGCCAGCATCACCCAAAGATCGATGTTCCGGATATCCGGCTCCACGACAAGGGTGGAAACCATAGAGGTAATCCCCAGTATCGAGAGAACATTAAAGACACAAGAGCCCAGAACATTCGCAATCGCCACATCGGTATGTTTACGATAGGCCGCAACGGCGGTTGCTGCCAGTTCGGGCAAAGACGTCCCCAGGGCAACGATTGTCAGGCCGATGACGGTTTCTGGAACACCGAAACTCTCCGCGATTCCAATGGCACCTTTGACCATCAAATCGGCACCAACGACTAGGCCAACCAGGCCCAGCGCTGTAAACAGAAAGATCAAAGGCACCGATGTCGGGGCGCTTTCCAACTCTTCCAGTTCCTCAACTTCTCGCTCATGCAGCTTTCGTGAGGCCTGATCTTTCTTATCATTAAAATAGGTCGCACCCAGATAAATCAGCAACAAGCCAACCATTATGATGCCATGCCACCATTCAATCTGGCCATACATCCCAAGGGCAACCAGAATGACGGCGGAAAAAACCATCATGCCGGCATCCCGCTTGGCCGCGGCAAGCCCACAGGTCAGCGGCCACATGACAGCGCCAACACCCAGTATCAGCAGCAGATTTGAAATATTGGAGCCAACGACATTCCCAATCGCCAGGCCACTTTTACCGGCAAGGGCTGCTTGGACTGTAACCACCAGTTCAGGTGCTGATGTTCCAAACCCCACCACAGTCAAGCCAATCACTGCGGGAGAGACACCCAGAAACCTGGCCAGTCCCACCGCGCCGCGCACCGTCAATTCGCCCCCAACGAAAAGTATGGCGAGACCGGCGACCAGAAATATTATGTCCATAAAAGATCAAGACCTCGTGTAATGTTTGCAGATGGGGCTTCTCCCCCGCCATCTGGTACCGCTGTCTCCCTCACATCACGGCACTTCCCCTGTGCATATGGGTATTCCGAGCAGGTAGTCAAATACAAGATGTAAAACGGTTGAACGGCGCGTTTACTTGAATAAAATCTGCGGTAGCCACAGGGCGATTTCCGGCCAGATGGTGATAATCGCGACAGCGGCCCCCATCAGAATGAAGAAAGGCAAGGCGGCAATTGCGACACGATTGACCGGTATCCCCGTTAAGCCCTGCAAGACGAACAGGTTAAAACCGACAGGCGGCGTCATCTGACCCAGTTCCACCATCAGCACCAGAAACACACCAAACCAGATGGGGTCGAATCCCATCGCGATGATCGGGGGCAGGGTTATGGGCAGGCTCATCACCACAATCGATATGCCATCCAGGAACAGCCCAAGGACGATGTAGAAAACCGCCAATATCATGATCAGGCCATAGGGTCCGATATCCAGAGCCGCAATCGCGGTCGCGACATCCTGGGGTACATGCATATAGCCCATTGCAGTGGACAGGAAGGCTGCGGCAACCAGAATGGAACAGACCATGGCAGACGACCGCACTGCCCCCATCAGGCTTTCCGTGATCATTTTCCAGGACATCTGACCTGTGCCGATAACCAGAACCAGGGTTCCCAGCACACCAACAGCGGCGGCTTCCGATGGGGTTGCCAGGCCGGAATAGATAGCCCCTAGAACAATGATGATCAGACCCAATACTGGGCTTAGATCCTTGAATGACTGAAACACAGTGGTTGCGTCATCTGTATTTTTGGGCGCAAGGGCCGGGTTGATTTTGCATCTAAGTGCAATATACGCGGAATATAGGAAGGCAACCAGAAGCCCGGGCAAAACGCCTGCAGCGAACAGTTGGGAAATTGATACTTCTGCCAGGACACCATAGATGATCATGACGATCGATGGTGGGATTAACAGGCCCAGACTGCCTGCTCCGGCCAGCGACCCAATGGACAGTTTTTCGTCATAGCCGCGACGTTTCAGTTCCACGGATGTGATCTTGCCTACGGTTGCCGTGGTTGCGGCTGATGATCCAGAGACAGCGGCAAACAAAGTCGACCCAACAACATTTGTATGGATCAGGCCGCCGGGAATATGGCGCACCAGCGGCGCCAAGCCCCGAAACAGTTTGGAAGATATGTCCGTGCGCAGAATCATCTCCCCCATCCAGATGAACAGGGGGATGGCCGCCAATTCCCATGAACTGGCGCTGCGGAACAGGATCTTCCCCAGAATCGCGCCAATGCGATGCGCCGGGAAATCCAGAACCAGGAACAAACCGCTGGTCGATACCAACAGCAGCCCGATGAAAACCCAAACGCCGCTGCCCAGGAAGAGAAGAATCAGGAGCAGAACGGTCAAGCCTGCGACTATCGCATCCATTATTCGGTTCCTTCGCTGTCAATCGGGTTGCCGCCCGCCGCAACGCGCAGGAAATATGCGAATAGTTGGAGCAT
Source organism: Hwanghaeella sp. LZ110 (assembly GCF_048892525.1). Lineage (NCBI taxonomy): Bacteria > Pseudomonadati > Pseudomonadota > Alphaproteobacteria > Rhodospirillales > Aestuariispiraceae > Hwanghaeella > Hwanghaeella sp. LZ110. The sequence continues at coordinate 50,267 of NZ_JBLZHT010000007.1, read as the reverse complement.
AAGAAAGATCAAACCCAGCCATACCGCCCCGACGGGGATCCATAATGGGACTTCTGCGATGCTTTCTGACACCGATCCCCGGGTCCAGTTGCGCAAGGCATCACGACCGACCCACCAGGCGCAGAATCCGGCCATCCCAAAGCTGCTGGAGATACAGAAGAGTTCAACCCACCGACGCAGACGGCCCTTTAGACGGGTGATTGCAAGATCAACCCGGATCAAAGAGCCGGTTTCCAGCGCATAGCCAAGGGAAAGGAACGTCATCGCCGCAACGGCGTATCCGACAAATTCATCCAGCACGAAGGTTGATGTCGAAAACAGCGTGCGCAGGATAATCTCATAAATGATGTGAACGAGTACATAAAACAGCAGAAGGGCGGCTATGGCCCCGGCGATCCGATTGATCGTCGACACCACACGATTGATCATTGCGATCATCAGGCCGCCCCCCCGGTCGTTAGCTTACTGTGTCAAACCTAGTCTTACTTAAGGTAGGCGTCGAGAATTGCCTGACCTTTGGCCCCCGTTTTCTCGAGCCATTCCGACCGCGCCTTTTCGCCCGCTTTGTTCAGCGCCTCAAGGTAGCCCGCATCTACGCCGGTTACGACGGTCAAACCATTGGCCTTCATTTCGGCATAGTTCTGTTCCACACGCTTTTCAAGGGCAGCCCAGACATGGTCTTCCGCTGCCTTTGCTGCGGTTAGGACTGCTTCTTTATTGGCGTCCGACAGGTCATTCCAGACATCCAGATTAATGTGGATCATGTTCAGGGGCATGGCATAATTCACTTCCGTGAAATGGCTCAGTTGCTCCCAGAACTTTGCATTCGTGCCCCCTTCTGCAGAAGTCAGAACCGCGTCGATCCCACCAGTGGAAAGCTGCGGTACAACATCCGCCCAGCTGAGCTGGATTGGGGCTGCGCCTGCTTCCTGAAGGGTAATCGTGCCGTTGGCATCATAGGTGCGGATTTTCAGGTTCGCCAGAGCATCCAGGCTATCAACTGGCTTCTTTGCCCAGATGCCTGATGGGGGCCATGGAGAGGCCCACAGCAGTTTTTGGTTATTCGCTGCAAATACTGCGTCATAGTCCGCCTTTGCTGTCAGGTACAGCTTACGCGAATCAGCAGGCGTCTTTGCCAGGAAAGGCAATGATGGCAGCAGAAACATTGGGTCAATGCCGCCCAGGGGGCCGACATATGTGTCTGCAATAGGCAATGCACCATCGGCAACGGCATCCAACTGGTCTTTCGACTTAAAGCCAATGGACCCGCCGAAATGGTGCGTGATTTCAATCGCACCATTGGTCAGTTCATTTAATTTTTGAGAGAAGACCTTATCGCCTTCCGCGTGGATTGACGTATCGTTATATTCGTTCGCCATGTCCCAGGTGATTTCAGCGGCCTGTGCAATGACCGGGCTGAAAGCCAGCGCTGCCGCGGCCAATACGGTGGTTAGTTTGCTCATAATAATGATCCCTATTCTGTCTGAAGTCACCGGTCTGCCCAGTTCATCCGGGTCAAGTCCGCGACTGATGGTCCCCAAAGGGCACAGTCTATTGACCAATCTTAGCTGGTCAGGTCTGTGCCGCCAACATCTTCCCGTCCGCAATTATGCTCATATCGGTGAAGGCGTAACAACAATCACGATTTATCAATAAATTGTCAACGTTCAATTTTGTATCACTGGTTTTTGCAATTTTATACAAGCCTGTGCTTGGATTCGGTGATAGGAAAACGCCATTATGTCGATGATAACGCAAGAAGCCGCCGTAAATCAGGACAGCTTGTCCAAGCGCGATCAGGTCAATTTCTGGCGTGATCCGCGATGGGAGGACTTGGAATGCCTGCATGCGACTTTTGTTAATCACAGCTATTCACCCCATACCCATGATACCTATGTCATGGGCGTTATAGAACAGGGTGTTGAGTGTTATCGCCTCAACGGGGTGAATCGTCGCGCGGTTGCGGGCGATGTGTGTATCGTTAATCCTGGTGAAGTGCATGATGGAAGCCCAGGTGAAAACGGATATCGCTATCGCATGTTCTATCCCTCTGTTTCTTTGATATCGGGAATAAGTGAGCAGGTGACGGAACGCCCGACTGGTCAGGTGCATTTCAGGAATGCCCTGTTTCAGGACAATGAGGTTTGGCGGCTGTTGGCCGGGGCCCATTATGCCCTGCAGACCGCCCCACAATCACTGGAGCGGGATTCCGCCTTGACTGAGGCCGCGACACTGTTGGTCAAACGCCATGGTGAATTGCGCGGACCCGTCATCGGGATCGGGCGGGAGGCCTCTGCGATTCGGCGCGTTTGTGAGTATATTCAGGATAATCTGGATCAGGATTTGGATCTTTCCATTTTGGCCCAACTGGTCGGGTTCAGCCCCTATCGATTGATCCGCAGTTTTCGATTGGCGCTTGGAGTGACACCCCATGCCTGGGTTATCGGGTGTCGGGTGAAACGGGCCAAAGAGTTTCTGGCACAAGGTCACATGCCGGTCGATGTTGCCGTATCCTGTGGCTTTTATGATCAGGCGCACATGACTCGACTCTTCAAAGGCGCCATCGGTGTCACGCCCGGTAAGTACCGCACGGCCTTTTTGCAATAATCTACAATAATGACCGGGTCGGTCCTGATAGACCCCTTCTCATCAATGAGATGGGGAGTGTGTTATGGACCGACCTGGTTTCTGGCCCGAATTGCGGCGGGGGTTTTTGGATATTCTGCCCCTGATGGCGGGGGTTGTCCCCTTTGGCTTGCTGTTTGGGACATTGGCCGTCCAAAAGGGCCTCAGCCCGCTGGAGGTCATTTTGATGTGTGCCACGACCTATGCCGGGGGCGCGCAATTCGTGTCTATTGATGTCTGGGCAACACCGGTGCCGGTCTTTGCCGTTGTGCTGGCCACCGCCCTTGCCAATACGCGCTATTTCCTGATGGGGGCAGCCCTGCGCCCGCATGTCCGGCACTTGCCTGTCGCGACCAAGGCCTGGTTTGTTGCAATCCATTCTGATGAGACCTGGGCATTGGCGATCAAGCGCGGTGGCAGTGCCCAATTGACGACGGGTTATGTCGTCGGGTTGACGGTGTTGTTTTATCTGAACTGGCCCATTTCCTGCGCGATTGGCGCCTGGCTGGGCAGCGCGATTGAAAACCCCGCGCGGTTTGGCGCGGATTTTATGTTCGTTGCCATGTTTCTGTGTCTGATCCGGGGGATGTGGCAGGGGCGCACGTCCTTGGTCGCAGTGCTTGGGTCGGCGCTGTGCGCGCTGGTGGCGCATCTCTGGTTGCCCGGATACTGGTACATATTTCTTGGCGCATTAGGAGGGATGGCCACTGTCGCCCTGTTGTATCGTAACACTGTGACTGCAGGGGCATCGGCATGACACTTGATCCTGTTCATCTGCTGACCTTGTTGGGTATGGCGGCAGTAACGCTGTTGTTTCGAGTCGGTGGGTATATCCTGGTGCGCTATGTAACACCGGTTGGTCGTGTGAAGGTGGCAATGGAAGCAATGCCTGCCGCCGTATTGACGGCCCTGGTCGTCCCGATGACCCTGACGACCGGCCTGGCGGAGAGTGTGGCCGCATTGGTTACCGTTCTGGCGGCGTTGCGATTGCCCCTGATCGTCGCGGTTTGCCTGGGCACAGCGACAGTAGTGGCACTGCGCATATTTATTTGAGTGAAATGTCTGCACCATCGTTGACAATTTATTGATAAATTATCATTGTTGCTGTGTTCGGATATAAGGAAAGACAGCATCATGACCAACACGGCGCAAGAAAATCAGGATCAACGGGACGGCTGGCAGTTCTGGATTGACCGGGGTGGCACGTTCACTGATGTGGTGGGGCGCAAGCCGGATGGTACGCTGTTGACCCACAAGCTGCTGTCGGAAAATCCTGAAGCCTATTCTGATGCGGCGGTTCAGGGAATTCGTGACCTGTTGGGCCTGAAGAAGGGCGACCCTATTCCGTCTGACAAGATCGATGCCGTGAAGATGGGAACGACCGTTGCCACCAATGCGCTGTTGGAGCGCAAGGGCGACCGCACTTTGTTGGTGGTCACGAAAGGCTTCCGCGATCAATTGCGCATTGCCTATCAGGCGCGCCCGCGTCTGTTCGACCGCAATATTATCCTACCGGAATTGCTGTACGACCGGGTTGAGGAAGTGGTGGAGCGGATTGATGCCAGGGATGCTGTTCTCACGCCTCTGGATTTAGACGATCTGCGCCCGAAGCTACAGGCTGCTTTTGATGATGGCATTCGCTCTGTCGCCATCGTGCTGATGCATGCCTATCGCGTGTCGGATCATGAAATTAAAATCGCCGATCTGGCGCGGGAAATCGGGTTTACTCAGGTTTCGACCAGCCATGAAACCAGTCCACTGATTAAATTTGTCGGGCGCGGCGATACCACTGTGGTGGATGCCTATCTGTCGCCCATTTTGGGGCGCTATGTGCGCCAGGTTGCCGGTGAATTGGGAGATGTACGTCTGCAATTCATGCAATCTAATGGTGGATTGACGGATGCAAAGCTGTTCCAGGGCAAGGACGCCATTCTGTCGGGTCCAGCAGGTGGCATTGTCGGGTCGGTAAAGACGGCGGAACAGGCTGGCTTCGATCAGGTCATTACCTTCGATATGGGGGGCACCTCAACCGATGTTGCCCACTATAATGGCGAATACGAGCGGGCTTTTGAGACCCTGGTTGCGGGTGTGCGCATGCGCGCGCCCATGATGCTGATCCACACCGTTGCTGCGGGTGGGGGATCGATCTGTCAATTTGATGGGGCGCGATTCCGCGTTGGGCCGGAAAGCGCCGGGGCCAATCCAGGACCGGCTGCCTATCGTCGCGGTGGTCCTTTGGCGGTGACCGATTGCAATGTGATGCTGGGGAAATTGCAGCCGCAATTCTTCCCGCCTGTCTTTGGTCCCAATCAGAATGAGCCACTGGACGCTGATGCGGTCCATAAGAAATTCGCCGCCCTGGCGAAAGAGGTTGAGGCCGCGACGGGTGAGGCGCGCAGCCCCGAAGAGATTGCTGAGGGATTCTTGAAAATCGCGGTCGAAAACATGGCCAATGCGATTAAGAAAATCTCCGTTCAGCGTGGCTATGATGTTACCGAATACGCGCTGCAATGCTTTGGTGGGGCCGGGGGACAGCATGCCTGTCTGATCGCCGATACATTGGGCATGACAAAGGTTCTGATCCATCCCTTTGCTGGGGTTCTGTCGGCCTATGGCATGGGTCTGGCCGATATCCGCGCGATGCGGGAACGCTCTGTCGAGCAGCCCATGGATGAAAGCCTTTTGAGTCGCCTGAGCACGGAACTGGATGGCATGGCTGGGGAGGCAGAAAAAGAACTGATCCGCCAGGACGTGCCTAACGATCGCACCGAAATCCTGCGCAAGGTTCATATCCGCTATGATGGGTCTGATACAGCGCTGGAAGTCCCCTTTGGGTCCCTGGACGCTATGTCCGAGGCCTTTAAGGAAGCGTATCGTTCGCGGTTTGGCTTCCTGATGGGCAGTAAGGGGCTGGTTGCCTCCGCCCTGTCCGTCGAAGCAATTGGCCGGACTTTTGACCTGTCGGTGGATGATCTGGCGACCCGTCAGGCAACGCCGGAACCAATGGAGACCATCACCGCCTATATGGCTGGGAAATCGGTTCAGGCGCCCGCTTATGACCGCGATAAAATGGCCCCAGGCCAGAAGATCAAAGGCCCCGCAATCGTTGTGGAGCGGACCGGGACCAATATTGTCGAGCCCGGCTGGGAAGCGGAGATGACCGCGATTGGCAACTTGATCCTGACCCGCGTGGAGGCGCTGCCCCGCCAGGTTGCCATTGGTACGACCAGCGACCCGGTGATGCTGGAAGTCTTCAACAATCTGTTCATGTCGATTGCCGAACAGATGGGTTACACGCTGCAGAACACGGCCTATTCGGTCAATATCAAGGAACGTCTGGATTTCTCCTGCGCCGTCTTCGATTCCTCGGGTAATCTGATCGCCAATGCCCCGCATATGCCGGTACATCTGGGGTCCATGGGGGAAAGTGTCCGTGCCGTTGTTCGCAATAATGAAGGCGCTATCAAGCCGGGCGACGCCTATGTCCTGAACAATCCCTATAATGGCGGGACCCATTTGCCAGACGTTACCGTTGTAACCCCTGTTTTTGATGACGCAGGCAGTCGCATCCTGTTCTTTGTCGCCAGCCGCGGGCACCATTCCGATATTGGTGGGCGCACGCCAGGGTCGGCCCCGCCGGATTCAAAGCATATCGATGAAGAAGGTGTGTTGATCGACAATTTCAAACTGGTCAATCAGGGTCGCTATCGGGAAGAAGACTTCCGCAAGGTCCTGTTGGGGGCGAAATATCCCGCCCGCAATCCAGATCAGAACCTGGCGGACCTGCGTGCCCAATTGGCCGCCAATGAAAAGGGCGTCCAGGAATTGGGCAAGATGGTCGATCATTTCGGATTGGACACGGTTGAGGCCTATATGGGCCATGTGCAGGATAATGCCGAAGAATCGGTGCGCCGCGTGATTGATGTCCTGAAGGATGGCAGTTTCGACTATCCCATGGATAATGGTCAGACCGTTCGCGTCAAGATCACCATCGACAAACCCAATCGCGGTGCGACGGTGGACTTCACCGGCACCAGCCCTCAGGGTCAGAATAATTTTAATGCCCCGGCGGCGGTGTGTAAGGCGGCGGTATTGTACGTCTTCCGCACATTAGTCGAAGATGATATCCCGATGAATGAGGGGTGCTTGAAACCCATCGACATCATTCTGCCGGAAGATTGCATGCTGAACGCCCGCTATCCCGGTGCTGTGATTGCCGGGAATGTGGAAACGTCCCAGATCGTCACCGATGCGCTGTATGGCGCGCTGGGCGTGATGGCTGCAGCCCAGGGGACGATGAATAACTTCGTCTGGGGCAATGATCGGTATCAGTATTACGAAACCGTCTGCGGTGGATCAGGGGCAGGGCCAGACTTCGATGGGACCGATGCTGTGCATACCCATATGACCAACAGCCGCCTGACCGATCCGGAAATCCTGGAATGGCGTTTGCCAGTATTGCTGGAAAGCTTTGAAATCCGCAAAGGGTCGGGCGGTGTCGGGCGTCATCATGGGGGTGATGGCGTGCGCCGGCGCGTGCGCTTCCTGGAGGCGATGGATGTCGTCATCCTGGCCAATCACCGCATCGTGCCACCCTATGGCATGGCAGGCGGGGGAGACGCCGCTGTTGGCCGCAACTGGATCGAGCGCACGGACGGCAGCATTGAGATGATGACCGCAACCGACATGCGGGCAGTTGAAGCAGGCGATGTCTTCGTATTGGAAACCCCGGGCGGCGGCGGCTATGGCAAGGCCGATGAAACAGCCCAGGCGGCGGAGTAGGCCAATGACCAAAAGCCGTATCGTCTCTTCCTCGCATTTGGTTTCCGAAAAGGCCGCAGAGCTGAGTGAGTATGAATATGGCCTTATGGTCAGTTGGCATGCCTTCCAACGCTGGGTATCGCGCTGCATGGCGGCGGCTGGTTATGCGGATCTGGCGTCACTGGATATTCTGGTGCTGCATTCGGTTAATCACCGCAACAGGGCGAAGCGCCTGGCGGATATTTGCTTTACGCTGAATGTGGAAGATACCCATACGGTCACATACGCGTTGAAGAAGCTGTTAAAGGCGGATCTGGTCACTGCTGAGAAGCGGGGAAAGGAGGTTTTTTACACAACCTCAGACCAGGGCCGGGATGCCTGTCAGAAATATCGTGAGGTCCGGGAGGCGTGTTTGGTGGATGCCTTTCAGGGCCTTGGGGGTGTAGACTCTCAGGAAATTACCGATGCGGCCAGGACTTTGCGGGCGCTCAGTGGCCTGTACGATCAGGCCGCGCGCAGTGCAACCAGCCTGTGATCTGAAGCACGTATCCTAAGAGAATTTCTCTTTTTCAGGGTATTGTGATCAATAATTGCGTCTCTTCGGCGCTGCTTCATGATTTTCGGTCTTTCTTTGAAGACCTGTAGAATCCCCCTTTTTTCCTATCAAAATCAGGCTCATATTTTGGGTAATAATATTTCAACTTCACCAAACAGAGGAGAAGTCCCCATGAGTGTGTTTTCGTCGAAAAGCTTTGATGGTCATGAAACCGTCGCCTTTCACAGTGATGCGAAAACCGGTTTAAAGGCGATTATTGCCATTCACAGCACGACCCTTGGCCCGGCACTGGGGGGCTGTCGCATGTGGGATTATGGGGATGATCAGGCGGCGCTGACCGATGTGCTGCGCCTGTCGCGGGGCATGTCTTACAAGAATGCGCTGGCCGGTCTGCCCTGGGGCGGTGGCAAGTCTGTCATTCTGGGTAATGCCAAGACCGATAAGACGCCCGCCATGATGCGGGAGATGGGTCGGTTCGTGGAAAATCTGGGCGGCCGCTATATCGTGGCGGAAGATGTTGGCACCAGTCCTGATGATATGTTGGAGGTTTCAAAGGAAACCCCTCATGTGCGCGGTGTGAAAGGGGTCGGTTTTGATCCGTCACCCGGCACCGCCTATGGCGTATTCAAAGGCCTTGAGGCGACTGTGCGCGCCCGGTTGGGTGCAACGGACCTGCAAGGCATCCGTGTCGCCGTTCAGGGTCTGGGGCATGTTGGCTATGATCTGGCGCGCCAGCTTCATGAGGCCGGTGCTGTCCTGACCGTCACCGATATCGATCAGGCGGCTTTGGCGAAGGCAGAGTCAGAATTGAACGCAACCGTGGTCGGTCTGGACGATATCTATGATGCCGATGTTGATGTTTATGCGCCCTGTGCGCTGGGGGCGTCGATCAATGACAAGACTGTGGATCGATTGCGCGCCAGTGTTGTGGCTGGGGCTGCCAACAACCAGTTGGCCGAAGATCGCCACGGGGATCGCCTCGCCCAGCGCGGTATTCTCTATGCGCCCGATTATGTGATTAATGCCGGTGGGGTGATCCACATCTATCACGAAGGTCCGAATTTTGATCGGGAAACGACCTTTGCGCATATCGCGCAGATTGGCGTTACCCTGGAAGAAATCTATCAGCGGGCCAAGAAGGAAGGCATCGCGACCCATATCGCCGCGGATCGATTGGCGCTTGATCGATTGAACCCGGCTGGGCACTCTGCGGGTCTACACGCCGCAGAATAGGGATCCCGTTCCATGACCGCTGAACCGATCATCCTGGCCTATGCTGGGAAGACGCCAAAGATCGACCCCAGCGCCTATATTGCCCCAGGGGCCGTGCTGGTTGGTGATGTCACGATCGGGGCAGGCGTCAGTATCTGGTTTGGCTGTGTCCTGCGCGGTGATGATCAAAGCATCACTGTTGGCGATGGGTCGAATGTTCAGGATGGCACGGTTGTTCATGTCACCCTGGATACAGGGCCCACTGTGATCGGACAGAATGTGACGGTTGGGCATGGGGCCAGGCTGCATGGCTGCACGCTGGAGGATGGATGCCTGGTCGGGATCGGGGCCATCGTGCTGGATGGGGCTGTCGTGGGACAGGGTGCCTTTGTTGCTGCGGGCGCTTTGGTCGCACCAAACAAGAAGATTCCTTCCGGCGAGTTATGGGCAGGCAATCCTGCCCGGAAAATGCGCGATCTTCGCCCTGAAGATGCCGACTTTCTGGTCTTTGATGCACAGCATTACCAGCGTCTTACCCGGCAATATCGTGATGGGTCGCAATAGCGGCGTTAGTGCAAATGGCACGGTTCTAGCATTGGCTGGGCGAGATGCTTGCGCGGTCTAAAAGCTGCGCTACGGTACTTTCTGCTAAATGCCTTGCGGCCCTATCAAGTGAATTGGCGAATGATGGATAGATCGACTATAATTATGCGCATGAAACGTGGAACCAAACTTCTCCTTGCGGCGGGATTTGCCGGTGTCGTTGCGGTTGCCTGTGTCATGGGCGGCGGTATCTCCGCACCCGACGCGCGCGATACAGCCGCAAAAATGGATCAGTTTATCAGCGCCTATCGCGGGGGGCGGATCGGTCCAGAAGATCCCCATCGCGCCGACAGTCGCCTTTTCGCTCAGGCCTATCAGCGCGTCCGATATGCTTATGTTCGACCGACAGAGGATGTCGATTTGATGAAATCGGCAGAGGAGGGGATGCGGGAAAGCTTCCCAGACCCGACGGTGGCGTCGGACTCCGATTTGGTCGAGGCCGCGATCAACGGGATGATGCATTCGCTGGACGATTATTCTGTCTATATGGACCGAGATGCCTTTCAGAAATTGAATCAGGAGATCAATGGGGCATTTGGCGGTTTGGGGATTGAGATTAAGAAGGACCCCAAAGGGCTGGCGGTAATTTCCCCCATCGATGGGACGCCAGCGATGCGCGCGGGCGTGAAGTCTGGCGATGTCTTAACCCATGCCGACGGCGTTTCGCTGGCGGAAATGGATTTGCGCGATTCTGTTGAACTGCTGCGCGGCCCGCCTGGATCGGTGATTACCGTCACCATCGCACGGGAAGGCCAGGCGGATTTCGATCTGCCACTGACCCGGGAGGTTATTCGCATTCAGCGTGTGCGATATAGAATTGAAGACGATGGGATTGCCTATCTGCGCATTACCCATTTCGTGCGCGATACAGGCAGCGCGCTGCGCCGCGCCATGTCGGAGTTGAAACAACAGGCCGGGCCGAACGGCTTGAAAGGCTATGTGGTTGACCTGCGCAGCAATCCGGGCGGCCTGTTGGATGAAAGTATCGATGTCGCGGGAGCCTTTCTCAGAGGGGGGCTGGTTGTTTCCACGCGCAGCCGGACAGATAGTCAGGAATTTGATGCCGATTATGCAGATCCCAGCGAAGGCCTGCCGGTCGTCGTTTTGATCAATAAAGGCTCGGCCAGTGCATCAGAGATTGTCGCCGGTGCAATCAAATATCGCGACCGCGGTCTGGTGATCGGCGAGCGCAGCTATGGCAAAGGCTCTGTTCAAACGACCTATGAATTCAGCGGCGGCGGCGGTCTAAAACTGACGACGGCGCTGTATTATACGCCCAGTGGCAAGTCGGTTGACGGGGGCATCGAACCCACCATTGCCGTGCTGGATGATCCAGAGACGGAGGAAGTGGATGAGGCCTTGGATAAGGCGTTGAGCCTTGTGAAAGATCTGTCCAGCGGAGCCTTGACCCTGGCACCATCCGGCGTTGTGCAGAACTAAAGCCTATGACAGCATTTCAGATTGTCCCTGCCGGACCGGGCGATATGGCGAAAATCGGTCCTTTGGTCGCCGAAATGCTGGCTTTCTATAAAACACCAATGCCTGTTGAAGAGGCTGAACTTGCGACCATTCTGGAACAGGATGGCCCGGCAGGGGCGGGTGCCTATGACTGTCTTATTGCCTGGACCCAGCCAGGAGAGCAATCGAAGCCCCTCGGCTTTGCAATGTATTCGACCGTCTATGAAGCGGCCTTTGTGGGAAATGGGATTTTCCTGCGGGACCTCTATGTGACAGAGGAAGCGCGTGGCAAACGGGTTGGAAAGGCCCTGATGACGCATCTGGCGCAAATTTGTCTGGACCAGGGATATCGCCGTATCGACTGGCATGCTGATAGACTGGATCTGCATGCCCGCGCATTTTACGAGTTGATTGCGCCGGACAGTTTCAAACTCAATCGGTTAAGCTATCGCGTTGAAGGGGATGCGCTCACTGCGCTGGCCTCCATTCCTATTGAATAAAAATGACAAAAGTCTTTCCATTTTATTAAGAAGACGCACTGTAAGATACGGTACATCGTCGCACGTGATGGAAAAGAATGCACAGGTTTAAGGCTCATGACAGCATCTGCACCAATACTGATAGTTGAAGATAATATCATCAATATGAGGTTGTTCAGCGATCTTCTCGTGGCGCTGGGCTATACCGTCTTTAAGGCCGGTGATGCGGAAAAGGCCCTGGAATTGCTGAAGGAAATTCGCCCTGGTGCGATTATAATGGATATCCAACTGCCGGGTATGTCAGGGGTGGAATGCACGAAGGCCATTCGGGCGAATCCTGACCTTGCAGATATTCCCATCATCGCTGTTACCGCGTTTGCCATGGCAGGGGATGAAGCACGGTTTCTGAAAGCGGGCTGCGATGATTATCTGTCCAAACCTATATCCGTTCCTGTTTTCGTAGAAACGGTCGCCCGGCATTATCGTTAAATCAACTCACAGAGAGTTTTTTAAGAGCCGACTCTAACCAGGTGATGCGCCGGTCGGCCTGTTCAATGTCAATTGCCAGCCAGTCTGCGATGGGATGTTCCCCGAATTCTTTGACCAGCTCTGCGGCACGGGCACGTTCGGTACGGACGATATCACTCAACAGGTCCAATTGGTCTTCCTGTGCCTCTTTTGGCAGATAGGTAAGAAACCGCAGTTTCAGTAGCAGTACCAAACGCCCGACATCATTTATCGGTGCTCTCAGTTGCGCACTCATCAGGTCTTCAAAAAGGCTGCGACCGGACTCCGTAATACGCAAAAGGGCGCGTTCATCATTTTCCGCATGTTCAACTGCGTCGGCCAACCCCTCTATTCGCAACAATTCCAGCGAGGACCCCAACAGATCCAGAGAGGGGCCTACGATACGTTGGGTGAAGAAACGAATTTCAGTCGCCAGATCGCCATAGCGGCAATCCTTTTCCATCAATGCGCCCAGGGCGAGCAGTCGGACCGCTTCGCCAGGGACCAAACTTCTATCGCCATACATCAGCATACTTTCTATTAGTTGCGAGTCGCTCGCAACAGACTTAAGGCCTTCGCCGCAGAAAATCCAGAAATGATTTTCGCAATGCGTCCAATACGATGGAACGCTATCCAAATGCCTTAGGAACAGCAATGCGGATTGCTGACAGTCAGCGCATTTTATGATGCAGTTACTCGGTGCAAATTACCCTGGTGACATGCCCCGCAACCGCTCGGAACGGCGACGTAACAGTTCCAGCGTGCTGAGCAGCAGGATGGATATCGCGATCAGCACGGTTGCAACGGCCAGAATGGTCGGGGATATCTGCTCCCGCAGGCCCGTGAACATCTGCCAGGGTAAGGTTTTCTGTCCTGCCGATCCAACGAATAGCACGACCACAACCTCGTCAAAGGAGGTGATGAAGGCAAACAGGCCACCGGAGATAACACCGGGCAGGATCAGGGGCATCTGAACCTTAACGAAAGTTGTGACCGGATTGGCCCCCAGACTGGCAGCCGCCCGAACCAGACTTCGGTCGAAACCAACCAGCGTGGCCGTGACGGTAATGATAACAAAGGGCGTTCCCAGGGCGGCATGCGCCAGAACCACGCCCCAATAGGTGCCCTGCAGGCCGATGCGGGAATAAAAGAAATACATGCCTGCAGCAGAGATAATCAGCGGCACGATCATCGGCGAAATCAGGATCGCCATGATCGCCCCTTTGAATGGGACATGCTGTTGTGACAGGCCAATTGCAGCCAGGGTGCCAAGACCGGTGGACAGCAATGTCGCCATTGGGGCAATGCGCAAACTGTTCCCCAATGCGCCCTGCCAATCGGAATTGGTGAAGAAGTCATTGTAGTGCTTCAACGAATAGCCGTCTGGATCCAATGCCAGCATTGCTTTGGTAAAGGTGAAAAAGTCTTCAGCGTTAAAGCTGAGCGGTACAATCACCATGATCGGCAACATCAGGAAGATGAAAATCAAGGTACAGATCGTCCGGAACCCGTAGTGCCAGGCAATTTGCGCCGATGATGCGTAGGGAGGAAGAGCAGCCATTGATTTTACCCCAGAGCCACGTTGTCGATGCCCACGATCTTATCGTAGAGCCAATAGAACACGAGAATCAGTGCCAGCAGAATAACGCCAAGCGCTGCAGCCAGTCCCCAGTTCAGCGAAGAAGAAATGTGGTAAGCGATCCGGTTTGAGATAAAGATCCCCGAGGTGCCCCCAACCAGTTCCGGTGTGATGTAGTAACCAATAGACAGGATAAAGACCAGAATAGCCCCCGCCCCGATTCCTGGAATTGAATTGGGGAAGTAAACTTTCCAGAAGGCCGTCCAATCATTTGCCCCCAGAGATTTCGCCGCCCGGACATAGGAGGGAGATATCGTCTTCATGACCGAATAAAGTGGCAAAATCATAAAGGGTAGCAGGATATGGGTCATCGCAATGATCGTCCCGAACTGATTATACATCAGTTCAAGTCGATTCTGATCGTCCAATATTCCAATGGAAACCAACAGATCATTGATAACCCCCTGTTGCTGCAACAGCACGATCCAGGAGGATGTGCGCACCAGCAACGATGTCCAGAACGGCAGCAGGACCAGAATCAACAACATGTTGGATGTGCGCATCGGCAGGTTCGACAGCAAAAAGGCAATTGGATATCCTAACAGAACGCAGGTCAGGGTAATCGTGAAGGACAGGACCAGCGTGCGGACGAACAATGTCAGATATATGCGCTCGTTCTCCGGGACCAGTTCAATGCCGTCTGGCGTCAGTTCCGCATCGGCGGCAGACAGAAAATACCCGGAGGTGTAATTGCCGGAAAAACGATGGATCGTCTGCCAGATTTCTACATTGCCCCAGTCCTTATCGATCGCGAGGAACTGTTCTTTGTAATTGCCAGGTTCCATCCGGTCTACCCGGCGGCCCGTTTTTCGGAACAGGCTGGAAACGCCGGGCGCTTCATAGTTCAGGCGCTGGCCCACACGGGTGTGGATTTTTTGTTCAGCGGCGATAACAAGATCGGCATGCATTGCCGCAAACACGGCTTCGCCTGGCGCTTCATTCGAGGCAGGATCCCACTCCTGAAGGGCGACAACGGTTTTCGGCAGGGTATCTGGTACGATGGAGTTTTCGACAGACCGGAACAACATATCCGCAATCGGCGCAATGAAGCTGATGACAACGAATATCAGCAGCGGGGCGATCAGCATCAGGGCGCGAATTTTCTGGCGCCGCAGCGCACGTGCTAAACTGACTTTCAGCGGCACACCATCTGCGGAAATTACTCCGGCATTACTTGCCTGTGCGTTACTCATCGTCATCCCCCATTCACGCTGAACCGATTACGCCAAACCCAACCAACACTCAGTAAAATCAAAATTTACAAAAAAATAAAAATCATCTGAAAGGAACAAACTGTCGGGGACGGCGCTCCGCCCCCGACAATAGGCATTACTGAGCCAACCATGCCTGGAATTTAGCATCCAGATCATCGCGGTTATCAGCCCACCACTCGTAGTTATACAGCAGTGTGTTCTTGGCGTTGTTCGGATCGGTCGGCATATGCGGGGCCATTTCGATGCCCAGTTCTGCATGCTTACCAACCAACGGTGCCGAAGACTTACGCGCCGGGCCGTAAGAGATATACTTGGCCTGATCCGCAAGACGCTGCGTATCGGTGGCAAAGTAGATATAGTCCATAGCGCGCTTCAGGCGGTCTTCAGGCAGACCAGCCGGAACGATCCAGCCGTCCAGGTCAAATACCTGCCAGTCCCACAGCATTTTAACCGGCTGCTTCTGTTCTTCGATGACAGAGAACAGACGACCGTTATAGGTCGAACCGATTACCGCTTCGCCATCGGCGAGGCGCTGGGGCGTTTCTGCACCGGCAGACCACCAGATCACGTCGTCACGGATCGTGGCGAGTTTAGCCAATGCCTGCTCAACGCCTGCATCGGTGGACAGCACGTCATAGATCTTGTCTGGTGCAACACCGTCACACAGCAGGGCCCATTCGACGTTGTTGATCGGGCGCTTTTCCAGGCTGCGTTTGCCGGGGAAGGTTTTGGTGTCGAAAACGGCACACAGGTCTTCCGGCTCTTTGCCGCCCCATTCGGCGACATCGGTGCGATAGCCAAAGGTCGTCGAATAAACGATCTGTGGGATATAGCAGGGGGAGACCAGCAATTCGCCAAAGTCTTCAGAAGCCGGGGTGCCGTCTGGCGCAGGGGCCAGATCCTTGTCCGGATCGATTTCAATGGCCAGGCCTTCATCGCACAGACGGATTGCATCCGCTGCAACGACGTCAACGACGTCCCAGGTGATGTTTCCCGCTTCCGCCATGGCGCGCATTTTGGCCACGGCTTCGTTAGAGCTTTCATCGTTGATGATGTTCACATCGGGATTAAGCTTCATGTAGGGATCGTGATACGCCGCCTGCTGAGAGGCAGAGTAGGCTCCGCCCCAGGACACAATGGTCATATCTTCTGCTTGTGCAGAAGACATCGCCATCAGTGCCGCGGCTGCGGTAGCAAGGGTATACATGGATTTCATGGATTACTCCCTGGTTTAGCTGTTTCATGTCGTCCGAGTTTCGAGAACTCGAATTCGTCTCGGACGGGACGAATCCGATAACGGTTAAATATTTTACCTAGAGCACATCCAGCGCCCGGCAATCCTCTGTGACCCATCCGATCGGGGTAACTTCTCCGACTTTCAGGGCTGCGTGAGCATGGCTGTTGGCCACTTTCACAATAAATTCACTGCTGTCGCCCACTTCCATCCGGCACCGGATGTGGTCGCCCAGGTAAATCAGTTCGACGACCTTACCTGACATCTTATTGGGGACATCTTCATCGCCCAGAATAACGCGCTCGGGGCGGATCGACAGTTGGCTTTTCTCACCAACGCCACCGCATTTGACCGCCAATGCAGCCACCTTGTCGCCGCCGCCATCCAGCGTGACCTGTGCGATATCACCATCGACGGCGGTCACTTTGCCGGTCAGCTTGTTATTCTCACCAATGAATTGCGCAACAAAGGCATTCTCTGGCTTTTCATACAGGACTTCCGGGGCTGCTAACTGCTGCACCACACCATCGTTGAAAACGGCGATCCGGTTAGACATCGTCAAAGCTTCTGATTGGTCATGCGTTACATAAACCACGGACACACCCAAAGATTCATGGATGTGTTTGATTTCAAACTGCATTTCTTCGCGCAGGTTTTTATCCAGCGCGCCCAGTGGTTCATCCATCAGCACCAGATCCGGCTCGAACACCAAAGCGCGCGCAACCGCGACGCGCTGCTGTTGACCACCAGACAATTGCCCAGGACGGCGACCACCAAAATCATCCAATCGCACCATTCCCAAGGCACGCTTAACCTTTGCGTCTGAATCCGACTTGTTCATCCCGCGTACTTTCAACGGAAAGGCCAGGTTCTCAGCGACGCTCATATGCGGGAAAAGGGCGTAGTTCTGGAACACCATACCAATGCCGCGCTTGTGTGGGGGCACATTGTTGATGGGGCTGCCATTCAGATAGATTTCGCCATTCGTTGCCGGCTCAAACCCCGCCAGCATCATCAGACAGGTCGTCTTTCCGGACCCCGATGGGCCCAGCATTGTAAGAAATTCGCCACGTTCAATATCAATATTGAAGTTTTTTACGACGAGCGTCTCCCCATCATAGCTTTTCTGGACGTTCTCAAACCGAACGATGTAGTCGTCCTTATCCATAGCTGCCCTCACCCCTTCAAAACAAAAATTGGTAGCAGTTGCGCAGAAGCTCAGGCCCGCGCACGACCGACGCGGTCATGTTGATAGTGGTTGAATTGCTGTGTGGTTTGGCAAAGCTCAAACCTACCCCCAAACTGTTGCAAACGTACCGACACTCAAACGCAAACGCATTTGTTGCTATATTTTCCGGTCGTTTTAACCCGTCCTTGGACGGGGTATCCCTGTCGACGAAATGGATCGTGAAAGTTGCCCATTCCTTAACCACTTGAAGCCTAACGCGTTGTGAACCGAATTGAAAAGCCCTAATTTCCCGAACATTGAAACTTTTGCGTCATATATTTTAATAATTCCGTCAAATCTGTGTATATTTATGGTGCGGCGCAAAAAAAATGCAATTCGGTTTTGGTTAATTAAGCGGCGCGTTTCAAATCCAACGCACCCCAGACATCGACCAGAGCGTCGGTCAATTTGGCGATAGCAGCGTCATCATGATAGGGCGTTGGTGTCAGTCGAAGACGTTCCGTGCCGCGATCCACTGTTGGATGATTAATGGGTTGTACATACAGGCGGTGTCGTTCCATCAACAGGTCGCTTGCCCGTCGACAGGCGACAGGGTCCCCAACCAGGACCGGAACGATGTGGGTCACAGACGGCATAACCGGCAAGCCAGCTTTTAACAGGGATGCCTTCAGGGCTGCCGCGCGGTCCTGATGCTGATCCCGCAGGTTTTGAGAGGCCCGGACAATCTGAATGCTTTTGCGGGCGGCAGCGGCCACGCTGGGGGGCAGGGCCGTGGTGAAAATGAATCCATTGCCAAAGGACCGGACGAAATCCACCAGGACGGCAGATCCGGCAATGTAACCGCCGATAACGCCAAAGGCCTTGCCTAACGTGCCTTGAATGATGTCCACACGATCCATCACGCCGTCGCGTTCGGCGACACCGGCCCCTGTCGGGCCATACATGCCAACTGCGTGGACCTCGTCCAGAAAGCTCAAAGCATTGTGGCGTTCACAGACATCCAGGATTTCGGCAATGGGGGCAATGTCACCATCCATTGAATAGACGGATTCAAAGGCAACCAATTTGGGGGCGGCCGGGTCGTCCATCAGGATCAGCCGTTCCAGATCCGCGGGGTCATTGTGCTTCCAGACCCGCTTTTCAGCCCTGGAGTGACGAATGCCCTCAATCATGGAATTGTGGTTCTTTGCATCAGAATAGATGATACAGCCAGGAATGCTGCGCGCCAGCGTCGACAAAACCGTCATGTTGGCGACATAGCCTGAGGTGAATATCAGGCCCGCATCCTTGCCGTGCAGCGATGCCAGTTCTTCTTCCAACAATACATGCAGGTGATTGTTGCCAGAGATGTTTCGGGTTCCCCCTGCGCCGGTCCCATGGGTCTGCACTGCTTTCACCATTTCGGCGATCACATCGGGGTGCTGGCCCATGCCCATATAGTCATTTGAACACCAGACGGTGATGTCGTCCCGCGATCCAGACACGTGCTTCAGCGCCGACGGAAAATGACCTGCACGACGTTCCAATTCCGCGAAAATGCGGTAATCACCGCGCGCTTTCAGTGCGTTAAGCTTCTCACTGAAAAATGCATCATAATCCATTGGGTGCCTTTCCCTAATCGCTGACACGGCCGATACCACTGCCATATCGTACCCAGCCTGGGGTCAAATAGTCTCTCCAGGCGCGTTACATAACTGTTACGCCGACAAAAGTCCCTTGGTAAGGGTGTCGCAGGTGCACCGATCTCAGGCAGCCGCCTTTGACAGCGATTGCTCAACTTCATTCAAGGCTGTGCCAAAGCGGCTCAGCATTTCATCGATTTCCGCCTTGCTGATAATCAATGGCGGGGAGAAGGCCAGCGTATCGGTTGGCATGCTGCGCAAGATCAGACCATGCTCTTGGGCCGCCATCATCACCTTTGCGCCAACGGCCAGGCTGGGCTCGAAGCTTTTCTTACTCGCCTTGTCCGCCACAAGCTCAATCGCGCCGATCAGACCGACACCGCGCACTTCGCCGACCAAGGGATGATCGGCAAATTCACGCAAGCGCGCTTGCAGATAGGGACCGACTTCCCGGATATGGGTCAGGATGTCGCGTTCCTCATATATATTCAGGGTTTCCAGCGCGACAGCCACGGCGGCTGGATGTCCTGAATAGGTATAGCCATGACCGAAAGTTCCAATCTTGTTGGAATTCTGTGACACGGCGGACGCAATTTTCTCATTCACCATCAAGGCGGAAATTGGCAGATAGGCAGAGGACAGCGCCTTTGCGACGGTCATCATGTCGGGCTGAATGCCAAATGTTTCGGACCCGAACATATTGCCTGTGCGCCCAAAGCCACAGATCACCTCATCGGCCAACAGCAGAATGTCGTACTTTTTCAGGATCGGCTGAATTTTCTGAAAATAAGTGCGGGGCGGAACAATCACGCCACCTGCCCCCATAACCGGTTCTGCAAAAAAGGCGGCAACGGTTTCCGGGTCTTCTTCCAGAATGCGCTTTTCAAGGTTTTCGGCCAGTCGGGTCGCGAAATCCTCTTCGCTTTCGCCTTCATGGGCGAACCGATAGTGATGCGGGCAATCGACATGCATGATGTTTTCAATCGGCAGGTCGAAATCCCGATGATTGAAAGGCAGGCCGGTCAGGCTGGCGGTTGCGACGGTCACGCCATGATAGCCCTTAAGGCGCGCCAGGATTTTCTTCTTCTTCGGCTTGCCGATGGCATTGTGATAATACCAGATCAGCTTTACAGCCGTATCATTGGCCTCAGAACCGGAATTGGCGAAAAACACCTTGTCCATATTTCCGGGCACCATGCCACACAGACGCTCTGCCAGATCGATGGCGGGGGTGTGCGTTTTATGGGTGAACAGGTGATAATACGGCAATTCCTGCATCTGCTTCGTTGCGGCATCGACCAGGCGCTGCTCCCCAAAACCAAGCGATGTGCACCACAGGCCAGCCATGCCCTCGATATACTGTTTGCCCGCATCATCTGTGACCCAGACGCCAGACGCCTTCTCAACGATCAACGGCCCGATTTCCTTGTGCTTCTCCATATTTGTATAGGGATGCATCACGTATTTGATGTCGCGGGCGGCGGGGGAGTTGACGAGGTCTGACATGGATAAAGTCCCGAGTTTGTCCAGAGTGGCGACAATCATTGCGCAACAGCTCTGGATATGTGATCACAAGGCGCGAATACTATACCCCTGAAAAACCATCGGCAACCCGGCTGAACCAGATCGGGCAATGGAAATCCGCACTCTTCCAAGCTGCGTCAAATTGGCGTAGTAAGGAAGAGATAGATACGGTCGGCGCAGATCGGCAAAACAAAAAGTATGAACAGCGGAAAGGGGTGGAGGCGTGATTGTCGTCTTCGGATCGGTAAATATTGACATAGAAATGCGGGTGCAACGCCTGCCGCGCCCTGGGGAGACCTTGCTGACGCGCGATTATCTGATGACGCCGGGCGGAAAAGGGGCCAATCAGGCGCTGGCAGCGGCCAGAGGCGGCGCAGAGGTCCATCTGATCGGAATGGTTGGAAACGACAATTTCGGATCATTCGCTTTGGATTTATTAAATGAACAGGGCGTGGATGTCGCCAATGTTGGCGAAGCGGTAGATCAGCATACCGGCTGTGCAACAATCTGGGTCGATGATTCCGGCGAAAACAGCATTATCGTCGGCGCCGGCGCCAATATGGCCACAACGGCCTCTCAGGTTCCGGATGCTGTTCTTAATGAGTCCACAGTGCTGTTGATGCAGATGGAAGTTTCGCCGACGGAAAACTGGGCCCTGGTAAAGCGCGCCAAAGCCCAGGGTGCCCGCATTCTATTAAATGTTGCGCCTGCCGCCATGGTGCCAGAGGAAATCCTGAAAGCCGTCGATTATCTGGTGGTCAATGAACTGGAAGGCCAGACCGTCGCGAAAGAGGTTGGTCTGGGGGTTGAACAGGCGACCCGTGTGCCGCGCGCATTGGCCAGCCGCTATGGGCTGACCTGCATTCTGACACTGGGCGGTGCCGGGCTGTTATGCTTTGGGGCTGACGGGGGCTGGTCAATACCCAGCCTGCCAGTGGCCGCCATCGATACCACAGCCGCAGGCGATGCCTTTGTTGGCAACCTGGCGGTTGCGCTGGATCAGGGCATGGATATAGAACAGGCCCTGCGATGGGGCTCTGTCGGGGCTGGCCTGAGCTGCACCAAAGAGGGCGCACAATCCGCAATGCCGCATCATGATGACGTGCTCGCAAATCTGGATCGCCTGCCCGCCAGTCGCAGATTGAGTTAGCTGGATCAGGGAGCGCTCGAAACAGATTACCCATAACGTTGACTTAAAGTAGTAGTTCTGGTACATTTCTCCTTGATGGGTGCTGAGGGTTTTCCTTTCGGGGGGCATGATGAAAGAACTTGTTTCCTATCTTTTCGGTGTGGAAAGCACTCTCGCTTTGCTCGCTTTTCTAGTTTTTATGGGCATCTTGTTTTGGTTGTTGCTGAGACGATACGCTAAGATTTCTGGCGATGTTGAGTTGCTTTCATGGTTTAGCGTGTTGACCAATGTTTGGACGAAACGGCATTGGTATCTGGGCACATTTTTGGTCTATTTCGCAGCTTATGCGATTTGTTTTCGGTTCATCCTCGAACAATCTGATCTTCTTTACGAAAAAGTCCCATCAGACGAATGGGCCAGTTTTATCGAAAACTTAGGCGTTCCAGGTGGGAACTACTTGGCTTATGCGTTAAGGGTGCCCGAGTTTTTTGGGCCTACAATTGCGTTTGTTGCTGTATTTTCGGTTTTGAAGTTTGGGGGCGGTTTTGACCGTTGGTTGCGCAGTAAGATCCAACAATTTGCCGCTATTCCAAAGAAAGTTCAGGTGTACCGAAAAATTGTAGCGTCATCCAACATCGACCTTGGGTCTGATGTCGACATAGCCGACAGATTGAAGGTGCCTCTTCGTCAACATTTCGGCACGCCAATTGATGAATCCAAGCCACTGGGGAGTGTTTTGCGCCGCTATACGCAGTTTGTAATCATTGTTGAATCCTGGAAAGATTCAGCGAACATTTTCCATGATTTTTGGGAAACGCACAGAAGCAAGATAAAAGAAACATGCTCTGAAGGGTATGATACGACGACGATGGATTTCGCTAATGCGCTAACCAACCACGAACAATTTAATTATCCGCCACCGGATGTTAATGAGTGGGAGGAAAAACTTCAGAACGAAATAAACAAAATAATGCTAATTATTTCAGCGGGTTTAATAAAATTAGTAAATTCCGGTGAGTCAGTATTTAGTATTTTAAGTAAAGTTGGGATTGAAGGGCACATTTTATTAAATCACGTTGTGAGAGTAAAAAAAGAGCGCACCAAAGAAATCGTCTCCTTCTCAATTTTCTTCTCCTATATTGCGTATTATTTTATTTTAGTTGGTGTTATATCGATTCTTAGTCTGTTTGGTGTTGACGCGATCCCTGATGAGGGTATTGGGCCTAAGACAATGATTGTTTGGCCCTCGCTTTTGGTTGCGTTTCTTTTCTCTATCGCATTCTTTCCTGTATATGTCGCGTTACGGCGCATGGAGATAAATGTGGAAACTCGGGACAGCTTGTTTATTGATCGATCGTCCTGGTCGGATTGTGCCGTTTCTCTGATCCTGTCTAGCGTATCATTTGTACTATTATCTGCTGCAATTTTGGGATTGTCAGCTTTTCTATTGCATGGAGGATTTCTGGAGTTTCGAGAGGAAATGTGGAACCTTCTTCCATTTACACTGATCGTCGGGTCGGTTTCGGCTAGTTTTACTTTTTTACTTGAAAAGAAAACCGAAAGCACTGCGATGACAGTGCCGGAGACCTGCGGATTTGGTGCCCTGCTGATGCTCTCTACCTGTTTGGTACTTACTCTGAAGCGGCTAGCGCTTTCACAAGCTTCATCGCCTGAATTTCAGCAGATTTTTGCAGAATCGGCAGTAATTCGTGAAGTTTTCATTTCCGCAGCATTGTGCATCATCGGTGTTTTTATGGTTATTTGGTCGGTTTTACGGGAATACCGTCGGGGGAATAACGCCCTTCCGGCGCATATTCAGACATAAATTTATAGCGAATTGCGTGTTCTTAGCGATTGGTGAACTTCATTTCGATGCGGCGGTTGCGGCGGAGGGCTTCGTCGCTGTTTCCAGTATCCAGGGGCTGATATTGGGCAAAGCCCGCTGCGGACATCCTGTTCGGATCGATCCCCCGGCTTTCCAGGAATTTCACCACTGAAATCGCCCGGGCTGTTGACAATTCCCAGTTTGACGGGAATTGCGCGGTTCTGATCGGAATCTTATCGGTATGACCATTGACTTGCAGGACCCAGTCAATATCGGACGGGATCCGTGCGGCGATTTCTTTTAGCGTATCGGCAAAGCTGATCAACTGGACCTGACCGGCTGGCCCCAATTCAGCCTGGCCCTGTTCGAACAGGACTTCTGATTGGAAGACAAAGCGGTCCCCAACGATGCGGATGTCGCTGCGATTGCCCAGGATTTCGCGCAGCTTCCCAAAGAATTCAGAACGATAGCGCGCCAGTTCCTGAACCTTTCCGGCCAGGGCGACATTCAGACGTTTGCCCAGATCGACGATCTGTGACTGCTGCGCCGCGTCGCGCGCCTCTGAGACTTCCAGCAGCTTGTTCAATTCCGCGATCTGGTCATTCAGCGCCTGAATCTGGTCGTTCAACAGCGCGGTTTCAGCCCGTGCGGCGACCAGATCCTTTTGCTTGTCATCCAGTTTCAGCGCCTCATTGGCCAGTCGCCCCTGCAATTCGTCCCGCAGGGAGATCAGGGCCTCAACTTCGCGTTCCAGTTTTGCCAGATCGCTTAATTGCGTCTGGATTTTTTCCTTATCGGCGTCGATGATTTTGTAGGCGTCTTCCAGTTCTTTTGAGACCTGCTCCCGCTCTGACTCCAGGGCTTCAAGCCGGGTTCGCGCCTCATTCAGGTCTTTTTGGACAGCGGCCGTTTCATCATTTTTAACGGCAAGGCGGCTCAGAAGGTCGCGGTTGTTGTTGTTCACGGCATCCAGTTCTGATGCCAGCGACGCATTCTCGCCGCGCAATTGAAAGATCT
Source organism: Hwanghaeella sp. LZ110 (assembly GCF_048892525.1). Taxonomy (NCBI): domain Bacteria; kingdom Pseudomonadati; phylum Pseudomonadota; class Alphaproteobacteria; order Rhodospirillales; family Aestuariispiraceae; genus Hwanghaeella; species Hwanghaeella sp. LZ110. Next base: position 25,673 of record NZ_JBLZHT010000007.1, on the reverse strand, counting down.
GGGATTCCAACGCGTCCTGACGCTGCAGCGATGCGCGCAATTGTTCGGTCACATTGGACAGGTTGGTTCGTATTTCAGCAGAAGACTCCCGCTCCAGAGCCAGCATATCGGCCAATTCCGAAACCCGGTTCTGCAGCCTGTCCAGGGCCTTATCGCGGCCAATGATTTCTTCATTCAGATAAAACTGGGAGACGACAAAGATCATCAAAAGAAAGATGATGACCATCAATAGCGAGGCCAGCGCATCCACAAAGCCGGGCCAGATATCCAGATTGGCGCGTTGTCGACGGGCATATGCCATAGACTATCGGCTCCTCACGCCATCAGATTGTCGGGCAGAATATCGGGAAAACAGTTTGGACGTATTACGCATTACCGCTGTCCTTCAGACCCGCAATCGTGCGGGCCAGAATACGCAACTCACCGCGCAATTCCTGGACCGTTTCGGCACGACCCCGCGCGGTATCTTCCAACAGGCGCGCCAGATGCATATCGATGTTGCGGATATGGCGGCCGGATTCTGCATCAAAGGCGCCTTTGCCAGACGTTTCTGACAGTTTGACAAGCACATCTTTCAGGCCCTTTTGCCCCTCTGCCAGGCGCAGCATCAGGTCATGTTCGGTGCGCATCGTGTCGACCAGGGTCGACAGCTTTTCGTTCAGCAGGCCGAAATCCTGTTGTGATGATTGGCGGTTTTCTTCGGCCCGCGCCATGGTGCGTTGCAGGCTTTCCAGGCTGTCGGCCGTTTGCTCAAGCAGGGCCTGAATGTAAACCGGCACGGATTGATCGCCATCGCCACCGAGGGAACCACCCCCGATGCGCGTCAGGCTGGATAACCAATCTTCCAATTCATTGTAGAAACGGTTCTGTGCTTGTCCCGCCTGTAGGGCCAGGAAGCCCAGGATCAAAGATCCGGCCAAGCCGAACAGAGACGAAGAAAACGCCGTGCCCATGCCAGACAGGGGTGTTTGCAGGCCCTGTTTCAAATTCTCAAACGCGCCGGCAACATTGTCAGAGGCAAGATCAAGGCCACTGATAACGCCGCCAACGCTTTGGACTGTGTCCAACAGGCCCCAGAATGTGCCCAACAGGCCCAGGAAGACCAGCAGTCCGACCATATACCGGCCGGTTTCGCGACTTTCATCCAGCCTGGCCCCGACACCATCCAGAATTGTCTGCATCCCGCCTGCGGAAATGTGCAACTGCCCGCGTTCGCTGCGCTTGGTCAGCAGCGTTGCGGCAGACGCCATTAAGCGGGGTGCTGCTTCGGTATGCTGGTAGCCATTTTCAAAGCTCAGCCGAAAACGCTGGATCCAGTTCGTCTCTGCAAATAATCCGGCCACGGTTCGGAAGGCATGGACGATACCAATCACCAGAACGCCCAGAATAACCCCATTGATCACGGCATTTGCCAGAAAGGCATCCATCAGGGTTGGATAGATCAGAAAGACACCGATGGCGATGATGATAAGAAAGATGCCCATACGTATAAGAAACGGGGTTGGTGTACTCATTGTTCGCCATCTCGCTTTCTAAAGATACGGTTGGGTCCACTATTCTTGATTCTGATGTGCCTTAAGCACCCGATACGATCAGGTCTACGCGATTCTTCGGTCGATCGGGACTTTCATCCTTCGTCCCAAGCGCTTGAACCGTCATCCGGCGACTGTCTATGCCCTGTTTCAGCAGATAGGTGCGTACGGCAAGCGCCCGGAACAGCGACAGGCGTCGCGGTTTGCTCTGTGCTTCGCCGATTGGCTCAGAATATCCCAGTAATTTCAATGTCAGGCTTTCGTTGCCTTTTAACTCTTCAGCCAGTTCCGCTAAGGCGGTTTCGGCGGCACTGGGCAGGTCTTGTGAATCCCGGCTGAACAGGACGCTCAGACCATCATTGTTTTTCATGACGCCAGACGAATCCACTGCGGTCAGGTCAACCGACGCCACCTGGGGCTCTTCTGCTGCAGCAGGTTGGGCCGGCGCAGATTGTGCCGGGGCAGGCTCTGGCGTGATTGCGGGGGCAGGCGGTGGGGAAGCTGGCGCTGGCGTGGCGGCCTGTTCTTCGGTCTGGGTCGCAGTGGGGGCCGGCGCAGGGGAGGGTTCAACCGCTGCGGTTTGAGGTGCTTCTATTGTGGAGGCCGGAGGCGCTTCAGGGGCAGGCTGGGGGACCGCGGGTTTCGGCGCAGGTTCTGCGGCGATCTGCGGCTTGGGTGGCGGTGACGCTGGCGTTGGGGCGGGCGTTGCGGCCTTTGCCGGTTTTGGCAAGGGCAGGGACGGCACAGGCGGTGGCGTTGCAGCAACGCTATTCCCGGACCCGGACGGGGCATTTGGAACCAGCAATGTCGATTGCGGTGCCTGGCTGGGCGGCGGCGCCAGACCGGCGGTCGGGGCTGGTTGTGGTTTTGTCGACATAGGCTTTGGTGGCGCTGTCTGAGAGATCACAGGGGGTGCAGTGGGGGTTGCAAAACTGGGTGCCTGCAGCGGGGCTGGCCCGCCTTTAAGCTTGTCGATCACAGACAAATTCACGGTCACGGAGTCGTTTGAATTTGCTTCCCCCCGAAAATAAGCCTGCTGTGCCTGTGCCGATGTCAGCATGGTCGACAGCATCAGCGCGGCCAATCCCACAGTCCCGCCGGAAAGGCGCCAAAATTTAGGCTGACGCCAAAAACGGGGCAGGGCGTGCCGGTTCACACAGGGGCTGACATCTTTCATAGGATCGCTCACGGTTGTCGCTCTTACACAATGATATGGTGCTGTCCCGCTCTTTTTTGAGGGGGCGTCACCTGATCAGCAAGACCATAGCGTGAGCCGGGGGCGCGGGACAACCGCCCAAAACAGGCAACCGGCGCTCAGAAACAGATTAAATTGGCACCAAAAGCGCGTTAGGCGTCTTCCGTGGGCGATGATTTTTTCAGCATCGACAGCAGTTTGCGCTGTAATTGTTCGTTGCTGGCGACGATTTCCGGACTGTTGAAGGTATAAGCGCGCCCCTTGATATCCGTGACGAAACCGCCCGCTTCCTTGACGATTACAATACCGGCCGCAACGTCCCAGGGGCTTAATCCCCGTTCCCAGAAACCATCAAAGCGACCCGCCGCAACATAGCACAGGTCCAGGGATGCCGTACCCCATCGGCGCACGCCCGCAGTCTCGCTCATGGCAGTTTGCAGATGGCGTGTGAATTTTATGTGATCGTCGGTTTCTTTCCCGATATGCGGAATACCGGTCCCCAATACGGCGTCATGCAGGTTCTGGCGGGCGGAAACACGAATGCGCCGGTCATTGACATAGGCACCCTTGCCTTTGTCGGCCCAGAACAACTCGTCTTTGATAGGGTCATAGACCACGCCTGCGATTAATTCGCCGTTTTCTTCGTATCCGATGGAAACCGCCCAATGGGGCAATCCATGCAGAAAATTCGTCGTGCCATCCAGGGGATCGATTATGAAACGCTTTGTTGGATCATCCCCGATCTTGCCACCGGATTCTTCCGCCAGGATGCCAGCTTCCGGGCGGGCGCGGGTCAGTTCCTCAATGATCGTCCGCTCTGCTTTTTGATCGGCGGTGGAGACGAAATCGCCCGGTCCCTTGCGGGATACCTGCAATTGCTCCACCTCTCCGAAATCGCGCACCAGCATGCGACCGGCCTTTTCGGCGGCCTTGGTCATTACGTTTAAATGCGCAGAGCGAATTAGCATATCAGATCAAATCCTTAGTCTTTGGCGCGTTCGACGTAAGAACCGTCCAATGTGTTAACAACAATACGTGTGCCGGCATCGATATGCGGCGGCACCAAGGTGCTGACGCCATTCGACAGTTTGGCGGGCTTATAGGAAGAAGACTGTGTCTGGCCTTTTACGACCGGGTCGGCTTCGACCACTTCCAGGGTGACCTTGCCCGGCAGCGTGGCAGAGATTGGGGCCCCTTCATAGGTCTTGATTTGGACCGTCATGTTTTCCTGCAAAAAGGGAACCTGATCGCCCAGCACAGCGTGTTCGACTTCCATTTGTTCGAAGGTTTCGCCATCCATAAAGTGCAGCTTTTCGCCGTCGTCATACAGGAAGGTATAGTCGGTTTCGAACAGGTCGGCGCTTTCCACGGCTTCCTGGGTGCGATACCGCAGGCTGGTCTTGGTGCCGGTGCGCGCGTCGCGGGCTTCGATCTGGGCGACAGATGCGCCCTTGCCCGGCTGGTTGATCTCGTTCTTAATCACGACCAAGAGCTTGCCATCCTGCAGGAAGGCATTACCCGGCCGAAGGTTGATCGCGTTGACTTTCATGATTTCACTTCCTTTGTCATGGAGCGCACTGACGCGCCCCGAATCGCGCGCCTGTCTATCACCAGCGGACGGACTGAGCAACCGCAGAGACGCGCCAGGCAAAACCACGGCGCGGTTGAAAGGCATCCTATGACCGATCCGTGGTGGGCTCCGGCCTCTTTGGCAAAACGGCGGGACAATTTGGCGCTGCGCGGGCGGGCGAAATCGGCTCTGGCCGACTGGTTCCAATCGGCGGGATTCGTAGAAGTGGAAACACCCGCGCTGCAGATCTCCCCAGGGCTGGAACCCCACCTGGCTGCGTTTGAAACCCGGCTGTTGGCCGCAGGCCATTACGGCAGCGATGATCCAGGCCAGCCATACTATCTGCATACCAGCCCGGAATTTGCGATGAAGAAGCTGCTGGCAGGCGGGATGGAGAAGATCTGGCAGCTTTGTCCCGTCTATCGCAATGCCGAAGGGTCCCCCACCCACAGCCCGGAATTTAAGATGCTGGAATGGTATCGTGCGTATGCAGGGTATGAGGAGTTGATGTCTGATGCCCAGACACTGATTGGTGCGCTGGCAACGGCCTGTCAGGTCTCTGGCCTGCGGCGGGGGAATCGACACAGTGATCCAATGGGGCCCTTTCTCCGGCTGACGGTGGCGGAGGCCTTTACGGAATATTGTGGTCATGACCTGACCGCGACGATCTCAGAAAACCCACAATCTCCACCTGTCGCGCCCCTGATCGAAACCGCCAATCGATTGGGGATTCGGGTGGCTGGGGATGACAGTTTCGATGATGTCTTCTTCCGCCTGATGGACGCCCGGATTGAACCGCATCTGGGGGATGGCGCCCCATGCTTCCTGATCGATTATCCCATCAGCATGGCAGCCCTGGCCCGTCCGAAACCCGACGATCCAATCTGGGCGGAACGGGTAGAGCTTTATGCCTGTGGCGTGGAACTGGCGAATGGCTTTGGCGAATTGACTAATGCGGATGAACAGCGACGAAGATTTCAGGCCGATATGGACCTGAAGGCGCATCTCTATGGTCATCGCTATCCAATCGATGAAGATTTCCTGACCGCTGTCGCCACCATGCCCCCCGCAGCCGGCATGGCACTGGGTTTTGACCGATTGGTCATGCTGTTGGCGGGTGCGGATCGGTTGGATGACGTGCTGTGGGCGCGGGTCTCTTCTTGACCAGACATAGCCTTGCCCTGCATCGCGTTTCCTGCCACAAATTTGCTGCAGTGCGGAACGCTGTTTGGGGGATTTTACAGAATGAAGCAGCATTATGATCTGATCGTCATTGGCAGCGGACCTGCCGGGCGGCGGGCGGCCATTCAGGCAGCGAAGTTCGGGGCGGATGCTCTGGTGGTGGAAAAGGGCCGACGGGTTGGGGGCGTATCGGTCCATACAGGCACCATTCCTTCTAAAACCCTGCGGGAGACGGTGTTAAATCTGTCGGGGTGGAGAGAACGCGGATTCTATGGGCGTGCCTATCGCGTGAAGGAGGAGATTTCAGCGACCGACCTGCGCCATCGTTTGCTGAAAACCCTGGATCACGAAGTTGAAGTGCTGGAACATCAATTTGCCCGCAATAAGGTGACGACAATTCCCGGTCACGCCAAGTTCATTGAGCCCCATAAGATTGAGGTTCAGGGCGAAGATGGAGAAACCCATATTTTCTCTGGGGATCGTTTTCTTCTGGCCGTTGGCACGCGCCCCTTTCGCCCGGATACGATCCCCTTTGACGGTGTCTCCGTTCTGGACAGCGATGAGATTCTTGAAGTGGACCGGGTGCCGCGCAGCCTGACGGTGATCGGGGCCGGTGTGATTGGGGTCGAATACGCGACGATCTTTTCTGCATTGGATGTGCCTGTCACGCTGATTGAAGGGCGCGACACGATGCTGGATTTTGTGGATCGTGAGTTGATTGAGGATTTTACCCACCAATTGCGGGACCGGGGCATGGTTCTGCGGCTGGGCTGTTCTATTGAATCGGTCGCGGTTTCCGGCCCCAGCGTCATCGCGCATTTGAAGGGCGGTCGGGTGGTGAAATCCGACATGCTGTTATTCGCCGCCGGACGGGAAGGGGCGACCGACAGCCTGAATTTGGCCGCCGCCGGTTTGACCGCTGACAGTCGCAAACGCCTGAAAGTTGATCCCATAACCTTCCAGACGCAGGTCGCCCATATCTATGCGGCCGGCGACGTGATCGGTTTTCCCAGCCTGGCCTCAACGTCGATGGAGCAGGGGCGAATCGCGGCCTGTCATGCGTTGGGCAAGCCGATGCAGGACCCGCCTGACTATTTTCCCTATGGTATTTATGCCGTGCCGGAAATCTCAACCGTCGGCATGACCGAAGAGGAAGTGCAGGAACGGGGAATACCCTATGAATGCGGTATCGCCAGATTCCGGGAGACATCGCGCGGCCACATTATGGGGCTGGATGCAGGCATGATGAAGATGATCTTTTCCCTCAAGACCCATCGTCTGCTGGGCGTTCATATCTGTGGGGAGGGGGCGACGGAACTGATCCATATCGGACAGGCCGTGCTGAACCTGAAAGGGACCCTGGAATATTTCGTCGAAAATACGTTCAACTATCCGACCCTGGCCGAAGCCTATAAGATCGCCGCCCTGGATGCCTGGAACCGTATGCCGGATCGAGCTTAATTCTGTATCAGCCGCACGGGTTTATCGAAGGTTTTTAGGGCTTCGGATAACTCCCTGCATCGTTTCAAGGTTTGTCGACCAGACCGGACGATGAATTCGAAATGTTTTCCATTGCGCCGTTTCGCAACGGCAAACAGCGGCGTTTCATGGGTGTGACGAAAAATAGAAAACACGGCGACGGGGCCATTGAAGTCGATGGCATAGTCGCGCCATTCGCCGGTGGAAACCCGGACGGAATACATCGCCAGTAATTGTCGCAATTCGCCTTGATCGAAATAGGTGCGCTGTTTCCCGCCGCCGCGCCGCCGGTATTCGGAAAAATCGATCAGCTCTGTCATCAGCCTCGTATCCGTAACCTCAAGGAACCCTCAGCCTAGCCCATTTTTAACCGGTCACGGAAGTGTCAAATTTCAGAAATGAGAAATCGATGACGGGGTAATGATACCGAATGCTTTTTGAGTTCATGCGTATCCATGGTGCCTGCCGCTCTGGACCCCGGATCAGGGTCCGGGGTAACGATTTGCCCCCATCCGTCGTTATACCCGCGACGGCTGGTAATCAGAGTCATGCGTATCCATGGTGCCTGTCGCTCTAATTAATCTCTTGCTGGTCATAGCCATAGGGGTCGGGCTCTGCGAAGCAGTTTACATTGCCAAGCGTTCGATAGCAGAAAACCGGCGCTTCAATGACTTCTTCCCGGGGCGCCCGGCACAGGGGGCCTTTGTCGCGGCTCTTCCGGATCGTATCGCAATCCTGCCCGGTGACCGCACTGGCGATAAGGTCTGACGGGGTCTTGTCTTCGTTGATGATCACCGCCGTGGTAACCGCCGCAACACCAAATGGCGTCAGCAGGTCGGACCCGCAGGCACCAAGGGCCATTGGCAGAAAAAGCGCGGCTGCAATACCAAAAGGGGCGGACCTGCGATGGGGTTTCAGCGGCGGCCTGATCATCAATCATGACTCCAATACATTTGCGCGATTAATCATGACCTCTGTGAAGCAAGTTTTGGGCCACCTGCGACGAAATGGGCGCAATGATTGCGATTGGGGTTGGATCACCCTATAAAGCGATGGTTTTTGGGGCGCTTTTATTAAAGGGCATGGATAAAATCGTCCGGCTCGCCTAAATAGGGGCAACAACGCGCGCGTTAAGTATATGTACAAACCGGAAAGTGGATAGATCGTGGCCGATATTTTTAATGAAATTGACGAAGAACTGCGTCGGGACAAGGCACAGATCTGGTGGAAACAATACGGTAAATATGTTTTGGCCGTCTGTGTCGTTCTGGTTCTGGGGGCGGGCGCCTATACCTGGTATCAGGATCAGCAGAAATCTGAGATGCGGGCCTTGGCCGATCAATACAGCGCTGCGCAACAGACAGCCAGAACCGGCAGTGATGCTGATGCCCTGAAGGCCTTTGAAGATCTTGCTTCCAAGGCGGGCGAAAAGGGCATTGGTCTTGTCGCGCGGTTCCAGGCAGCAGGCTTGCATATCGAAGCTGGGGATCACGCCGCTGCTGCCACCGCTTTTGAAGCAATTGCAAGCGACAGTGCCGTTGAACAATTGTATCGCGACCTGGCAGACGTCATGGCGATCATGCATTCCGGGATTGCTGGGGGGAGTTCCAACGAGCTGTTGGCGCGGATTGAACCTTTGGCTGCGGATGGTGAACCCTGGCGCTATACGGCGCGCATGGTTGGTGCCTCTCTGGCGTTAACGTCTGGTGATATGGCCTTGGCCCAAGACTATCTGACGAAGGTTGCCGATGATGACGGCGCGCCGACCAGTGCCCGTGGGCAGGCGGCAGAGATTCTTCAGGCTATCAAATCCTGAGGCTGACTCCACAGGCCAATAGCGTCCATGATGTGAAAGTTAGGTAGGCATGAAACAGCAAGCAGTAAGAAAAGCGCATCGTCTGGCCGCATGGATCGTCCTTTCAGGGCTGGTATTCGCGGTGGGCGGATGCAGTTGGTTCGGGGATTCCGAAGCACCGCCGCTGCCGGGCAAGCGTATCTCCATCATGGTACAAGACACAGATGCTGAGCCGGACCCGCGCCTGTCGGACTTGCGTGTGAAATTGCCGCCCCCTTACATGAATGATTCCTGGCCTCAAGGCGGTGGGTATCCTGATCATGCGATGCATCATCTAAAATCCAGTGATGAACTGAAGGTTGCGTGGCGCGTTGATATTGGGAGCGGGTCCGATGGAAACCGCCGCTTGCTGTCTGGGCCGATTGTCGCAGAAGGCAGGGTCTATACCATGGATGCCGATTTTGAGGTTCGGGCGTTTGATGCTGAAACCGGGAAGCCGATCTGGGAGTATGAGGCAGAAGTGCCGGATCGGGATGGCGATGCGTTCGGTGGGGGTGTTTCTTACGCCGACCACATGATCTTTGTTACCACGGGATATGCGCATGTTTTCGCCCTGAATGCGCAGACCGGGCAACTGATTTGGGATGCAACTGCGCCGGGCCCGATCCGGGCGGCCCCTTCTGTTGGTGAAGGCAAGGTTCTGGCGATTTCCATAGACAACCGTGTTACCGCGTATAATGCGGATACCGGGGAGTCGATCTGGTTCCATGCAGGCTTTGCCGAAACGGCTGGTCTGTTAGGTGGCGCTAGCGCGGCGATCACGGACCGCACGGCCGTCGTCCCCTATTCATCCGGGGAACTGTTTTCCCTGCGTCTTGCCACCGGAAGACCGAACTGGTCCGACAGTCTGGTATCCGCGCGGCGCAGTGATGCCTTGGCATCCCTGGCGGATATTCGTGCCCGCCCGATTGTGGATCGCGGCATTGTTTATGCGATCAGCCACGGTGGGCGCATGGTGGGCTTTGACTTGGCATCGGGATCGCGTATCTGGGATCGCCGCATAGGTGGGGTGCAAACACCCTGGATCGCCGGGGAATTTTTGTATGTCGTCACCCTGGATCAAACCATTCTGTGCATGACGCGTCAGGGCGGTCGGGTGCGCTGGGCAACGCCCTTGCCTAATTTTGAAGATCCAGAAGATTTGGAAGACCCGATAACATGGGCTGGACCGGTCCTGGTGTCTGATCGCCTGCTATTGGGTAATTCGCTTGGGGAATTGTGGTCCGTATCTCCCTATGACGGGAAACCGTTGGGTCGGATTGATCTGGGGGACCCGATTTATGTGCCGCCGATTGTGGCGAACGGCATTGTCTATGTTCAGACGGATGCTGGTAATCTAATCGCGCTGCGCTGATTATGGCGTCGCGGCGAAACTGCAACCTGTAGAAAGTCATCGGCCATGGCCATTGTCGCCATTGTGGGCCGCCCGAATGTCGGCAAATCCACTTTGTTTAATCGTTTGGTTGGGAAGCGTCTGGCGATCGTAGACGATACGCCCGGTGTCACCCGTGATCGGCGCGAAGGCGATGGCAGTCTGGCCGAATTGCGCTTTCGTATCTTTGATACGGCCGGGTTTGAGGACGCAACCGACGACAGCCTGGAAGCGCGCATGCGCCGTCAGACGGAACGCGCCATTGTTGATGCAGATGTCGCCTTGCTGATGGTGGATGCCCGTGCAGGCATAACCCCGCTGGATGAGCGTTTCGCCAATCTGTTGCGCAAGGGCAAGACACCAATAATCCTGATCGCCAATAAATGCGAGGGCCGCGCCGCGCAGTCCGGGCTGATGGAATCCTTCTCATTAGGGCTGGGGGAGCCGATCGCCTTTTCTGCGGAACATGGCGAGGGGTTGTCAGAACTGTATGATGCCCTGAAGCCCTATGTGAAGGATCGCGCCAAATCCTTGCCGGGCCTTCAAATGCCGGACCTGGATGTTGATCTGGACCCCGATGCTGAAGAAACCGCAGAGGACGAGCGACCGGAAGCAGGCTCGCCCGAACGCCCGCTTCAAATCGCGATTGTGGGGCGCCCGAATGTGGGGAAATCGACCCTGATCAACCGCTATCTGGGTGAAGACCGCCTGTTGACCGGTCCGGAAGCCGGGATCACCCGGGATTCGATTGCCGTAGATTGGGTCTGGAAGGATAAGCATCTGCGCATGGTTGATACGGCAGGCCTGCGCAAGCGTGCCCGTGTCTCTGAAAAGGTAGAACGCCTTTCCGCTGCGGACACCCGCCGCACGATTGATTTCGCAGAGGTCGTGGTCCTGGTGCTGGATGCCGATGACATGCTGGAAAAGCAGGATCTGACCATCGCACGACAGGTGATTGAGGAAGGCCGTGCCCTGATCATTGCCGCCAATAAATGGGATGCGGTGGAAAACCGCCTTGAGCAGTTACAGAAGCTGAAAGACCGGTTGCAGACGTCCCTTACCCAATTGAAGGGCGTTTCCGTGGTGACGATTTCTGCCTTGCAGGGGCGGAATCTGGACAAGCTGCTGGCCGAAGCATTCCGTATCCATAAAATCTGGAACAAGCGGATTTCGACGTCTAAACTGAATACCTGGCTGGAAGGCATGGTCGCGGCGCACCCGCCCCCCCTGGCAAAGGGACGTCGTATTAAAATACGGTATATGACCCAGGTGAAAATCCGACCGCCGACCTTTGCGATCTTTGCGTCCCAGGCGGAAAACCTGCCGGAAGCGTATATCCGGTATTTAACCAATGGATTGCGCAGTGATTTTGGAATGGATGGCGTGCCGTTGCGGTTGAATCTGCGCCAGGGCAAGAATCCCTTCCAACCGCAGAAACGATAGGGGATCAGGCAAACAATGCTTTCACGTCAGTTCCATAGCATCCGCCAGCTTGTGGTCCGAATTATACTTCCCATGGCCCTAATTGGCTTGGCGGCCTGTGACGCGACGCGGCTGTTTACCCCTACATCGACAGAATTTGATGGGGCCTGGGTTGGCCAGTTAAGTGTCTCGCTCCGCACAGAAGATTGCTATATCGCGCGCGGGGGATTGCGGGTGAAGGTCGAGAATGGTCAGCTGTATGGGGAATTGCGCCTGCCCTTGGGGCGAGGCAACTTCACGGGCACTGTCGCAGAAGACGGCACGGTCGCGGGCATCAAGCTGACGGGTGTCCAGGGTGCCACGGATGCTGAATTCACCGGGACATTCCAAAAGAACACCGCCCAAGGAGAGTGGACCCACAAATATTGTCGCGGCGAATGGGAACTCAAGAAACTGCGGTAAGGGTTTCTAACCTGAGTCTGGCATTAGCAGTTTCTGGTGGGCTTCCAACAAGGCACCCACGTCAAGCGGGTCAATCTCTGCAAAAAGATCATCCCAAATCAGGGACAATATCAACGGGGCGATGATCAGGTGGGGAAAATTCCGAACTGCCGATGACAGGGCCTCCCCACGGTTTAAGGCGCGTTCTATAACGGTATTTAGAACGGCTGTGACTTTGGTGATCACTTCCCGGTGGTAGAAGGTTGCTATGGCGGGGAAATTAGCCCCCTCTTTCAGCACGAGACATATGATGTGTTTCTTTTCAGTTTCCAGAATATCGGTCTGGAAGTCTTGATACACCGTTGCGAGCAGGACAGCGGTTGGAACCTCCGGCAGGTCTGTGATTGATTCTAGTCTGGTGATGATAGGTGAAACAGCCTCTAGAATGATTTGTTCAAACAGGTCCTGTTTATCTTTGAAGTGCACATAGATGGTTCCTTTTGCTACACCAGCCCTCTGCGCCACAGTATCCAGTTTTGCAGCATTAAATCCCTCTGCGGCAAAGATATCCAGTCCAGCCTTTAAAATGGCTTCACGGCGTTGATCTGTCGTCATGCGCTGTCTTTTTTGGCTGGCTTTAGGGGACGCGCCGTTCAAGAAAACCTCCATTTCATCGAGGGAACCTGACTCCTCCCTTTGATCCTGTCTCTGAACTTGAAAAGTGCGAAGAGTCTATGCTATGACTGACTGGTCAGTCAATATGAATGGAATGAAATTTGAATAGCGTCCGTAATTGGTGATTGGGCCTGGGTGCGTTGACGCTTAGATGTCGCGCTCAAAGGTGCGAGGCCGGGGTACAGATTGGATTTTTGGGGCGTTGTTTATAGGTGGATCGCCTGCAGTCTGCATGATGCTTCATTAAGGAGTTCTTTGATATTATGTCCCTGAAACCGTCGTATTAATGTCCGCATTCGACGCTATGGTGTTTATGTTTGTATTTTAGGAATATCAGTTTGTGATTGGACCTGAAGGGTTGGGATTGGGGGCATGAAAGAGCGCGGATCGAATCCAAATACCCCCGGTGGGCCAGACAAGACGGCGGTATTGTCCCAAAAGGACAGTGGTGATCTGCCATTGCTTGCTGTGGACCGTGCAGCGCAAGATCACGAGAAACCGCGCAGAAGGACCTTCCTGTCAGGCTTGAAAAAATTAAGGTTTATCCCGCTGGTCGTTCTGTTGATTGGTATTGGTGGGTTTATTGGCCTGTATTTCCAGCCACCCGGATTGCAGAAATTCATGCAGATTACAGGCCTTGAGCCGGGGGCGGGTACATCCCATCCCATTGCTCTGCCTGTGGATCGACCGCCAGAATCTCCATCGAAGGACACGCTGCCGGATACGATTGTCGGTCTGGGGAAATTGATTCCGGATGGCGATGTCACAATTGTCGCCATGCCTTCTCAGGCCGGGGATGCGCGTGTTGCACAATTGCATGTGATAGAGGGGGAGCGCGTGACCGCAGGAACCCTGTTGGCCACGTTGGACACGGAAAAGAAGTTAAAGGCGGCGGTCGATGCGGCCGTGGCGACAGTTGAAACCCGTCAAGCGAATTTGGCGGAAATACGTGATACCGTTATGGCAAATCGGGCTGAAGCCAAGGCTGCCCTATCGCGTGCAGAGGCCGCCGTCAGCACAGCGAAAAGTGATTTTGAGCGGTTCCGGGATCTGAAAGAAAAGGGATATGCAACCGCGGCTGTTTTTGAAGCCAAGCGTACGGCCTATGAACAATCGGTTCAGGATGTGGAAAGCGCCCGAGCCAAATTATCCAGGTACGATTTCACCGAATTACAGATGCAGAAAGATGTGGTGGTCGCGACTCGGGAACTGGCCGCAGCACAAGCTGAATTGCGCCGTTCGGAGGCGCAATTGGACGATGCCTACGTCTGGGCCCCCTCATCGGGCACAATTCTTAGTCTGGATGTCAGAGTGGGTGAAAGGCCCGGATCCAAAGGATTGCTGAAACTGGGTAATATTGACCAAATGACAGCAGAGGTTGAGGTCTATCAATCCATGATTGCCGCTGTGGCGGTGGGGGCTTCGGTCACAATTGAGTCGGATGCTTTGCCCAATCCCCTGGAGGGGATCGTCGAGAAAATTGGATATCAGGTGAAGCCGCAAACCGTTACCGATAGTGACCCGGCCGCAAATACGGATGCCCGGGTGGTGACGGTGACGGTTAAACTGTCACCGGACGCGTCGGTTATCGCCCAGCGCTATACAAATCTGCAGGTTACCGCGCGAATTGCGGTCACGGCCGGCGCGGTAAGACCGTGACCGCGCTGCTGACGGCGTTGTTCGGACGATTGCCAATTGGCTGGTTGCAATTGCGCCATAATCGGGCGCGCTTTGCTGCCGCACTTGCCGGTGTCGCCTTTGCCAATGTTCTGGTTTTTATGCAAATCGGCTTCTTTGGAGCGCTGTTGGAAAGCATTCGGATGCCCTATACGGAAATGGATGCAGATCTGCTGATAAGCGCGTCGGACACAAATACTCTGACTGACGGCAGCCCGGTCCCCAGACAGCGGATGTATCAGGCCCTTGGCGTGCCAGGAGTTGCGCAGGCAACAGCCCTTTTACTTGGCAAGATCGATTGGAAACAACCCGATGGAACAGAGCGCGCCTTAAACGTTTTTGGCATTGATCCAACAGCGAACGTATTTCGATCTGATGATATCAACAAGCGGCAGGCGGATCTGATGCTTTCGGATACAGCCTTGATTGATCACAAGACCCGCAATGTTCTGCCGGCTGATCTGTTTGACCGCATTGATAGTGGACACCCCTATGAGTTCGAAACAAAAGGCCGCCGCATCACAGTTTATGGCACTTTTGGCATTGGGGGTGGATTCGGGGCGGATGGACATCTTATTGTCTCTGATCAGACATTCTTGAAACTATTTCCACAGCGTGTTGCCGGGGCACCAAACTTTATACTGGTGCGGGTGGACTCTGGCGTGGTGATTGCTGATATCCTGCCGAAATTGAGGGCGGTGCTGCCTGCATCGGACACACAGGTCCGGACAATTGCACAGGCGGTTCAGAAAGATCAGAATTTTCAAACCACCCAGAAACCGGTTGGCGTTGTGTTTGGGTTCGGCATCATCATTGGAACATTGGTCGGTGTGATCATTGTCTATCAGGTTTTGTCCAGTGATGTCGCCGATCACTTGAGGGAATATGCAACCTTTAAGGCGATCGGATATGGTCCTTGGTTCTTTATCGGTATTGTGTTTGAAGAAGCACTGATTCTGGCCTTGTTTGGCTTTGTTCCCAGCGTATTGATTTCCATGGGATTGTACAAACTGGTGGAGATCGGTACGGGGTTGCCAATCTATATGACCGCGGCCCGACCGATCTATATCCTGATCGGGACCATCGCTATGTGTACGATATCAGGCGCTATCGCGACCAGGCGTCTAGTGCGCGCCGATCCGGCCGATTTGTTTTAGGGGGGCCTATGGCGCAGACGTATCCATCCATTCAGATCAAGGGGTTAAACCATTGGTTCGGGGAGGGAGAGGCCCGTAAGCAGGTTCTGTTTAATATCGACCTGACTATTGAAACAGGCCAGTTGGTTATCCTGATGGGGGCGTCGGGCTCCGGGAAAACCACTTTGCTGACCCTGATCGGGTGTCTGCGTGTAATTCAGGACGGCAGCGCCCTGCTGATGGGGCATGAATTGCAAGGCGCGGATGAAGCGCTAATGATTCAGTCCCGAAAACGGTTGGGCTTTATCTTTCAAGCACATAACCTGCATGAAAGTCTGACGGCCATGCAGAATGTCCGCATGGGATTGGAAGTACATGGTCCGATCGCAATGCGCGATTGGAGGTCGGCAGCCAGCCGCTGCCTTATCTTGATGGGGCTGCAGGATCGGATGGATTATTTGCCGGGCAATCTGTCCGGGGGACAAAAACAACGCGTGGCGGTTGCCCGTGCGCTGGTTGGCAATCCTGATGTGATTCTGGCGGATGAACCAACGGCCGCCCTGGATAAAGACAGTGGCTATGAGGTTGTCGCGCTGCTGAAACGATTGGGAAAAAAACGGGGCACAACCACCCTGATGGTGACCCACGATCCCCGTATTATGGACATGGCAGACCGCATCATCACAATGGAAGACGGACGCATCCTGCCAGAAACATAACGGAACTATTGCAGGCTTGGCGCTGCCGAGTGATCCACGAAAAGATCAGTGATAGCGGGATCATCAGGATAAGGATGGGTCCCCTTTTCCTCACCCGGATAGGCTTCCGCCCTTAGGTTGGTTGTCAGCGGACCCGGGTCAATCAGATGAATGCCAAGCGCGGTCTTCTGAACCTCCAACTGATAACATTTCACCAGGCTTTCCAGGCCTGCCTTGCTGGCTGCATAGACACTCCAGAACGCTTTGGGCTGACTGGCGATCTGGCAGGTGACAAACAAGGCGCGACCCGATGGGGACAGGCGCAACAATGGGTCATAGGCGCGGATCAGCCGTTGATTGACCGTCAGGTTCAGGTGCAGCGTGCGATCCCAGGTCTTCTGGTCCAGATGGTGGGTGGGGGTCAGGACACCCAATTGCGCCGCCGCACTGACCAGGATATCCAACTTGCCGAACCGCTCGTGAATGGAAGCCGCCATTCGGTCGATATTGTCTGGCTCAAATAGATCCATCGGCGCCAGAGTGGCTTTTCCGCCGGCCTTGCGGATTTCGTCATCAATTTCTTCCAGGCCTCCGACCGTGCGGGCGGTCAGAATGACATGCGCCCCTTCCGCAGCAAATCGCTTGGCCACCGCAGCACCCAGCCCTCGGCTGGCCCCGGTGATGAGGGCGAGACGTCCTTCAAGGCGTTTTGTCATGTAAACTATCCTGCTTTCTGTTCTCTCAACAAAGAGAGCTGCGCTGGCTGACCCCCGCTGTCACCGAAATCCGTCAGGCGGATCGGGTAATCACCAGAAAAGCAGGCGTCGCAATAGGCCGGCTTTGCCGGGTCGCGACCCGTATGGCCCATTGCGCGATACAGGCCATCCATGGTGATAAAGGTCAGTGTGTCACAGCCAATGGCCTGGCGCATTTCTTCATGGCTCATGCGGGCTGCCATCAACTGGCTGCGTTCTGGCGTATCGACGCCATAGTAACAGCTGTATGTGGTTGGCGGGCTGGCGATGCACATATGAACCGCCGTTGCCCCGGCGGCACGGATCATTTCGACAATCTTGCGCGATGTGGTGCCGCGCACGATGGAATCATCGATCAGCACGACCCGCTTGCCTTCAATCACCGCGCGATTGGCATTGTGTTTCAGCTTCACGCCCAAATGCCGGATTTCATCGGTCGGCTCAATAAAGGTGCGCCCGACATAGTGATTGCGAATGATGCCGTACTCGAACGGGACGCCGCTTTCTTCCGCATATCCGATGGCGCTGGGCACCCCGGAATCCGGGATCGGGACGATCACATCCGCTTCGACTGGATGTTCCCGGGCCAGTTCACGGCCAATCGCCTTGCGCGCGGTATAGACTGAATGGCCTTCCACAATGCTGTCAGGGCGTGAGAAATAGATATATTCAAATACACAGAACCGTTCCGCCATTTTAGGGAAGGGGAATTGGCTGTGGACGCCCTTTTCGTCAATGACGATCAATTCGCCGGGCAGGACATCGCGGACTTTTTCCGCCCCCATAATGTCCAGGCCACAGGTTTCAGACGCCAGAATATAGGCCGTTGAGTCTTTGGATGGCTCGCTTAATTTCCCCAGAACCAGCGGGCGCACGCCCATTGGATCGCGCACGCCGATCAGCTTTTTACGGCTCATGCAGACCAGGGAATAGGCCCCTTCAACGCGACGCAGGGCGGCGACCAGACGTTCGGTCAGGTTGCCCTGGGCATGGGCCATCAAATGGATCAGGGTTTCCGTATCCGTCGTTGATTGGAAAATTGCGCCGTGTTTCACCAATTCCTTACGCAGCCGCAGCGCGTTGGTCAGGTTGCCATTATGGGCAACGGCCAGGCCCCCGAATTCAAAATCTGCAAACAGGGGCTGGATGTTGCGCACCATATCGCCGCCGGTGGTGGAGTATCGGTTATGTCCGATGGCGGCAAAGCCTTTCAGCTTTTCAACAATGCCCCGATTTTTATCAAAGACATCACCGACCTGACCGGTTTCCCGGTGGGCATGAAATTCTTTGCCGTCAAAGGAGACAATGCCCGTCGCCTCCTGTCCGCGATGCTGCAGGGCATGCAGGCCCAGCGCTGTGTGTTTTGAGGCATCTTCGGTGCCGAAGATACCAAAGACGGCACATTCCTCATGGAACTTGTCATCGTCGAAAGGGTTCGTACTGACGTCTAGGGTCATCGTGTCAGGTCCTATTGGTTGGCCGAGCTGTCGATTACATTTTGCAGACTGTCATTCTGGGATGAGGAATAACCAGCCTCCCCCGCTTTTTTGCCGCTATCGACGGGCGGCTGCATGACGCGTTGGACATCTTCCACTGTGTTTACTGTCTGGCGACCTTTTTCCAGCTTTTCCAGAATATAGCCGCCAACGTCTTTTGGCAGCGATTCCAGGATCGTAACACCGCCGACCCGAACCAGGGTATAGGATCGGCTGTCTCTTACGCTTTGCGGGATTGAGGATTCGTTAAAAATCAGGACGGCTCCCAGCAGGATGATGCACGCCAATACATACCCGACCCCAAGCCCCGCGACAAATCCCAAGGCGCGATTGATCGATCCCAACGGGCTTTCTTTTGCCACATGGGACAGGATGGAGCTTAAGATCATCAGGATCACCAGCGACCCGGCAAAAAGCGCCGCACCGGCTGCAATATCGGCGAATAATTCCTGAGAAATCTGTTCCCGCGCGAAGGCCTGTGCATGGGGATAGCCCAGCACCGTGACCGTCAGTGCCCCGACCCAGGCCCCAATGCCGGTGACCAATCCAACGAACCCCCAATAGGCCGCCAGCAAACCAAACAGCGCGATGCTGCCCAGAACCACCATATCGGTCGTGGTGAAGGGAAGGCTGTCCATTCAAGACCTCCGCCCAGTTCCGTCTTTCAATGCATGAAAGACGGATGGGAAAAAAGTTTCAGGTACCCAGTTAAACAAACACCGTTTGGTACTATCGCCTGGCGTCCGCGTCCAGAATGCGAATTGGCCCATCGCTGGACGATTCCAAATCACGGATCAATTGCGACACATCACTGATCGCGTTGATCGCAATATCATCCGCCTTACTTTCTTTCGCAGCCCGGCCTTTCGGCGCGATGGCGCTGGTAAAGCCCAGTTTTCCGGCCTCTTTAAGGCGCGCATCGGGTCGACCGACCGCGCGAACCTCGCCAGACAGGCCCACTTCGCCAAAAACGACTGTGCGCATCGGCACTGGAATTCCGGTCAGCGAGGACACAATCGCCGCCGCCACGGCCAAGTCTGCAGCAGGTTCGCCGATTCGCAGGCCGCCTGCGACGTTCAAATAGACATCTCGACCAGATAAATCCAGCCCCCCGCGCGCTTCTAACACAGCCAACAGCATCGCCAGGCGGTTGCTGTCCCATCCAACGACGGCGCGGCGTGGGGTTCCCAAGGCAGATGGAGCCACCAGAGCCTGGATTTCCACCAGCATCGGGCGCGATCCCTCTATCCCCGCAAAGACGGCTGCCCCCGCAACGCCATCCTGTCGATCCGCCAGAAACAGGGCAGAGGGGTTCTTAACCTCTTCCAACCCGCGTTCTGTCATATCAAAGACGCCGATTTCGTCTGTCGGGCCAAAGCGATTCTTAACCCCGCGCAGAATGCGGAAGGGATGGCCGCGCTCCCCTTCAAAATACAGGACCGTATCGACCATATGTTCCAGCACGCGAGGCCCGGCGATTGCCCCTTCTTTGGTCACATGGCCCACCAACAGGATTGCCGTGCCACGACGCTTTGCCACGCGGATCAATTCCTGGGCGCTGGCGCGAACCTGACCCACCGTGCCGGGTGCGGAATCCAGCAGATCGACATACATGGTCTGAATGGAATCAATGACCGCCACCCGCGCCCCGTCGGGTCGATCCAGGGAGGCCAGGATATCGCGCACAGAGGTCGCCGCTGCCAGTTCCACCTTTGTGTCAGACACATTCAGCCGCTGGGCGCGCATGCGGATCTGTTCAATCGCTTCCTCGCCAGAGATGTAGGCGACGCTGGCATGGGCACTTAACGCTGCGGCAGCCTGCAGCAGTAAGGTGGATTTCCCAATGCCCGGATCTCCGCCAATCAAGGTTGCGGACCCATCAACCAGCCCGCCCCCCAGAACGCGATCCAGTTCATCAATACCGGATTTCAGGCGGGGTCGTTGTTCGCTGTCGCCTTTCAAGCCAACGAAATCCAAGGCCTTACCCGACCCCCCGGACCCGGATCGCTTGCCCCCGCCAATCGGGGTCGCCTCAACGGTTTCCTCTACAATGGAATTCCACGCCTCACAGGCATCGCACTTGCCTGCCCAGCGCGGTGTCACCGCCCCGCATTCCTGACAGACGAATCTTTTCTGCGGTTTAGCCATGAAGCGACCGCCTGACGTCAGGGATCCATGAAATTGGCCACCATTGCTCATGCCCCGTCTCTTTTGAGGAGGGAGGATGCCTCTGTTTTCCCTCCCCCTTGAGGGGGGAGGATGGCTCTGTCTTTCCCTCCCCCTTGAGGGGGGAGGATGGCTCTGTTTTTCCCTCCCCCTTGAGGGGGGAGGGTCGGGGTGGGGGTGACAAGGCCGCAAGGCCTTTGCCTGTATCAGACTGGATTGCGGAGGAGAGATCACCCCCCTCCCAACCTCCCCCCCTCAAGGGGGGAGGGGTAAAATATGGGGCTCCCCCCCTCAAGGGGGGAGGGGTAAGATATGGGGCTCCCCCCCTCAAGGGGGGAGGGGTAAAATATGGGGCTCCCCCCCTCAAGGGGGGAGGGGTAAGATATGAGGCTCCCCCCTTTAAGGGGAGAGGGATCAACTCTTCAACTCTTGTTGGCATCTCCGCGCAGGCGCGACGCCTCGGCCAATCGCACAAAATGCCACGAGCCGTGATGGACGCCGGATTACCTCCGGGAGCACGGTAGAGGGCGACATCGTTCGCTTTGTGCATCGCTGCCATGGCTATAGTTTTCGCAGTTCCATCTTGATCGGACCTTCGGCGCTGCCGGTGATGAATTGATCGACATAGGGATTGCCAGAATGGTCGATATTCGCGACCGGGCCGTCCCAGATCACCTTGCCCTGATACAGCATCGCCATGCGGTCGGCGATGCGTCTGGCGCTGGCCATGTCATGGGTGATGGTGATTGCCGTCGCGCCGACCTGTTTCACACATTTTACGATCAGTTCGTCAATCACATGGCCCATGATCGGGTCCAGGCCCGTCGTCGGCTCGTCAAAGAAGATGATATCGGGGTCACCGGCAATGGCGCGCGCCAGCCCGACACGTTTGCGCATCCCGCCAGACAGTTCCGCCGGGGACAGGGCCCCGACATCGGCGGTAAGGCCAACCTGGGCCAGCTTTTCAATCGCAACCTCTTTCGCCGGTCCGCGCCGCATGCCTTTACCCTGGATCAGGCCGAAAGCGACATTCTCCCAGACCGGCAGGCTGTCAAACAGGGCGGCATTCTGGAACAGCATGCCAATCCTGGCATTGACCTTTTCCCGGTCCCCTTTGGACAGATGGGTGACGGGCTGGCCATCGATTTCTATTTCCCCCTGTTCCGGCTCCATCAGGCCCAGGATGCATTTCAGCATGACCGACTTTCCCGTCCCGGACCCGCCAATGATCACAACCGATTCCTGGGGCATCACATCCAGCGTGAATCCCTGCAGAATGCGCTTCTGCCCAAAGCTTTTATGCACATCGGTCAATCGGATCTTTGGGGTGGTTTCTGGGGCCTGGGTCATTGTGCGAAGAACATCTCCGTAATCAGGTAATTCGCGATCAGGATCAGGATCGAGGCGCTGACCACAGCATTGGTTGTCGCCGCCCCGACGCCCTGAGCCCCGCCGCGGCTGTTAAAGCCATGATAACAGCCCATCAGCGCCACCAGAAACCCGAACACGGCCGCCTTAACCAGGCCGGAGATAACGTCCTGCGCCTCAATAAAGTTCCAGGTGTTGATCAGATAGGTCTGTTCATTAAAGCCCAGCTTGAACACGCTGACGACATAGCCGCCGAAAATCCCCATGATATCGCCGATCAGCACCAGGAAGGGCAGCATTGTCACCCCGGCCAGAAGGCGCGGCACAATCAGATATTTCATCGGGTTGGTCGACAGGGTTTCCAGGGCATCGACCTGTTCCGTGACGCGCATAGTGCCCAATTCTGCCGCCATGGCCGCCCCGATCCGCCCGGCGATCATCAGGCCCGCCAGAACTGGCGATAATTCCCGCGTAATCGACAGCGCAACGACGGAAGGAATTGCCCCTTCGGCGGAAAACCGGGCAAAGCCGGTATGGCTCTGCAGCGCCAGAACCATGCCGGCAAACAGCGTCGTCAAACCGACCACAGGCAGGGAATAATAGCCGATATCAATGATCTGGCGCAGGATCAGGCGCGGATAGAAGGGCGGGCGCACGCAATGGCTGATCCCGGTCAGGGCAAAAACGGTCAACCGCCCGGTCGCCGCCAGGAATTTCAGAAAACCGGCGCCCAGCGCCCGGACCGGATTCATGCAGTCTCTCCATCTGATTGGCCAAGATAGTGACGCGCATAGCGCTGGCCCAAAGAGGTTAAGATTTCATAGCCGATCGTGCCCGCTTTGTCTGCAACCGCATCAATATCCTGATGCGGGCCGATCAGATTAAGGCTGTCGCCCGGGCCGATTTGGGGCGCGGCGGTGATATCGACTGTGATCAGATCCATGGAGACTCGACCGACAATCGGCATTTCGATATCTCCTGTCCAGGCAGAGGCATTGTTGCTGAGGGAGCGCAGAAACCCATCCGCATAGCCGACCGCGAGGGTGGCAATCCGGGTCGGTCCCTGAACCCGATGGCTGGCACCGTATCCGACGCTTTCCGGGGCGTCAATCTGACGGATTTGCAGGATTCTGGCATCCAGAGAAATCGTCGGTTTCAGCGGGTTGGGCGCGACCCTATTGGGGCGCACGCCATACAGGGCAACGCCCGGACGGATCCAGTCGAAATGCCAGTCCTGCCCCAGAAATGAGGCGCTGGACGCCGCCAGCATACCGCCTTCCGCCGCCTTTGGCAGATGTTTCAGGCAGGTGGCGAAGTATTGTTGCTGGCGTCGATTCGTCGGGTCGTCTGGCGTATCGGCACAGGCCATGTGGGACATGATAAAGCGCAGATTTATCCCATCGAGTCGCGATGGCTGCTCCATCAGCACCCGGGCTTCCAGCCGGTCCAGCCCGGTGCGGCTCATGCCCGTATCGATATGCAGCACGGCGGGCAGGGCCTTCCCCTGATCTCCACAGAAACGCTGCCAGCCCTCAACCTGTCCCAGATCATTCAGGCAGGGCCATATATCATACTGGGCATAGACCGCTGCCTGACCTGGCATCAGGCCGTTCATCACACAAATCCGGGGCCGCGTATTCCAGGGCGTGTTTGATCCCGGTTTCAGGGCGGATGCTAAGGCGATCCCTTCGTCCAGATGCGCAACAAAGAAGGTATCGCAGCCCTCCGCCACCAGACGCCGCGCCACCGGGGCCAGCCCCAGCCCATAGCCATCGGCCTTCACCACCGCCGCACAGCATTTATGCGCCGTCAGATCCTGCAAATACCGCCAATTCGACGCCACCGCATCCAGATCAATCGTCAATACCGTGGGGCTATGGGGAAATCCAGACGTCATGGGCACTCACCTTGCTTTTTAGGATGCCCTTTCATGACGGGCGAAGCGGGAAAGTGCAAGGGGGAGGGAGCTGGACAGGAACTTAACAAATTCTAACTTTTCTAAAATTCAATTTTTTAGTAGCGTGAAAGCAACAAAACATAATCATAGGTTGCTAAAGAAATTCTGAATGTAAGTTTTAGATTACAATTATCAACGGGTTTTTCCCGAAATATTGGCAAGGGAGATACACACTATGACTGTTTCGAATCATAAAAGTTCACCAATATCTGGGCAGCCGAGGCCCTTGCATCCGAAACCAAATCAACATTCTTTGAGACAGATACCAATTATTCGATTTGTGGGAAATCTTAGAGGAAATGATCCAGAAGATATTTCAAATCGGGCTCGGTTCGAAGCTATAAAGTGGTTGCGAAATCGATCCCCTGGATTTCCAGATGAAGCAATAAATGGCAATAGCTTCGATCATCCGGTTCCCGGAGCCCATACATCAGTTGTTAGGCTTCAAATAGAAAGTTTAGATTTTTGGGCCGCTCGTTTGGACTATTCTGCCGATAATGGTGTTTGGGTAACAGAGCAGTTAATCGCTATTAATAAAGAAGACTTATCTGTGAGTTATGGGTTGCGTTTAACACTTTCGACCCGCGAAGAAAATCCAATATATTCGGCTACAATACCAGGTGTGCTGAGGCAAATAGTTGAGAAAGTTGGAATGAGTAGAAATGGCCGAGATGTTTCATTGTTTCCAGGGCTCATAAGTAAAGAAGAAGAAGTTAATTCTTTAGTTGATCTGATAACGGATAGAAGACGAAAGAGACCAATAATAGTAGCATCTCTTGCAGAAGATGAGGAAAAATATACGAGCTCTTACCCAATTGATATGCATGGCCTTGCTAGAAAAACAGTAGGTTTGTCTCATGTCTATATGATCACAGGACCTGCCGCATTCATTTTGTCAGATCGTTTAGGTAAACCTCTTTCGGTTTTTAATCGCGCCATCAGAACATATCGCCCAGGACTAAATTTTGAAGATGTTGACCCATATCAACACCCTATCGCAATGCGGCATGTTGTTGAAAACTGGGATGGTATAGGTGGCAAAGCGTTTGAAGATTATCTTGTTCAAATGTCTGCTTTGGAAAGCATCAAGCAGTTTGACCCGGAGAGAGATGTTCCTGGATTTCTTGCTATAAAAACTGCCGCGACTGAATCACGCAGAAAAGAAGCGCTAGAAGAGCAAAAGAAAAATGTGGAGCATACGCAGCCTAATAAGGAAATCATTACTTTATATGAAAGTGAAATTGCTGATCTTGATAAGAATGCAAAGGAATGGCAGCAACTTGCACTTGGTGAGGAAGACTCTCGCAGAAAAATGGAAATTGAAAGAGATCAACTTAAAGCTCAGGTCGCCTGGATGCGGGATCGTATAGATCATCTAGAGAGCGTTGATGGAAAGGAAATGAACGACGCTAGAAATCCCCTTTTAAATATTCCTGAAGCATACAAAGATATAAAAGATTGGACAGATAAGTATTATTCTGGACGAATTGTATTATCAAGCCGAGCGACTAGGGCGTTAAAAAATGCTGAGTTCTCAGATATTGGACTAGTTTGTAAATGCATAAGTTTGCTAGGCTCAGGACTCATAACCAATAAATGACCGTCGCGGCGATAGCGATTGTGCTGAGGAAAGCGTGAGCGCATCTGTCGTATCGCGTGGCGACGCGCCGCCAGTCCTTGAGGCGTCCAAATAGTCG